>NZ_KQ960174.1:0-8191 GCF_001553115.1 Aedoeadaptatus coxii
AACGGGCTTCGATTGTATTGGGCTGCGTCGCGGAAAGAGACGCTCTGTTTCAGGTAAGGAACTTTGCCGCCGCAAGGTGAGCGTGAGATTTTGGTTCTCGATGGAGGATGCCCCTGCGATACGGTGCGCAGACAATAAAAAATCCTGCAGGCTTTTGCCCGCAGGATTTAAAATAATTCGTCCCATTCCTTTTCCTTAAAGCCGACGCGTACGCGATCCCCGTCGATGAGAATAGGGCGTTTCACGAGCATGCCGTCGGTGGCTAAAAGTTTTAGCTGTTCATCTTCGCTCATGTCGGGTAGCTTATCTTTCAGACCCATTTCCCGGTAGCGCATGCCGCTGGTGTTGAAAAAGCGTTTTAGGGGATAATCGCTCATCTCATACCATTTCTTCAATTCCTCATAGCTCGGATGATCTTCCACAATGTGGCGTTCCTCGTAGGCGACGCCACGATCGTCTAAATAAGCCTTGGCTTTTTTGCAGGTGGAACATTTCGGATAGTGAATGAATAACATAAAAACTCCTTTCCAAGTCAATCTTCTATGGATAAATACCCAAGATTGTAAAAAATAGAACGAAATTTAAAAAGCGGTGTCTATATTGGCGAGGACACTATATGGAATATGTTCATTAACGAAGAGAAATAGTTATTAATGTGAAATACTCTATGGAAATAAGCAGACAAAGTACGGAAAAAAACAAGGAAATGTCAAACATCGAAGATAAAAAATCGTTCGCATGTTTAAAACCAAGGAAAAAATTATATCGAAAGTATAAACATATAATAAAAAGTTTGGGAAATATATGGAAGTTCAATAATATAACGTGTTTATCCCATTTATAAGGACTAAAGTAGGGTATACTAAAGTATACGTGTAAAAAACAGATTAGTAATCAATAGACTT
Source organism: Aedoeadaptatus coxii (assembly GCF_001553115.1). Classification (GTDB taxonomy): domain Bacteria; phylum Bacillota; class Clostridia; order Tissierellales; family Peptoniphilaceae; genus Aedoeadaptatus; species Aedoeadaptatus coxii. Next base: position 906 of record NZ_KQ960174.1, read on the forward strand.
AAAGTTGCATTAAGTTTATTGCGAGGAGGAATTTTTTTGATGAATGAAAATATAACAGGCAGAGCCGCGAAAGAAAATGTGGCACTGCCTTTATCTAATGAAAATGCACTAAAGAAGCGAAATAATTTACTTAAGTCTGTGGTAGGAGTCTCTGTCCTCGCTACGGGCTTAATGATGGCGCCCCAAAATGCCTTTGCTCAAGAAGTGGGGCAACCGGCGGCCATCGTGGCACCTCAAGAAGAGACGGGAGCAAACACAAATGTCGCTCCCACAGAACAGGCATCGGATAGCCCCGTCCTCGACGAGAAGGAAGAAGACAAACAAGGCGCCGTAGAAGCTAAAACGATCCAAGTCGACGAAGCTTTAAACGAAGAAGCGAAAAATGTGGAAGAAACCGCCATGGAAACTCCGACGGAAGAGGCCGCCGAAGCCCCGGTGGAAAAACAAGCTGTGGAAGCTGCTCCTGCAAAAGCAAGAAGCGCAGAAGCAGTTACTAAAGAAGAGACCGCTAAAGAAGCGGGCGTGGAAGCTGCAGAAGCTACCGTTGCATCGGAAGAAGCTGCCCGTAAAGCGACCAGACCCGCCGTTACGGCAGCGGCTCAACCTGTCATTACGTCGGAAACCGGCTTGGAAATCGGTGAAGAAAAAACGCCGGAAGCTCAAGGAGCAGGAGAAACTGCAACTAATGAGCAAAACTACTCCGAGGATGAAAAGAAAATCAAAGACTATAGTGGATCTGAACGCTATAAAGAAACGGATTTACAACCGGGAAATACAAACCAAGAAAGTTATATAACTGACCAAGAAAAAGCAAAAGATGGTTTAAAATTCAATATTAAGAACCCATCTGCAACATCACCAAGTAAGACTGAATATGGTTATCAAATCACCATAGACAAGAAGACCGGTCAAAGAACCTATACTAAGATTTATGTTACGGATTCTGGACGTATTCCTGTAGAGACAGGAGATAAGCCAATGATGAATGAAGGAGAAAAAATAACATCTGAATCTCCTGATGTAACATACAAACCAACAGAAAATAGTACTATGGACGGTGCTGGAACACAAAGAAATTTAAACTACGAAGCTAGCAAAGAAACCCTTGAGCATATCAACAACAAGGACAACGACTCTACTTCCTTTGGTATGAAGGATAATTACACAAAAGAAAATCCAGGAGTTAAGTTTTTTGGTGATAGCTTCCTCTTAGGTTACAAAGTCAACCCATGGCCAAATGAAAATGACAAGCTTGAGCTAATGAAATTAAACGGCCAATACAACAAAAAGGTCTTTGTCCAAGGTCAAGACATCGACACTGGCATCAAGGTGGACAATATAGATGAAAATGCAAAAGAAAGACTAGTCGGCCAAGTTTATAACCCAATTACAGGAAAAGTTGTTCCGGGGGCAAGTGCCTATATTAAAAACGGAACTATCCATATCCAGATGCCAGAAGGCGCCCTTAAAAAAGATAAAAATGACAAGACTGTTATCAATGAAGACTCAATCTTTAATACTGATGATTATAAAGCCCTCCAAAACCTTGATGTCAAATTCTTTGCCCGTCCAAGAACAGCAGAAGAATTTAAAAAAATAGCAGAAACACCAGACGAATTTGGTGACACAGGAACATATACAGGCTCAGAAGCCGGTACTGCCGACATCAATCACAAGGGAACTAATGTCACAATCGACAAGCAAGGCATTGACCGCTACGACCACTACAACCTAGTCGGAAGCTTCAAGCTAAACCTAGATGATACAAGATACTACAACCAGTCCTTTCAAGACGAAAATGGAAAAGATACAGAAGGTAGGACTTATTTAAATGTAAATCCTGGCGAGGATTTTACAGTTAAAATGTTTAAGCCGGCTAATCCAAGTGAAAATGACAAATCTGCTGCTGAAATGAATGAAGCAGATAAAAAGGGAGAAGCTGCCGGTAGAATTATCATGGACTTCATCAACAAGGAAAATGAAGGCAAGGCAGAAAAAGACCAATGGAAGATAGATGTTGATGCCAAAGATATTTCTAAATTTACAGTTAAACCTCCGAAATCCGCCAAGGCCGGAGACTTTATCGCCGTACCGATAGAATATACCTACACTAACGGCTCAAAGGACGTTCACTATTTCCACTTTGTAGTTAAAGAATCAACTTATATTAAGCCGGAATATGATGCCCAAGTTAACTACCCGGTCAATGAGCAAACATCAGAGGCAAGTGTGAAAAAAGATGACAAGAGAATTTCACCAAAAAGCTACTCCCTTCCGGATACTCTGGAAACTGACGAAGCGGGTAACAAGCTAGCTACAGATGATAAGGGAAATAAATGGACTGTAAAAGTTGATGAAAAAACAGGTAAGGTTAGTGCGAAACCGGTAGATCCTACAGCCTTTGACGGTGGAGAAAAGCTTACAGTACCTGTAATTGCTCACTATGTAGACGAGCAAAAACCGGGGAAAGATATTACCGAAGAAGCCAATGCCTACTTCGTAATCGAAGAAAAGGCCAATATGACTGCCCGCTACAACGCCAAGGCAGGTAAATCAGGAGATCAGCTTTCTTCAAATGTAATCCTAAATACAGAAGATAAATACAACAGAAGACCAGGTAAGTACACCCTAGATTCACCAACATATACAGATGACAAGGGCAATGTTTGGAATGTATCTATAGATGAAAAGACCGGTAAGGTAACGGCTACTGTACCAAATGCTGAAGAAGGCAAGTCAGTAGATGGAGCCCTCCTAAATGTACCGGTAACAGCCCACTATTATGAAGAAGATGGCAAGCTAGAAGTAGGCACAAAGAAGACAGAAGCTCAATTCGTGGCTTATGGTACCAACGGAAAAGTAGAAAAAACAGTAGAAGTTCCTTTCGAAACCAAAGTAGTAAAGGACCCTGAGCTTAAAAAGGGCGAAATCAAGGTCATCACCGAAGGTGAAAAAGGATCTAAGAAAGTAACTTATACCATCGAAGATTCAAAAATCGTAAAAGAAGAAGAAAAAGAACTAAAAGCACCACAAGTTAGAGAAATCCACGTCGGTGAAGGTGTAAACGACGGTACTCACAAGATTGAAGAAAAAGTTGAAGTAGGATTTGAAACTGAAATCCAATTTGACGACAGTCTTGCTCCAGGTGAAACCAAAGAAATTCAAAAAGGCGAAGCCGGAGAAAAGAAGAGAGATATTACTCTTACAATTGAAGATGGCAATGTAACAAAGACTGAAACAGGCGAATTTAGTGAAACCAAGGCTCCTAAAAAGAGAATTATAAAAGTAGGTAGAAACACCGAAGGCAAGGTTGAACACAAAGAAGAATTGCCATTCAAATATAAGATTGAAGAAGTAGATACACTTAAAAAAGGCGAATACAAGATTGTAAAACCGGGTAAGGTCGGCACAAAGACTACAACTTGGACAATCAAAAATTCTAAAGTCGACGGCGAACCGACTGTCACAGAAGTTGCGGCAGAAGATGCAATCATCCAAGTAGGTAAGGGCACCAACGACGGTACTCATGAAGTAACTGAAAAGAAAAATATAGATTACAAGACTGTAATCGAATACGATGAGAACCTGGATGCAGGCCAACAAGAAGTTATTAAAGAAGGAAATCCGGGAGAACAAGAAAGAACAAACACACTTGTTATCAAGGATGGCCAAGTAACTGAAACTAAAGAAGGCGAATTCAAGACAACTAAAGAAGCTACCGACAGAGTTGTAAAAATCGGTACAAAACCAGTAACAAAAGTTGTAGAAAAACCCTTCAACACAGAGTATGTCTACGACGAAAACCTTGAATCCGGAAAGACTGAAGAAGTAACTCCGGGCAAAAACGGCAAAGTTACCATTACAACAACTTATGACAAAGACCAAAAGAAGGTCGTAACTTCTGAAACAGAAGAAGCAGGTCAAAACAGAGTTGTAAAAATCGGCGGCAAGACGAACGGAACTGAAAAAGTTAAGGAAGAAATTCCCTTTGAAGTTGAAGTTAGAAAAGATCCGTCCCTTAAAAAGGGCCAATGGAAATACGCCACCGATGATGCAGGCAACGAATTAAAAGGCGAAAAGGGCGAGCAAGAAAAGACCCTTACCATCGTGAATTCCAAGGTAACGGAAACATCCGAACCGACGGTAACTAAAAAAGCTAAGAAGGCGGTTGTTTTAGTCGGCGAAGGCACCAACGACGGTACTCATGAAATTGTAGAAAAGAAAGAATTGCCTTTCGAAACCAGAATTGAATACGATAAAAATCTTGAAGCCGGCCAACGGGAAGAAACCGGAGGCACACCTGGCGAGCAGGAAAGAACAAATACGCTCGTAATCAAAGACGGCAAAGTTGAGGAAACCAAAGAAGGCGAATTCAAAACCACTAAAAAACCTGTCGATAAGGTCATCAAGATCGGCATCAAGCCCATTGTAAAAGAAGTTGAAAAACCCTTTGAAACTGAATATATCTATGATGAAAATGTTGAAATGGGCAAGGAAGAGGAAGTAACTCCCGGCGAAAAAGGTAAAGTTACGATTACAACTTCTTATGATAAGGAACAAGGAAAACTTGTAACCAAGGAAGAAACAAAAGATCCCGTGAAGAGAGTTGTTAAGGTCGGTATCAAACCTGTTGTTAAGGAAGAGCCAATTCCTCAAAATACTAAGTTCAAACACAATCCGGAACTGAAGGCCGGAGAAGTTAAGAAGATTAAAGACGGTACTCCGGGTAAGGTTACGATTACAACCACTTTCAATAAAGAAACCGGCAAGATTGAGACCAAAGTCGAAAGAACCGAACCAACGGATGCAGAATATGAATATGGTTCTAAGACTGAAGGCAAGGTAAAAGTTGAAAGTGATATTCCTTTCGAAGTGGAAATCATAGAAGATCCTGAAATGGAAGCCGGAAAGACTGAAACCGTTCAAGAAGGTAAACTGGGTAAGAAAGAAACTACAATTACTGTAGAAAATAGTAATGAAGTTTCCAGAGAAGAAAAAGTAATCACAGACCCGGTTAAGAAGATTGTAAAAGTCGGGACCAAGTGTAAATGCGAAAACCCGGGCGGAAATACCCCTGGTGGAAACACTCCTGGCGGAAATACCCCTGGCGGAAACACTCCAGGTGGAAACACTCCTGGCGGAAATACCCCCGACGGAAACACTCCAGGTGGAAACACTCCTGGTGGAAACACCCCCGGTAGTGAAAAACCCTCCGATCCGGATAAGAACGATCCGAGAAAACCGGGTACGACCGATCCCTCCGATCCGGGTAAAACCGGTCCGAACAAACCGGGTACCGCTGATCCCTCCGATCCGGGTAAAACCGATCCGAGAAAACCGGGTACGACCGATCCTTCCGATTCGGGCAAGAACGATCCGAGAAAACCGGGTACCGCCGATCCTTCCGATTCGGGTAGGATCAATCCTTCCAACACCGGAAAAGAAGGAAATGACGATGAAGCAAGAAGAATGGCGCCGGCGGCTCAAGAAGGAGGACGCAAGGCAGATGATCGAAAAGCACCGCAAACATTCGATCCCGGCATCGCAGCTCCCACGGGCTTAGGTGCGTTGGCATCGGGACTGTTGATCGGATTAGAACGTTTGAAGAGAAAAAATAGAAAATAAGATGTCCAAGGGATAGAAATTCCGTCGAGCCATGCGCTCGGCGGTTTTTTTGTGGGAGAGTCCTTCCTTGTAGTTTCTCTTTCTCTATGCTACGCTAAAGTAAAATAAATGGGAGGTATGTATGAAAAAATGGTGTAAAATGTTGGCGACGCTTATGCTGGCGACGTCTCTTTTAGTGCCGAACCCGGCATGGGCAGTAGGTCGTAACGATAAAATTAATGCCCTCAAAAACGAGGGCGTGGTGACGGGCTATCCTGACGGAAGCCTCGGTTTGGATCGCCCCATTAGCCGCGCGGAAGTTTCCGTGCTTCTCATTCGCATGACGGGGCATCAGCCCAAAGGACGGGGCGCCCAAATTTTTAAGGATGTGCCTTCGAGCCACTGGGCGAGCGGCTATGTGCAAACGGCTTGTCGCTTGAAAAATCCACAAGGTGTTTCCCCCATTGTCGGTTACCCCGACGGCACATTCCGTCCGGCCAATCCCGTGACCAATGCCGAAATAATAAAAATGCTCACAGTAGCGGCAAAGGAGGGGCTGTCGCCTGAAGATGTTAAAGGCGCCACGTGGCCTACGTCGTGGATCCGTTGGGCGGATGAGCTGGGCATTATCGGTGCGGGAAGTGACGTGGGCGCGCCGGACGCAAAAGCGCCGGCCACTCGCGGCGATGTGTTCGTTATGATTTACAATGCGGGTCAAAGTGTGAAGCCGAGGGGGTCCAAGCCGGCTCCTGCACAACCTGCACCTGCAATTCCTGCTCGCCCTGCGAAGCCTTCTGTAAGCGGAGGCTTTGAATTTAACGCCTTTAACAGCGGCAGAACCTTCGATCACGAAAAGTTCAATAGGGAATTTTTAGCCCTGATTAATGCGGATCGAACGAAACGGGGTCTCGTGCCTTTAAAATGGGGCGACGATTTAACGCACGGCGCGACGACACGTGTCGAGGAACTTTTGAAAAACGGATCCATCGACGTTAACGGACAAGATCACGTCCGTCTCGACGGAAGATCGTGGGTTACGGCATTCGATTATATTCGCCCGAAATTGCGTACCACGATTTGCGGCGAAAATCTGGCGGAGATCATCCATATGTCTAACGAACGCATCGGCAAGAAGAGCCGTCTTTATATGACGGACGAACAAGTGCTTGCGGAGAACTTTTATCGGCTATGGTGGAATTCCCCTGGCCACCGCGAGAATATGATGGAGCCTAAATATCGCTACATTAACTTGCAGGTTCGCGTCGGGAACTATGCCCAACTTGGAAAACCCGGCAAAAACATCGTGTACTTTGTAGGGACGACTCACTTTAGAGGGGATTATAGGTAGGAGATAGATTTTTGTTTTGTGATTTTGCGTAAAGAACCTTTTATGCAAAGGCAAACAATCCATTCAAAAAATCTTTCTTTGAATCTTAGGAGGAGGGAATAGGGCGCCCGGATTCGCATCTTTCCCTCCTCCTAAAATCTCCTTCCTTTCCACCCTAACGCTTTTTAGCAGTCCAAATGGCTAACGCCATTTGATTTCTATTGGGCTGCGTCGCGGAAAGTAATTTCTTGTTTCAGGTAAAAGCTTTACCGACGCAAGGTGAGCGTGAGATTTTATTTCTCGCCGGAGAATAACTTCCTCTGGCGCCAGACAATAATCAGGAAAATGCCGTAGG
>NZ_KQ960174.1:8291-13444 GCF_001553115.1 Aedoeadaptatus coxii
TGTATGAAACCGAATTAAAAAGAAGTTTTGTGCGTGAATGTATTTTTTAAAAATTTATTCTGAAAAATATATTTTGAAAAAGTAAATCATTCATTCAAAAATATTTCTCAGGGGAAAGGAATAGGGCGTTGCGAATCGCCCTCTTTCCTTTCCCCTGAAACCCCAATCCTTTCCACCCTAACGCTTTTTAGCGGTGCGAAGCCCTAACGGGCTTCGATTGTACTGGGCTGTGTTGCGGAGATAGATGCTCTGTTTCAGGCAATTATTTTGAATATCTCTTGAATAACTGAAAAGAGTATCTTTCTGCTTGAGCAGCATAAGATGGAGAAAATGCCGTAGGCATTTTTCATTATAGTGCTGGCCAGAATGGGGTTGGGGTCCGCGGGGAAGGGGAAATGCGGCCTTTGCCTCTGAGCCCTTTCCCCTTCCCCGCGACATGGTTCTCGGGTTGTATGAAACCGAATTAAAAAGAAGTTTTGTGTGTGAATGTATTTTTCCAATTAAAAAGGAAGCCGGATATTACATCTCGCTTCCTTTTTTGATGTTTTAATTTTCTAAATTTGTCGATCGTTTGGTGGATTGTTTTTTCGAGCTGCTGCCTTTGGTACTTTTAGTGCTTTTGGTACTTGTGCCGCTTTTGGTACTTTTTGTACTTGTGGTGCTTTTGCTCGTCGAGCTTTTCTCGTCGCTGTCTTTGCTCGTCTTGGACGTGCTTTTGCTCTTGCTCTTGCTCTTGCTCGAGGATTCGCCGCTTTTTGTGCTTTCTTTCGAGCTTTTCGTCGTGTCGGCGGCGTCTTTATCCGTAGAATCGTAGGTGGACGCGCTGCCCGCTTCGGCGGTATCTTTATCCTTATCCTTGGAGGACTTGGATGTCTTTTCATCTTTTGCCGAGTAGCGTTCGTCGTATTTCTTTTCGAAATAGCGGAGCAATTCGTCGTCGCTGCCGTCTACTTTATAAAAAGCGTAGGTATCGTGGGTGGGGCGTACGTCGCCTTCCGGCGTATCCCGGTAAAAGACGATGTATTCTTGATTGGGCGTTAGAGATTTCGGCGTCTTGAGCTCGATGGTGCTGAGAGCCCCTTTGTAGTTTTTAATAAACTTCAAGGATACGCCGCCGCCGGCATCGGAGGAAAGTTCAACGAGGGAAATATAATCGCTGGCATCTTCCAATGCGGCATAACGGGTTTTGGAGTTGTCGCTTTCAAAAAGCTTAGCTTCTTCCCGTTCGCGGTCGCCGACGGGATCGTATTCGCCGTCGTTGTTGTCGGCGCTGTTTTTATTTTTTTGGGCGGCCATCATGGTGCTGTCGGCGTTGCCATTGATCGACGCACTTTTATCTCCTTTGCCGCAACCGATTAACGCTACGGCAAGTGCTAAAACAGGTATTAATTTAAACCATTTCATCCTTTACCTCCGTCCATTTGACGATCTTTCGTTTTTTATTTCTCTTGTGTCGATTATACCATAGGGAAGGGAGAGAGCGAGGGGAGTTAAGAAAAATACCGTAGAAAGTGATATAATAACTCTATGTATTTACCAAGTGCTGTTCAAGATATTATGGTGCGTTTCCGTGAGCGAAACGCTTCGATTTATGTGGTTGGCGGCGCCGTTCGGGATTTCGTCATGGGGAAAGAGCCTCACGATTACGATCTGACGACGCCCCTTTTGCCGGAAGAGATTTTAAATCTTTTTCCCGATTACACCACCTTTCGGGAAGGGGAAAAATTCGGTACCATCGGCGTTATGACCTCCGAAGGTCCCGTGGAAATTACTACCTTTCGAATCGACGGCGATTATGAAGACGGCAGAAAACCAAAGGGGGTTTCCTTTACGCCGAATTTAATCGACGATTTGAAGCGTCGGGATTTTACCGTGAACGCCATGGCCTATTCGCCGGAAGAGGGCATCGTGGATCCCTTCGACGGAAGGGGAGATTTACAGCGGGGTATATTGCAAGCCGTCGGCGATCCCAAGCGTCGGCTGGAAGAAGATGCCCTGCGTATTTTGCGCGCCTTTCGTTTCAGCGGCCAGCTCGGTCTCGCCATGGATAAGGATCTTCTTGCGGCAATTAGAGCTGAAAAAGAGCGACTCCGCTTGCTTTCGAAAGAGCGTATCGCCGATGAAATGGGGAAAATTCTCCTTTTGGAAAAGCCCTCCAAAGTGCTTTACACCATGGAAGCTACTGGGGTTCTCTCTATTTTATTTCCGGAACTTGTGGCCACAGTGGGCTACGATCAGCGCAACCCTCATCACGATAAAACGCTCTTCGATCATATTCTTTGCGTAGTGGATCACGCGCCGAGGAAGCTTGCCCTGCGCTACGCCGCTCTTTTTCACGATGTGGAAAAGCCGAGCACCCTCACCGTCGACGACAAGGGTGTAGGGCATTTTTTCGGCCACGACGAAAAGGGCGCGGAAACGGCGCGTCGGATTTTGAAAAATCTAAAAGAAACGAAGGCTTTGCAAGAAGAAGTGGGTATCTTGATTAAAGAGCATATGAAAGTCCACGATGTCATGACGGATAAAGCCCTTCGCCGACAAATTCGCCGTGTCGGGGAGGAGTATATTTTAGATTTATACGATCTTATGGCGGCGGATATGGCGTGTACTTACGGCGCGAGGGATATTTCCCTTTTGACGGAGCGAAAAATGCGTATTCGCGAACTGATGGAAGCGGGGATTCCCAAGAGACGGGATCTCGCCGTGAGCGGCAGGGATCTCATGGAATTGGGTATAGAGCCCGGCCCCTTGATGGGGGAAATATTACGGGAAATGGAAGATATGCTTTTGGATCATCCGGAAGTAAACGATAAAGCACACTGGCTCGATTACGCCAAGAGACGATACGAGGAAAGGAAGAAGCAATGAAATTATTTGGAACCGACGGCATTCGCGGCATCGCGGGTAGCTTTCTAACACCGGAGCTCGCTGTAAAATTGGGTCGCATTCTCGCCGAACGCATTCACGAAACGGGCGTCGAAGAGCCCTTCGTCTTAACGGGAAGAGACACCCGACACTCCGGCACCATGCTTTCCATGGGCATCGCCACAGGCCTTATGGCGGGAGGCGTGGATTGCGTCAACCTTTCCGTCATTCCCACGCCGGGGGTAGCCTATCTCGTACGTCATTACGGTGCGGCTCTCGGCATTGTCATTTCCGCTTCCCACAATCCTTACGAATATAACGGCATTAAAATCTTTTCCTCGGAAGGATTTAAACTGCCCGACAAGGTGGAAGAAGAAATCGAGGAAAAACTCCTGGATCCCAATTGGGAACCGAAACCTGTTACGGGCATGGCCATCGGCACGAAGCGAAAAGATTTCCGCGGCATCGACGATTACGAAGATTACCTCGTAAGTTTAATCGACCGACCTCTCGACGATCTTACCATTGCCATCGACTGCGGCAACGGTGCCCTTTCCGATGTGGCGGAAAAAGTGTTGACCCGCCTCGGCGCCAATGTGGCGGCCATTAACATCTACCCGGACGGCCAAAACATCAACGATCACTGCGGCTCGACGGATCCTTCAAAAATCATCGAGCTTGTAAAAGAAACAGGCGCCGACGTGGGCTTCTCCTTCGACGGCGACGCCGACCGCATTATCGCCGTCGACGAAAAAGGCAGGGTCATGGACGGCGATCACATCCTCGCTGTCTGCGCCACGGGTCTAAAAGAAAAGGGCGAACTGACGGGAGACACCGTCGTGGGTACGATCATGAGCAACATCGGCTTGGATCGCTATTTGGAATCCATCGGCGCAGGCCTCGTGAAGACGAAAGTCGGCGATCGCTACGTGCTGGAAACCATGCGCGAAAAACATTATGTTTTGGGCGGCGAGCAATCGGGCCATATTATCTTCATTAAAAACAATACCACCGGCGACGGCTTGGCCACAGGCCTTCATTTACTGGAAGTGATGGAGCATACCGACAAGCCCATGAGCGAACTAAACGACCTTATGACGTCTTATCCTCAAGTGCTCGTCAACGCCACAGTGGCCAACGAGAAAAAGAAAAGCTACGAAACCCACGAGGGCATTCAAAAGCGCATTGCCGAAGTGGAAGGAAAATTTAAAGGGGAAGGCCGCGTGGTCATTCGCCCGTCGGGTACGGAACCTGTGGTGCGCGTCATGATCGAGGGAAAAGATCAGGCGGTGTTAGAGCAAGAAGCCGAGTCCCTGGCGCGCTACATTGAGGAGGAACTGAGATGAAAAAAATAGCCATTGTCTGCGACACATCCGCCGATTTCACTCGGGACGAAGCGGAGGCCATGGGAATAATCTACGTTCCCTTTACAATCGATGCCAACGGCACGAGCTACATCGACACCTACGATTTGGATCTGGAGAGCCTTTATCGGGACATGAAGGAAACGAAAGAACCTATACGAACAGCGTGCCCCTCGCCCTTCCATTTTAAAGAGGCCATCGAATCGGCAGATGCCGACGAATGCTTTGTCGTCACCATTTCATCGAAACTTTCGGGAAGCCACAACGCTGCAGCCAGCGGCATTCACGCCGTGTTGGAAGAACATCCCCATAAAAAAATCGCCCTCATCGATTCTAAATCCGCTTCCGCCGGCACGAGCAATGTGGTGTCCAAACTGTATCAGTGGATTCAGGAGGGCAAAACATTCGACGAAGCGCAAAAGGCCATCGAGGACTATGTGGAAGAGCAAAACACCTTCTTTATATTGGAAAGCATGGATAATCTCATTAAAAACGGCCGCATTCCCAAACTGGCGGGAAAAGCCGTCAATGTTTTAAATATGAAGCCCATTATGAGGAGCGAACACGGCTCCATCGCCTTACATCAAATCAATCGGGGATTCAAGAAAAGTCTCATGCGTCTCGGCGACGAGCTCATTAAACTTTCCAAAGAAAAGAGCGCCGATCTTATTACCATCTGCTACTCCCATGCGGAAGATAAGGCAGAAATGTTGAGTAAACGCCTGCAGGAAGAAATTGAAAACGCAAAAATCCTCATGGTTCAAACCAAAGGATTGGCGAGCGCCTACGCCGATTACGGCGGAATCGTCGTCGCGCTGTAAAATTCTTGCATTTTACTATAAATTGGGGTAACATACACTTATATATTGTGCGAAATTTTAGGAGGAATATTATGGCAAAAGGAAAATTTGAAAGAACCAAACC
>NZ_KQ960175.1 GCF_001553115.1 Aedoeadaptatus coxii
AATGACGCAGGAACAAAAGGAACCGTTCTTGCAAGACATCTCATTCAATCATTTTTACTGGGTCCTGAATTGGCTCACCAGATTGGTATGGAGCTGTGTAAAAAGATACTCAAAGATGGTACGAATTTGTCTTATCTACTCACGTAGATAAGGGGCATATCCACAATCACATCATCTTCAATAATGTAAATATGGTAACAGGTAGATGCTACCAGTCTAACAAGAAAAGCTACCACCAAATCCGTTATCAGAGTGATAAACTCTGCAAAGAAAATAGCCTATCTGTCATTGACGAGTTTTACGAAAGCTATAAGAAAAAATATAATATTAAAGGTAAATCTTGGTATGAAAACGAACAGGCAAAACATGGCACTTCTTGGAAAAGCAGGCTTCAATTTGACAAGGATCCTATCAATCTTTATATTGAGCCTATTTTCTAATTCATACCTCGTAAGAGAGAAATAATAACTGTTCCTATACCAAGTAGGAATGTCATAAATGCAGAAAGTCATATGCTGTCATTCTTTTCTATTAAATCATTTTGAAGTGTCTCAAAGCATCCACGATGGCTGCGTCTTTTTCAGGTGTACATTATGGAATAATTTGTTTCTCCTTTTTAGACTTGTTGTAATGTTCTCGTAATTCTATTCCACATTTCCTTTTTATCTGTGCAATATATAATGTTGAAACTTTTAATTGAAATTTATTCCAAACATATTCTGTGATTTGAGCATATGTTGCCTTACTTTCAGCACTTGTCAAATCAAGCTCATCCAGCTCAATTTCAATATTTATATGCTTATCGACATCGAGTTTGGGCAAAAGTGCTACCGTCTCGTCTTTCATCACGCTTCATTCAAAACCTCACAATATCCTAATCAAAGAAAAAACCGCCCTCAGGCGGTCTTTGTTATTCGCTTAAATCACTTTCATCCATAAAAGGTTCGGCGCCTTCATATTCTACATCGATTTCGGTCAAACCATTTGGAGAATTTCCAATTACTTCTCCTGAACCATATCCCGATAAACAACAAACAGCTTGAAAACAATTTGAAGAAAAGCAAGAAAGGCAAGCGACAATATCATATCCGGACTTAAATCAATTCGCTCCAAACCGGGACCTCCACCCTCATAACCTATGCAACCATATAGGAAGACGACAACCATCGTCGTCTTTACAAGGGAGGAAATTTTTTCCATGTATTGAACAGAAAACCTATCCTCATGAAGAATATCTTTCAGAAGATAGTTTAGATTACGAAACGCAGACCCTACAATTACCAATATAATAGCACAAAATATTTGAAACACGATGTTTCGTGAATCAATATGGCCCACGTAGATATCTTTAAACATAGAGCCGATCACCAGTACGGGTAAGACGAACCATATAATACTAAAGACCTTCGTGAACATGTGATATCTTTCAAGTTTATTCCGTTCCACCATTATGCCTCCTTGTAACTCTAATGTTAAATCCGACATGTCTAATAAATTACATTTCAACTTTAGACGCCTATAGCTACTTTCCTTTACGTTTCATCCGGTTCTGTTAAGGAATATTCTTTATTGTATACAATTATATTACTGTAACTCGGAAAAGTAAATCCCACGCTGATATTTTTATATCATTAAATTGACTGGGATTATGTTTTTAAAATCAAAATTTACTTTTTAAAAAATAAAAAATTATTACTTTTTCTTTCTTCGTTTAATATTAGCCTGTTCAAAACCGGTGATGGATGGCATTTAGGAAAACAAAAAGGAGCCTAGTTTTCACTAGACTCCCCAATGGTTGACATAGAACCCTAAAAAAACCGCCCGTAGGCGGTCTTTGTTATTCGCTTAAATCACTTTCATCCATAAAAGGTTCGGCGCCTTCATATTCTACATCGATTTCGGTCGGATCGTTATAGTCATCGAAGAGATCGTAATCGTCGAGATCGTATTCATCGAAATCGTCGTACCCTTCATCGTCGTAGACGTAATCTTCAAGTTCAGCTAAATCTTCTTCCACTACGTCGACGTAATCTTCGAGATCTTCAAATTTTTCGTCGAGAACTTCTGTAAGTTCAGCTACAACATCGACAAGTTCCAAGAGAATTTGGCCTTCTTTGGAATTTTCTTCCAATCCCAAGCCGTCGGCTAATCCTTGGACGTACGCAATTCTTTGTAAAATATTTTTCATGGCAGCCTCCTTCATTAAACTCTGGACATATACTCGCCACTACGGGTGTCGATACGAATTTTATCTCCGCGATCGACAAATAGCGGTACAAGGAGTGTAAAACCGGTCTCAACCGTTGCAGGTTTTGTAGCGCCGGAGGTCGTATCGCCTTTGACGCCGGGTTCGGTTTCAGTAACTTCAAGTTCAACAAAGTTTTCGGGTGTAACGTTAATGGGTTTGTTTTGGTAGATTTGAATCGTCGCCATGTCGTTTTCCCGCATAAAGTTCAACGCATCTTCGACAAATTCCTTTTCAATCGGGATTTGTTCGTAAGTTTCGTTGTCCATAAAGTAATAAAGCTCGCCGTCGGAATATAAGTATTGCATTTGCTTGGTTTCAATAACCGCATTTTCAAATTTTTCCGAGGGGTTAAAGGTCGTTTCTTTCGCGCCGCCGTTTAATACGGAACGGATTTTTGCACGAACGAATGCCGCACCTTTACCGGGCTTTACGTGTTGGAAATCGACGACTTGATAGACATCGCCATCCATTTCAAAAGTTACACCTTTTCTAAAATCACCTGCTGAGATCATATAATCCTCCTTCTTTGTACTGCTAACACATTATACCAAATTGTAAAAAATCTCACAACTAAGGAGCTATTGCTCGTAAACTTTTTTCATATGGAGATCATGGATTTTTATAAATCCGGGGAACGGGTAGAGAACCCTTTCCGTTGCTTTAGGATTGAAGGCGACGACGGCACCTTCCGGCTGATTCCCTAAAATAAGGCCGTCACAGGCCAGTCGACCCTCGATACGGGCACCGGGCTTTATTATGCAGACGCCCTTTACCTTTAAATTTCCTTTTATAATGGCGTCTTCGTTAATGACTGCGAGACCTTCCATTGCCGTGGGCGTCTTTAACGTGAGCTCGCCTCGTATAAAGATGCGCGTCGGCAGATCGGGAGAAAAACTTGCGATCTCATTTTCTCCACGGATCACTCGAAAACGCCTGTTGTCGTATGTTACATAATCGCCATTGGCTGTCATCCAGCTATCGACAGAAGGCTCCTTCATGTAATCGGGATCTTTTTCCAGAGCCGCAAACCAGGGTGAGACGATTTCTTTAAAGCCTTTTGTCCCAAAATCCAGGTGTCCGCTCTCAACATTAAAAATCGGATTGACCAATTCCCCTTTAAGTTGAGCGAAAGAACTGATCCCCTTATAGGTTGCCCGCGTCAAAAGGGAAAAGGAACAGTATTTTCCCTCTTCTTTTATAGGTTGAAGTTCCGCCGTCTGCGCTGTAATGTCGCCGTACTGCGGACGTGGGAGCGTTTGTTTTCCGCCGGTAAAAAGGGATGCCAGTTTTTCTTCTTTTAGGTCATTCCATGCCAAGTACGCCAGAGATTCTGCGTAGTATCCGCTCTGCGCACTGTCTTTCATAGCGCGGGCCGATAATGATTGGGTTTCCAGTCTCGAAAATAAGTAGAGAGATAAGAGGGCTATAATGGAAAAAATCATAACCGCCATTAAGGAAACGGATCCGGATCGCTTAGTCATAGCCACCTCTCAACGCCACAGAGCGCGTGTACTCTCTTCCGCCTCGCGTGAGGCGAATCGTCAATAAATCGCCTTCTCTGCTGAAATGGAGCTCTTTTACATCGTCTAAGATAATATTTCGTACGCCCGGTCGCTTCCCTATTTTTTCTTTACTGTACTTTGCACGATAATAATCGCCGTAACGTGAAAGTGTGCGATTTTGCAAAACATAACTCACCACTTTATGGCCGTTTCGCCCTTTTTCCCGTACATACAGCTGCAACCCGTTATCTTCGATGAAGTAAAATGCATCGGCGCTGTGAATCTCGTCGATCAACGATTGCAACGCAAAAAATTCGTCGTTGGTTCGCGTCATTTTCCGGCCAAGTCCGGCAGAAGTATTAAGGGATGTGAGCAAAATATTTCCGAGAACGGCCATTAACAGCGATCCAATGGCCAGGGCGAGCATTAATTCAAGGAGTGTAAATGCTTTTTTTCGGCCGAAGCCCACGAAAAAGAAGTTTTCCCGTCTTATCATGGAATACCTCCACTTGCTCTATTCCTTCACTATAATTCGTGATCTGCACATGACAGTGTTTTGACTTCAAAGTTTGATAGGCCATGGCCGCTTCCATGACGTCTTCCCCTTCCACGGCAGCATCTCGATCGCGGCTTAAACGACCGAATTGAAGGGCACTCCCGCCTAAGGCGGCGCTCAACATCACGACAAGAAGGGCTACGATCCCGAGGGTCAAAATGACTTCAATCAAACTGAAACTCTTATTTTTCATGGAACCTCTCCACTCGAATATGGCTGTTTACAGGAGAAAGAATGAGTCCATAGGATCTTTTCCCAATTTCAAAATATATCGTTCCACTATTTGCCGGTCTCCCCGACGGAGAAAAGCTCAATCGATCTTTTCCGTTAGACGTCTCGCTTTTTGTAAAAACAAGTTTTGATTCGTAAAGCGAAAAAGTTCCTTCACGACCCTTCACGCTCTTTGTGTACCCGTCGGTTGAAAAGCTCATGGATGTTTCTTTCCGTTCCGTCATGGCCACACGCCTTAAATCGCTAAGCTCTCCTGCCATCATATGTAATTGGCGCTCAGCTTTAAATTGCCGAACGCCAAGGAGGCCCAACGTCGCAACGGCTACCGTCAAAGCTAAAATAGCGACGACAGTAAGGACTTCGACGAGTGTCATGGCCCGTATTTTATTTTCCATGGGATAAAATTTGAACATTTTTCATGGGGATGTTGACCGATACTCCACCCGGATCTTGGAATTTATAGCGCATTTGCACGACGCGCATGGTTCCGTCCATACCGTTTAAGGGGAAGAACAGACGGGTGTATCCGTCGCCTACATCTCCTTTACGGGAAGGCAATACTTCTTTTGTATGGCCCGAAAGATCGGAGAGCAGTAGACTGAATTCGCCGCCTACATTTGCGTCGGGAATAACGTCGATTGTAAATTCGTAGCCGTTTTTCGGCAAATAGAATCCGCCCGTATCGAGGAAGATTTCGCGTTTCAGGGCTTGAGCCCCTTCTTCAAGAGCCGGCGTCGTAAAAGTTAAATTACCTACTCGGTTTTCTTTTGCTACATTTCCTGCGCCGTCGGAGACAAAGGACGTCTCAAATGTACCGTCGCCTGTTACAGTTAAAATCGTATCCATAACGGAATAACGTGTAATCGGCGGTGCCAAATATACGGTTTCCGATGTCATGGGCGGTTTTTCCGTTTGAGGTTTCACTTGATTGGTTTTAGCCGGGCTCGCCGGTTTCTTTGCGGCGGGTTTTTTCACCGTGGTAGTGCTTGGTTTTTTCGCCGTACCGGTAGAGGGGCGAACGACCGTCGTAGGGGTTCTGCTATAGGAAGACGAGGAGCTTGTAGACGACGAACCGCTGCCTGTCGTAGGTGTGGCCGTCGTTTCCGGCGTTTGCGTAGCCGGCGCAGACGGCGTGGCCGGTGTCGTTTCAAATGTTTTAGATGCCAAGCTGTTATCGACGATTTCGTAAGGAATAGACAGACGAATGGTCGTCGTTTCCATATTGGACGGATCTTTGCTGTAGGAAACGGAATCGACGGTGACCTTATAGGGCAGTGATTCTAAAGTTTCCAAGTATTGGGTAAGGGTTTCGGTAGGTCCATTATGCTCAACTACAACATTTAGGCTTCCCTCGCTACCTTCCCCACTCGCCACTTCTTCATTGGAAATGGAAACATTGGGATCCGATGCAATATCATCTTCCAAGGCTTTTTCCACATCCGTTTCTTTAAGTGTCGTCTTCTCGTTTTTCATTTGGTTCGCATCCGCTTCCTGAGCGTGTGCTACCGATGTTTTCATTGCGGCCTTTAATGCTTCCTGCTCGGCGAGAGGCGCATGAAGAAAAGCACCATAACCGATGCCGCAAGTGGCTGCAAGGAGAAGAGCGGCAAGGGCAGCTTGTTCCTTTTTAGAAACTTCGCCTCGTTTCAGGCGAGCAAATGTATCTTTAAGTATAGGTTTTAGTTCATCATTTCGATTGGGAATATTATTATTTCGAAAAGGCAAAAAATCAAAATTCACGTGATCACCTCTATAGGTATTGTACCATTGCCCTTTCCCGGTGTCGACGGCTTCATCGCATTTTCACACCCCAAGGAGCAAAAAAGACTCGCCGAAGCGAGCCTCTTTTACAATTTTAAAATTTCTTCATACACCGCATCGGCGATAAGTTCGTGGCCTTTTTCATCTAAGTGAATGCCGTCGATAAATCGCGCGTCGTCTCTTGCGATAACGCGATCGAGAGACAGGCCTTCACTTATAGCGTAAAGTTCCGTTAACTTATTTTTTAAGGATTCGATCATGGCCATTCCGACAAAAAGTTCGTCAGAAGTGATGCTCGGCATCGGCGGCAATAGGATCAATACCCGGGCTTTCCGTTCACGGGCCATGTTTCGAAAATGCTCGTAAGCTTTTTCTACATCTTGTGCCCTTCCATCGCCTAAAAGATCATTACATCCGCCTAAGACGATTAAAAGATCGTCTTCTTCAAGAGGGATCGTAACTTCCGCCCGCTCGGTAATCCAGGCGCCGTTCACCCCTAAATTAACGATGGGCTTTTGAAGTTTCTCCTCCAGTCGATCGACCCAAGATTTACCGGGCCTTACGCCGTAGCCGGCAACATATGAATCGCCGATGGCATAAATCTTAGTCAATTTTCTTGCTTGCGATTTCTTCTTTTAATTCGGCTACGAAATCGTCGAGTTTTAATGCGGAACGTTCTTCGCCGTCGCGACTACGTACGGAAATTACGTCGTCGCTTTCTTCTTTTTCGCCGACGATGACCATATAGTTAATACGTTCCATTTGTGCGTCGCGAATTTTCTTGCCGATTTTTTCATTACGTTCATCGAATTCGGCGCGAATGCCTTTAGCCTTTAATTCGTCGGTAATTTTTTCAGCATAGCCATGGAATTTTTCACTAATGGGAAGAACTTTAACTTGAACCGGAGCCAGCCACAAGGGGAATTTACCGGCAAAGTGTTCGACTAAAATACCGAAGAAACGTTCCATGGAACCCATGAGCGCACGGTGACTCATTACCGGTTGTTGTTTTTCGCCGTTTTCGTCGACGTAAGTCAATTCAAAGCTTTGAGGCATTTGGAAATCCAATTGGATGGTGCCACATTGCCATGTTCTGCCGATAGCATCGCGCAAGTGGAAGTCGATTTTCGGGCCGTAGAAAGCGCCGTCGCCTTCGTTAATCTCGTATTCCATTTGTTTGCTGTCGAGGGCTTTGCGAAGGGCGTCGATGGCCATATCCCATTGTTCATCGGTACCCATGCTGTCTTCCGGACGAGTAGATAACTCGACGGTGTATTCAAATCCGAAGGTATTGTATAGTTCGTCGGCCAAGTCGATAAGTTTAATAACTTCTTCTTGAATTTGACTGGGGAGCATGAAGACGTGGGCATCGTCTTGAGTAAAGGTACGAACGCGGAAAAGTCCGTGGAGCGCGCCGGAAAGTTCGTGACGGTGTACTTGACCGAATTCCATAAGTTTAATCGGGAAATCGCGGTAAGAGTGCATGCTTTGTTCGTAAACCAAAATGGATCCCGGGCAGTTCATCGGTTTGATCGCGTAATCTTCGCCGTCAATTTTGGTGAAGTACATATTGTCGCGATAATGATCCCAGTGTCCGGAACGGTGCCATAAGGCTTCGTTTAAGATGATGGGCGTCTTGATTTCCCCGTAACCTCTTTCGATTTGAAGGTCGCGCCAGAAAGTTTCCAATTCGTTACGTACGATCATTCCCTTGGGATGGAAGAACGGGAAGCCAGGTCCTTCTTCGCGGAAACTGAAGAGATCTAATTCTCTGCCGATCTTGCGGTGATCGCGGCGTTTAGCTTCTTCCATACGTTCCAGGTATTCGTCCAATTCTTTTTTCTTCGTAAAGGAAATACCGTAAATCCGTTGAAGCATTTTGTTCTTTTCGTCGCCTCTCCAGTATGCGCCTGCAATAGAGGTTAACTTAAGGGCTTTAATGTCTTTTACATTTTCAAGATGGGGTCCGCGACATAGATCGACGAAATCCCCTAAACGATAAATGGAAATTTGTTCATCGGCGGGAAGATCTTCGATTAATTCAATTTTATAGGGTTCATCTTTAAAAATGGCTTCCGCTTTTTCTTTGGAAACGACTTCTTTTTCAAAGATTGGGCCTTCTTTAACGATGGCCTTCATTTCTTTTTCGATGGTTTCCAAATCGTCCGGGCTTAATTGTTGATCTAAATCAATATCGTAATAGAAGCCGTTTTCTATGGAGGGGCCAATGGCAAATTTCGTAGCGGGGAAAAGTCTTTTAATAGCATAGGCCATTAAGTGAGCCGTAGAGTGCCAGAAAATTTGCTTTCCTTCGGGATCTTCGAATTTGACCACTTTAAACGTGCCGTCTTCGTCGATCACATAATGTTTATCTACAATTTCGCCGTTAAAAACTGCTCCGACGCTGGCTCTCTCGAGACCTTCGGAAATATCGGCGATTAATTCTTTGACCGATTTCTTTACTTCATATTCTTTTACGCTTCCATCAGGTAGACTTAACTTAAACATAATTCACCTCAATAAAAAAACCGACCGCCCCAAAAGGACGATCGGTACCGTGGTTCCACCTTCATTACTTCTCAAAACAGATAACGCCTGTTATGCGCTGCCGATTAAGGCAGAAGTCAGGGTTGGTATTCCGCAAATGTAAGAGCTCACACCGTCCTCTTTCGCTGATGGCTTGCGTACTCGTCCCTTCATACTTGAAAAGTAGTATAGCAGAAAGCAATTCATTTTTCAATGAATTTACAAAATTTTTATGATTATTTCTTTACTACAGATAAAATCTCTTCGACCGTTAAACTCTCTTCTTCCCCCGTTTTCATATTGCGAAGTTTCGGCTTACCTTCTTCTACTTCCGATTGACCCAACACGATGGCATAGGGAACGTCGATATGGTCGGCATACTTAAATTTCTTTCCGATTTTTCCGCTTTCGCCGTAGAGCTGGCAGGAAATACCTTCGTCGCGCAATGTTTTGAGGAGCTTCAGACCTTCGATTTTCGCTTCGTCGAAGGGAATGATCAGGCAATCGCATCCCTTTTGATCGTAAGATTTTAAGAGTCCCGCTTCGTTTAATTGGTAGTAAAGACGGGAAAGGCCGATGGAAATGCCTACGCCGGGTAGTTTTCGTTTCGTGTAATGGCTTGCCAAATCATCGTAACGTCCGCCACTGCATACGGAGCCGATGGATGGGTAATTGTCCAGAATCGTTTCGTAAACTGTGCCCGTATAATAATCCAAGCCTCTGGCAATTTTCATGTCGGGAATCATGTGCTCGCTTTTAACGCCGAGGGCGGATGCGATTTCAAATACTTCTTTAAGCTCTTGAACACCTCGTCTGTAATCCTCATCGTCAACTTTCAAAGCATCCAACTGATCGAATATTTCTTGAGTTGTACCGTCGATGGCGATAAACTCCGCGATTTTTTCGATGCTATCTTGGGAAAGGCCCAACTTTTCCAGCTCTTCTTTTACACTGTCGATTCCGATTTTATCCAGTTTATCCACGACGCGCAAAACATCCGTCGTATCGTCGATGCCGAGAGCACGATAGAAACCGTTTAATATGCGGCGATTATTGATATGAATGGTAAAGTCGTTGAATCCCAAATCCATAAAGGTACTCTCAATAATCGAGGGAATCTCGCCGTCGTTTACGATGGAAAGATTGTCGTTACCGATAATATCGATATCGCATTGATAGAATTCTCTAAAACGCCCTTTTTGCGCTCTTTCGCCGCGGTATACTTTCCCGATATGGTAGCGACGGAAGGGAAAACTTAAGTCGCTATAGTGTTGTGCGACGTAACGCGCCAAGGGAACGGTTAAATCAAATCGCATGGCGATATCGGTGCTTCCCTTTTGGAAGGCGTAAATTTGTTTTTCCGTCTCTCCCCCGCCTTTGGCGAGGAGCACTTCCTGCTTTTCCAACACCGGCGTGTCGATGGGCAAAAAGCCGTGGCTTTCGTAATTGCGTCGAATAATATCTTTCATTCGATTAAAGACCAGTTGGTCTTTCGGGAGCAATTCCATAAATCCCGGCAACGTCGATGGCTGTACTATATTCTTCATTTTATTCCCCCAATCATAAACATGGCGATGGATGTCGCCACATTGGCATTTAATGAATCGATGGTTCCTTTCATCGGTATGCGAAGCATATGGTCTACTATTTCTTGAGTTTCTTCACGAAGTCCTCGCGCCTCGTTGCCTACGATCAGCACGAGGTTTTCCTCTGTTGTCAAATCTCTGCCTATGTCGCATCCACGAATATCCAAGCCGTAAAAAGACATATTTTCATGTAATTTTTTTAAGTCGTCATCTGAGATTTTCGCCATTGGCACGCGGAAGGCCGACGCCATAGACGAGCGAACGCATTTGTCATTTCCGGGATCTACCGTTCCCTTTCCGAGCAAAATACCGTCGAAATGAAAGGCTTCCGCCGAGCGAATCATGCCCCCTAAATTACCGGGATCCTGTACGCCGTCGGTGTATAGGAATTTCCCTTTTGGGGGAAATTCTTTCAGATCGCGTATAAAATGGCGACAACGAGCGATAATACCCTGGCTGGTTTCCGTCGACGTCAGCTGTTCAAATAAAGAATGCTTTAAAACCGTAACGGGCACGTCTTTATCTTCAAATTTTTCTGCCAAATGAAGTTTTTCATCGTCGATTAAAATTTCCTTAACGTAGCCTTCGCGATAAATCTCTTCGACGACTACCGTACCTTCCACTAATAACTCGCCGAAGCGATCCCGGTATTTTTTATCTTTTAATTTTTTCCAATTTTTGAATCGTTCATTATGTTCAGAATCAATTCTTTTCAATTCCATGTTCCTTTTGGATTTCTTTCAAATCTTCGTCGCTTCCGAAGAAAATAATCGCATCGCCTTTCTGTAAAATTTCATCGGCAATATTATGGACGATCAGCCCCTCGTCCCGCCGAATGGCGATGACATTGACGTGGAAGTGACTTCTGAACGCCAATAACCTTACCGTTTTTCCAACCCAATCTTCCGTTACCTCATATTCGATGACGCCATAATTTTCGGAGATCTCGAAATAATCGGAAATTCCGTTGTCCGACAAACTCTTCGCAAGACGAACGCCCATATCCACTTCGGGATAAATAATTTTATGGGCACCTAAGCGTTTCAGTATGGCTCCGTAACGTCGCGTCGGAGCCTTTGCTATAATCATGGGAACATCCGCTTCGACACAGGATATAGTCGCCATAATCGCCGATTCCAAACTGCTACCGATGGCGATCACCGCACAATCGAAATTGCTCAGCCCTAAATCCTCCAGTACGTCTGCATCCATAATGTCGGCTTGAATGGCGGTGGTGACGTCTTCAGAAATAGTTTTAATCTTCTCTATGTTTACATCTACCGCCAATACGTCGTTATGCATGGCATATAACTTCTTGGCGACAGTGGATCCCAGTCGGCCGATGCCGAAAACAATAAAACTTTTACCCATAGCTCGCTCCTAACCTACTATATATTTTCCTTCCGCATAGCGGTATTTCTTTTTATGTTCGTCGTGGAACAGGCCCATAGCAAAGGTAGTGGGCCCGATTCTACCAATATACATTGTAAACGAAAGCGCCAGTTTCGAATAGCTGCTTAAACTTCCTGTAATGCCTCTCGAGACACCGACAGTGTCGAAGGCGGAAATAGTTTCGAAGAGAATGTCCATAAACTGAAAGACGCCTTTTTCAAAAGCCACTATAAAGGCTGCTACGGCAAAAACGAGAGCGATGGCAATGACAAATAATGAAAATGCCTTGCGTACCGTCTCCTCTTCCACTCGCCTTTTGAAAAGAACAGTGTCGTCCTGCCCCTTCAATGTAGCAAAAGCAGAACTCATAACGATGGCAAAGGTGGTAGTTTTAAGCCCCCCTGCCGTAGAACCCGGCGATCCGCCGATAAACATTAACAAAAAGCTGAAAAATACGGTGGCGTCGCGCATTTTCCCCATATCGATGGAATTAAATCCCGCCGTACGAAAAGTCGTCGATTGGAAAAATGAAGCCAGAATTTTCTGAGGAACGGGCAAGGCGGCAATAGTATCTACGTTGGTCGCTTCAAAGAAATAAAATAAGAAAGTTCCCGCAACGAGTAAAATGGCCGTCGTCGTAATGACAAGTTTCGATTGCCCCCGTAATCGGCGTTTTTCAGGAAAATGCCAAAGGTCGACGTAAACGATAAAACCGAGACCGCCTAAAATTATCAAACCGGCGATGATCAACGTAACGTAATAGTCGCCCTGGAAAGAGACGAGAGAATCGCCGAAAAGGTCGAAGCCGGCGTTACAAAAGGCGCTGATCGAATGAAATACGGAAAAAGCGACGCCCTTTTTGATGCCATATAGAGGGATCAGTCGAAAGCTTAAAAGCAGAGCGCCTATACCTTCTACCGAAAGTGTAAAAAGTGTGGCGAAGCGCATAAGGCGCACAAGGCCTTTTAAAGACTCCGCACTCCATTGCTCTTTTATAAACATACGCCCGCTAAGGCCAATTCGTTTACCGATTAAAATAGAAACCCACGCCATCATGGTCATGGTGCCGAGGCCGCCGATTTGTATCAGGGTAATAATGACAATTTTCCCGAATATACTCCATGCTGCCGCCGTGTTTCTTACAATAAGCCCCGTTACACAGGAAGCCGACGTGGATGTAAAAAGCGCATCGACAAAGTCTAAACTTTTACCGTCGGCAGATGCAAAGGGCATGGTTAAAAGTACGGCACCTGCTAATATGAGCACGATAAAGGATAAGCCTAACACGAGGGATGGGTTTTTCGTGATTTTTTTATGAATAAAGTCAGGTAATTTCAATGGTTGCTCCATATAAAAACACCCTACAGGGAGTCTTCCCTACAGGGTGTAGCAATTATTCTCCCTTAGCTACTTGAACAAGTTGTGCAAATGCTTCCGGGTCATGAATTGCGAGTTCAGATAAAACCTTGCGGTTAATATCTACGTTCGCTTTTTTAAGTCCGTTGATGAAACGGCTATAGCTCATGCCGTTTAAACGAGCGGCCGCGTTGATTCTCGTAATCCAAAGTTTACGGAAATCTCTTTTCTTTTGCTTTCTACCTGCAAAGGCATAGCTCATAGAGCGCATAACTGCTTGGTTTGCAACTCTGTAAAGCTTGGATTTAGCTCCAAAATAACCTTTAGCTTGTTTTAAAACTTTTTTATGACGACGCTTAGCGTTAACGCCTCTTTTTACTCTTGCCATATCTTAACTACCCCCCGATTACGGAATCATATGGTCGATACGACGCGTATCGGCTGCGGAGACCATGGATCCTTTTCTTAGATTACGCGTTCTCTTAGCCGTTTTCTTACCGGTCAAGTGACCTTTATAGGCTTTAAATCTTCTCAATTTACCGGTTCCCGTTCTTTTGAAACGTTTTGCGGAACCTCTATGTGTTTTCATTTTACCCATAGCATTTCCTCCTATTAGTTATCTGACTTGGAACTGAAGAACATGACCATGCTTCTGCCTTCCATCTTCGGTTTCTTATCGACTTGACCATATTCCGAAACAAGCTCGGTGAACTCGTCAAGCACTTCGCGCCCGATTTCAGTATGGCCCATTTCTCTACCGCGGAAACGAACCGAAACCTTGACGCGATTTCCGTCTTTAAGGAAATCAATTGCTCGATTGGCCTTAGTGTTTAAGTCGTGAAACTCGATCTTAGGCGTAAGACGCAATTCCTTAACGGTAATGGTCTTTTGCTTTTTCTTGGATTCCTTTTCTTTCTTCATCATATCGTAGCGATACTTGCCGTAATCCAATACTCTACACACCGGCGGTTTCGCTGTCGGTGCAATGTTGACGAGATCTAACTTAAATTCATCAGCAATTTCTCTTGCTTTGTCAATGGACACAACTCCCAATTGCTCTCCATCGGGATCGATAAGACGCACTTCTTTTGCGCGAATTTCACCATTGATTTGAACTTCCTTAATGACTAAACACCTCCATAGGCAACAAAAAAAGCGGGCACAAAAAACCCGCCTTCACATAATCTGGAACAAACCTTAAAACGTAAGTCGTAAGGTGAGAAACGGACTTCTTCTTCATACAAGCGTTAGTATATCAGTCAATTCCACCTTTGTCAAACTATTTCTTCCTGCTGTTTAATATATGATCGACTTTTGTCTGAATTAAATCCAACGCCACTTTATTATAACCGCCCTCAGGAACGATAATATCGGCATAACGCTTCGATGGCTCGACAAATTGTAAATGGGCGGGCCGTACCGTCGCCATATACTGATCGATAACAGAATCTAAGCTTCTCGCCCGCTCCTTCATATCCCGTTTAATGCGCCTTAAGATGCGCACGTCGCTATCGGTGTCGACAAAAATCCGCATATCCAGGAGTTCCAAAATGCGCGGCTCGGAAAAAAGTAAAATTCCCTCAATGAGAATAATATCTTTCGGTTCCAGCCGAATGGTTTCTTTCTTTCGATTATGAACGGAAAAATCATATTCCGGCATATCCACTGACTTCCCTTCGCGCAGCAATTTCAAATGCTCGATGAAAAGATCATTATCAAAGGCGAAGGGATGGTCGTAATTGGTTTTTTGTCGATCTTCAAAAGAAAGATGGGACTGATCTTTATAATAATTATCCTGGCGAATGACCGTGCATCGTTCGGATCCCGTGTTCGCATATAGTTGTTCGGTAACAGTGCTCTTTCCGGATCCGGAACCTCCGCAAAGGCCGATTAAAACTGGTCGCATATTAATCAATCTTCTTTCTGATCATATCTTTTGCTTCTACTGCGCGGTCGAGGCGAGCTGTAAAAATTTGTCTCGCTTTATTGGCTACCTCGATAGGCTCTCCATCTTCATCTCGCATATCTTCGATCGTCCAAAGGAAATAGTCTTTCCCCGGCCCGAAGATCTCCACTTCGTCACCTTCAAATAAGCGATTGCGCTGCTCGATGGTGACGCGCTTATTCTCTTCATCGTAATCCAATACGACGCCGACGAAATCGTAATCTCTGATGTAGGTTGTGGAGTTACTGATCCCCCGCGTATCCTTCGCTTCTCCGAAGTAAAAACCCGTCGTAAAATCCCGATGGGATACTTTCTGAATTTCTTCGAATAACTTTTCGTCGTACACGTAATGTTCAGGGTCATTATAGTAAGCATCGATGGCCATGCGATAGGAACGAATGACGGTGGCGAGATAATAAGAACTCTTGACCCGTCCTTCTATTTTGAAAGACCGAATGCCCGCTTCGATAAGTTCGTCGATGTGTCCGATCATGGAAAGATCTTTTGAATTGAGAATAAAGCTTCCCTCTTCCGTGGAATCGATGGGGAAATATTCTCCCGGACGATTTTCTTCGACCAAATGGTATTTGTAACGGCACGGCTGCGCACAATCCCCTTGATTGGCGTCTCTTCCCGTCATGTAATTGCTGAGCAAGCAGCGTCCGCTGTAACTCATACACATAGCCCCGTGAACAAATGTCTCGATGTCGATGCCGTCAACTGTGTCGACGATATTTTTAATCTCGTCTAAAGACAATTCCCTTGCGAGAACCACCCGCTCGGCGCCGAGATCCCTCCAAAATTTTACAGTGTCGCTATTGGTAATGCTCCCTTGGGTGCTCATGTGGATAGGAATCTTCGAGATACTGCGCACACGCTGAAAAATACCGGGATCGGAGACGATGACCGCATCGACACCGATAGATTCCAAATCTTTTACATAGTCCTCCAACCCGTCGAAATCGCCGTCGTGGGGGACGATGTTTAGCGTAACGTGGACGGTCTTTCCGCGGGCGTGAGCGTACTCTACGCCCTCTTTCATAGTCTCCAGGGGAAAGTTTTTCGATGCTTTACGTAGCCCAAAAGCTTCGCCGCCTAAGTAAACGGCGTCGGCACCGTAGTCGATGGCCGTCTTTAACTTTTCAAGATCTCCGGCAGGAGCCAATAGTTCTACTTTATTCATTCAATCTCCTTATCATCAGCACACCGTCTCCAACGGGTAGTAAGTTGACACTTAATTCATCCGATTGAAAGACCGTATGCAACATTCGCTTCAGTCGCTTAACGATAGTTATCTTTCGACGTTTAAACAAAGCTTTCGACGCCAACATGCCGTGAAAAAGGACATTGTCCATACAAATTACGCCGTCCTCATTTAAAAGCCTGAGGCATTCTTTCAAATAAACTTCATACTGCCCCTTCGCCGCATCGATAAAAATAAAATCGTAAGATCCCCGATCTTTCGTAATAAATTCCGCCGCATCACCTACGATGAGATCCACTCTATCTTCCAAATGTTGGTTCTGCAAATGGGTTCGCGCATTAATGGCACGAACAGAATCCAGCTCCACCGTCGTAATGACGGCGTTCGTCGCGCGGGCCATAACCGATGCGGAATATCCGATGGCGGTACCCAGTTCCAAAATGGTGCGCGGCTTTAATACCGATAGGAAGAAAGCCAAATAATTTTCCACCTGCCGGTCGATAATGGGAACTTCTTCCTCTTCGGCAAAGCGCCGCATTTCTTTCAAGTAATTGTCTTTTTCCGGCACGAGTTCATTAAGAAACTCTTCGATAAATGGTTCTGTCGTATACATGCTATAAAAAAGCCGGTTAAACCGGCTATTAAATATCCATAATAATGGGAAGAATCATGGGGTTGCGTCTAGTCTTTTTAAAGATGAAGTTTCTCAAGTCGTCGCGAATTTGCGATTTAATGGCAGACCATTCTTTCACATTGCTTTGTTTGCAATTCTCAACGGATTTCGACACGGTGTTACGCACATCGTTCATTAAATCCGTCGATTCGCGAACGTAGACGAAGCCCCTGGAAATAATGTCGGGTCCCGAAACCATTTCGCCGGTCTTTTTGTTCATGGCAATAATGGCGATTATCAAGCCGTCTTCGGAAAGATGTTTTCTATCCCGTAGAACGATATTGCCTACATCGCCGATGCCCAGACCGTCGATAAGCACTTGACCGGATTCCACATCTTTCACGCGATGGGCTTCTGTCTTATTCATTTCCAAACATGCTCCGTTTTCGAGCAGGAAAATATTGTTTTTCGGAATACCCATACGTTGCGCCACTTCCGCATGCTTTAAAAGGTGCTTTACTTCACCGTGCACGGGAATAAAGAATTTCGGCTTTAAAAGACTGAGCATAAGCTTATGCTCTTCCTGATAGGCGTGTCCGGATACGTGAATTTCGGATAGAGATTCATAGATAACGCGGACGCCCTTATCCAACAAGGTATTGATGACAGTATTGACCGCATTTTCATTACCGGGAATCGGATGGGATGAAAGAATGATCACATCGTCTTTTGTCAATTGAATGCGTTTATGCTGACTATTTGCAATACGCGTCATGGCACTCATAGGTTCCCCTTGGCTACCGGTTGTAATTAAAACCAGTTGCTTGGGATTGTAACGATCCATGTCCTTAATGTCGACGATGGTATTCTTCTTTACACGAAGATAACCGAGATTCTCGGCGATACCCATGACATTGAGCATGCTGCGACCGCTTAAGACGACCTTCCGGTTATAGCGCTCGGCAGCGTTTATAATCTGCTGAATCCGGAACACATTAGATGCGAATGTGGCGATGATGATCCGATTGTTCCGCATAAGGGCGAATAATCGATCCAATGTAGCGCCGACTTTTCGCTCGCTCATTGAAAAGCCTTCCCGAAGCACGTTGGTCGACTCGCTGAAAAGTGCCAATACGCCTTTGTCTCCAATTTCCGCCAAGCGGTTTAAGTCGATGGGCGCGCCTGCAATGGGCGTAAAGTCAACTTTAAAGTCGCCGGTGTGTACCAACACGCCGAGGGGCGTCGTAATGGCAAGGGCTGCCGCATCGGGGATGGAGTGGTTGACACTTATCCATTCGATATCAAAGTATTTGCCTACCTTCATAGGTTTTTTATAACTTACGGTCACGAGTTTTGTCGAGCGAAGCAAACGATGCTCTTTTAATTTATTCTCGAGAAGTGCCAATGTAAGTTTGGTTCCGTATACAGGCACATTAATTTGTTTTAAAACATAGGGAACGGCACCAATATGGTCTTCGTGTCCGTGAGTGATGACGATTCCCTTTATTTTTTTTCTGTTTTTTAATAAATACGTTATGTCGGGTATGACGACGTCGATTCCCGGCATATCATCTTCCGGAAAGGTCATACCGCAGTCGATCAGTATTATCTCGTCACGATATTCGATGACCGTCATATTCTTCCCAACTTCATGTAATCCTCCTAGAGGAATTATACGAAGTTTTTCCTTAGTCTTCATCAGACTCTCCTTTCAACTTCTGTGCGCATTCTTCACAAATGCCGTAAAACTTTAAATTATGATCCGTTATATGAAAGTGAACCGTTCGTTCAATTTCTTCTTCTAAGTCATCTAATAAATCCACATTAACTTCTGTAATTTTGTGGCATTTATTGCACACCAGATGGTGGTGAATATGCTTTTCGCCTCTCAAACGGCGTTCGTAACGTGTCGTACCGTCCGAAAGAGTTAAGGCCGTTAAAAATCCGATTTCCTCCAAGAGGCTAACGGCACGGTAAACTGTCGCGATGCCGATTTCAGGCATTTTTTTAGAAGCGTATTGAAATACCTCTTCTGTCGTCATGTGTTCGTCATCATGTTCGATAAAAACATCCATTACAACTTGACGTTGTTTCGTGTATTTATAACCTTTATCTTGTAGAAAATCCTTATATTCATTTGCCGGCATAATTCACCCACCTATTCCTGTACATGTACCTTTTGACATAAAAAGTGCGCCTTCTTTGGCGTAAATTAAAGTGACTGTTGATCTAAATATGTTTGTAAAATGAGTACGGCGGCTAATTTATCCACGTGTTTTTTTCTGTTTTCACGTCGTACACCGCCCTCCATCAGCGCGCGAGTGGCGGAAGCCGTCGTCAATCGTTCGTCGACAAATTCGATCTCCATAGCGAGGGCTTCTTTTAAATACTCGGCGTAATTTAGCGTACGGGTCGCTTGAAAGCCCATGGAATTGTTCATATTCTTCGGTAGACCGACGATTAACTTTTCCACCTTGTATTCGTCAATAATGCGCTTTAACGCCTTTACATCTTCTACTTTGGAACTTCTCATAATCGTCGTAACGCCCTGAGCTAAAATGCCGAGGGGATCGGATACGGCGACGCCGATAGTTTTATTGCCTATGTCTAGGCCTAATACTCTGTTCATTTAAATCACTTTAATACAAAATTCCGGACACACCGTGGCACAATATCCACATAAAATACAATCTTCATTCGGTACGGCTTTCCCGTCGATGACGTGAATGCCGTTTTGTTTGCAGCGATTTTCACAGCTGCCGCAACCGATACAATAGTCGCCGATAATTAAATGGCGTTTTTTACCGGAAACATCCTGTAATGCTTCCTCGTTTTCGCGATGGTTTAAAAATAAATCGACATTATAATCGATTTCGCTCTTAGACTGCATGCCGATCGCCGTTGCGTCGATGCCTTCCTGTTCACGAATCCAATGAAGTGCTTCGCGATTGTCTTGAATTAAATGGCCGCCGCCTAAAGCTTTCATGGAATAAATTCCAATGCCCTTGTCGTGGCGCGCTTTAATGGCGTTTAGCATTTGCTCGGCCGTACCGTCTTGTATCCCGATTCCCTTTTTATTGATTATCGGGTGAATGACTTCGATCTCGGGAAAAAGCGCAGTCGCATTGACACATCCGATGAAGTGCGTAGATATGCCTACGGCGCGAATTATTCCTTCGTCTTTAAACTGCTTTAGACGCTTTAAAGCCTCGCGGTGACCTTTAAGCGTTAAAAGCGATTCCTGCTCGTGGAGCATAAAGATATCAATATAATCGGTATTCAGTTCAGTCAGAGCTTTTTTTACACTTGCCTCTGCTGTTTTAGCATCATAGCAGTAAGCCTTCGAAGTGATAACCCACTCATCGCGACCTAAAATTTTAATAGCGTCGCGTATATAAGCGTAATTATCATAAATCTCGGCGGTATCTATGAAGTTAATACCCTTTTCTCGGGCATATATTAATAATTCCGTGCCTTTTTTTAAAGATAAATTTGCTTGAAATCTGGAAAAGGTCAAGGAGCCAAAACATAAAGGCGATACTTCGATCCCCCTCTTTCCTAAAATAGCCATAGATCTCCTTTGTAACATTAGAATAGAGATGAGCCTACGCCCATCTCTATTTTTCTTTTAAATAGAATTTTAACAACTCTGCTAAAAGCTCGTCACGTTCAATTGATTGTATGATGCTGCGTGCATCTCGATGACTCGTTATATAGGTGGGATCTCCGGATAATACATAGCCAATAATTTGATCGACCGGGTCGTATCCCTTGTCTTCAAGTGCATGAAACACTACGGTCATACCTGAACGAATTTTCTCGCTGTCACCGCCTGATTTTTCAAATATATGCGTTTCAAACTGATTATTGTCCATATAATCTCCTCCATAGAGCTATTATAACACAAATATCAGAATCCGACATTATTTTGATAAGGCTTGTAATATTTCTGCCACACTGTTCATGGCTTCCTTCACTTTCGAAGGATCTTTGGCACCGGCCGTCGCCATATCCGGGCGTCCGCCACCGCCGCCACCGGCAATTTTCGCAACTTCCTTCACAATATTGCCCGCTTTGCATCCTTTTTCGATGGCTGATTTGGGAGCCGCGCAGACGAAGTTCAACTTGTCGTCATTAAGCGTAGATAAAACGACGACGGCATCGTTTTTATCGCGCATGGTTTCCGCCATGTTCCGCAAATCTTCGACGGATACATTTTCAAAACTTCCGCGAACGAAGGAAATATCGCCCACTTTTTCCACTTCGCCGATTTCATCGCTCATTTTTGATTTTGCAATTTCGGCATTTAAGCGATTAAGTTCTTTTTCAAGGCTCTTTTCCTTTTCCAAATGATTCTTCAGTTTTTCAAGGACGTTGCCTTCCGTTGTTTTTAAAAGACGTGCCGTTTCTTTCGCTAAGTTCTCTTTATCCTTCGTAAAGCGATAAGCGCCGGGGCCTGTGACAGTTTCCATACGTCGTACACCGGCGGAAATGCCGTTTTCCGATAAGATTTTAAACATTCCGATTTGGGCCGTATTATCCACATGCGTACCGCCGCAAAGCTCTTTCGAATAGTCGCCCATGGTCACAACGCGTACTTCGTCGCCATATTTATTTTCAAAAAGACCAACGGCGCCATCGGCTTTTGCTTCTTCGTAAGACAAAAGTTCAGTTTTAACCGGAAGAGATTCAAAGATTTTTCGATTGACCAATTCTTCGATCGCCTGAAGATCCTCTTCAGAAACACCTTCGTAATGGGTAAAATCGAAACGCATCATCCCGGGAGCTACGTAAGAACCCGCTTGATTGACGTGATCGCCCAGCACATCTTTGAGCGCTTGATGTAATAAGTGGGTGACCGAGTGATTGCGACGAATCATTTCCCGTCTGTCTTTTTCTACCATCGCATCTACTTGTCCGGCTTTCGCTACGCCTTCCACAACTTTCCCAATGCAATAAATATGACCGCTCTTCGTCTTTTGAGTGTCCTCCACTTCGATGGTGAAGTCTTTCCCTTTCAATACGCCGGTATCGCCGATTTGCCCGCCGCTTTCAGCATAAAATGGCGTCGGGTCGAGGTAGAAAATGCCCTTTTCTCCCGTCTTTAACTCGCCGATTTCTTCATCTTCACAAATGATATGCAAAAGATCAGCGTCTTTAACGCTTAGGCTATCGTAGCCGACAAAGGTTGTCTCTTCAGCGATTTCGTTGAAATTGAATCCGCCGCCGGCCGACCATCCGATGTTTTCAGAATCGTCGCGAGCGTCGCGGGCACGGTTTTTTTGTGCTTCCATTGCATCATTAAATGCGATTTCATCGAGTATCATGCCGTTATCGGCAAGAATTTCCTTCGTCAAATCGACGGGGAATCCATAGGTGTCGTATAGCTTGAAGGCATCGGAGCCTGAAAATTCGTTAAGCCCTTCCCGCTTTTTATTTTCGATTTCCGTTTCGAGAAGGTTCATGCCCGTTTCAAGCGTCTTTAAAAAGCGTTCTTCTTCGCGTAGAATTACCCGACGAATAACCTCGCGATTTTCATCTAACTCTTTATATTGCACTTTCCATGAATCGATGACTTTATCGGCGAGCTTATATAAAAAGGCCTCGTGAATACCGAGATTGCGCCCGTGTTTTGCTGCGCGGCGCGTTAAACGCCGTTCCACATAGCCTCTGCCTTCATTTGAGGGAATAATGGAATCCGAAATCATAAAAGTAATGGCGCGAATGTGGTCGGTAATAACGCGCACCGATTCGTCCTTTTTGCCGTCGGTTCCGTAAGTGTAGTTCGCCATGCGGCATACTTCTTCTAAAATATCGTGGATGGCGTCGATTTCAAAAATATTATTCGTATCTTGAAGTACAGTTGCAATCCGTTCCAGACCCATACCCGTATCGATATTGGGATGCTTCAAGGGGTGGTATTCGCCCTCTTCGTCTTTATCAAATTGGGTAAAGACGAGGTTCCATACTTCGATGTAACGGTCGCAATCGCAGCCCGGTTTGCAATTCGGATCGCCGCAGCCGTGCTTTTCGCCGCGATCAAAATAAATCTCCGAACAAGGACCCGACGGACCGACAGCGAGTTCCCAGAAGTTGTCATCTTTCCCCAATCGTACAATACGTTCCTTGGGAAGGCCGATGACTTCATTCCAAATACGGAATGCTTCGTCGTCATCTAAATAAACTGTAGCCCATAAACGTTCGGGGTCAATCTCCAATACTTTTGTTAAAAATTCCCACGCCCAGGGAATAACTTCCGGTTTAAAATAATCGCCGAAAGAGAAGTTTCCCAGCATTTCAAAAAATGTAGCGTGCCGATCGGTCTTGCCTACATTTTCAATATCGCCTGTGCGAATACATTTTTGTGACGTACATACCCGTGGTGCGGGAGGTGTCGCTTCTCCGGTAAAATACTTTTTCATTGGCGCCATACCCGCTCCAATTAAGAGAAGGGATTTGTCGTTTTGAGGAACCAAAGAAAAACTCGGCAAGGCCAAGTGTTCTTTGCTTTCAAAAAATTCTAAAAATGCGCTTCTAATTTCGTGTAAACCCAATGATTTCATGTTTCCTCCCGATGATCTGTATAATCTTGATTATGAATAAAATTATAAAGTTGGATAGATAGAATGTCAATTTGAATACTTTATTCAAAAATAAATAAGCGGCGGCCATGCCGTCGCTTATTGAACTTTTTTCACTTCATTTTTACGTTGTTGGCTGTCTCGCCACTTCATGATGACAAAATTCTTAAGAATCATTAAAGTCGAGAAGACCGGAACCGATAAAATCATGCCGATAACGCCAAAGGTTCCGCCGCCGACAAAAATACAAAGCAAAACAACTGCCGGATGTAGCCCTGTCCGCTTTCCTAAAATCTTAGGTGCAAATAAATTGTTTTCCGCCCATTGCAGGAAGACGAAGAAAATGCTGACCCAAATGGCCTTCGTCCAGGAGTCCATCACGGAGAAGAAAAAGGCGGGCACAAAGGCCAAAAACGGTCCGATATAGGGAATAATATCGGCGATGATGGTAATCAGACCGATGGCAACGGCAAAATTGACGCCGAGGATTAAAAGCATAATCGTCGTCATAACGCCGACGATTACCGCCAGCAACAGTTTTCCCTTTACAAATTCCAACATGGCGGTGTTAATTTCAGACGCCAAATAGAGGATGTCGGAACGGTAAGTTGAAGGAATCAGTTTATACATTTTGACCTTGATCCGATTTTTATCGACCGTAAAGTAATAGGTTAGGATCAAAATTAAAACAAAGCTTACCATTCGCCCAAGAGCTGCGTACATTCCAGACGCCATAAAACGCAATCGATCCAGCAAACTAGTTTGTACTGAATTTAAATACTGTTCGATACCCTCTTGAATATTGTTTAAAATGCGGCTCATGTCGATGTTCGTTACTTTTTCAATATGATCCGCCAAATCTAAAATTTGAAGGTTCACATCGTTCACCAAATGGGGTAGCGAAATCAGAAGATTTCGCAGCTCCTCGATGGTCTTGGGCAAGACGACGAGAAAAAGCACGACGAGGATCAGGATAAATCCTACATAGACGATGAGGACGCCCAAACGTCTGGATATTTTTTTTGTCTCCAAATACGTTACTAAGGGATTAATAATATAGGAAAGAACGACCGATATCACAATCGCCGCCAAGGTCGTAGGCAGTACGGGAAATCGATGAAATATATAGCGCAGGATAATAAAGAAAAGGATCGCCGATAAAAAGAGACCGACGCGCTTTAAATCGAAGCGTATCCGCTTGCTCTTATCGATGTGCTGATTTCCGATATTGATTAAATAGTAAACACTGAGCCCGATGAGTAAAATTAATAATAAACCGCGGATCACCACGAGAAAATTAGGAGTGACCACGTCGAAAAAAGAATCGGCTTGTCCCATAGCTACCTCATGTCTTCAAGTGTCATAGAGTATAAGACATCGTCGACTTCTTCTTGGATGCGATCCAAAATCGTTTTTGCCGAGCAATCTCGGCCGCGATCACAATTGTGACCTTCCTCGCTGCTGCAACATGAAAAAGCCAATTCCCCTTCCAGGGCTTCGATGACATCGCCTATGGCAATTTTTTCCGGCGGTTCCGTCAATACATAACCGCCTTGTGCGCCGCGAATACTTTTTACCAAATTGCGTTTTTTTAAGCGTGAAAACAATTGTTCTAAATAAGCCACGCTGAGCCCTTCCTTTTCAGCAATATAGTTCACCGAAAGAGGGCCTCCTCCATAATTATTCGCTAAATGGGACATGGCCATGAGACCGTAACGACCTCTCGTCGATAACTTCATGTCTTCACCTCCTTAATTCCGAGTAATTCTCTGTGAATAAGATACTCTAAAGAAAGCGTACTGTCAATTACTTGATAACGACATTTAATATCTTACCGGGCACGTAGATTTCTTTGACGACAGTTTTGCCTTCCGTTTGCTTTGCAAAATCTTCGTGTTCGTGAACGACTTTAAAGGCTTCTTCTTGAGATGCGTTTCGATTTAAAACCACTTTAAAACGAACTTTTCCGTTAAATTGTACGGGAACTTCGATGACATCTTCCACCGTCTTCGCTTCATCGTATGTGGGCCAGTGGGTCTCGCATAAATAGCCTTCGTAATCGAGCGCTTCCCAAAGCTCTTCTGTGATATGAGGTGCTACGGGATTTAAGAGAATGAGGAAATCTCTAAATTCTTTACGATTAACGCCGTTTTTTTGGAAGATATTGACCAAGGTCATAAGTTGGGCAATGGCGGTATTGGCCTTTAAGTGTTCGTAATCGTAGCTGACTTTTTTAATGCTTTGATGCATTAACACTTCCATATCCTTGCGATATACATCGCCATCTTGAATATCTTCCGCTAAGGACCATACTCTTTCCAAGAATCGTCGACAACCTTTGACGCCGTTTTCAGACCAGGGCACGGATTTTTCAAAATCGCCGATAAACATTTCGTAAGTTCTCAACGTGTCGGCTCCGTAGCGATTGACGATATCGTCTGGATTTACGACATTTCCGCGGCTCTTACTCATTTTGCCGCCGTCTTCCCCTAAAATCATGCCGTGGCTCGTCCGTTTTTGATAAGGCTCGTCGGTATTGACGACGCCGATATCGTAGAGGAATTTATGCCAAAAGCGCGAATACAACAAGTGAAGCGTGGTGTGTTCCATACCGCCGTTATACCAATCGACGGGCATAAAGTATTCGAGAGCTTCTTTCGATGCCAGGACGTCTTCGTTTTTCGGATCGGTATAGCGTAAATAATACCAGCTGCTGCCGGCCCATTGAGGCATGGTGTCGGTTTCGCGTTTGGCCGGCTTACCGCATTTCGGGCAGGTTGTGTTGACCCAATCCTCCACCTCCGAAAGGGGGCTTTGTCCATTATCTGTGGGCTCATAATTTTCCACTTCGGGAAGCTCTAAAGGTAATTCGTCTTCCGGAACGGGAACCCATCCGCATTCGTCGCAGTGAATGAGGGGGATCGGCTCTCCCCAATAACGTTGTCTCGAGAATACCCAGTCTCTTAATTTATAATTGGTTTGCTTTTTGCCCAACCCATTTTCCGTAATCCATTGGATCATCGTATCGATGGCATCTTTTACGGATTTTCCGTTTAAGAAATCCGAATTGATCATAATGCCTTCCGAAACATCGGTATAAGCTTCTTCTTCCACATTGCCGCCTTCGATGACGGGAATAATGGGAAGATCGAATTTTTTGGCAAATTCCCAGTCTCTTTGATCGTGTCCGGGTACCGACATAATCGCGCCGGTGCCGTAGGTCATTAAAACGTAGTCGGAAATCCAAATCGGTATTTCTTTTCCATTGGCAGGGTTAATGCCCACAAGGCCTTTCAGCGGAACGCCGGTTTTTTCTTTGGAAAGTTCCGTACGTTCAAAGTCGGATTTCTTTTCAACTTCCGCAAGATAAGCCTTTACTTCATCCATGTTTTCGATTTTATCGGCGTAATCGGTCACGATCGGGTGCTCAGGTGCTACTACCATATAGGTGGCGCCGAAAAGCGTATCGGGTCGCGTCGTGAACACGTGAAGTACCGTATCCGTATCTTTCACTTTAAAGTGAATTTCCGCGCCTACGCTCTTCCCGATCCAGTTGCGTTGTTGAATTTTTACGGGCTCAATAAAATCTACCGTATCCAAACCTTCCAACAGGCGATCGGCGTATTCGGTTATACGAAGCATCCATTGACTGCGGCGACGATGTTTTACGACAGTGCCGCAGCGTTCGCATTTACCACCGACGACTTCTTCATTGGCGAGGCCTACTTTACAGGAAGGGCACCAGTTGACGGGCATTTCTTCCTTATACGCTAAGCCGCGTTTAAATAATTGCAGGAAAATCCATTGTGTCCAGCGATAGTATTTCGGATCCGTCGTATTGATTTCGCGACTCCAATCGAAACTAAAGCCTAAGCTTTTCAATTGCTTTTTAAAATTCTCGATGTTTCGCTCCGTAACAATGCGAGGATGGATCTTATTTTTAATAGCGTAGTTTTCCGTCGGGAGACCAAATGCATCCCAACCCATGGTAAAGATGACATTTTCGCCTTCATAACGTCTTTTACGCGCTACAATATCGAGGGCCGTATACGGTCTCGGATGGCCGACGTGAAGGCCTTGTCCGGAGGGATATGGAAATTCTACTAAGGGGTAAAATTTCTTCTTTTCGGGATCCAAAGTCGCTTTATAGGTTTCGTGCTCGTCCCAAAAATCTTGCCACTTCTTTTCTATCTGTTTCGGATCATATTCTTTCATGGGAGTGCCCTTTCTAAAATTCTGCATTGCCTACGGTTCTCGGGAAGGGAATGACGTCGCGAATATTTTTCATGCCCGTAACGTACATGACGGCGCGTTCAAAACCGAGACCGTATCCCGAGTGTACGACGCTTCCGTAACGGCGCAAATCGAGATACCATTCATAATTATCACCTGTTAAACCGAGATCCTTCATCTTCGCTTCCAAAACGTCTAAACGCTCTTCTC
Source organism: Aedoeadaptatus coxii (assembly GCF_001553115.1). Lineage (GTDB taxonomy): Bacteria > Bacillota > Clostridia > Tissierellales > Peptoniphilaceae > Aedoeadaptatus > Aedoeadaptatus coxii. Next base: position 27,945 of record NZ_KQ960175.1, read on the forward strand.
TTTGAGAACCTCCGATAATTTCGCCGATGCCCGGTACGAGTAAATCCATTGCGGCCACGGTTTTCTTATCTTCGTTTTCTCTCATGTAGAAGGCCTTAATTTCTTTCGGGTAATCCGTAATAAAAACGGGCTTTTTGTAAACTTCTTCGGTAATATAGCGTTCATGTTCTGTTTGAAGATCGATTCCCCAGGAGACGGGATACTTAAATTCGCGATCGCATTTTTCTAAAATGTCGATGGCTTCGGTGTACGTGATGCGGACAAAATCCGATTCCATTACATTTTTCAAACGATCGATTAAGCCTTTATCGATAAAGGAGTTGAAGAACTCAAGCTCTTTCGGAGCATGTTCGAAGACGTAGTTAATAATGTATTTGAGCATGGCTTCCGCCACATCCATGTTTACATTGAGATCGGCAAAGGCCATTTCCGGCTCGATCATCCAGAATTCCGCCGCATGGCGTTGGGTGTTGGAGTTTTCGGCACGGAATGTCGGACCGAAGGTATAAACATCTCTAAAAGCTAGTGCATAAGCTTCCGCTTGTAATTGACCGCTAACCGTAAGGTTCGCATGCTTACCGAAGAAGTCCTCTTCAAAATCGACGACGCCGTCTTTTTTCGGAACGTTATTTAAATCAAATGTCGTTACTTGGAACATTTCGCCGGCGCCTTCCGCATCGGAAGCCGTAATAATGGGCGTATGCACGTAGACGAAGTTGCGTTGTTGGAAAAATTCATGAATGGCAAAAGCGATCAGACTGCGTACGCGGAACACCGCTTGAAATGTATTAGTACGAGGACGTAGATGCGCCTTGGTTCGCAAATATTCAAATGTATGGCGCTTCTTTTGAAGAGGATAATCCGATTCCGCCAAATGTAAGGGTTCGATTTTTGTCGCGTGAATTTCAATCGGTTGTTTAGCGCCGGGGCTTTCTACCAGATTTCCTTCTACTCGAATAGAACTGTAAAGGGGATATTTTGAAATTTCTTTAAAGTTTTCAATATCACCTTCATAAACCACTTGAATTCCGTCGAATCCACTGCCATCGGTAAGTTGAATAAAACCGAAATTCTTGGAATCTCTCGACGTCTTAATCCAACCTTCAAGCACCATTTCTTGGTCCAAATAATCGTTATAATGTTCTAATACTTCACGAATTTTCACTCTCGTCCTCCTGATGTATTTTATTTAAGTACTCGTTTATCTTTATTTCATGTCCTCGATCCGAGGGTTTGTAATAGGCCGTTTCTTCCATGTCCAAAGGCAAATAGCGTTGGGTAACGTAAGCATCGGGATAATCGTGAGGGTAGCGATACCCTTCGTGTTCTTCCAGAGGTTGATGCTGATCCCTTAAATAAGGCGGAATGACTCTGCCGATTCCGCGCTTCACATCTTCCATCGCGCGATTAATCGCCATGTAGCTTCGATTGCTTTTTGGCGCCGTCGCCAAATAAGTTACCGCTTGCGCCAGTGTAATTCTCCCCTCGGGCATTCCGATAACCCTAAGGGTTTGAAAGGCGGAGACCGCCATGGTGATGGCATATGGATCGGCGTTTCCAATGTCTTCCGATGCAGAAATCATCATGCGTCTGGCGATAAATTCCGGCTCTTCACCGGAATCCAGCATCTTGGCTAAATAAAATACGGCGGCATTCGGATCCGATCCGCGAATGGATTTTATAAAGGCTGAAATTGTATCGTAATGTTCGTTTCCATCCCGGTCGTAACGTTGAGAACGTCGTAATGACGATGCCGAGACATCATCCGCCGTAATAAGAATCGTACCATTTTCCTTAGGCGGGGTACTCAGAACGCAGATCTCCAAAAGATTAAGAGCCGATCGCCCATCGCCATGGCTCATGGCGATGAGATTTTCGAAGGCGCCCTCTTCAAACTGAATATCCTCTTTTCCAAAGCCCCTTACCTCATCGGCAAGGGCACGGTGTAAAAGCTCCCTTATGGCGTCATCGTTTAAGGGATTCAACTGAACCACCTGCAGTCGAGATAAAAGAGCGGAATTAACGTAAAAATAGGGATTTTCCGTGGTGGCACCCATTAAAATGATCTTGCCTTTTTCCACATAGGGAAGCAACACATCTTGCTGGGATTTATTGAAGCGATGAATTTCATCGAGGAATAGGACGGTCTCCTGTCCCTGCCCTCCCAAGCGATCTTCAGCCTCTTTTAAAACTTCCCGCAACTCCTTCACATTGCTTGTAACGGCACTGATGACGACAAATGCGCGATTCGATGTCTTGGCTACGATTTCTGCTAACGTCGTTTTACCAATGCCCGGCGGTCCGTAAAAAAGAAGGGACGGCAAAAATTGCGTACGCAAAATCCGATCGATGTACTTTCCCCGTCCGACTACGTGATCTTGGCCGACGTAATCGTCGAGTTTCATAGGGCGCATGCGTTCGGCTAAAGGTGCCGTCTCTTTTAAGTGATTGTTCATCTGAAATTCAAATAAATCCATAATCACCTACTTTTCGTTGTCGCGTTTTTTAAGCTCTTCCAATTCTTTTAGAAAACTGTCGATGTCCTGAAAACGTCTATAAACCGATGCAAAGCGAACATAAGCCACTTCATCGAGATCTTTTAGCCGTTCCAAAATCATTTCGCCGATTTCATCGCTGGTAATTTGTTTTACCATTTTGCTCTGAAGCGTAGCTTCGATATCGTCCACTACGGCTTCCATAGATTCCAAACTGACCGGCCTCTTTTCACATGACTTAATAAGGCCTTTTAAAATTTTATTTCGATCGAACACATCGATGCCGCCGCTCTTTTTTTTAACGGTCATCGGCACCACTTCGATTTGTTCATAGGTCGTGAATCGTCTTCCGCAGGCAATACACTCTCTCCTGCGCCTAATGGACGCGCCTTCCTCCGTCGGGCGAGAATCGACGACCTTTGAATCCAAATGATGACAATAAGGACAGCGCATGATTCACCTCCTAAAAGTAAAAGACGTATCCCGCAGGATACGTCAATGATTTACTATCTCATTCTGCGAAGAAAATCCGGAATATTTAACTCGTCGTCATTTTCTTTCTTGCCGGATCCGCTCACTTTTTCATTTTGATCGTCTTTAGCCACGTTAAAGCCTTTCGCCGGTTTCTTCGGCTTTTCGTCATTGCCTTGATCGAATTCCGTTGCGATAACGGTAATCTTCACTTGATCTTTCAAAGATTCGTCGATACCTGCGCCGAAAATAATGTTGGCATCTTCATCGACTGTGGAACGAATTAAATCGGCCGCTTCGTTCATTTCAAACATACCTAAATCGTTGCCGGAAGTAATGTTTAATAGAACGGACTTGGCTCCTTCAATAGAGGTTTCGAGTAAGGGACTTTCTACGGCGTTGCGAGCAGCCTCAGTTGCTCTGTCATCGCCGGATGCATAACCGATACCCATATGAGCGATACCTTTGTCGTGCATAACGGTCTTAACATCGGCAAAGTCTAAGTTAATGACATTGGGAACGCTGATTAATTCGGAAATACCTTGAATACCTTGTTTTAAGATTTCATCCGCCATATTGAAAGCTTCCGAGAATGTCGTTTTCTTGTCGGAAATATTAAACAATCTGTCGTTTGGAATAATAACTAAGGTATCTACTTTTCCTCTTAGTTCTTCAATACCGCGAATGGCTTGTTTCGTGCGGCGAGCACCTTCAAAAGTGAAGGGTTTCGTTACGACGCCTACCGTTAGGGCGCCTAAATCTTTTGCCACATCGGCGATAATGGGAGCTGCACCTGTACCGGTACCGCCGCCCATGCCGGCAGTAATGAAAACCATGTCCGCTCCGCTTAATGCTTCGCGAATTTCATCTAAACTTTCTTCGGCCGATTGTTCACCGATGTCGGGGTTTGCACCGGCACCGAGGCCTCTCGTAATTTTTTCACCGATTTGAATTTTCGTTTCAGCTAAAGAGTTCTTTAGCGCTTGACGATCGGTATTGATGGCGAGGAATTCCACGCCGCGTACACCGGCATTAATCATACGGTTTACGGCATTGTTTCCGCCGCCGCCAACGCCGGCTACTTTAATTTTTGCAAATTCTTCGTGATCCATATCAAAATCCAACATTTAAATCCTCCTAATCGCGCAAATAGCCATGAAATCGAATCAATTTATTACATTTTATAGAGAAAATCTGTACAAGTCAAGAAAAGGCGGTTTATCTCGTTTTTTCTTCTTTATCCGTACTTTTTTCTTTTTTGCTGTCGCCGGAACCTTCCTCTTTTTGAGAAGGTTTTTTTGAACTTTTTTCGGATTTCGTCGGCTTTTCGCCTTTATCGTCCTTATCATCTTTCGGGGAATCGCTTCGCGCATTATCCTGTTCCCCATCCGGTTCCCCTTCGTCCTCATCCATGCTCGAAGGCTTCACGGCGATGGGGTGATCACCCTGATCCAGGAAAATCTCCCGGTAACTTTCATCCTTCGTTTTCATTTCTTTCCGAATTTCTTCAAGCTGCTTCACTTTATAATCAGCGTCGTTAAAACTTCCTATGTGAACGATGGTGCCGTCGGAAAACGAAATTTTAACTCCTCGATCCAATATGGCTAAGGTATTAATGTCTTTCTTTATTTCGGAGCGGAACAACGCACGAATCATGGCAATTTTCTTTTCATTGCCAGTTTCGCAAAACGCCACCTGACCGAGTTTAATGCCGCTTGTGGGAATGCCTGTAATTTTCGGGAGATCCGTATCATAGGATCTCGTCTTCGCCAAGGCCTTAAAATCCTCGTTCACGAGGATGTATCCGTCACCGCTGTAAAGCTGCGCCGAAGGTGTTTCCTCCTCAATGGCAATGGTCAGCGTATGGGGAAAAGAAATGCCGATGTCCGCACTCTTGACGTAAGGCAATTGTTCTAAACGATTTTTCAAGCTCTTGCGATCCATCGTAAGATAGCTTTTGTTTACGTAATCGTCTGCGATTTGGCGAATGGTAGTCTTCGGTATTTTCTTGGTGCCCGAAATCGCCACCCCTTGCGTCGCCGTTAAAGATGAAAATAAAATACAACCGCCGCCAATTAAAGCGATTAACACTACGGCGAGCAAAATTCGCCGATTGCGATATTTACGTTTCAGTTTTCTCTTGCGTTTCCTTCTGCCTTCTGTCATGGTGCCACCACTTCTAAAATGGCATCCACAATTTCTTCCGTACCCTTTGGATTAATAAGGCCGTAGGCATGATTTCCCATCACCTTGGATTTTTCTTCGTTTCCTAAAAGGTCTTCCATGGCATTAAATAACACGTCGCCATTTAAATCTTTTTCTTCGATGACTTCTGCCGCATCGGCTTTTTTATAACTCATGGCGTTGTGATATTGATGGTTGCCTGCCGTATAGGCCTTCGGAATTAAAATGGAAGGCAAGTGCATGGCGCTGATTTCTGCCAATGTCATGGCGGAAGAGGACGCCACCACAAGTTTCGCCACCGCTAGGAATTCGGGGATTTGATGAGAGTAATCCAATATGGTATAGGAGTCTCCGTCTACCTCGGGCATTCGATCCATAAAACCGTCATAGTGTTCCTTGCCCGTAATGTGTACTAAATGGAAAGGCAACTCTTTGTGCTTTTCCATTATTTCTAAAATCGCATCATTTGTCGATTCCTGACCGCCGCTTCCGCCGAAGGAAAGTACTAATGGTTTTTTATCGTCAAGCCCTAAGGTTTGAAGGGCTTTCTCTCTTTGTACTTTTTGGAAACTTGAGCGAATGGGATTGCCCGTGTACAGTTTTTTTGTGTGTTCCGGGAAGAAATGTTCCGCTTCTTTAAAACTATAGGCAATTAAATCCACTCGTTTGGCAAGGAGACGATTCGTCTTGCCCGGATAGGCATTTTGCTCCTGTATGACAGTGGCGATATGTTTACTCTGAGCCTTTAACACAATGGGGGCGCAGACGTAACCTCCCGTTCCAATAACCACATCGGGCTTGAACTCTCTTAAAATCTGACCTGCATCATGAAGACCTCTTAAAAGCTCCATCATAGTGAGAATCGATTCTTTATTTATTTTTTTTCGGGGAAAGCCTTGAATATGCACGGGAGCGAATTTCAGACCTTCTTTTTTGGCAAGCTCCTCTTCCATGCTGTCTTTTTTCCCGACATAGAGAATGTCTACATCCTCTACTCTCTTTTTTAATGCTTCACCGATAGCCAACGCGGGATAAATATGGCCGCCGGTGCCGCCACCTGAGAGAATAACTTTCAACGTGACGCTCCTTTCGCAGATAATCTGAGTAAAATACCGCTCATCCCCATGACAAGGACGAGGGCGGTGCCGCCGTAAGAAATAAAGGGTAAGGTTAAACCCGTTACCGGTAAAAGCCCTACGGCGACGCCCATATTAAAAAATGCCTGAAACCCTATGGACACGACGATGCCCGTGGCGACAAGTTTTTCGTAAAGTTTATCCTGCCTTCTAACCGTTTGAAAACCTCGCGCGATAAATAGCGTAAAGAATATAATGACAAAAGTAGAGCCGATCAGACCGAATTCCTGACCGATGACCGCAAAAATAAAATCATTATAGGCCTCCGGCAAGCGGTTAAAAGTTTGATAAGAGTTAAAATACCCTACCCCCGTAATCGATCCGATGCCGATCGAGTAAAGGGAATTTGCCAACTGCCAATCCGTGTTCGCTATGTCGTCGAAGGGATTAATAAAAGATGTAAGTCGCTTCAGTCGATAGGGAACGCGAAGAACGAAACCGTAAATTCCCACCATCCCTAAAAAGAGAATGGTCATAAGCTCTGAAAAACTCATGTCGGAGATAAAAAACATGCTCATTAAACTAATGGCAATGACACTCGCCGAGGAAAAGTCTTCGATAATAACAATACCTGCAGAAGCGCCGATTACGGCAAGGATAGGCAAAAAGCCTCCTCGTCTACCGCCTTTTCTGTGGACGGTGCAAAGATGCGCCACAAAAAAGATGGAAGCATATTTTAAAAGATCCGATGGCATAAATTGAAAGTGGGTCTTCGGAATGGCGAGCCATCGAGTGGCGCCGTTGACCGTTACGCCGAGTCTAGTGTAGAGGGCAAGGCATAGGATCATGCTTACCACCCATAAAGGGATGGCTAGATTTCGAAGAGTCTTTAAAGGAATGATATAACCGACGACACAAGCCATCATGCCGACAATAAGGTAAACGATGTGACGCTTAAAATAATACGTGCCGTCTCCAAATTCCTTAAGCCCCTCGCCCCATGAACTGGACGCCACCATAAACACGCCGATAATGAGCAGCACGACAATGGAGCCCAGCAAAAGGGGATCTACATATTTCTTTAATTGAGACATAGCCTCATCAGCTCCGTTTTTCTAAAATCAACGCTTTAAATTGATCGCCCCGTTCTTCGTAACTTTTGAACTGATCCCAGGAAGCACAGGCAGGCGACAACAGTACAATATCGCCTTCAACGGCATCGCGCATCGCCTGTTCCGTCGCTTCTTCCATGGTTTCAAACAGGTAAATCTTTTGAACCCCTTCACCTTTTGCCTCGTCTGCTATTATATTTTTCGTTTCGCCGAAAAGATATAAGGCGGCGATGCCGTCGTGATGGCGATTAAAAAGATCTTTAAAATCGCTCCCCTTATCGTATCCGCCAGCCAACAAGCGTACCGGACGGGAGAAACTGGCCAGCGCCACGTCGGTGGAGTCCGGATTTGTTCCCTTGGAATCATTATAGACGTCCACACCTTCAATTGTGGCTACATATTCCATACGGTGATTTTTTCCTCTGTAGGTCTTGAGGGTATTGCGAATCGATTCTACATCTACCCCCATAAGAAACGCTGCGAGGGATGCTTCCAATGCATTGCGTACATTGTGATCCCCGACAAGGAGCATATCGTCGCGATCCATTAAGTAAATCGTCTCACCGCCGTGGACGAGGTAAAGCTTATCGCCGTCTTTATAAGCGCCGTCTTGTTGAATCGGCGTCGTACTTACCACTAAAGGAGATTCCAATTCCTCTCCCGTCATGGCGAGATAGGGATCGTCTATATTTAAAATTAAGTAATCGTCTTCGTCTTGATTTTTGTAAATATTCTTTTTACACTCACGGTAATTATCTACCGATTTATGATGATCTAAATGATCTTCCGTAATATTGGTTAAAATCGCCACTTTCGGCTTAAAATCTTCGATGGTTTCCAATTGAAAACTGGAACACTCGATCACGACAAAATCATCTTTCCCCGCCCGTTTGGCAATAGGTAAAATGCCGATGCCGATATTGCCGCCGACATACGCCACTTTTCCTCCGTCGATTAACAGATGATAGAGTAAATCCGTCACCGTCGTCTTGCCGTTGGTACCTGTAATGGCGAGAAAGTTTTCGCATTCGGAAATACGATAAGCGACTTCGATATCCGAAAGAATGGGGATGTTTCGCTCCGCAAGCTCAGGCAACATACCGTGATCCAATGGGATGCTCGGACTTTTTATAACGAAATCCACTTCTTCTCCATCGTAAACGGGAAGACCTTCCGCTAAATCCAAGTGGGAAGGATCGTCGTCGTAAACATAAAGCGTGTTCTCATCGCCCAGCGCATCGATGGCGCTAAGTCCCGTTTTTCCCATGCCGTAGACTAATATCTTTTTGTTTTTCATTGTACACCCCTAAAAAATCAGGAAATAACTGATCACGCAAAGAACAATTTCGACGATGGAAAATAAACCGACGATTTGAACTTCATTCATTCCCTTTTGCTCAAAATGGTGATGAATTGGACTCATTAAAAAGACGCGCTTTCCCGTCGTTTTAAAAGAAATCACCTGAATAATAACTGAAAGCGTCTCGATAAAATAAATGCCGCAGCAAATGGGCAGCAATAAAGGCAGATTCAGTAGAATCGCTACTGCCACAACGGCACCGCCTAAAGCCAAGGATCCCGTATCCCCCATAAATACTTTTGCCGGGTATTTATTGTAGAACAAAAACCCTAAAAGACCTCCCGCCATGACGAGACAGAACATCGTAATGGACGTGCGACCCATTTTATGACTTACGAGGGAGAAAAATAACATGACGATAATGGTAACCGAAGAAGACAGTCCGTCGAGACCGTCCGTTAAATTTACAGAATTTACCGTGCCGACGACGACAAAAATAATGAACGGAATAAACATTATGCCCATTTCCAGGTGCTTATCCATTCCCGGTATCAACATATCCGTCGTCAAACCGTCGGATACGCGAATCAACACGTAGAGCAACACGGCGATTAAAATTTGAGCCACCAATTTTTGGAGTGCTGTGAAACCTAAATTTCGCTTGTGTACCACTTTTAAATAGTCGTCTACAAAACCTACTAAAGCGAAGCCTAAAGTGGAAATAAATAAAACCATGGCTTCATAGGTTAAGTTTTTGATCGCTAATGTAGCTAAAATAGCGGAGGTCAAAAAGATAATACCGCCAATGGTAGGCGTGCCCGCCTTCGCCAAGTGCGATTGAGGTCCCTCTTCCCGTATTTCCTGCCCGGCGTGCAATCTTCTTAACATGGGAATAAAGTAACGTCCCCCTATTAAGCTGAAAATAAGCCCCAGGCCAAAACTGATTGGCAGAGTTGCAAACATATCTAATGACTCCTTTTTTTCTTATTCCGCGTATCTTGAGTTCTTCGGCTTTTCGTAGAATTCGTCGTCTTACTTTCCGTAGAGATCTGACGCTTCTCTTTCTTATTGTCCGAATCCCCTTTTCCTTCGTTCTTATTATCGGATGAAGGCTTCTCTTCCAGGCGAAGGTGAACTTTGGTTCCTTTTTTAAGTTCTTCCCCTGCCAAAGGCTCTTGAGAGACCACCGTCCCCTCGCCTTCCATAATATAATCTATGTTCGAGTTTTCTAACAGTGCCTCCACTTCACCTTTCGATTTACCAAGGAAATTCGGTACGCTCTTTCGGTTGGCATCGTTTGGATCCACCTTTAAATCTACTATGGTGTCTTCGTCCACTTCCGTACCCGCTTTGGGCGCTTGTTTTTCTACAATTCCGAAAGCACCTACATTTTCAGAGGCCATATTGAACTTTAGCCCTACATCGGTAAGTGCCTTGCCGGCGTCCTCGAGAAGCATGTTTTCCACATTGGGAACGATAACTTTTTTCGCCTGTTTCTCCTTCATGCCGGCGGAATAAGGAACGTCAGCACTTCGTAGTGCCGTACCCATAATCTCGGAAGCGATGGGCGCTGCGACAGTTGCGCCGAAATAATCCCCTTCCGGCTCCTCGACGATAACGAGTACCGTGTATTTCGGATCGTCCATTGGCCCGACGGCAACAAAACTACTGATGTATTTGTCTTTTTCATAGCCACCGGTTTCCGAAACTTTCCCGGCCGTACCGGTCTTCCCGCCGATGAGGTAGCGATCTACGGCACCATATTTCCCCGTGCCCTTTTCCACTACCTGCACCATTAAATTCCGCATGGTACTGCTTGTAGACTCCGACACGACTTGACGTCTTACGACGATGCCGTGTTTTTCTACGAGATTTCCCGCTGCGTCCGTAATTTCGTCGACGACGTAGGGTTCCAGCAAATAGCCTCCGTTGGCGACAGCTGAAATAGCCGTTACCATCTGAATAGGCGTTACGGCGATGCCGTGGCCATAGCTCATGGTGGCAAGGCGCGCTTCGCCAATATCCTCTACACTTTCGGGAATCATACCGTCTTGTTCGGCAGGTAAATCGATGCCGGTTTTTTCGCCGAAGCCGAAAGCGTGAATGTATTTAAGCATACCTTCTTTTTTAAGCTCTCTCGCAATGTTGACGAAACTGACATTACAGGATTCAGCATAGGCTTTTTCCATCGTAATGTCGCCGTGGGGATTGGGAAGCGATGTACACGTAATGGTGATGCCCGGAATATCTCGCACATACCCAGTGCAATAATAATGCTTTTTAGGGTTCGTTGTGTTTTCTTCAATGGCGGCCGCAGCAGTAATGGTTTTAAACGTCGAACCAGGCTCGTACGTATCGCTTACCGAAAAGTTTCGCCAATTATCAAACCACATTTCCGATTTTTGCTCGCGGGAAAGATTTTTCCAAACAGCAGCTTGCGCTTTTGTCGCCGGGCGGTAAGGATAGTTTAAATTGTAATCGTCTGTAGAGGCCATGGCCGCAATAGCGCCGGTTTGAGTTTCCTGCACAATGGCGGTGATCCGCTTCGCATGATTTTTCTCCCGAAAATTATCGAGGATTTCCTCCGTCTTTCGTTGAAGCGGTTCGGACATGGTAAGCTTTAAATTGCCTCCACCCTCTACAATCGACGAAGGATCTTCTTGGGACGGGAGGACAGTGGTTTTGCCGCTCAAAACATCATTATAGTAACGTTCCAGCCCATAACGCCCTTCCCCATCTTTATTGGTAAAACCGATAACAAGTGATGCCAAATCGTTATAAGGATAGGAGCGGGCTTCGAAATCTTCCACGACGACGCCGGGAATGTCGGTATCCCGCACGCGCATAGCCGAGGAACGATCCACATCACCCTTTAAAAGAACATGTCCCTTTTTCTCCAAGCGTTTCTCCGCGTCTTCGCGGGTCATGTTCAATGCTTTTTCCGCAAGGCTTATGAGTTGCTCTTTATTTTTGGCACTGTTTTTCCCTTTTTCCAATGTATCGATGTCGACGTAAATATCCGATTTACTTATGTTGTAAACCAGTTCTTTTCCATTGCTGTCCACAATTAAGCCCCGCGCCATTTTTTTGTTTTGCGCACTGTCCATGGCAAGAGCCTCACGGGTTAGATCATCGGATTCGAAGGTTTGCAAATAACCGACGCGAATAAACAAAATAAAAAAGAGCAAGAAGAGAATCGAATACAGAAAAGCTACCTTTTGATCCATATTTCTTAAATACGTACCAAAAGAACGGCGTTTGTTTTTTCTCTTTCTCACTCTATTATTTTGATTCATTTTCTGCTCACGCACAAAAGTCTCCTACTTTCCGTTGAAAATATGCAACACGGAAATCACAGGGTTCAAGTAAACATTTTCGTTTACATCATTTTCTTTTTCTCGAACGGCGACGTCTATGTATTTAATCTGATCATTATCCGGATAGACCATACCCAATTGAAATTTCGCTTTGCGCATAATATCGTCTGAATTTTTAATTTCATCTAAGCTCGCCGTCATATCTTTATACGTCTTGTCCATGTCTTCCAGCGCTCTCGTTTGCCGATCGATGGCGGAGTTTATGCTCGCAAGGCGAGTTTGTACTTTTAACTGTACAAGTCCCGTTATACATATCATCAAAACAATAATGCCGATACAGGCGGAAGTGGACATCGAACGATTCTTTTTCCGTGGTTTGGGTTGACGACGATTTCGTCGCGTCTGAACCTTTTTCATTATATCACTCCCCCTATATTTTTTCAGCAATGCGAAGCTTTGCGGAATGGGACCGCGTATTCTCTGCTAACTCTTCCTCTGTCGCCGTAATAGGCTTTCTCGTAATAATTTTAATCTCACGTTTTTTATCGCAAGTACAAATCGGTTGGCGCGGCGGACAGATACAATCGAGATTTAAATATTTAAACTGATTTTTTACAATCCGATCTTCCAACGAATGGAAAGTGATGATGGCGAACCGTCCCTTAGGTTTTAAAAGATTTACCGCGTCTGGAATGACTTCTTCTAAAACATCCAATTCTCGATTCACTGCAATACGCAATGCCTGAAAGGTTTTCTTCGCCGGGTGACCGCCGTCTCTTCTGGCGCCGCCCGGGATTGCTTTTTTTATAATGTCAACGAGCTGAAAGGTCGTCTCGATCGGCTCGTGTTTTCGTTCGTTTACAATGAACTCGGCGATACGCTTTCCCCAACGTTCTTCTCCGTAGTCCCAAAAGATGCGGCTTAACTCGTCTTCTTCATATGTGTTGACGATATCTCGCGCACTGATCGCGTCCGATGGATTCATACGCATATCCAAAGGGCCGTCAAAGCGATAGCTGAATCCGCGCTCGCCGGTGTCAAATTGGTGCGAGCTTACGCCGATGTCCAATAAAATGCCATCGACCTTTTCAATATTCAATTCGGAAAGGATTTCCTTCATTTCGACAAAATTGCCTTTGGCAAGCGTGTAGTTGTCTCCAATACTTGCCAAATGGCGATCCGCTGCTTGAAGTGCCGCATCGTCTTGATCGATGCCGATTAAACGGCCTTCCGGAATGCGGCGCAATATTTCACCACTATGTCCCCCTCCACCTAAGGTGCCGTCGACATATGTTCCGCGAGGATCGATGTTTAAGCCGTGAATGACTTCGTTTTTCAGCACCGGTATATGTTCAAAGGTCATAGCTGCTCCTAAATTCCAAGATCGGCCAATTGTTGTGCAATTTGATCGTACGATAGGGATTCGTCGTCGTTATAATCATCCCATAAGGATTCCGACCAAATTTCCATTCGCGTTCCCACGCCGATTACCACACTTTTTGTGGAAAGCTCGGCGTAGTCCATAAGGTTTTGAGGAATGCGAATTCTGCCCTGCTTGTCCAGCTCGCCGTCACAGGCGCCTGAAAAAAAGTAGCGGACAAATGCGCGGGCATCTTTGTGGGTAAGGGGTAAACTCTTTAATTTTTCTTCCATGCGTTTCCATTCATCTAAGGGGAAAAGAAAAATGCACTGATCCAAGCCCTTGGTCATGACATAGCCGTCGAGAATTCCTTCTCTAAATTTGGCCGGCATGACTAAGCGCCCTTTCGAGTCTACGCTATGTCGGATCTCGCCAAAAAACATTTTTCACCCCTAATGAACCTTTTTCTACCACTTTCTCCCACTTAACTCTATTTTACACGATTTAATATGGGATTCAAGGCGGAAATTAAAAAAACTACCAAAATTGGCAGTTTTTTTAAGATTATTTTATTTATTTGTCGATTCCCTTTTGATCAATTTATAATCACCTACATTGCGATGGTTATAAACATAGATTAAAAGAAGGGATCCTATGACGATTCCAATCAGACTGACGACTTGTGCCGTTTTTAAGGGACCGATGTAGAGGCTGTCGGTACGAAGTCCTTCGATAAAAAATCGTCCGATGCTATATAAGATGAGATATGCACCTGAAAGTTCACCGGGATATTTCCTGCGTTTCGAAAGGTAAAAGTAGATAAAGAGAAAAATTCCCACATCTAAAATTGATTCGTAAAGAAAGGTCGGGTGTACCATGACGCCGTCCACGGGAATGGCCCAAGGCAAATTTGTGGGTCCGCCATGGGCTTCGCCATTCATAAAATTACCCCACCGTCCAATGCCCTGAGCCAGGGCGACGCCTCCTGCGATCATATCCAAGAGATCTAAAAATTCAATTTTACGCGCCTTGGAAAAAAAGAAAATAACCAAGGCGCCTGCTATTAATCCGCCGTGAATGGCGAGGCCGCCGTTTCGAATGGCGAGTATTTCCGATGGGTGTTGGCTGTAATATCCCCACTCAAACAAAACGTAATAACATCGTGCGCCGATGATTCCCAAAGGGAGTGCGATTAAACTTATGTCCACGATAGATTCTTTCGGAATACGCGGATTTCTCTTTATAAGCTCTTCCCCGAAATAAATGGCGAGCATGGCGCCAATGGCAATGAATATTCCGTACCAGCGAACCTCGATGCCGAAAAAAGTAAAGGCAATGGGGTTCATTCTATTCTCCTAAAATAGCGGCCGTTTTGGATGCGCCGATTCTGGTGGCGCCGGCTTCTATCATGGCTTCCGCCGTTTCTCTCGTACGAATACCACCGCTTGCTTTTACGCCCAATTCCTCGCCGACAGCTTCGCGCATTAACTTCACATCTTCTACCGTCGCACCTCCGGTACTGAAACCTGTGGAGGTCTTTACAAAGTCGAGGCCGGCTTCTTTTGCCAAACGGCATGCCGTTTGCTTTTCTTCATCGGTTAAGAGGCAGGTTTCCAAAATTACTTTTACGACGGCAGAAGGAACGGCATGGCGCACGGCCTTCATGTCTTCCAATACCATTTCCTCTTCACCGCTTTTCAATGCGCCGATGTTTAGAACCATATCCACTTCATCGGCTCCGTTTTCCACGGCTTCTTTCGCTTCAAAAGCTTTCGTGGCAGACGTTGTAGCGCCCAAAGGGAATCCGATAACCGTACAGACTTTTACATCGCTATCTGCCAATCGTTCGGCGGCGAGCTTTACCCAGCATGGCTCCAAGCAAATGGAAGCCGTGTCGAAAGCTTTCGCCTCGTCGATGGTTTGAATGACCAAATCCTTCGTCGCGTCCGCTTGAAGAATGGTGTGATCGATGGTTTTATTTAATTTCATTTGAATCTCCTTTTATAAAAAACAGTCCCGATAAACCGATCAAGCCGAGGAGCATAGTAGCGCCGATTCGCTTCACCATGCCGAAGAAAAAGGGTTCGGGAAGCATTTGAATCATCAAATCCTTTTTGGGATCCATCAACCATAAATTGTTAGAGAAAAAGATCTGATGAAATTTAAACCACGCTCTGTGAAAATTCATCGCCACGATAATGGAAAAAAGAACGAGTATGGCGAGAATGGCCATGGCCGAGGATCCTGTCATTTTCAGTGCTCCACGCCAACCGATTCGACGAGAAAGGGCAAAAAACGATACGGCGAGAATGGCTATGGCAAACATCGAAACACTACGCATTAATTTAAATAATGCATAGACGTCGACCATGTGATCGATTTCGCTTTCGGAAAAATAAGGAGCGAGGGTTCCTCGTTCTCCTTCTTTTAAATACTGCCTCAGTGCCGTGGATATCTCCGCCAGCGTATCTAACGATTTTCCCGTAACGGCCGGAATGCCGTTTTGTTCCATTTGCTCGACATAATAGTTCTGATTTTGGCTCACAGCTTCCGTAGAAAAACTGAACAGCAGAAAAAAACAGGATAGGACGGAAAGAATAGATAGGATACGATTCATTATTCCTCGTCTTCGTCGTCGTTTTCCCAGTTATGAATAACTTCCTGAACGTCGTCGTTTTCTTCCAACTGGTCGATAAGTTTTCGCATTTTTTTGCGATCTTCCGGATCCTCTAAAACTGTCGTCGTTTGAGGAATATAGGTTATTTCGGAAATAGCAAAACTATATCCTTTCTCCTCTAGTGCTTTTCGAACGTCGCCGTAATCTTCCGGTTCCGTAACAATGAGGACACCGTCTTCGTCGACTTGAATATCCTCTGCTCCGGCATCGATGGCATCCATTTCCAGCACTTCGGAATCCATGTCATCGGTAAGCTCGATGCCGAACTGTCCTTTTTTATCGAACATGAACGCAACGGATCCGTCTGTTCCCAAATTGCCGCCGTGCTTATCGAAAGCGTGACGTACATCGGGCGCCGTACGGTTGCGATTGTCCGTTAAACAAAGCACCATAACGGCAATGCCGGAGGGGCCGTAACCTTCATACGTAACGGATTCAAAGTGATCGTTGTCTCCGTCCCCTGCCGCCTTTTTAATGGCGCGCTCAATATTATCGTTAGGCATGTTTTCCGCCTTTGCACTGTCGATAGCCGCCTTTAGTGAAGGATTATATTCGGGATCCGCTCCCCCTTCTTTAACGGCTACCGCAATTTTACGTGCCATTTTCGTAAAGATCTTACCTCGCTTAGCGTCGGCCTTGCCTTTTTTATTTTTAATATTATGCCATTTTGAATGTCCTGACATGATGACCTCCTTGATTTATATCAAAGTAAAATTATATCACTCTTAAAGCCTATCTTTCAAATTTCGGCGGCATGTTGCGCTTATGTTCACTGATTGCGTGTTTGTGATCAATGGCGTCCCGATGATCGCCTCGATAATCTGAGCGAATGACGGCATCGAGTTCATCATAGGTGAAGCCCATGTCGTCTTCGTCGGTTTGCCCTTCGTAGAGGCCCGCCGTCGGTTTTTTCTCAATGACTTCTTTCGGAAGATCCAATGCTTTGGCAAGTTCCACTACCTCGCTCTTCACAAAACTTGCAATCGGCATTAAGTCACTGGCCGAATCACCGTATTTTGTAAAGTAACCGGTGTAAAATTCACTGGCATTGGAACAACCGCAAACCAAATAATTACGGTCTTGCGCGTAATAATAAAGCGTAACGGCGCGAAGTCTCGGCTTAATATTGTTTTTCGCCAATTGATTGTCGCTATCCATGGAAGCGTCGACCAAGGCATGATATGTTTTTGAAAGATCTACTTTTTCAATTTTAAGATCCAAGGATTCCGCTACAAGGCGAGCATCGTGTTCGTCTTGCGGATTGGACTCGATGGGCATAATGATGCCCAGAGCATCGTCACCAAAGGCACGCTTAGCAAGCCCCGCTACAACGGCGGAATCGATACCGCCGCTTAGGCCGAAGACGACGCCTTCGGCGTGGGCATCTTTCACGATTTCTTTCATCCATTGGCAAATTGCTTCAATTCTTTCCATTATTCTTCCCCTTTATATTGTTTTTGGTTGTAACTTTTTCCTTCATATAATAGTTTCCCGTCGAGAACGGCCCGTTCAGTACCATCCACTTTTTCTATGGTTACCGTTCCCGACGTTACATCTAACAAATAGGCCTTAAAAGCTTCGTAGCCACTTTCATACACCGTCGTCGTTACTTGTACCCGATCGGTATAAACCGTATCAATAATCGGATAGCCGTTTTGCATCATATAGTTTTCAATGCTTCCGTGTTCGGTGTAATCGTAGGTAAAGGTAATATCCAGCGCTTTGTGCATTTCCACGACGACGGCATCATCGAGTGCTGCCGATGCAGCGGAGGAATAGGCGCGAATAAGACCTCCCGCCCCAAGGAGCGTTCCCCCGAAATAACGGGTCACGACGCAAACCACATTGGTTAGGCCGTTACGTTTTAATACATCTAAAATGGGTGGTCCCGCCGTCTTTTGCGGCTCTCCGTCATCGTCGTATTTCTGGATGGATTGATCTTCGTTAATAATATAGGCGGTACAATGATGTGTGGCGTCTTTTCCGCTGTCTCGAATATTTTGAATGTAGGCTTCCGCCCCTTCCTTCGTCTTGACAAAGGCCACGCGCCCGATAAATTCTGATTTCTTCTCGATCAGGCTTATCTGTCCTTCTCGATAGACGGTTTTATACATAGCGCCTCCTTATTTGTTCTTCATAGCGATTTAAATACACTTTCGGAAGCGTCGCCAAAAGCTCCACCCCTCCGTGCGTATACTCAAAGGCTTCGACCGGGAAGCGGTTTTTGATTTCTTCCACCAAATGCATTTCACCGTAGGAAAATGCCATCATGACTTTTACATACTTCGATTTTAATGCCTCTTCTATAGCCGCGTAAAGAGATTCGATAGAGGGATCTTCTCTTACAGAGCCGTAAAGCACGCGATGTTCCGAAGGCAGGAAGGGTAACTTTTTATGTTCCATTTTATCCGCTTTGTTTACAAATAAAATAATCGGCGTGTCGCGAACGCCTAAATCGCTTAAAAGTTTTTGCGTGGTTTCATAGCGCAAACCTTCATCTTCCTCGGAACCGTCGATCATATGAATAATAAGATCCGAATCCTTAAGTTCTTCGAGAGTGGTGTGGAAAGATTCGATTAAAGTCGTGGGAAGATTGGAGATAAAGCCGACAGTGTCGGTAACGCAAACGGCCAAGCCGCCCGGAAGTGTGATGCGCCGAGTATCGGGATCTAATGAAGCAAAGGGCATGTCCTCGACGTAAACTTCTTTTCCTTGAGCCGAAGATTCGCGAAGCATTCGATTCATTAGAGAGGATTTTCCCGCATTCGTATAGCCCACAATGGCAATGGACGGAATATCCGATCGCTCTCTTTGTTTGCGCCCCGTGTCGCGCACTTTTTGCGCCCGTTTCAACTTTCGCTTCGTGCGCATAATGTCATCATTAATCCGCCGTCTGTCGATTTCCAGTTTTTGTTCGCCGGGTCCACGAGTGCCGATGCCGCCGCCGAGACGAGAATAATTTTTCTTCCCGATCAAATGAGTCTTGCCGTATTCCAATTGGGCGAGGTAGACCTGAAGCTTTCCCACATCGGTGCGTGCCCTGGATGCGAAAATATCTAAAATGAGCGCCGTACGATCCAATACCGGCAAATCCAAAACTTTTTCGATTTCGCGCATTTGAATTCCCGTAAGCTCGCCGTCAAAAATGACGAGCTCCGCTCCCAGGGTTTCGGCGGCCAATCGAATCTCCTCCAGCTTCCCCTTTCCCATCAAAGTCGCCGGATGAAAACTGCGCACAGTTTGGGTCGCCGTTCCTACGACGACACCTCCCGCTACGTCGACGAGATCGTTTAATTCGCTTAAACTTTCTTCATTATATTTACTCTTGTCGTCCCACGCCGCAGCCGTAATCACCTTTTGTCGTTCCGTAATATGTTTCTCCACTCCCAAACCTCCTTTCCTAAATATACACAATCACAAGCTTCTACGCAAGAAGTACCCTATGTTATAATGTGGACAGGAGGATGCCTATGTCCCATCATTTTAAAAATCATTCAAATACCATTCATCTCGCCTTATGTATTATTGCATTTATTGTCGTATTCATTGCGGGAATGTTAGGCGCGTGGGTGGTCACCGTTCTTCATAGTGTCGATGCCATCGATTTTAATGATCTTAAAGTCTCCATCGCCGAAACGTCGACTATACTCGATGCCGAAGGTAATATTATCGACGAAGTCGATCCCTCGATCATCAGCGAACACGTCGCGCTAAAACAAGTACCGAAACATGTACAGGAAGCGTTTTTGGCCATTGAGGACCGTAGTTTTTATGACCATCACGGTTTGGATCTGCGTCAAATTTTAGCGAGCCTTGCAGCTAATGTAAAAAGCGGACATATTATTCGCGGCGGTTCCACCATTACGCAACAATTGGTGAAAAATATTTACTTAAGTACGGATCAATCCGTCGCCCGCAAATTAAAAGAAGCATACATAACTCTGGCTCTGGAACAGTCTCTTTCGAAAAAAGATATTTTAGAGGCTTATTTGAACCGCGTCGATTTAGGCCTCGGCAGCCAAGGCATAGAAGCGGCGAGCCAAGCATACTTTTCAAAACATGTGGAAGATCTGACGCTGGAAGAAGGGGCTCTCCTTGCGGGTATTGCGAAATCCCCCGCCAATTACCAACCCCTTAAACGTCTCCCCGCATCCGATGAAAAAAACGAAAACATCGTCGCCACACAAACCGTCGGCGATAAGGTTTACGATCTTGAAAAAAATGAACGCTCCATGGAACGCAAAAATACCGTGTTAAAGGCCATGGCCGCCGGCGGATATCTCTCTTCCAAAGAAGCCGACGACGCTTCTAAGCGTGACATTATCTTTAAGCCGAAACAGGAAGATCCCGCGCCTTATTCTTCCTATGTAGCGGATTACATCGCCGATGAAGCGATTCAAATTTTGATGACGACTCAAAAAATTGATCGGGATCGTGCCCGTCAGCTGGTTCGCGAAGGCGGGCTTACCATCCAATCTACCATCGTTCCCCAATACCAAAAGGGCATGGAAACTTTATACGACGGCTATGCACACCTCGTACAAAACGGACGCAATCGCGGCGCCCACTTTATAGATTTCTCGACAGATGAATCCGGAAACATCGTCGATGACCGGGGAGAAACTCTTTACCTTCGCTATGGCAATCTCTTCGATGAGGAAGGTAATTTACACTTGTCGAAAGAGCATTACCGATTTGAAAACGGTAATTTGAGTTTTTATAACCCCGCCTTTGTGCAAAAAAACGGTACGATTCAATTAAAGAATTTCTATACCTTGGATAAGCGGGATAATTTAAAAACTCTCTCGGGAGCCACTGCTATTTTCGAACCGGGAGAAGTCTCCGGAGACGAGGAATTCGAAATGTCGAAAGACGTTTTGAAAAAATACGGCAATTCTATTAAGGAACAGGACGGCGAATTAATCTTTTCAAAAAATCTCTTTCTCTTCCCCGACGAATCCAGTTTGCAACCTCAATCCGCCGCTCTTATAGCAGATAATGAAACCGGCGGGATCGTCGCCTTGGCCGGCGGAAACAGCCTCCGCAATCCTGCAAGAATGCGATTCAATCACGTAAACAGCAAGCGGCAACCGGGCACGGCGCTTACGCCTCTCTCCGCCTATTTGACGGCACTTATTAAGGGCGACACTCTTGCCACCTCTTATGACGACACGCCCCTTAAAATCGACGGCGCCATCTGGCCGGCACAAAGAGAATTTTACGGATACGATATACTGGCCGACGCAGCGGCTCATACCCGCGAAGCCGTTGGCGGCAAAATCCTCGAACGTTTCGGCTTTGAAGCAAGCCTAAATACATTGAAGCTTCTCGGCCTGTATGATGACACTTCAAATGATACCATCGTCTCATCTTCGGAAAATAAAACGCGCAACGATATAACCTACGACGGTTTGGCATCGGGCAATCTTGTGGACGGCGTTAGCTTAAAAGATCTCGTCAACGCCTATGCAAAAATCGCATCGCCCCAAACGGGAGGAAATTATATCGTGGAATCCATTACCGACGGCGAAGGTAATGTTATCTATCGTCACGAGCCGAAGAGCGTGAAGTTCCCCAATAAAAGCAACGCACTTCTACGCTATGCCCTCTCTCTTTCACCGCTTTCAAAATCGCTAAAGCAAAACGGCTACGACGCATACGCCATATTCGGCGAAAATAAATTTCATTCCGACTATATGGCGGTAGGCTCTACGCCCCATTACACCTACGGACTTTGGATGGGCAATGAAATTCAAAAACTCGCATTGAGCCGCAATCAGGATCTTGCGACATCATTTTACGCGTCCCTTTATTCCATTACCGACGATAAGAGCCAATGGAAGGTTCCCGATTCCTTTGAAATGGTAGAGGTCAGCGACAAAACGGGCGATCTCGCATCGACTTACGCGAAACGCGCCCACTCCACTGTCACGCTCCCCTTCCTGCCGGGAACGGCTCCCAAAGAGATTACAAAAAATTACACCCGCGTGCTTATTTGCTCCGAATCGGGAGAAAAGGCGTCGACCTACTGTCCCTACGATACCATTACCTACGGATATTATTTCGTACGTCCAAAGGGATATGATCCCGCTCAATTTGACGGCATAAGGCCGAAGGATTTCTATACCCTTCCTTCAAGTTATTGCCATATTCACACGAAAGAATGGCACGACGAACAACTCCGTCAACAAGAAGAACTTGAAAAAGAGCAAGAGGAAGCTTTAAAAAAGGAACAAGCCAAAGCGCGAGATAAACAGAAACAGAAAAGTAAAAACAATCGCTCTGCAACTCAAAAGACTGCAAAAGGCCGTAAAAATTCGAAACGCTAATCTTCTGTGTAAAATAGCCTGTTTTGGGTAAATTTATAATAAGAAGAGGAGGCAACGATGAACATTAAAACGATTTTAAAATTATTAGCCTTTACAAAAATCTTTAAAGCTTTGGGTCACAAACCCGTCAGAAAAGCTTCGGGCGGATTTTTGAAGAAGTACTTTTTATGGAAGGCTCTGCGACGTCGCAGATAATCACGAAAAGCCTCGAGTATGACTCGAGGCTTTCTCTATGCGCAAAATCGAGTGATGATTCACTCGATTTTTTTATTTGTGTTGAAACATATTGTCTAATAATAAGAGGTTGGTTAGGCTGCCGACGCCGCCCGGAACGGACGTTACGTAGTTGACCTCGTCGACAACGCGATCGAAGTTCACATCGCCGACCATTTTCCCCTCTTCCGTAAATGCGATGCCGCAGTCAATGATGCACTGGTCTTTCGATACGAAAGATTCATCTACCCACTGACACTGTCCGGTTCCGTATACTACGAGATCAAATCCTTTGGCGAGCTCCGGAATCGATTCGGTTTTCGAATGGCCAATGGTAACCGTCGCATTTTCATCGAGCATCATCATGGCAAGAGGCTTGCCGATTACCATGGAGCGGTTAATAATTAAAACTCGCTTGCCCTTTAAATCCATCATATCCTTTGCAATTAACAAAGCGCTCTTCGCCGTTGCCGGATAGATGGAACCGTTGGATGTAAAGACCTTCCATTGATTCGAGGGGCTCAAACAATCGATGTCCTTGTCGCTGTCGATAGCACTGTCGATGCTATCGGCATCTAAATGCTTCGGCAGTGGATGGAAGAGCAGGATTCCGCCGATTTTGTCGTCGAGATTACCTCTCTTGATTTCGGCGATGATTTCACTTTCCGTGACTAATTCGGCAAAAGTTGAAACTTCCACCTCGATTCCGACGCCTTCAGCCGATTTCTTGATGGAGTTTTCATAACTAATGTCCGCCTTATTATCGCCGACTCGTAATATTAAAAGCTTATAGCCCATTTGCCGTTCCCGTGCCCGTTCCACTTTATCTTTAAGGACACATTTTACCTTGTCTCTCAGCGGTGAAATATCATATTTCATAAAATCCTCCTATTAAAAAAGAAGCGGCTAAGCCGCTCCTTCCGTTCGAATTACAGAACGCGCATTGCGTTAACAAAACGTGAGCTGTAATATTTTTCCGTTAATTTATTTTCCTTAACTCGTGCACCGCCGCTGGAAGCGTGAACGAAAACATCGTTTCCTACGTAAATACCAACGTGGCTTACACCTCTACCGGTAGTGTTGAAGAAAATTAAGTCGCCGGGTTGTAATTCGGAACGATCAACAGGCGTACCTACTTGGGATTGTGCCGAAGAGGTTCTCGGAAGAGAAATGCCGAGTTCCTTTACGTAAATGGCATATACTAAACCGGAACAATCGAAACCGTTGGATCCGGTTGCGCCCCATACATAGGGTGTACCGATTTTGCTGTAAGCGGAATCGATGACGCGTTGCGCTTTTGCACCGTCAACTCTGGGAGCCGGAGCGCCCTTAACGGCAACCTTAGCTACTTGCTCAGGTGCTTGACGTTGAATCACTTCACGTTTTACAGCTTGTACTCCGCCTTCGCCGAAATCTAAATAGTTCGGATCGATTTGGAAATCCTTGCCTTGTTCATTTAAAACGATGAACAGACCGTTTTTATATCCTACGACGTTAACCGTGTTGTTTTTCTTTACTGCGTAAACGCCGTTAGCATTTTCAAGTCTTAAATCTTGTTTTACTTTTGCAGATGTGACGTGTGGGCCTTCAACTGCTTCGACAAAACCATATTCTACCGAGCCGAAAAGACCGTCGACGGTGTTAACCGTAACGCCGTTTTTGTAATGATCGACTGCTTGTAATGTTTCGCCGATAAAAAGATTACGGACGACTTTGCCGTCTTTCTTGAGAATGGCATTTTTCTTTACGATATATTCTTGAGGTTTGCCTTCGGTTACAAGAATCTTATTCTTGGGAACCGTCACTTTGGCATTGCCCTTTTGAACGATGTAACCATTGTCGGTGGTTTCGATAATATTTGCCTTTTCTTCAACGGCAAATCCGATTTGCTTGCCACTGTACAATGTCGTGCTGTGATCCTGAACGAAAACGCCGGTATCTCTTAGACCTACCACTGAAATAAGTGCTAAAGCCGCAGTTCCGATGGTAAGTTTAATCTTCTGATTCATTTATTAGCTACACTCCTTATGTAAATCACTTGTTTCGTATAAAACAAACGTCATGAATTCTCTCGGGAATTTAGATTTTTCTTAATGATCTTTGAAAATTATAACATGATCGGTTACAAAATGTAACTATTTCGTGGGTCATTTATGTTACTTCTCTGTTACAGCTTTGTGACGTTATGTTACGTATTTAACCTATTGGTTTTCTTCCCTGTGGTAACTCGCCTGTAGAGTGTTATAATGGAAAGGAATACTAGGATTGGAGGTGATGATGTTGGAATTTGATTCCGACTATGCAATATTAAAAGAGCAATTAGAACATGTTATCCAACATGGTGACGTTCACGATGCTACTGCTCTTTTTGATCAATACCACTCTGTGGACATCGACGAGGTTTTAGAAGATCTGGAACCTACGGATCTCCAATTTTTCCTATTTATGTTAAATGCCGAGCAGGTCGCCAATTTAATAGAAAATGCCGATCCCGATCTGCAACCGAAAATGACGCGGTTTTATTCCACGAAGGAATTAATTGAAATTTTCAGCTTTATGACCAACGCCGATGTCGCCGATTTACTCGGTTTTATGTCGACGAAACGGCGTAAAGAAGTCTTAAATTATATGAAGGCGAGCGAATCGGATATTTTAAAGATGATCCTCTCCTATGAAGACGACAGTGCCGCAAGAATTATGACGACGGAATTTATTTCCCTGCGTCAATCCTTAACGGTACGCGAAGCGCTGTTGAAGATCAAGGAAATCGCGCCGACGACGGAAATCATTGAATCTATTTTTATTACCGACGATCTCCATCGTATTCAAGGTATCGTCAATTTAAGAGATATTCTCGTGGCGCCGGGCTTTAAACCTTTGGCGGATCTCGTGGAAAATCACCCGTTCTTCGTCTACGCCGATCAGGACCAGGAAGAAGCCGCCAATCTAATTTATAAATACGACTTAAAGTACCTGCCCGTCGTCAATAAAAACATGGCGATCTTAGGTGTCATCACCAGTGACGATATTATCGACGTTATGGAAGAAGAACATAATGAAGATATTCTCGCCATGGGTGGGGTTTCAAAAGACGAAGAGTTTGACTCAAATTTTTTCCATTCGATTAAGAGCCGTCTGCCTTGGCTGGTCATTAATCTCGTGACAGCGTTTATGGCCTCGGCGGTGGTCAGTATGTTTGAGTCTACTATCAGCCAAGTTGTGGCCCTCGCCGCCGCCATGCCTATCGTCACCGGTATGGGCGGCAATGCAGGTAATCAGGCACTATCTATTGTACTGACGAGTCTTGCGCGGGACGAAATTACGCTGGAAGACGACTTGCCTCTTATCATCAAAGAGGTGGGCCTCGGTATTTTTAACGGCGCCATTATCGGCCTGATCGCCGGCTTCGTTCTCTACCTGAAGTACCATAATGTTTTTCTCGGTTTAATTATTCTCGTCGCCATGATTTTAAATATGGTGATCGCAGGTGTGGTAGGCTTCTTGCTTCCACTGATCTTCGACAAAATGAAGATCGATCCCGCTATTTCATCTCCCATCTTTTTGACGACGGCAACGGATATTTGCGGCTTCTTTATTTTCCTGGGGCTCGCATCCGTCATCCTTCCCAAATTGATGTGATCAAATTATAAAACGATAAAATGAAACGACTTCGAGTGAGCCATCGCTTACTCGATTTTATTTTGTTCAAATATCCCTACCCATTATTTTCAAAAAACGTGGCCAATAAAAAACCCGAAACTTGAATCAAATCCAAATTTCGGGATATTTCGTAGCGTCATTTTTCAGAATGGATGACGTCATTTGTTGATTCCCAGTATATGATCTAAGGTTTCCATGTCGATGGCAGCCTCTACTGCATCGGCAAGTTTGTTATACTGGGTTTCTTTAAATGCTCGATAATCCATGGTCTCTTTCGCCGTGACGTTTTTAAGTCCACGCAAATAATGGATCGCTGCATCGGCTATCCCCGGTTCGTCAAAAAATCCGTGGAAATACGTTCCATATATAGAATCGTCGATGACGACGCCGCCTCTATCGGTCAATTCTTTTCCTTCCCTCGAAGACGTCGTGCGTCCCATGTGAAGCTCATAACCTTTAACTTGCTTTCCCCTTGCTTCCCGCAAGAGATCGCCGCCGTAGGTAATGATCGCTTCTACTTGCCGTTGTTCCTTAACGGACGTTATTTCCGTCACGCCGTCAGTTAAATGCAAACCGTCGATTGTACCGCCGCTTTCGATGGCGAGAGGATCGGTAATGCTTGCGCCCATCATTTGAAAGCCGCCACATATGGCAAAGAGAGGCTTTCGATTCTGAACATGGCGAAGGACACGGGCATAAAGCCCGGATTCCTTCAGCCACTTTAAATCCGCCATGGTATTTTTCGTTCCCGGTAAAATTAAAAGATCGGGATCGCCGAAATCTTCCACTTGATCCACGTAGCGAAGGGAAACATCGTCGTATAACGTAAAGGGTGCAACGTCTGTAATATTGGAAACGTGGGGAAATTTTATAACGGCGATGTCGATAGGCGCATTTTGTTTTTTACGAAATGGCGTCGCCAGGGAATCTTCCGCGTCCAAGGTAACATCGACATAAGGCACGACGCCGAGCACGGGCTTTTTTGTATAGTCTTCGAGCATATCCAGGCCCGGCTTTAGAATGGAAACATCGCCGCGAAATTTATTGACGATGGTTCCCTTAAACAGACGCCGTTCTTCTTCGTCAAATAAAACATGGGTACCTACGACGGCACCGAACATGCCCCCGCGATCGATGTCTGCAACAAGAATCGCCGGCATATTTACCGCCTTGGCGAAGCCCATGTTCACCATATCCACGGATTTTAAATTGATTTCCGACGCACTTCCCGCCCCTTCGGCGATAATAATGTCGTAATCCTCTTCCAAGGATCGATAGGCTACAATGGCTTCTTTAAAAAGAGCAGGTTTCGATGCATAATACTCTTTTGTGCTCATATTTTTTAAAACCCTTCCGTTGACGATGACTTGGCTTACGCCATTGCCCGTCGGTTTTAAAAGAATAGGATTCATGCGATGATCGGCTTCGACTCCCGCCGCCTCCGCTTGCATCAGTTGGGCTCTTCCAATTTCTTCTCCCGCTTTTGTAACGCCACTGTTGAGGGCCATATTCTGCGCCTTAAAAGGGCACACTTTAAATCCGCGCCGCTTGTAAATTCGACAAAGGGCCGCCACCATGGCGCTTTTCCCCGCATTGGATGCGGTGCCTAGTAATATTATCCCTGCCACGGTGTCGCCTCCTTCAGCTTCGTCAAAATACGCCGTCGTAAATTTTTATTGCCGCTTAAGTGGAGATGGGGGAAGCCTGCATATACATTTTCTCCATGGAAGCCCGCCTTCCGCTCCGCGTTGCGGCCGGCTTTTTTCATAATAAAATCTTCCCCCTCTACTGTCGTCTTTCCGTAATGAAACTCGTGTACCGGAACGCGCTCTCCCTCTTCTATTAAAAGGCCGCCGGTCGCCGCTTCCATAACATGGTAACCGAAATTCTTTAAAGAATCGGTCATTGTCGCCTTGCCCGGCAATAAGTTCCACGTCGATACACCGTCAATAGATTCTAAAAGACTCATATAGCCGCCGCACTCGGCGATTAGCAAATGACCTTTTTTAACATAATCTCGCAATTCTTTTTGAAGGACGGTGTTTTTAGAAATCTCTTCTTTATAAAGTTCCGGATAGCCGCCTCCTAAGTAAAGTCCTGAAATACCTTTCGGTAGAGAATCGCGCAGAGGCGAAAAAGGAATCCACTCGACTCCGGCCTCCTCGAAATCTTCCAATACGTCGCGATAGTAGAATTGAAACGCCTCATCTTTCGCTATGGCGACTTTTACTTTACCCGTGGTCATTTTTTCTTTACCCGTGGCCTTCGTCGGCTTTACTTCGGCAAGAGCGAGGAGTTTTTCCATATCCACATATTCTTCAATAAAAACCGCCATTTTTTCTGCATAATCTTTTAAGTCCTCTACTTCTTCCGGTCGAAAAAGACCTAAATGCCGCGACGACAGATGGCCATCCATAGACGGAATACATCCTAAAAGAGGAAGCCCTGTGTAGTCTTCGATAATCTTTTTATAATAAGATGCCAGCATAGGCTTCGTCCGATTTAACATCACACCGACAATGCGATTGGGGGCAAAATCTAAAAAGCCCTTTACTTCCGCCCCGAGACTTGCGCCCTTCCCCTTCCCCGTCATGACGAGAATAGTAGGCGTGTCCGTTAACACACTCATGTCGGCGCAGGAAGCTTTTGTCGTCGTAGAAATGCCGTCGTAGTAACCCATGGCGCCTTCCATGAGAACGAGATCCTTCTCTTCCATCTTGGATAGCAGTGCGCGAATATAATCTTCCTCCATCAAAAAAGAATCAAGATTATAACCGTCGCCGCCAAGGGCGCGGTGATACATGGGATCGATGTAGTCCGGTCCGATCTTTGCCGTAGAAAGACTTATGCCCCGTCGAATAAAAGCGCGAATCAGCCCCATGGTGACGGTCGTCTTTCCCGCTCCGGAGCTCGCGGCGGAAATTATAAGTCGCTTCATTTTAAACTCCATTCGTAAGCCACACGTTTCGTTCCGTCCGCTACGGTAATAATGCCGCAGTAGGTAAAGCCGGAGCCTTCGATAAGTGCTCGCATGGCTTTGTTGTCCTCGTGCGTATCGACGCGAATCGAGCCCACATTTACCGTCGCCGCATAAAGTTTAATGCGATGCATCATGCGACGCCCCATTCCCTTTCCAACATATTTTTCCGAGACGACGGAACGGTGAATGGTCACATAATCTCCGCTCGTTTGCCAAGCGCCGTCGATAGTGGAATAGGTCGGATCTTCGCCTTTTATTAAAACGGCGGTGGCGACGATATCCTCGCCGTCTTTAAAAATAAAAGTGTGCCCCTTTAAAATATCCTCGACTATAGTTCCTTCCGTCGGATCTTTCCCTTGCCATTGATCCACGCCGTCTCTCTTTAGTTTTTCACGACCAACCCGTACTAACGAAAGCACAGTTTCCGAATCCCTTTTCTCTGCGCGCACCAAGTGAAGGGGATCAGAGAGTTCAAAGGATACATTCCGATTAATCATCATATGATCACCCTCAATTAATGTATCCATGACGAAAATCTCCATGCCTTTTTTATAAGCGCTTCTGAGTTCATCACCGAATGCGGGATCGGTGCTATCGTTGGGGCTGAAGAGCACGGGGCCTTTCATCTGTACGACGAAAAATACGCCTGCCTTCTCCCCTGTCGCCGCAAAATCGCCCAGCTCGCGAATATGCTTTGCACCGCGGGTCGTCGGCGCGTCGGGAAAGCGAGCGTACACTTTATCTTCCAGTGTGACGCCTTTTACTTCGATAAAGCCGCTTCCCTCGCTTCCTTCGACGTAAAAATCGAAGCGACTGTCGCCGTAGGTAACTTCTCGCTTATAATTGTAAATTTTTCCAAAGGTCTTCAGCGTCGGCGATGTATCTAAATAGTCCGCCACTAATTGATTGGGGGCTTGGGAATCGATATTGACCCACATGCCGTCTTTGTCCACTGTAACGAGAGAATATGCCGTCTTCCGTTTGGAACCCGGTTCCGCTCCGTTTAAAAGTACCTTTCGACCGGGAACGAAAAGTTCCTTGCAGCGGCCCGTGTTCGGCACATGAACGGGAATTCTTTCTCCGTTTTTCTCTACATATGCAATGAAGCGATTTTCCCTTTTAAGAAAAACCGCTTCTTCCATTCTGCTATATCGCATTCTATTCTTCCTTCTGTTTAAAGTGCCAAATCAAATAGGCCACACCTGCAACGGCAAGGAGAGCCACAATGATGTATTTATAGTAATCCAAATAGCTCAAGATAATATGCCAATTTTCGCCGGTTTTGTAACCGAGATAGGTTAGGATCGAATTCCAAACAAAGGATCCGATAACCGTCAGTACGAAAAAAAGCGGCACAGGCATTTCGACTATTCCGGCGGGAATGGAAATTAAGCTGCGAATAATCGGTACGCAACGGCCGATTAAAACGAATATCTTGCCCTTTTTCTCAAACTGCTCGACAACCGTTAAAATTTCTTTTCGCTTAAAGCCCAGTTTCTTCATCCAACCCCGTTCGGCGGAATCGTAAATCTTTTCCGTCGGAACGAGACGGCCGATGCCGTAAAGAATATAGGCACCGAATAAGGATCCCGCCGTCGCCGAAAGGATCGTAGGCAGAAAATTAAGATTACCGCGACCTACGAAAAATCCTCCCAGAAGCAAAATTACTTCCGACGGAATGGGCGGAAAGACATTTTCCAGAAAAATTAAGGCAAAGACGGCAAAGTATCCATATGATTCAATGGCCGAAACAATAATTGATTCCAAATTTCTACCTTTCCATTATCCCTTTAAATACTTCATCAAAAGCTCGTTGGCCATTTGCGGATTTGCCTTTCCGCGACTTTTCTTCATGACTTGGCCGACGAGGAAACCGACGACGCGATCCTTACCGTTTCTGAATTGCTCTACAGATTCGGGATTTTCGTCTAAAACTTCCTTTACGAAAGCTTCGATCTCAGAAGCGTCTCCGATTTGAACGAGCCCTTCTTCTTCGATAATATCCTTCGGTTTCTTGCCTTCCTCGCACATTTTGCGAAATACTTTTTTCCCAGCATTGTTATTGATCTTCGCCGATTTAATTTCATCGAGAAGATAGGCGAAATCTTTTGCTTCAAAGGGCACCGTCATGCCGCCGTCGTCGGTTACTTCAATGCGGCGTAAAAATTCCGTCATAAACCAATTGGACAGCATGTCGTAATCTTTAAAATGCTCCGCCACTTCTTCGTAAAAATCCGCGACAGTTTGAGTTGCACAAATAACCTTGGCGTCGTATTCTTTCAAACCGTAGGTTTCGATAAAGCGCTTTAATTTCGCATCGGGAAGTTCCGCCATATTGGAACGCACTTCGGCGATCCATTCATCGTCGATAAACAAGGGTCCGAGATCCCCTTCCGGTGCAAAACGATAGTCGCTTTCCGTGTATTTTATACGCATGACGATGGTTTCGTTCACGCTGTCGTCCCAACGGCGCGTGGCGCGAAGTTCACTTTCACCCTTTTCCATCATCTCGATTTGACGATTCACTTCATAATCGATGGCCTTTTCGACAGCACGGAAAGAGTTTAAATTCTTCACTTCACTAATGGCGCTGCGTTCGCCAGTTTCAGTGTCTTTAATATTGACATTGACGTCGCATCGCAGAGAACCTTCTTCCATCTTGACGTCGGAAACGCCGAGATAGCGCAGGGTGTTGCGGAGTTTTTCCAGGAAAATTCGCGCTTCCTTCCCCGACGCCATGTCCGGGTCGGTTACGATTTCAATGAGGGGCACGCCGCAACGATTGTAGTCCATAAGGGTCGTGCCTTCGTCGGTGTGCAGACTCTTTCCCGTATCCTCTTCAATTTGAATTTGATGGATGCCGATCTTTTTCGCCTCTCCATCATCCCCTTCGATTTCGATATATCCGTGGTTTGCAACGGCTTCGTCGGTTTGGGTGATTTGATAACCCTTCGTAAGGTCCGGGTAGAAATAATTCTTTCTCGAGAAGGTACTCTTATGATTGATGGTCATATGGAAAGCCGTGGCGATTTCAATGGCGCGCTCCACAACCCCTTTATTGAGCACCGGCGTAGCACCGGGCATACCTAAACAAACGGGACATGTACAGGTATTGGGCTCTCTGCCGTAGGCATTTTCACAACCGCAAAATGCTTTGGTTTTCGTGGAAAGTTCCACGTGGATTTCCAGTCCGACAATGGTCTTGTAACGCATTAGATATTCCCCTCCAATTCTTTTGCCGTTTGAATGGCTTGAATGTCATTACCTTTCTTGGGAATGATTTGGATGCCTACGGGCAATTTATTTTTCTTCGTCGCCGGTACACTGATGCCGCCCGTTCCGATTAAGTTGACGGGTACTGTAAATAAATCCAGCATATAGATTTCAACCGGCGTCATATCGTCGTCGATGGGTACTGCCACCGTCGGCGAGGTGGGGCAAAGAATAATATCGTGATTTTCAAAAACGCTATTAAATTCTTCGATCATCTTGTGGCGCATTTCCAAGGATTGTTCCCAATATTCTTTGGAATGATCCATACTCATAATGTAGGAGCCGATCATAATGCGGCGTTTAACTTCCGTTCCGAAACCTTCGCTACGGGTACGAACGTAAAGTTCTTCGATGTTGTCGTAATTGTCGGTAATGTAACCGTAATTAATACCGTCGTAACGGCTCATATTTGGTGCAATTTCGCCATTGACGAGAATATGATAAATGGCGATGGCAAGGTCTAAACTTCCGATATGAACGAATTCCACTTCTGCGCCCTTTGATTTCATAAAATCTACGGTATGGATAAAAGCTTCCCGCACCTCGTCTTGCACTTCGAATGTTTTAAAAACATCGGGAATGGCGACCTTTAAGCCGTTTAAGGATTTCGCATCTTTTTCTCTATCTAATTGTAAGGATTCGTTGCCGATGCAGGTGGCGTCGTGTAAATCCGATCCTTCTAAAATTGATAGGACATATTCCACATCGTCTACGCTTTTAGCGAGGACGCCCACTTGGTCGAATGTGTTCGCCATAGAGGCTACGCCGTAGCGAGAAATGCTTCCGTGAGAAGGCTTCATGCCTACGAGCCCGCAAAAAGCTGCAGGCTGACGTACGGAACCGCCGGTATCGGTGCCGAGGCTTATGGCACAAAATTCCGCCGCAACCGATGCGGCACTGCCGCCGGAGCTACCGCCGGAAACACGTGTGGGATCGACTGGGTTCTTCGTTACGCCGTAATAGGAATACTTCGTGGAAGAGCCCATGGCGAATTCATCCATGTTCACTTTACCGATAAGAATGGCATCTTCCCGTTTCAATTTTTGGGTGACAATAGCGTCGTAGGGGGAAACGAAATCATCGAGCATTTTAGATGCGCAGGTCATGCGCACATCTTTGACGGCGATATTGTCTTTAACCGATACAACGATACCCGCCATTTTTCCGAGAGGTTCGCCTTTTTCTCGTTTTTCATCCAGCTCTTTCGCCTTGGCACGCGCCATATCTTCCATGACGGTAATAAAGACATTCAGTTCGCCGTCGTCACGTTTAATTTTATCTAAATAGGCCTCGACCAGTTCGCTACAGGTGATGTCGCCTTTTAAAAACAACTCCCTGGTTTCCAGTCCGGTTTTTTGAATCAGGTTCATAGTCCCTCCTTAATCGACAAACTTAATAATTTCGAAATAGCCGTATTTCGTCTTTACGGCATTTTTCGTCGCGTCCTCGCGATCCAACGAGGGGCGAACTTCATCGTCTCTTAAACGATTCGGCAATTTATTCGTATGGAAAGTAGGCGCACAATGAATATTCGCCTCTTTAATCGTATCGATTAGATCCATGGTGTCGGAAAAACCTTTTACAATTCCGTCAAGTTCCTCGTCGGTAAAATGTAATTTCGAAATTTCCGCAATATGTCTAATTTCTTCCTTTTTCATCATCGATCTCCCCATTTCTCATAAAATTCTGCTTCATTTACTATTTCCACGCCCAAGCTTCCGGCTTTGTCCGCTTTACTGCCCGGATTGTCGCCTGCCAGGACGGCATCTGTCTTTTTGGAAACCGAACTCGTTACTTTTGCGCCGCGACGTTCGAGAGATTCCTTCACTTCTTTTCTGGGTTTTGAAAGAGTACCCGTCAAGACGAAAGTGAGCCCCTCCAGGTCGCCGCCGGTTTGACGTTCCTCATATTGAATGTCGATTCCCGCGTCTAATAGATCCGCTACATAATGGCCAATAACGTCGTCGCTGAAAAATACGTGAATTTCACGCGCCGTTTCCGGTCCTATATCCTCAATGGTTTGAAGCTCTTCCTCGTCTGCTTGTCGCAATGCATTAAAGTTTTTAAAGTGAGCGGCTAAGTCTCTTGCCGTCTTTATACCCACTCCGCCGATTCCTATGGCATAAAGAAAACGGTGAAAGGGAATCTTCTTGGATCCGTCGATAGCTTCCAGGAGATTGTTCGCCTTTTTCTCGCCGAAACCTTCAAGTTTCAGCAGATCCTCCATTTTTAATCCGTATATATCGGGAATCTCGTGTAAAAGCCCCGATTCGATTAAGGCCGCCGCGGTCTTCTCGCTGAATCCGCGAATATCCATACCATCGCGAGAGGCGAAGTGATCCATTCGACGCACAAGTTGCGGTTCGCAACCGATGGTGTTCGGGCAAAAACTGTGTACGCCATTTTGAACGAGTTCCGTGCCGCAGGCGGGGCATGTGGTAATCATAGGTATGGGTTCGCCTTCGTCGCCTACGCCCTTTAAAATTTCGGGAATGACGTCATTGCTTCGGCGAAGGAGCACCTGCCCGCCTTTTAATACACCCTTCCTTATAATATCGTCGTAATTATTCAGCGTTGCCCTGGAAATGGTCACGCCGTCGATGTCCACCGGCTCGAGAATGGCAGTAGGGGTCACTTTTCCCGTTCGACCGACGCCCCATTCCACATTCAAAAGAGTTGTCACTACTTCTTTCGCTTCAAATTTGTAGGCGATGGCCCATCTGGGAAATTTTACGGTATAGCCCAATCGTTCTCTTGCGGCGAGATCATTGATTTTGATGACGACACCGTCGATCATGACGTCCAACTTCGGCCGCACGTGTTCCACTTCCTCGATAAAATCAAAAACACCTTTAAAATTATCTACACGGCGGGTCATAGGGTGGACGAGAAATCGTTGTTCCTTTAAAAAACCTTTAATTTCCTCGTCAGTTTTAAAATCCATTCCCTCGGCATAGGTTAAATTGTAAAGATAAGCCGTTAAATGACGGCGACGGGTTTCCTTGGGATCTAAATTTCTTAGAGCGCCGGCCGCGCCGTTACGCGCATTTTTTAAAGGTTCTTCCGCCGTGCGATTATACGCCTCTAAGGATTTATACGGCATAAGCCCTTCCCCTTGTACGATCAAATGCCCTTTAAAGGGAATGGTCAAGGGCACCGACGAAATCGTATAGACCTGTTCGGTGATCACCTCGCCGACGATGCCGTTGCCTCTTGTGACGGCTCGCGTCAGTTTACCGTCGTCGTAGGTCAGCGAAATGGTGAGGCCGTCAAATTTCAATTCCGCCATATAGCCCTTCTTCGACGCCCCGGCTTCTTCCATGCGGTTCATCCATGCGGTAAGGGTTTCGTAATTTTGCGCCTTATCTAAAGAGTAAAGCGGATATTCATGTTGGAATTTTTCAAATCCCTCCAGCAAATCACCGCCGACTCGACGGCTCGGCGAATCGAAGAGCACCTTGCCGGTTTCTCTCTCCCTGCGCAAAAGCTCATCGTATAAAGCGTCGTATTCTTTATCACTTACGAGAGGATCGTCCAAAGTGTAATAGGCATGGGCCCACGTATTTAGTTGATCGACTATCTCGCGCATGTCCATGTTATTCCTTCTTTCTTAAAGGTGCGATTTTAACATTTAACGTTTTAAGGCCTTTTCCCTCAAAGGCGATGACCGCTTCATCCCCTTTTAATTGCACGACCATTCCCTCGCCCCACTTTTTATGAATTAATTTATCCCCAATCGAAAATGTGACGTCGTTCGTTTCTTGAGGAGCGACTTTTGCCGCAGGCTTTACCGTCGTAGTACCTGTAAAGATGGCGTGTCCGGATTTCTGATTTTTCTTCACCGGCTCGTTGTCGATCATCTCGATGACATCTTCAAGCTCTTTAATAAAGCGGCTCTTAACGGCAGGTTTCCGTTGGCCGTAAAGGGTACGGGATTTAGCGGAGGACAGAAATAACTTTTCTTCCGCCCGGGTCATGGCCACATACATAAGCCTACGCTCTTCTTCCATTTCCTCTTCCGTATCGAAAGCTCTCGATGTAGGGAATAACCCTTCCTCCAAGCCGACGACGAAGACAATGGGAAATTCCAACCCCTTCGCGCCGTGAATGGTCATAAGTTGTACGGAGCGATCTTCGTCTACCAGTTCATTTTTGTCGGAAATCAAACTGAGATTTCCCAAAAAATCCGTCAACGTCAAATCGGGATTACCCCGCTGAAATTCCGCCGCCGCGGATACAAATTCTTCCAGGTTTTCAAGTCGGGTTTCCGACATAACCGTATCTTCTTTTTTCAGCTCTTCGACATAATGGCTTTCAAATAACACGGCTTCCACCAATTCGCTTAAACTTAATTCCTCTTTTTTATTCATTAAAAGATGTATTAAATTTACGAATTGTTTAATATTTTTCTGCGCGCGAATTTTTAAATCGTCATTTTCTTCGAGTGTCTCCATGACGGTAAAAAGGTCCAGCCCGTGTTCATCGGCATAGGATTGGAGCTGATCCACCGTCGTATCGCCGATACCGCGCTTTGGCACATTGACAATGCGGCGCAGATTGACATCATCTTTCGGGTTGTCGATCACTTGAAGATAGCCGATAACATCCTTGATTTCCATGCGATCGTAAAAACGGAGACCGCCGACGACGCGGTAAGGAATTCCCTCGCGCATCAACGCTTCTTCAAAGCCGCGCGACTGAGCATTGGTTCTGTATAAAATCGCCATATCACCGAAGGATGCCCCTTTATAATTTAGATGCATCATTTTTTGAATGACGGCCGTTTCCTCTTCGCTGCTATGGAAAAATTCCTTGAAGATAATGGGATCGCCGCCTTCCCGATCGGTCCAAAGATTTTTCTTTTTTAGGGCCGGATTGTTGGCGATTAGCGTGTTGGCACCTTTTAAAATCGGCGTCGTGGAGCGGTAATTTTGCTCCAATAAAATCGTGCGGGCACCCGGAAAATCTTTTTCAAAGGATAAAATATTCCCGATATCGGCACCTCGCCAACGGTAAATGGATTGGTCGTTGTCCCCCACCACCGTTAGGCCGATCGCTTTTTCAGAGAGCATTTTAACGAGTAAGTACTGAATATGGTTCGTGTCTTGGTATTCGTCTACAAAAACGTAGGCGAATTTTTGTTGGTACAATGCCAACACGTCCGGATGGTCTTGGAAAAGTTCCACGGTTTTGACGAGCAAATCGTCGAAATCCATGGCGTTGTTTTCCCGCTTCTTCTTTTCGTATAGACGATAGGCTTCCGCCATTTGCCGCTTGTGGAAATCGCCGAAATACATTTTCATCGCTTCATCCGGCGACATGCCTTCATTTTTCCAATTGGAAATTTGACTGAGTACGCCGAAAGGCTTAAACATTTCCTTGCTCATATTGAGCTCGTTCATACAGTCTTTCATCAACGTCTTTTGATCGGAGCTGTCGTAAATAGCGAAGTTGGAATCGTAGCCGATAGCGTCGCCGTTGCGCCTTAAAATTCGCACACACATGGAGTGGAACGTGCTGATCCACATGCCGTCGACGGAATAATCCAGTTGCTTCGCCACCCGATCCTTCATTTCCTTCGCCGCTTTATTGGTAAAGGTAATCGCCAAAATATGATAGGGCGATACGCGAAGATGCTCGATTAAATAAGCGATCTTCCCCGTGACCACGCGGGTCTTGCCGCTTCCCGCCCCTGCTAAGACGAGCAAAGGTCCTTCGGTGGCGAGAATCGCTTCCCGTTGACGATCATTATAACGACTTAACATGGACTCTTTCCTCATTTCTACTTTCCAATAAGATCACGTACAACTTTCGATGCGATGAGTAAGCCCGATGCAGGCGGTACAAAGGAAATGCTCGCCGGGGAACGCTCCCCTTCCCCCTCTTCTTTATGAGGCGCTTCTTTAGAATAGACTACAGCATAATCTGCGATTCCTCTACGCTTCGTTTCCCTTCGCATCACTTTTGCAAGAGGGCACATACTGGTTTTAGAGAGCATCGTTATTTCCAAAAGTTCGGGATGTAATTTATTACCCGCCCCCATGGCGGAAATAAAAGACGTGTTTGCCTCTTGAGCCGATTGCGCTAAAAGCAATTTGGCGCTTACCTGATCCAAAGCGTCGATCGCATAATCATAGGACGCAAAATCGAATCGATCGATGGTATCTTCGCTTACGCGCAAGGGATAGGCATGCACTCGGCTTTCGGGGAGTATGGATAAAAGCCTGTTTTTTAATGCGTCCACTTTTAATTCGCCGACGGTTTCCATGGTCGCGACGAGCTGACGATTAATATTGGTCACATCTACTCGATCGAAGTCCACTATATCTATGGTGCCGATGCCCGAGCGCAGGAGCGCTTCGGCACAATGTCCTCCGACGCCGCCGATACCGAAGACGATGACGCGTTTTTCTTTTAGCATTTCCAGCGCTTCGTTTCCAATAAGCCACCGGGTTCTTAGAAATGGATCCATACTTTCCTCCCCTACTGTTCTAACAACTCATTATAACAAAAAAGCCCCGGCGAATACAATTCGCCGAGACTTTCATTCAATTGGTATCAATTCCACGCCAAGGTATTTAAGGGAAAAATAGGTGTATCTTTCAGATAGGGGCCATTGATGCGTACATTCCCCAAGGAGTACTTACCGCCTTCATCATAAAGATCGAAGCAGAGCGCCAATCTTCCTTGGTTACCATAAGATGCGAGAGCGCTATCAAATTCTTTTTTGATTTGGAATCTACCCGGGAGCTTAACATTCATGTGAGTGGAAGATCCGTTGTAGTCGACCTTATAGGCTGAGTAACCTTCCCATGCATTGTAAGCCCATCTAGAACCTTGCTCAACATCATCTATTTTTTTTACGGTACTAATCGAATAAACTACATTCTTTTCGATTAATCTGCGAACAACTGTGACACCATCAACTTTTCCTCCAGTTAAATGGAGTTTGACTTCAACGTATTCCGGTCGTCCAATGCTTCGCATAGCTGATATAAGATCGGAGACGGAAAGAGTTCTTCCGTTTGGTGACGATGGATCTTTAAAGGTTATCTTATCTTTCAGCATGAACTCCCGTTCGCCTTTTTCATTTTTAATTTTTATGCGTGATTCACCATAAGAGTAAGTCCATGCGTCCACGAACAATCCAGTAAGATCCTCTTGGGTATCCGTTGCCGATACGACATTTTGATAACTCGTTTTAATGGTAAGGGGATATCCCTTGTTGAGGCCCTTCGTCTTTTCATAGAGGTCGTCTCTTACTCTATTATCTTGCACCTTAAAGGTGTAAGTTTTACCGTCAGCCAGCTTCAGATAAAGTGTAGCATCGCCTCCAAAGCGGGATCCGTAGTCAAAATTTACAAACTCACCAGATGCCACGCCGCTTTGAGGATACACTTCTACTTCGGTCAATACGCTGTTTCGCGCCTTAAAGATAACCATATCCGTGGAACGAATGTCGTCTGCTTTAATAGCTTTTCCTAAGGATTTTACTTTGGTATCTTTGTCGAATTTAAAGGTCGTGGTGTAATCGGCTTTAAACTTGGAGTCTACCGTGGCGTCTTTTTTCGTCACATAGTCTACAGTAATGCCGTCTTTGACAGTGGATCGTACGACGCCCGTGCCGACAACATCATTGGAGACAATATCCACTTTAACAGCGTGTAAAGAGGCGATGCCGGTAGTGGAGGCGTAGGCGGAAACTTTAACCTTCGCTCCGACGGTAATGTCTTTGGCAGTGCCCGCTTTTCCGTTGAGGGTAACCTTTGTGTCGCTACCCAATACAAATGCGGTGGCCTTGCCGTCTTTTCCCTTTAAGGCAAAGGTCGGCGTTCCGTTGACTTCTTCGTTAAAGTAAACTTCCCCTTCGTAATCTTTCGTTTGTTTCGCCTTGTTTTTGTAATCGTAGCTTAAATTGGTAATGGTCGCCATTTGATCGCGGTGTAAAGGTTGTTGAGGATTGAAGAATCCGTCGTCGCCTTTGGCGTGGAAAACACCCGCTTCAATGATTCCCGCGTAAAGCCCTTTAATATCGACATCGCCTGTAAGTGCTTTCGGCGTATTGCCGATGGCATTAATATCGTTTACGGCAATGTTCGTAATGTTTTTCTTCGCTTCAATTCCCAAGGCTTTGGCGTAATAAACCATAATTAATTCACGGCTCGGGTATTGATGTGCCTTCGGTGTATTGGTAATATAGCCTTTTTCAAATGCCGCCTTTAAGTTTTCTTCCGTAATAACGCCTCTTTCGAGAGCGCAGCAAATGGCGCTGCGTGCCCATCCCGGCACTTTATATTTATCGGAAACTTGTCCAAATTTACTGATTGCCCGTGTTTCATCTTGTGCGCTGGGACTTTGAATGCCCTTTAACAGCTGCATAATTTCCAGATAACTTACGGAACGTTTGGGTTTAAAGGTGCCGTCGGTATAGCCGCTAATGACTCTTAAATCCGCGAGTTTCGAAATATGGGGAAAGGCCCAGTTGTCGGAGCGTACATCGGAAAAAGATGCTGCCATAGTGGAGATCGGTTGAGCCAGCATGACACCTGCCAATGCCAACACTGCCACTGCTTTTATTTTATTATTCTTCATAACATTCCTCCTTTTGCATTCAACTTATCCCCATTATATCATGGTGATAGCTGTGATCCATTACGTTTTTGTATCATATCTTGGGGAAAATCAAATATCGTTTGTTATAATAGTAAAGAAAAACACAGCGGTGAGGAGGGGCTATGCGTTTTTATCCAATAAGTGTGGACACGAAAAATAAAAAAGTACTCGTTATCGGCGGCGGTCGCGGCGCCTATATTAAGATCAAAGGTCTTTTAACATCGGAATTTTTGATTTACTGCCTTTCAAAAGAATTCTCAGACGAACTCCGCACGCTCGCCGAAGAAAACAGCGAACGTATTTTTTTAAAAGAGCTGGAGATCGACGAAGATTTTCGTTTCTTTGCCTACGATTATTTAATCCTCGCTACAAATGACGACGGTTTGAATAAGCGTTTAATGAAAAGGGCGAAGGTTTCTTCCGTTCCCGTCTTGTCCTTAAACGATCAAAGTAATTCGGATTTTCACTTAATGGCCAATGTTTCAAAGGGACCTCTTTTCGTTACCATTCAGACGGGTAACCCGAGCCTTTCTCAGTTTATTAAGCGGGATATGGAAGAATTTATCGACGGATATTCCGAAGAAAAGCTGAATCTTATGAACGACATACGCAAGCGATTAATCGAAGAAAACAGCCCTTATATTTCAAAGCTTATGACGGAGCTTTGGGAGAAGGAAAAAATAAGCAGCACATTTTGGGAGGATCGAATTGAAGATTCGAATAGGAACGAGAAAAAGTCAACTGGCGATCACGCAGGCGAAGACCGTCGCCCAAATTCTTGAAGACGGGGGCATGGAAACGGAACTGGTCACCGTGTCCACAAAAGGCGATCAATATCAAAACATTCCCATCGATAAGGTGGGCAAAAACGGCGTCTTTGTCGGCGAACTTGAATCGGCTCTCACATCGGGCTTTGTAGACGTTGCCGTCCATTCCCTAAAGGATATGTCCTCCATGTTACCGGAGGGCTATATTTTGGCGCCGCCGCCGAAAGCTCCCGATGTGCGGGATGTGATCGTGGCGAAGACACCTTTGCACCGAGAAGATGATCTTCACCATATGGTGATCGCTACGGGAAGCAATCGCAGAAAAGCACAACTGCTCCATTTCTATCCCCATGCGACGACCGTCCCTATTCGCGGCAATATTCAAACGCGTATCGAAAAAATGATGGCTTCCGAAGCCGACGGTACAATTTTAGCCTATGCCGGCTTGGAACGCTCCGGCCTTACCCATTGCATTTCCTGCGTACTGGATCCCACCCGTTTTATTCCCTCTCCTTCCCAGGGTTTGCTCGGCATCGAAATTTCCGAAAAACGAACAGATCTTCTCGAAATTTTTAAGGAGGCTTCCGATCCCTATGCCCATTTCCGCATGAAAGTGGAGCGCAAATACCAAAAGGCACTGGATGCATCCTGCCATTCCCCCATCGGCATCTACATCGAAAAAATAAATTCTACCGATATTCAATTACACGGCTGCTTTGCGAAAAGTGCAAAGGATCCCCTTCGTTACGCTTCCATTCCTTCCACCTTTACTACGGCGGAAGAAGATGTACTAAAACTCGTTCGGGAGGTGAAAAACCGTGATTAAATACCCGGTTATCATCGCCGGCGCAGGCATCGGCCATATGGATCATGTCAGCATAGGCGTCTTACGGGAGATTCAGTCGGCGGATTGCATCATCTACGATCGATTGATGGATCAGCGTTTACTGGACTTTGCGCCCCATGCGGAAACAATCGACGCGGGCAAAAAAAAGGATCTTCACAAAATTCCACAAGACGACATTAACGCCCTTTTAGTCGAAAAATACTTGGAGGGCAAGCGCGTCCTCCGCTTAAAGGGTGGCGATCCCTATGTGTTCGGCCGCGGCGGCGAAGAGGCCCTCTATTTAAAAGAGCGCGACATTCCCTTTACCGTGTATCCGGGAATTACCTCCGGCGTCGCCGTACCCGCCTTGGCGGGCATCCCCGTCACTTTTAGAGATACCGCCCGCGCCGTTACCTTTCTTACGGCATTTTCAAAAGACGGGCCGGAAGATGTAAAAGCTTACGCCGCCCTTCCCTCTACTCTCGTCATCTACATGGGTCTTAGCCGAAGTCAAGCCATCGCCCACTCGCTCATCGATGGGGGCAAAAATGAGGACACGCCCATGGCCATCCTTTCTAAGGGCGGCACGGAAGATATGCGCTCTTTTTGTTCCACTTTAAAAGACGTGGCGGAAAACGGCATTCCCGACACCCTCGTCAGCCCCTCCATTATCGTCGTCGGCGACGTGGTATCTCTTCACAAAGATCTGATTCCTTCCCCTCATTGTAAAGGAAACATCGTCTTAACCTTTGAGGATAAACAGCATCGCGTGAGCCGACGGTTGGAAAAAGAAGGTTATCGCGTCCATAACCGCCCCATGATCGAGATCATCCCCGTCGACGAGGAAAAACTTTTTCTTGCGACAAAAGATTTCACCGCTGATCTCGTGGTCTTAACCTCAAAAAACGCCGTACATTATTTCCTTCGGAGTTTTATAATAAATAGAGATATTCGCGATCTGAAGGACGTGGACTTTTACACAGTGGGCAAAAAGACCGACGAAGCGTTAGCTTCTTACGGCATTCGCTCGAAAGGTCACCCCGACATTTACGACGGCAAACATCTTGCGAAGCTTTTAGAAAAGGAATATAAGGGGAAGCATCCTACTATTTTCTATCCCCATTCGAAAAAAAGCGATCCCACCTTGGGAAAGGTGCTGGCAGCCATAGGAAATGTAGTCGATCTCGCCGTATACGATGCCGCCGATCCCGGAAGAGGATCGGATCTGCCCGAAGGCGTGAATGCCGTCTTGTTCGGCTCTTCCTCTTCCGTTACCAATTTCTTTCGCCATTACAGGAATAATGACGTAAAAGACGCTTTATTTTTTGCTATCGGCCCCTCTACTAAACGCACGCTTTTAGATCACGCTATCGAGGACAATAAGATCTATATGGCAGAGAAAGCTACTTTCGACTCTCTTTGCCAATCTGTAGTAAAGGAGTTACACCATGCGAATGCGCAGAATC
Organism: Aedoeadaptatus coxii; assembly: GCF_001553115.1. GTDB lineage: Bacteria > Bacillota > Clostridia > Tissierellales > Peptoniphilaceae > Aedoeadaptatus > Aedoeadaptatus coxii. Next base: position 72,064 of record NZ_KQ960175.1, read on the forward strand.
AGAAATAACCCCATCCTTCGCGCTATGACTGCGGAAAACAGTCTGGATGTAAAGGATTTAATTTACCCCCTCTTCGTCATTGAAGGGGAAAATATAAAACAGGAAATTCCCTCTCTTCCCGGCGTATACCATTTCTCCATCGATCGCTTGGAAGAGGAGATTCGCGAGATTGTAAAATTGAAAATTCCCGCCGTCATCCTCTTCGGCGTCGTCAACCACAAGGACAGCTGCGGCTCCGGCGCTTACGATGATAACGGTATTATTCAACAGGCTTGCCGAAAAATTAAAGAGGTTACGAGCGATTTAGTCGTCATAACCGATCTCTGTATGTGCGAGTATACAGACCACGGCCACTGCGGCATTTTAGACGAACACGGCATGGTGGATAATGACGACACGCTAAATTACCTCGCAAAAATCGCCGTATCCCAAGCTAAGGCGGGAAGCGATGTGATCGCGCCTTCAGATATGATGGATTTCCGCGTGGCAAAAATTCGAAGTGCTCTCGATGAAAACGGCTTTAAAGATATTCCCATTATGAGTTACGCCGCCAAATTTGCATCGAAATATTACGGCCCCTTCCGCGACGCCGCCGGCAGCAGCCCTTCCTTTGGCGACAGAAAATCCTATCAAATGGACTTTCACAACGGTGACGAAGCCCTCCGAGAAATCGCACAGGATTTAGATGAAGATGCGGATTTTATTATCGTCAAACCGGGTCTCGCCTATTTAGATGTACTCGCCCGGGCGAAGGACAGCTTTAACACCACCTTCGTCACCTACAATGTAAGCGGCGAATACGCCATGATCCTAAAAGCCATCGAATGCGGCATTCTCGACGAAAGCATTATTATGGAAAACATGATCGCCATGAAGCGCGCAGGCGCCAAAATGATCATTACCTACCACGCCAAATGGCTGGCGGAAAAATTACAAGAGGGATATCATGCTTAAAAATGATTTTCTCATGAAACAAATTCAGGAATATATTCAATTCCTACTGCGGTTGATTTTTCCAAAAGAGGACATCGCGTTGGAAAAGAAAAAGATCACGGAAAGGGAATCCTTTCGCGAACTCGCCAAATTAATCGAAGAAGGGCGCTATAACGACGCCGAAGATCTTCTTTTCGACGGTGCCGAGACGGGAACTATGGATTTGGCCTCCGGCATCTTCTTTTACCAAACACTTTTACAAATACCGGAAAAGACCCTTCATGATCACGATTTTTCTACGAAAGAAATCGAGACGGGCTTACGGGATTATGCCAAACTCTTTGACGTGGAATTTTAATTTCATACTTTCGGAAAATGCAAAAGGTTCGAACCCAAGCGGCTCGAACCTTTTTCTATACTCTATTCCAAGCAAAAACCGCCGAGTTTCCTCGGCGGCTCTTTTACTTTTTATTGTTCTCTTAATTTGCGAAGAATCATTTTTTGTTCTACGCTCGCCACGAGTCTGCGAGTATAATCCACCGTATCCGGGTTGACGGACATGGAGGTAATACCGCATTCTACGAGGAATTCCGCAAATTCCGGGTATTGGCTCGGGCCTTGGCCGCAAATAGAGCACGTAATGCCTTTTTTGTTGGCCGCTTGTACTAACGTTTTGATAGCGCGCTTAACCGCTTCGTTACGTTCATCGAAGTAACCCATGCGGTTTAAGATGCCGCTGTCGCGGTCGGCGCCCATGGTAAGTTGGGTAAGGTCGTTGGATCCGATAGAGAAGCCGTCGACCAATTCGGCAAATTCTTCCGCTTGGAAAACGACGGAGGGAACTTCCGCCATAATCCAGATCTTGAAGTTTTTAGATTGCTTCAAACCTTCTTCCGCCATAATTTCTTTAACGGTTACCAGTTCTTCCGGTGTACGGACAAAGGGAAGCATGGCCACTACATTGTCGAGACCGAAATCTTCGCGGACTTTGCGCATAGCTTGGCATTCAAGTCTAAAGCCCTTTTCATATTCCGGGGAAATGTAACGGCTGACACCACGCCATCCGATCATGGGATTTTCTTCGTGGGGTTCAACTTCGTCGCCGCCCTTTAAGCCGCGGAATTCGTTGGTACGGAAGTCGCTCATACGAACGACAACTTGTTTCGGATAAATAGCGCCGGCTACTTCCGCAATGCCTTCCGCCAATTTTTCGATCAAGAGATCGCCTTGACCGGTTTTGGCGAGGTACATGGGGTGCGCGCCGATTTTATTGGTGAAAATAAATTCCGTACGCATTAAGCCGATGCCGTCGAAGGGAAGATTCTTATATTTTTCAATAAGAGCCGGTTCGCCGAGATTCATATAGATCTTCGTCGCGGTAACGGGAGCGACTAAACTCTTGAGTTCGTCGAGATCGATACCGACACCTGCGCCGCCGGTTTGCGCCTCAGGTTTTTTCTTATCGCGATCGTGAAGAACGCTTCCTTCATAGACGACACCGCGTGTAGCGTCGACGGTAATTTCCATGCCTTCTTTTAATACGGTAGTGGCATCGTTACTGCCAACTACGCAGGGAATGCCGAGTTCGCGGCTAACGATGGCCGCGTGACAGGTTCTGCCACCTTCGTCGGTTACGACGGCGGCGGCGGTACGCATGGCCGGTACCATGTCGGGGTTGGTCATGGCGGTGACGAGAATATCCCCTTCTTTTACGAGATTAATTTCGCTCACGTCTTTAATCTTTTTAACCTTACCTCTTCCGATTCCGGGAGATGCCGCAAGGCCGCGTACTAATGGGTTGAGCTTTTCAGGTTCTTTGGTCATATCACGTTCCTCTTCCGGTTTGTCTTCTTCACCAAGAGTCGTAATGGGGCGAGATTGTAAAATATAAAGACCTTTGGTGTCGCGGTCCATTCCCCACTCGATATCTTGTACGCTTCCGTATAAACTTTCGATTTTAAGACCGGCATCGATTAAAGTTGCCAGCTCTTCTTTCGAAAGGCATTCTTCTTTTACGGCGCCGGCGCCGAGAATGTCTTCTACATCGGCTTCGTGCGTGCCGATACCGGAATCGTTTTGAACGACCATTTTCTTTTTGTCGGCGATGACTTTTTCTAAAATGCTCTTGTCGCTTTTCTTAATGACGTATTCATCGGGAGTAACCGTACCGCTGACCACGGCTTCGCCTAAGCCGTAACTTGCGTTAATCATCATTTCATCGCGGCTGTTGTTAATGGGGTTGGCGGTAAACATAACGCCGGATTTTTCGGAATTAACCATTTTTTGAACGACCACGCAAAGGGAAACGGCAAAGTGATCGTAATTTTGTTTCGCGCGGTAATAAATCGCTCTCGGTGTCCAAAGGCTTGCCCAGCATTTACGAACGTGATGGACTAATTCTTCTTCACCTGCAATGTGTAAGTAAGTATCTTGTTGGCCTGCAAAGGATGCATCGGGTAAATCTTCCGCTGTAGCAGAAGAACGTACGGCAACTTGGGGATCCTTTAAATCGATGGAGCGGCTGAATTCTTTATAAGCCAATACAATTTCTTCTTCGATTTTAGGATCGATTCCGCCTTCTTCAATGCTTCTGCGAATGTCGTCGCTGGCGGCAGTCAACATATCGACATCGTCGACATCCAAATCTTCCATTAAGAAACGAACTTTTTCTTCTAAACCTGCGTATTCGATGAATGCATCATAACCTGCGGAGGTAACGCAAAATCCCGGGGGTACGTCCAAACCGAAATTCGTCATCTCTCCTAAGTTGGCACCTTTTCCACCGACGATGGCTACGTCGTCTTTGCGGATTTCGTGGAAAAAGCGAATAAATTTAAAACCTGTCATATCATTCCTCCTCGCAAGTATTATAGCACATTGCCTATTTATGTTGTACTATTTATTTTTTAATTTTTGCAGTTCTCGAATCGAGAGGGTGCTCACCTGTTTCGGATCGATGGATAGATCGCGAATCACCTCTTCGATGGCCTCACGATTTTCGCCTTCGATCTCCATATAGGGATCGGGGTAGGTCTTTTCATCCCAGCGATCCAAATCTAAACGACAACTTTTTAAGCGATAACTGATGCGATGTTTTTCGCCGCGCGATATGCAGTCGTATCCTAATAGTTTAAAGATCGTAAGCATGTCATCCATAGCGTCGATGGCCACCGTATGCTCGTCGTAAACGCGCACGCCGTTATTGGCTTTTTTCTCTTTAAACGTGCATACTCTCTCGATCGCCCCGTCCTTTCGTGTTTCACGTAAACGTAGGTAACCGAGATCTTCTGAAATCGGATGAAGGTCGGAATTGATGACGATGGTCGTTTGTTTTTCATCGCTGATTTTTGTGCCGCCGCAAGCGATAATTTTTTCTTCCATGGCATGTAAATCGACGCCTAATACCTTTACTTCAATTTCCCGTTCCATTTAAACCTCTAATTTTCGCACTTTAAAATCGATATAATCCGACGACACGCACAGGTACTTCACGCCGCCGAATTCCCCTTCGACTACGAATTTATGGCCGTAACTGTGGAGATGGCCGTAGACGCAGAGGTCGATATTCGCTTCGCTTAATATGGTAGCGAAATCATTGGGTTCTCCTTTCGACGTAAAGGGCGGATAATGCAACATGGCGATGCGATGAGAAATCATCTTTCCCTCCGCCTCCTTTTCCATGGAGTCGATACTCAATTGAAGTCGATTGAGTTCCCGCTTGTAAATCTTTTCGTCTTTCTCGTCCACACTGCCGGCGTCGATGTCGGTCCAACCTCTGCTTCCGCAAATCGCCACATCGCCGATGACCATGCCCGTATTGTGTAAGAAGTCTACCGTTTGAAGGCCGAGTCCTTCCAATTTATTTAATGAAGACCACCAATAATCGTGATTGCCCTTAATTAAAATCTTGCGACCGGGCAATGCGTCGAGCCGAATCAGGTCTTCTTTTCCGTCTTCCAATTTTAAAGCCCAGGAAATATCGCCTACGACTAAAACCGTGTCATCTGCTGCGACACGATTATTCCATGCGTCGAAAATTTTTTCCTCATGATCTTCCCATGCCTTGCCGAAGACATCCATGGGCTTTTCTTTTTTATGATCTAAATGTAAGTCGCCAATGGCCCAGATCAATCTACTCTCCTTTCTATTTCGGTGTTGTAAAATCTAAAATTTGTCGGTTCATATGCTTTAAATAATCCACGAGGTTTTCCCGTCGTTCTTCGTCCATATAAACAAAGCCGTCGTCAAAAACCATGGGAATGTGGGGATCCATTTGGTTCACCGCCGCTAAACGAAGGGAAAGAACTAACAGATCGGCTGTGGAGCGACTAAGCTGCGTATCACGCAAACTCGGACGATCCTTACCCGATAGGATAAAGTGATCTTTCCCGAAAGCAATAGTGTCATATCGTCCGTCACTTAACGCGGCGAGAATCTTTTCCCCTGCGGATATAATTTCTCGCTTAAACCCTTGTTCGCCCTCGGCGTCCACTTCTCGCAAAATAGATTCCGTAAGGTCGATAATTTTAAGTTGTTCCTCGAGCTCTCTGCCCGACGCTTTCTCTTCCTTGTAGGCTTTTTCCGTCTGTGCCATTTTTTGTTGAATGGCTTCCGCCTCTCGCTCTTTTCCGTCTAAAAAACCCAATTGTCGCTGAATCTGTTCGATGGCGACGTCCAGTTCCCTACCCCGATCGGGAAGGGATTCCAGTTTTTGAGCGTAACGGTACAAAGAATCTTTCAAGGTCTCCATTTCAATATCTTCGTCGATATAAGGATCGAGCCAGGAACATAAGGCCTGCTTTTCCGCCAAAAGCCCGTCTCGTTCTCCGTATAAATTATGATAGGTGCGCAGAAGATTTTTTGTGCGCGCATTCCAAAGAAAAAAGATCAGAGAACTTGCTCCAAAAAAGACTGTAGCGACGAAGGATAAGACGGCGATTTCTTCCTGATGAAAGAAGAACGCCAATGCCGCCGTCACAAGCAAAAAGAGGAAAGCTAACATGCCGGAGACTTTAGCCATTCCGAGTTTATTCGTCATTTTGCTCATCTTTTTCGATTCGAAGCGATCGATGGCTTTTTCATTTTCAAGCAGTCTATCGTCCAGTCGGTTTGCCAGCTCCAGCTTTTCGCCTAATTGCGGCAAAATCTGATGTTTCTCGATCTGTAACTTGCGTTCTCTTTGAAGACTACGAAGTTCCTGCGCCATTTGCGTTTTTTTCGAGCGATGATCTTCCAACTCCCTGGATTGAGCGCGAAGATCCGCCATATCTTCCTCAAATCTTGCAATTTGTTCGCGATATTGGCCGATAGGCGATTTCTTTGCCCGCGGAGTTCCGATTTCTCTGCGCTTTTTATCTAAATAGACGTAGCTATCTGCAAAACGCAGGGTGCTGTTACCCTTAGTTACGAAATCTCTGGATTCTTCAATACGCTTTAAAATCGACGCGGCATCGGTGGCCTGAAGGTCATCCATGCAGAAAAAACGCATAAAATCGTCTTGCGAAAGACCCCAGAAATAACTTCCCGGTTGGGGAATACCCGAAAAGGCATAAAGTGATTCGTCCTCGATGATGTCATTGGTGTCCAAGTTAGTGAGAATCATCTGCTCATTTTCCTTATGAAATTGGCGCTCGATACGAAAGCGTCCCTTTCCTGTTTCAATTTCCATGGCGGCAGAAAAATCTCGCCCTTGCAAAGGCTTGTAATCCTCGTACCCGTCGGAGTAAAGCTTGCGATTTAAACTGTCCTTTGAAAATCCGTAAAGAAGAGCGCGTATGCACATGATCGTCGTGGTCTTCCCCGATTCATTCGGTCCCGGCAAACATTGATAACCCTCGCCGAAAACTACTTCGGTATCGTGAAAGCCGCCAAAACTTTTTAATTCCAGTTTATGAATCATAGTGCTCTCCCAAAAGTGAACGGATGCCCATATCGCATACGGCGAGAATCGTGTCCTCGTCTTCATCGAGGCTCGATGCTCGGCGAATAAACTCGCCTAAAGCGTCGTTTTCATGGGCTTTGTAGACGCGCTCGATAAGTTTCGGCAAATCCCTCGCCCATTCCACTTCATAGGCTACGCCGGCAAGATCCAGCATGTGGCGAATTTCCTTGTCGAGGACACCGCGATAGCCTCCTGTAAGATAAAAGCTGTAAATCGCACGATCGTTTTGCAAGCCCTCTTTTAACTCGTCCAAAACATTTTTAGACGATGTGTCAAGGGTCTTATGGCGAAGAATACGCCGCGCCAGGGGAATGTATTTCGTAGACAGTACGTCAGTGAGTTCGCCGTATACCACGCCCAACTTTCCCCGATCGGTACGATCCAAAGGCTCCGGCGTGCCGCACATTTGCAATTTGTTCTCGTATAAAATCGGCTTGTGCACGTGGCCCAGGGCGATATAATCGAAAAATGGCAAAATATTCGCGTCGACGGGAAAATATCCGTCCCCGCCGGTCCAATTGCCGTGATGCAATAAAATGTGGCGGTAATCGTCTTGAAAGCCTTCTTCGCCGCATTGCAAAATGCGATGGTAACTGTCCCGATCCCAACTGGTACCGTAAAAGATGATCTTTTGCCCTTCGTCTCGATAGTCGCTAAGGACCCCTTGCTCAAAGAGAAAGACATTCTCGGGAAGACGGGATGCTATATAATCGTATAGTTTAAAATCGTGATTTCCCAAAAGAAGAAGGGTCACGAAATGCTGATCCCCTAAAAGGCCGAGGACGTAATCCACTTCCTCCGGCCGAATTTTTTCCTGCTCGAAAATATCGCCGACTAAAAACAGATAATCGACGGATTGAGAGGTACCGTATTCTAAAATGCGCTGAAAGGTTAAAAAGCGATCGTTACGCCCCTGTTCACGATCCTTGGAACGAGAAAACGGAAAGCTTCTGCCGAGATGTAGATCCGCCGTATGCAAAAACCGCATTATTTAATAAGTTTTTGCACCGCTTTGAACTCATCGGTGCCCGATACACTGTTAAGATCGAACAAAATCGTCTCCGTCGGACGAATGGACGCGCCCATTTGACGCATTTCTTCGTAAGCGAAAATAGCGGACTCCGGATTGCGGGAGCTAATAGCATCTTGCGCTACGTAAACGTCGATGCCTCGTTCAATTAAATCTCTAACGGTAAGCAACACGCAAATATGGGTTTCCATACCGCATACTACGACTTGCTCGGGCTTTTCCCTTTCGATATAAGCGGCAATGTCTTCATCCAACATACAGGAGAAAGATTTTTTATCGAAATCCACTGCATCGCTGACTTTACTACGAATGGAAGGGGTGAATTCTCCCAAGCCTTTTTTGTATTGCGTCGTAAAGATCGTGGGGATCTTCATGATTTCCGCCGTATCGGCTAAAACGCCGGCGTAATGGAGCATACGTTCCTTATCGTAAATAGCATTCGCCAAGGAATCCTGAATGTCGATAAATAAAAACATCGTCTTGTTGCGATCTAATTTAAAATCCATTTAAACCTCCATAGATTGTACATTGATGCGATTCATATCGGATTTAATCGTGGCAAAATCCGTTGTCTTTTCGCTTTGAGCTGCCGCTGCCGTAAGTTTTAACAGCGTCGGCGCGTCGTATTTTCGAACAATCCCCGCCGCCATAGCAACCGCTGCGTGGTGAGGATCGAAATAATCGTTGATCTCGTCGTTTTTCGCAAAGAAGTATTCTCCCTTGCAGTAGAGAATGGAACCCTTGGAACTTCCCGTTACGAGAATAAGGGGTATATCGTCGCCATAAAGCTTTGCGACAGTAGAGGCGATATCGCCTAAGAACTGAAGATTGCGATCGACGAGCTGACTAAGGGCGGCGCGATCGATAATCATGCCGAAGGGTTTCGCCTCCCGCACTTCCTCTACGTCGTCTCTCTCGTCCGAAAGAATAATGACGGGCTTGGATTTGCTCCTTGCATAGCGCACCATGGGAAGCTTCATCGACTCAGGTTCTTTAGAGCGGGTTCCCTTGGCGATAACCACAACATCGCTCGCTACGCTTTCGCGAACAAAGCGCTCGTAAAAATCCACCGTATCCTCCCGCGTGATCCGCGGTTCTCTCGTATAGATCGTCGTCGTCTTGTTTTTTTCCTCGAGGATAATGCGCTCTTGGGTTTCGTCACGTAAGCTTTCCGATTCCAATACAATCCCCGATTGACTCAAAAATTTTCCGTACTGCTCTCCGGCAAAGCCGCCTAAAAAGGTAAGAAGCCTTGCACCTTCGTTCATATCTCCGGCAAGGCGCGCCATATCGACGCCATAACCTGTGGCGGAAGTTGTACTTTCCACAGCCTCTCCCGTGCCGCCCTTCGGAAAACTTTCTCCCGTAAGTCTGCGTTCTAATATCGGATTATTGTCTACAATAAGAATCATGATAAATTTAACCGACGGGAAACACTGTTTAGAATCCAGTCGATTTTCTCCTTTGCTCGTTGTTCAGAGGGATCGTGGGTGTAAATATACAGTTTGATTTTCGGCTCCGTTCCCGAGGGACGAATGGAAAAACGGCTTCCGTCATCTAAATGATATTCCAATACATTGCTCGCGCCGATTCCGTCTACTCCATCTTTGTAGTCGATTATGTCGGCTACATTCAAAGATTCGACGGAGGTTAGGGGATCTTCCCTTAAATCCTTCATCATAGCGGCGATTTCTTCTTGCCCCTCCTGCCCTTCTCGGACAAAGGAGAGAAGCTTTTCGCCGTGATAACCGTGACGTTTATAGAGAGAATCCAGAACCTCCGGAAGTCTCATTCCTCTTTTCAAATAGAATGCCGCCATCTCCGCGATCATCATAGATGAAACGACGCCGTCTTTATCCCGCACATGATCGCCGTAAACATAGCCGATACTTTCCTCAAATCCGAATAAAAATTCGTGTTCTTTCGTGCGATCCCATTCATTGGCGGGAGCGCAAATATTTTTAAAGCCCGTAAGGGATAAATACATATCCACGCCGTAATACTCGGCGATGACGCGGGTCAAATCGCCGGAAACGATGCTCTGTACCATGGCGCCGTTGGCAGGAATGGTACCCAGAGCCTTCCGTCTGGATAGAATATAATCGATTAACAATGCGCCGATTTGATTGCCCGAAAAGGGAACAAATGCACCCTCTGCATCTTTCGCCATCATGGCGACGCGATCGCAATCCGGGTCCGTGGCAATCAGAATGTCCGAATCTATCTTTTCACCGAGTTCCAGAGATTTTTTAAAGGCATTTAAATCTTCGGGATTGGGATAGCCCACGCTCTTAAACGTAGGATCCGGCGCCACTTGCTCTTCTACCAAATGAACATTACTGAAACCTCTCGTTTCGAAAACTCGCCGCACAGGTAAATTCCCAACACCGTTTAAAGGCGTATAGACGATAGAAATGTTCTTGTCGATATCCTCTTCCAGGGTCTTCGACAAGGTTAAGCGGTAATATTTTTCCTCTACATCCTCGTCGATCGTGTGAATAAGCCCTTCCCGTACATAATCTTCGAAGCTTTTTTCGGGCCACACATTGTAATCGAATTGATCGATGCCGTCTGAAATCTCATCCGCCATATCGTCTCTGATTTGGGATCCCTCTTCCCAATATACTTTGTAGCCATTGTATTCCCTGGGATTGTGGCTCGCCGTAATCATAATTCCCGCCTGAGTGTTCAGTTCACGTACGGCAAAAGATACCATAGGCGTCGGACGAATACCGGCGTAAATATAAGCGTGAATACCTTGGCTTGCGAGCATAGACGCCGCAACTTTCATAAACGTTTCGCTGCGTTCGCGTACGTCCCAGCCAATGGCGACGCCTCTTTTTTTAGCCGCATCGCCTCGTCTGTTAATTACTTCGGCGAGACCTCTCGTCGCCCGCGCAATTACCTGCTCGTTCATGCAATTGGTTCCGGGACCGATTTTTCCGCGAAGCCCTGCTGTTCCGAAGGAAAGTTCTTTGTAAAAACTTTCCTCCCGCTCACATTCGCTCATCGCTTCTAAACGTTTACGATCCTCCGGCGAAACATTTTCGAGGGATTGCCACATGGCGATACGATCTATTATTTCCATCTCAACCTTCTTTCGTAATATCTAAAAACTGTCCGTGACAAGCTTCGGCTAGATCTTTTGGCGATAGGTGCATTTGAAGCCCTTTTTTACCGGCGCTGACGTAAATACGTTCGTAATTTAAAGCCGACTCGTGAATAAAGGTCGGAAATTCCTTCTTCATACCCACAGGCGAACAGCCGCCGCGAATATAACCCGTTAAATTCAAAAGATCTTTCACGTGAACCATTTCCATTTTTTTCTCACCGGCAACGTGCGCCGCCTTTTTAAGATCCAATTCCTCCTCAACCGGTATGACGAAGACAAAATGCGCGCGATCCTTACCCTCAGCAACCAGTGTCTTAAACACCTGTTCCACGGGAAGCCCGTTTTCCTTTGCGATCTTGGCACCGTCTACTTCAACCGACGGATCATATTCCACCACATCATAATCAATCGAATGGCTGTCCAACATTCTGAGAGCGTTTGTCTTTTTCATAGAACACCTCATCTATTCATACCTAAAGAGAAATTAACTCGTAATTTAAAATTTACCTCTATGATCCTTTCCATTATATCATGGAGTAAATGCTGACTAAAGACATTGGATATCCATATTTAGCTGATACCTTTTTAAATTCCCTCTTTGGTACTGTCGATTTTATGAAAAGTCTACTACTATAAAGGAGAAAGGATGATCATATGAAAAAACTCTCGACTCAAAAGCTGACACTCATCGCTATGTTCATAGCCCTTACGGCACTCGCCACCATGGTGATACAAATCCCCATTCCCGCAACGAAAGGATACCTCAATATCGGCGATACCCTTTTAATCTGCGCCGGTCTTTTGCTCGGTAAAACTGTAGGCGGCATCGTCGGCGGTATCGGCTCCGCACTTGCCGATATTTTAAGCGGCTACGCATTTTATGCACCCATTACCCTCGTCGTCAAAGGCCTGGAAGGATATGTTGCAGGGGCGTTAAACGAAAAGACAAAACTCCCCCCGATCGTCTCCGCCATTGTGGCAGGCTTCATCATGGCGCTGGGGTATCTCTTGGCAGAAGGCATCATACTTTATAATTTCCCCACTGCACTGGCAAGCTTTGTTCCCAATATTTTACAAGGTATCGCCGGCGCCGTCCTCGCTACCATCCTCTATCCCCTATTGCAAAAAGCGCCTATTCTGATGAAAGAAGAAAAGTAGCGAAAACCTTATTTGTAAAGATCGATCCGAACATTAGCAACAGAGCGTTTCTCTAACAACAATTCACCAAATGGAAAAAGGCTATCCTAAGGGGATAGCCTTTTTCTTATAGCGTCATTTCATTTCATTATAAGCAGTATTAATAATCTTCGCCAACTCCCGGGGCGCATCTACATTTACTTCATGCCCTGCACCGTCTACATAAAAAATTTTTGATTGAGGCAATTGACGATATAAAGAACGAGCCGCCCGCTTATTGGCCCAATCTCTGCTGCCGCAAATAATATAGACGGGGCAGTGAATTCCTTGAATCCTACGGCTGTAATCGATTCCGCTCATGGAAGATGAAATGGACATCATTTGTTCTTTGCTAATGCCTGTTTGAGAAAAAAAGCGTTCAGGCATGAGTTTAAACAATCCGTTTTGAAACTTTAATAAGAGACTCGGCATTTTATACTGCGGTGCGATAACGATAAGCCCCGCAATTTTTTCAGGACAATCTAATGACATGGCTATTGCTAAAACAGCACCTAAACTTAATCCGCAAAGAATGAACGGTCCCTGTTTGTGAGCAAGTTGAGCTTCTACATTCTTCTTTAAATCGCTAAAACTCGGTTCCTCCATTGCGTCATCAATAATATTAATAGATTCCTTTTCATTAAAATCCAGAAACTGAAAGGTTTCATTCCAAGATGAACTATCTTGCCCTAAGCCGTGCAAGAATATAACGTTTTTTGAATCGTAGGGTAAAGTCTTTTTGTCGGAACGTGGAACCGAAAAGGATGATGATATAGCAGAAATAGGTTGAGTCAATAAAACAGCAGCCAATGCCAACACTCCAAATGTCTTAATTCTATTATTTGTCATAATCCTCCCCTTCTGCACTCTAATTTCGACGAGATAATTCCATTTTCCACTTTTGATCTTGCAAAAATTGAATCAAATGAATTGTACCTTTCCAGCAAAGAACACCCAATACGATAAAAATAATGGCTAAGAGCAAACCGGCTAAAAGAGCGGGAAAACCGGTAAGTTCTTTTACAAAGAAAACAAGCTTTACATTGTCGATGAGCGATATGTGGACTATTCCCTTTAATAAACCCATGATACCGGCGATAACACTTACGCCTGCGGAAAAAAAGAATGAAACAGAGAGAATGGCAAGTGTCGGAATAATAGAAACCCATAAAAAAGATGCATAGGAATAAAAACATAAGGACCTCATGAAATTTCTCCATGAAAAACCCTTGTCTTTGATCATACTTTCTCCTAAGTAATCCATGGCCAACTCTTTAGGAGGCTCCATTTCCTCTATAATAGATTCCGCCGTTTGTCCATTGCGCATGCGTTCGTAAAATGAGTTTTTTAATTCACTTAAAATATCGGTCTTTTCCGAAACAGACATATGAACCAAATAACGATCCAGTCGCGATAAGTATTTTTCTATTGCTTTCTCATTATGTTCAGTTCTCATTCTTACTCCTTCTCCAAATCTGACATATTTTGAATCAGCAATTGCCAATCCTGTTCTAATTTTTGTAAATAGGACAAGCCCAAAGGTGTCATGCGATAATATTTCCTCGCAGGCGTGCCCTCCTCCATTTGATGCCAATACGATTCCAAATAACCATTTTTTAAAAGACGTCTTAATAACGGATAGATAGTGCTTTCCTTTGTAGCTAACATAGGATACTGTTCTAAAATTTGAATCAAATCGTAGCCATACCTTTCCTTATTGGAGATTAACAGCATGACAGCGTACTCCAACGTGCCGCGCTTTATTTGACTTATCCATTCACCGTTCATTTTATCTCCTATTCTCTTCATTATTTCTATATACATCGTACCACATGGTACCTATGTGTCAATAGGTAGTTACTATTATTCACACATTTTCATTTTCCATTATGCTCGTAAGCTAGAACACATTGCTCAATTAAATACATTGGAGAAACAAAAAAAGAGCGACTCTCGCGAGTAACTCCTTATGATTCCTTGATAATTGATGTGAAATTTGACCAGTCCTCTATTTTAAAAGCGCGCAATTCACGAATACTATCCTTGAGCCAAGGGATTGTTGAAAGCCTATTGATTGCACGATATAAATCTTTAAGCCCATCTTTTTCCAATCGATGAATAAAAATATTTCCGGTAGTTTTCTCAAAAGCGAATTTGTTTAACTCGTGAGAAATTTCGTCAAACGCAATTTTATGAGGATCTTCAAAATGATTTTTTAAAATTTCAAAATTTAAATCTAAAACAATGGCATACATTTATTGATGATCCTCCTATTCATAACCGGACCTAGCAATCTCACAACGCTCTATACATAGTTAAAGGTACAAAAAAAGTCTAATCTCTCGATTAGACTAAATCTGGCGTACCACAAAGGATTCGAAGGTTAGGCTATTTATGGATAAAGGTTTAAATTCCAATGTTTACGCCCATTTGTCTACTAACTATATTCGAATGTCTTTAGAACTCACAGATACTTTAGCACAAGATTATTTCAATTACAATACTCTTCCTCGTACTCTTTCATGATCTTGTAAAATGTATTCCGTTTGAGTTCCACTCTATCCATGAAATCTGTTGCCGTTATCTCTTTCGCTTTCCATTGTGGATAGAGTTCTCCAATTAACTTTCGTTGATTCTCGCTAATGGTGGAATAGTTTATCTTTAATTTTTCCCAAATATTTTAGCTGTTTATAGAGGTTTAATTCTACTTTTGTTTAAACGTTATGAAAACAATTCCCTATGATATCTTCCTGATAAAAAAAGATTATTGTTCAGATTGTATCTCTAAAATGATCGTTAAAAAAATCGTGAATGATATATACCAGATACAATGTGCTTATGTTAAAATAAGAGAGTACATAACATTTAATGTTAGAAAGGAGATGTATTTTTATGAAAAAAGGAATTATAATGTCGTTGCTGCTAATGTTTTTATTGACGGGCTGTGTCAGTTTCAATGATGGAGTTGAAGAAGTTAAAAAACCAGATGTTTATGTTGATGATATAAAAATAACTAGCTGGAAAGGCGAACCCGAAGTTCCTAATCCAAAATATAAAGAAATGTGTTATTACATAACAAACAATTCTAAATATACATTAACTCAATTTAATGCAGAAGGAACTGTATCAAATGGAACAGAACAATATGATTTACTTGTTACTCAAACGCTTCGTCCTGGAGAGCGATCTGCTGATGATATCAATCCCGGAGCAGATACCTTAAAAGATGTTGAGTTTACAAACTACACTTATAGATATATTGATAATAAGGATAAAAAAACGGTTGAGGTTCATTACGATGTAAAACTCGATAAATACGAAGTCTTTAAACTTGATGAAGATAAGTAGATTATTAATCGGTGATTTTTAAAAACATAAGTGAATATAAATTCAGACAAATTAGAGCCTAAATGGCTCTTTTTTTATATAGTCACATGAATCAAATTCTTAACCTCACGCTCTATATTCGTTTTATATGACGTCTAGCAGATAAAGAAAGAACCCCATCTTTTATTGCTGGGGCTTCTTCATCAATAACTTGTTAGCATCTCGCCGAAATCAATCTCCTCATCGAAAATCGTTTCAATATCTTCGCAGTCAATAGGCGGTGTATACTTGCTGTCTTGATTGGTTAGAATGAAAGTGGATACTAGGTTTGCGAATTGGTGAACGAGAATATGCCAATCAAATTTTCGTTCGTCCTCTAGGTCTATTCCTAAACGATAATGTTCTCTAAGATTATCCACATGAAATTGAACGTATTCGGGATAACCTGATGACG
This sequence comes from Aedoeadaptatus coxii, assembly GCF_001553115.1. Lineage (GTDB taxonomy): Bacteria > Bacillota > Clostridia > Tissierellales > Peptoniphilaceae > Aedoeadaptatus > Aedoeadaptatus coxii. The sequence goes on from NZ_KQ960175.1 coordinate 88,037, forward strand.
TATCAATTTCGGCTAATACACTTCCGCTTTCGCTAAGCGAGATTTTTGATGAAACGGTAATGGTATCTTCTCCGAAGTTTGTTTCACAACCGCAAAAATCCATAGACTCTTTAAATTTTCTACTGTTCATTGTGTTTCTTCCTTTCATTTTGTCTTTAAATTAAAGATTCCCATTCAAATGACGCTCTATAATCAATTCTAAGGCGTTTTAAATCTTTATTAATGTCATTACATGCCTAAATCATTAAATCTCCTTATTTTTTATCCTACGGCTTTATAGAGTGTATCATTCAATTTAACGCCTACATTTGCCTAATATTTCATCAATTCTTTAGCTGGTGATACTATTTGATGACTACGCAATAAATCATCATCGGAAATCTGAATATATTTCCTCGTGGTATTTAAATTGCTATGCCCTAATACCTTTTGAAGATATAGTAGGTTTCCGTCATGACGTAAATATTCCGTTCCGAAAAAATGACGTAACTGATATGGCGTGATCTTCACTCCAGCTTTTTCAGAATAGGCTTTCATGTTGTTTCTTAACACGTAGGTATTCATTTTCTCGCCTTGCTCTGTTAGGAACAGATACTCTCTGTCCTCAAATACAGATTCAATGGTCTTGTTAAATTTGATAAGCGACGATTTTACACCGTCGGAAATAGGCGTTATTCGCTCTCGTTTTGTTTTAGTTATATCTTTCGTTAGTACGATAGAACTTCTCGCTAGATTTAAATGATCTACTTTAAGACGTTCAATTTCCGCTGGTCGGATTCCCGTATCTGCCATTAAAAGAATCATGGTGTAATCTCTTAGCCCCACATAGCTGTATATCGGTATCACGGATAACAATTTAATTAAATCATCTTTATTGGCTGGTCTAGGCTTATCTTCTTCTTTGCGTCTTGTAATCGCTAACGCTTTGATCGGATTCTCTTTTATAACTCCTACTTCTACAAGGAAATTAAAATAACCGTTAAGATTAGAACGCTGGTTATTAAACGTCATATCGCTGTACCAATTAATAGCGAAAAAGAAATCTGCTACTTGTTCCATTAGATTGTCGTAATCAATAGGCTTACCCGTTTGATGTTCGAAGTTCATGAACACTTTACGATAACTTGCTAAGGTAATTTCCTGAACGCCATTTAATTTTTTGCACAATAAAAAACGTGTCTGTAGTTCATCAGAAATAAATTTACATTGCTTCATATCCCTTCCTTTCTTACTCTTTTCACATCGAATCAGATTCGAACATTCAGAGTTCGTAGGTATTCGGATATTCGCTAGTAATTTGTATTTCTAAATCACTCACAAACACGCATTTTTCAATACTTGTAGCGTTTTGCATACAGTATTATTAGGTTGGCGTACCACAGAGGATTCGAACCCCTGACCTTTTGGTCCGTAGCCAAACGCTCTATCCAGCTGAGCTAGTGGTACAAATGGAGCGGAAGACGAGATTCGAACTCGCGACCCTCGCCTTGGCAAGGCGATGCTCTACCACTGAGCCACTTCCGCA
>NZ_KQ960176.1:0-263 GCF_001553115.1 Aedoeadaptatus coxii
TCCAAAACGCATTTGCGGATGAAATGGCTCATATTTCTGCACTTTGAAAGTTTTCTTTTCTCTTCAAAAAGAGCCTTTTCTTCTTCGGTTAATTTAATTTCAAGTCTTTCGTTTCGTATTCTATTTGCCATAGGTATTTCCTCCTTTAGGTGTATTTCGGGGTCTTAGGGTTCTCCCTAACAAGTTAAAAATTGATAAAAAAAGAAGCAGATCCCAAAGGGCTGCTTCGTCAATTTTTTCGTAAGTGTCCGTACACTTACTGT
>NZ_KQ960176.1:363-15626 GCF_001553115.1 Aedoeadaptatus coxii
TAAGTGTCCGTACACTTACTGTGCTTGCTACATAGGAATAAATTAGATATCAAGCGTTAAGCAAGTTTTGAATTTATAGCTATATTATACCAAATTATAATGATGTATTCAATTTGAAGCCATCTGTGAATATAAAAAATAATATTCATTGACATATACAGGAAGAAGAGTTATAATATCTATGAATAAAAATTGTAAAATTCATAGACAAAAAAACCACTCTCGGAGGAAAAAATATGGGAAAGGCATTTACAGAAGAAGAAAAGATAAAAATTAAAGAAAGTATTATGGAAACAGCTCTTGATTTATTTCATGATAAAGGGACAAAATCACTTAGCATTTCGGAATTGACAAAAAGAGTCGGAATAGCTCAAGGGAGTTTCTATAATTTTTGGAAAGATAAAGAATCTCTTGTCATTGATTTAATGGCATATAGATCAATACAAAAATTGGAGAACATTGAAAAAGAATTTTCAAATTCACTTACGAATCCTAAAAAATTCCTTTTAGAGGTAATTTTTAAGTATTCAATAGACATGACTGAGAAAATTAGAAATCAGCAAATTTATCAAGAGGCATTTAGAATATTTGCGAGTCAAGATTCAAAGAAAGTGAATAGAGTAGAAAATCTATATGGGGATTTTTTGGATAGGTTAATAGATTATTGGTACAAAAACAATGTAGTAAAAAGCGTAGATAAGCAAGGTTTATCAAATGCCTTTGTTGGAAGCTTTGTTCTATGTTCAAATTATTTCCATTTTAATGAAGATACATTTGAGGAAGTACTTAATATTTATATACAAAGCATTGTTTTTAAATATATAGAAATTTAATTGTAAAAAGGAAGGTGATAGAAATGATTCTGGATTTTAATGAGATAAAAAAGGAAGATGTATTAATTGTTGGAGGTAAGGGAGCTAATCTTGGAGAAATGACTTCGGCTAAAATAAATGTTCCAAGTGGTTTTGTTATAACAGCAGACGCATATAGAGATTTTTTAAAAGTAAATGCTATTGATAGCCTCATTGAAAATGGAATTAAAAAATCAGCAGATGATGAAAAAATACTTCTAAATGAAGCTGAGCATTTTAGAGGAAAGATAAAGTCTGGGAAATTTCCTGAGCAATTGGAAAATGCAATAAGAGAAAAATATTTTAATCTTGGAAATAATACAAGAGTTGCAGTGCGTTCTTCAGCAACGGCAGAAGATTTACCGGATGCCAGTTTTGCAGGGCAACAAGAAACTTATTTAAATGTTCAAGGTATTGAAAGTGTATTAAATGGGGTGCGTAATTGTTATGCTTCACTTTGGGGGAATAGAGCTGTAAGCTATAGATTTCATCAAGGTTATGATCAAACTTCAGTTTCTATTGCAGTTGTTATTCAAGAAATGATAGAGAGTGAAAAATCAGGAGTTTTATTTACTGTAAACCCAGTAAACAAAAAAGAAAATGAGATGCAAATAAATGCAAGCTTTGGCTTAGGAGAAAGCGTTGTAAGCGGAAGAGTTACAGCGGATAGCTACATTATTGACAAATCAGGAAATATAATCGAAGTAAATATTGGAAGCAAGGAAACTCAGATTATATACGGGGATAAGGAAACTGTTGAAGTATCGGTAAACTCTGATAAAAGAAAAACTCGTGCATTAAATGATAGAGAAATACTTGAACTTATGAAGTGCGGTTTAGAGATTGAAAAACACTATGGTATGCCTATGGATATTGAATGGGCTATCAAAAATGATATTGTCTATATTTTACAAGCGAGAGCGATTACCACATTAAAAAATTCCAAGAATGATATAACTGACAATGATTTAATAGAGAAGTATATAAAGGGTAAAAAAATCAAAAAGGATACACAAGAAGTAATGTCATTCTTTTTAGAAAAAATGCCTTTTGCACATAGAGTCCTTGATTTCGATTATTTGATGGCAATTAATGATCAGAAAGTAAACATTTTGTCAGAAGGTGGAATTATTTTACCAAGAAATCCAATTATAGATGATGATGGTATACAAACTTTTTCTGATGACGGAAAGCGAATTGGAAAGAATATTTTTAAATTTTTTAATATTTTAAAGAACATGAAAAATTTTGAGTTCTGTTATAAGAAGTGCAAAGATTTTATGAATATATATGAAGTTGAAATAGAAGAAATCAAGCACTTAAATTTTGAAAATATGACATTAACGGAGTGTGGAAATTTTTTAGAAGAAAGTTATGTTCTTTTGCAAAAGCTTGCTTATGATAGATTCAAATATGCATTATTTCCATCAGTTTTAAATAGCAAGAAATTTACCAAAATAATAAAAAAAGTAAATAGCAATTATTCATCATTTGATTTTTATTGGGACTTAGATAATAAAACATCAGTGGTTACAAATGATGTCTATAAAATGGCTCGTGAGATAAGAAAAAATGAAGCTTTAAAAAAAGCAATAATTTCCGGAGATAATTTTAAGGAATTATATAAAAAGTATAACGATTTTAAGAATATATCAGATGAGTTTATGAAAGATAATGGTTTTAAATCTGATTATAATTGTTATTGTTTATCTGCAAAAACATTTCTTGAGGATCCTGATAGGCTGATAAATATATTACGACCCATATTAAATGAAAATAGTAATGAAAGTAACGATATAAAGGATTTTTCTAAGCTTATGGAGAGCGTAAAGGAAATCTATGGTAGAAAGTATCAGGATGTAGAAAAACAGATAAAATATTTTAGATATTTTCATGTGGTTCGTGAAGAAAGTCAATATTTGTGGGAAACACTATTTTATTATGTGAGAAAGTGTGTTAAAAGAATTAACTTTATACTCTTGGGTGATGAAAATATAGAAACTGGAGTGGCTAATCTTTTTCATAAAGAATTGTTGGAAGTAATTAACAGAGGTAATTTAAATGAATCAGATAAGGAAAAAATAAATAGGAGAAACGAAAAATTTCATTTAGCAGTAAAAGTTTGGGAAGCTTCAAAGTTATTGATTTTTAAAACAGATGGTGATGTCTTAAAAGGAGTAAGCGGAAGCACTGGCATTGCTGTTGGAAAGGTGTGTCTAATAAATAGTCCCAAAGAATTTTATAAAATGAAAAAAGGAGATATATTAGTTTGTCATCTTACAGATCCTGAATGGACTCCATTATTTAAGCTGGCAAGTGCTGTTGTGGCAGATACAGGTTCTGCTTTGAGCCATGCTGCAATTGTTGCAAGAGAATATAATATACCGGCAGTTCTTGGAGTTGGTTTTGCAACTACCAAATTCAAAGATGGAGATACCATACAAGTAGATGGTAATACCGGCGAGGTCAAAGGTTGCTGATATGAAATCAAAAAATCAAATAGATCAAAAAGAATTGAGAAGACAAAAGATTTTAAGTGAATCACTTTTACCTTTGATAGTAAAAATGTCTGTTCCAACAATTGTTGGTATGCTAATTATGGTTATTTATAATTTGACAGACACATTTTTTGTCGGACTTTTAAATGATAAATCGATGACAGCCGCTATTGGTGTTGTTTTTAGCTTCGTGAGTATTATTCAGGCTATTGGTTTTTGGTTTGGATATGGTAGCGGTAATATTATGTCTAAAAAACTTGGAGAACAAGATGAAGAAGAGGCGACAATTATTTCTTCCATAGGAATGGCATTTTCTATTATAAGTGGATTTTTGATAGCTATAATGTCATGGATTTTTATATCAGACTTGACAAAGTTCATTGGTGGGAATGCTTCTGTTAACTTATTTGAATTTACTACTCAGTATTTAAAGGTGATTATAATAAGCGTTCCATTTAGTCTGTATTCTATTACTATTTATAATCAATTGAGGCTTTGTGGAAATGTAAAAGATGGAATGATAGGTTTACTTTTAGGAATGTTCAGCAATATGGTTCTTGATCCTGTATTTATGTTTATATTCAAGTTCGGGTTTGTTGGAGCTGGAATTGCAACTTTGACAGGGCAAATAATTGCTTGTATTTCACTTACTATGTTGGCGAAAAGAAATGGCAATATTCCTGTTTCTTTGAAAAATGTAAAATGTAGTAAAGAACGCATATACCATATTCTTGTAGGAGGAATGCCTAACTTTTCAAGGCAAGCAATTACAAGTGTTTCCCTCATTTTATTGAATAGAGTTGCAGCAAGCTTCGGGGATAGTATTATTGCAGCATTAACCGTAAGTTCAAGAACAGTTGCCATAGCTTATATGATTATGATTGGATGGGGGCAAGGGTTTCAACCTATTTGTGCAATGAATTATGGTGCAAAAAAATATGACAGAGTTAGATCAGCATTTAATTTGACAGTTGTTGTTGGAACTATATTTTTGATTATATCAGCAGTGGCGCTATATATTTTTTCGGAACATTTTATTATTGCAATGTCTAAAGATAGTGAAGTTATTTCTATAGGAGTGCAAATACTTAGAATGCAATGTATAACAATTCCATTGTTAGCCTATTATGCGATAAGTAGTATGTTGATGCAAAACATAGGCAAATATTTTTGGTCGTTGATAATTTCGATTTCAAGGCAAGGTATTTTCTACATACCTCTTTTATATTTACTTACTAATTTATATGGAGAATTTGGGATATATTTGCTCCAACCAATAGCGGATATTTTGTCATTTGTTTTAGCTGTTATTGTTGTTTATAAAATAAAAAATGAACTAAAAAACGAAGAGAATATACATTAGATGAATTAGCAACAGGTTGAATAGTTGGAGGAAATTACTATGTATTATTTTATGTCTAATGCTTATATAGAAAAAATTTACAGACCTTTTTGATACTGGTAATTATAATAAAAAATTAAATACAAATAACAATCGAAAAAGTTTCTTTCATTTTAGAGGATTTATGCCTTAGAGCATAAGTCCTTTTTTTATGTTCAAATTAATCATTGAAACTCAAAGAAACTCAAAAATACTATAAAAAATAAAAATTTTGGTTACCAAAGAGGGCAAATTTCACTTTATAAAGTGAGGGGTATTTTTTCATCTTTCTATAAAAATCCAAATACTTTGAAGTGTGAAGATTCTTGAAATTGATTATGTGAGATTAGTATATTTCAAATTTAATCCACTAACCAAGATAAAAAAATCAACTTACATAGGAGGTAAAAATGCAAGCAATAAAGATTTATAGTATGAGAGTTGCTATGTTATGTAGGCTTTATGATCTTAAATTAATTAATGAGAAGGAATATACAAAAATTAAGAACAGGTTAGAAAATGATCATAAGAAGAGAGATAGAAAGTAGTTAATCTTGTGATATAATAACACTGTAGAAAGATACAAAATGGGAAGGAGGTAAAATGAATACTAAAGTAAAAGTAATAAAAGCTTCAAATACTGGAGCAAGAAATAGAAATGCTCTACATTTAGATCTAAAACGTGTTGTAGCATATTGTCGAGTAAGTACAGATAGTAAAGACCAACTTGAATCATATAAATCGCAAGTTGATTATTACACAAATCTAATAAAGAATAATAAGAACTGGACTCTGGCTGGTATATATGCGGATGAAGCAACAACAGGAACAACTGCAACTAAAAGAGCAGATTTCATGAGACTAATAAGTGATTGCCAAAATGGAGATATAGACATGATAATTACTAAATCTATATCAAGATTTGCTAGAAATACATTAGATACCTTAAAGTATGTAAGACTATTAAAGGAAAACAATGTTGGTGTAGTATTTGAAGAAGAAAATATAGATACTTTGACAATGGATGGAGAGTTACTATTAACAATATTAAGTTCAGTAGCTCAACAAGAAGTAGAAAATACCTCAGCCCATGTAAAAAAAGGACTGAAAATGAAAATGGAAAAAGGTGAACTTATTGGTTTTCAAGGTTGTCTTGGATACGATTATGACCCTGCAACAAAAACTATCTCTATAAATGAAGAAGAAGCCAAAATTGTCAGATACATCTTTAAAAGATATTTAGAGGGTAATGGTGGTTCAGTCATTGGCAGGGAACTAGAAGAGCAAGGATATCTCACCCCTAGAGGTAAAACAAAATGGTCTGACACTACAGTGTTAGGAATAATTAAAAATGAAAAGTATATTGGAGATATACTAATGGGAAAGACCTTCACAGTTGATCCCATAACAAAAAGAAGACTAGCAAACTTTGGTGAATCTGATAAATACCACATTGAAAATCATCACGAGCCAATTATATCAAAAGAAGATTTTGAAAAGGCACAAGAGATTAGACTCAGAAGAGCACAAAATAGAAACACTATTGCTAACAAGGATAGAAAAAGAGAAAAACTATCAAGGCAATATGCTTTTTCAAGTATGCTGGAATGTGGATTTTGTGGTGAAATACTTTCAAGAAGAACATGGCACACTAGTTCAATTTATAAAAAAATTAACTGGCAATGTGTAAAGTCAACTAAAAAAGGTAAAAAATATTGCCCTCATTCAAAAGGAATACAAGAAGCAGCAATAGAAAAAGCTTTTGTTGAAAGCTATAGGCAATTATGCCATGCAGATTCAACAGTAATAGATGACTTTTTAAAAATTGTAGAAGAAGAAATAAATGATAATACTTTAGTCAAAGATTTGAAAAAGTTAGAAAACCAATTAAATAGAATCATTAGTCAAGAAAAAAAGTTAGTTGATCTTCATTTAGAAGATAGTATAGACGAAGAAGTTTATGCTAAAAAGTATAAAAAACTTACAAAACAAAAAGAAGAATTACTTGATGAAAAGAAAACACTAGAGCTAACTATCAAAGATGAAAACTCTATTAAAGAAAGATTAAAGCAATTTAAAAAGGTCTTAGAAAACAAAGAAATTATAGAGGAATTTAACAGAACAGTATTTGAAAGCATAGTTGATAAAGTCGTGGTGGGTAGAATTGACAAAGACGGAACAGTTCATCCTTATGACTTAACATTCTATTTCAAAACAGGAGTTAAAGATAGTCAAGATTCTAATAACTTTAAAGATAAAAGAAAAAATGCTAAAGATAATGATATTAATAAATTGTGCTCCTACAAGAATGACGAGGAGAATAAATTATGTTCCCAAGCAAAAGACAACGCACGTAGAGAGTGTCGTATTGATGTCAAGAAAATGAGATAATAAAATATAAAAGTGTTGAAATCAATGGCTTTTAGGGTTTTAGAAGAAATCTTAAAAGCCATTTTTCTATTTAAATAATTCTTTAATTATAAGTAAAGAATAAATTGATGATTCAGAATCTCAATATTATTTAGAAAACAATTATTAAGCAATCATGCCTAAATAAATCTTCATGCGAGTCCAAGAAGAAATGGATAGACGAGCCAATATGGTGAGCGGAAAAGGAAAAAGAAGAGTTTATTCGAGTAAATATGCCCTTTCAAGTATTGTCTACTGCTCTAAATGTGACGGAAGAGAAGAATGAACAAAGCAGGCTAAAGGAATTAGAAGTGTTTTTAGAAAATCAAGAATTAGAAGTATACAGCTATGATGAAGATTTAGTAAGAAAACTTATAGAGAAGATAGTTGTTTATGAGGAGAAATTAAAGGTAATATTCAAGTCTGGGATTGAAATTTATATTGACAAGTAGCGGATCCGTGAAGGGTCTATTTTTACTTATATTAGAGAGTTATAATAAAATTAGGTGTATTGGAGTACTTATGACGTATTAAATGAGATAAATCGAGTATTTTAGGAGATTTTATATGAGCAGGTTATTACTATTAGAAGATGATCATAGTCTTATTTATGGTTTGTCATTTTCTTTTAAGAAGCAAGGGTTTAGTGGTGATATAGCTAGAACAATAAGTGAAGCTTTAGATTTATGGGCGAAAAATGAATATGAATTATTAATTTTAGATGTATCTCTTCCTGATGGCTCAGGATTTGAATTTTGTAGAAAAGTAAGAGAAAATTCCGATGTACCTATTATTTTTCTAACAGCTTCTGATGAAGAAACAAGTGTAATTATGGGTTTGGATATTGGCGGAGATGACTATATAACTAAGCCATTTAAGTTGAGTATTTTAATTTCAAGAATAAATGCGCTCCTTAGGAGAACAGAAAAATATAATAACCAAAATATCGAATCAAATGGTATAAAAATTCATTTATCAGAAAGTGTTGCTTATAAAAATGGTCACGCTTTAGATCTAACGAGTGGTGAATATAAACTGCTTTGTTTATTCATGAAAAATCCTGATATTGTCCTATCTAAAGATCAAATTTTAGAGAAATTATGGGATATTAATGATAATTATATAGACAATAATTCCGTAACTGTATATATTCGCAGACTTAGAGTGAAAATTGAAGACAATCCTAGCCATCCCAAAATGATACAAACTATTAGAGGTCTGGGATATAAGTGGAACGTTTCTTGTTGAGGTAAACAATGATGTCAGTATTTTCAGATGAAAACAATAAAAGATATTTCAAACATAACTTTACAGTTAATATCTTATTCGCCTTATTAATTCAAATATTTACTTGGAAAGAGTTCAAAACTATTTCTACTCCTTCAATTTTTATAAGTCTTATTTTTATTTTTTTGACACCTGGTATATTTTATCTTTATTTAAAACGCCAAGAAGAAATTATAGAAAATGCAGACGAACAGATCAATATGTATCTTGAAAGTAATAGTAATATTCAGATTAATTCTGACAGAGAGGGGACAATTTATAGGTTATTTAATTCCATAAATCAGATGATTTTAATATTAAATGCCCGAGCTAAGAATGAAACGAAAGAGAAAAAATTTCTAAGAGATACTATATCTGATATATCTCATCAACTAAAAACACCATTAGCAGCTTTAAATATATATAATGAACTTATTTTTAATGAGGTAGATAAAGATTATCCTATTAAAGATTTATGTAAAGCGTCAGATCATGAACTTAATCGAATGAATACTTTAGTACAAAACCTGTTGAAATTAGCTAGGTTTGACGCAGGTGTGATTGTTCTTGAAGAATCAAAGGAAAATGTGTATGAAATGATTAAAGATTTAGAGCTTCACTTTACATACCGTGCAAAAAGTGAAGAAAAGTATCTACAAGTTTCTGGAGATGAAAAAATAAAACTCATTTGCGATAGAGATTGGCTATTGGAAGCAATAAATAATATTGTGAAAAATGCTTTTGATCATACCAAAAGCGGAGATATAGTTAAAATTGAATGGGAACAATTCTCTTCTATTTTACAGATAAAAATTACAGATAATGGTTTAGGAATACATGAAGATGATCTTTATCATATTTTCAAGCGATTTTATCGAAGCAGACATTTAACAGAAACACAAGGGATAGGATTAGGGTTACCCCTTGCGAAGTCTATTATCGAAGCACATGGTGGCACAATAGAAGTTTTTAGTGAATTAGGCTATGGAACCACATTTCTTTTAAACTTTAGAAATCCTACAAAATTGTAGTCTTTTAGTAATTTGATTGTAGGATTGGATTGTTATTCTTTTTTTAATTAAAAGATGAAAGAGGCGTTTTATGAGTTTATTAGAGATTAAATCTATTTCTAAAATATATGGAAGAGGAAATAATGCAGTGCATGCACTAAAAGATGTTAGTTTTTCGGTAGATAAAGGAGAATATATAGCGATAGTAGGAGAATCAGGTTCTGGGAAAAGTACGCTCTTGAATATAATAGGTGCGATAGATATACCGACTGATGGCAAGGTTATTATTAATAATAAAGATTTGTTTACAATGACGGATAGTGAGCTAACGGTATTTCGTCGCAGAAATATAGGTTTTATTTTTCAGGGATTTAATTTAATTCCAGAATTAACTGTGGAACAAAATATAATCTTCCCTGTTTTATTGGATTATAAGAAACCAGATAGAAAGTATCTTGATGAGCTATTAAATATATTAGGATTACAAGAGAGAAGAAATCACTTACCAAGTGAACTTTCTGGTGGTCAGCAACAGAGGGTTGCTATAGGTAGAGCACTTATAACAAGACCTTCTCTAATTCTAGCGGATGAACCAACGGGAAACCTAGATTCTAAAAATAGTTCAGAGGTTATTAGTTTACTAAAAGAATCTTCACAGAAATATGAACAAACTATAATTATGATTACACATAGCCGTTCGATAGCTCAAGCAGCAGATAGAGTTTTAAGAGTTTCAGATGGAATACTAGTTGATCAGGGAAGTGCTACAAATGAAAAGTTATCTTAGTTTAATTCCAATATCAGCTAAAATTCGTAAAAAACAGAATCATTTAACTATAATGTGCATAGCTATTTCAGTATTTTTAGTAACAGCAATTTTTAGTATGGCTGAAATTGGCTTACGAATGGAAATTGATAGATTGAAGTTAAAGCATACTGGTTTTAGTTTCAATGAAGTATTAAAAAGTAACTTGGGGCAAACTTTAATTCCTGTAGCTATGTTATTATTTATTTTGATACTTGTAGCTGGTGCTTTAATGATTTCTGGAAGTATTAATAATAGTGTTGCTCAAAGAACTAAGTTTTTTGGGATGATGCGCTCTCTTGGGATGAGCAAAGGTCAGATTAAAAAGTTTGTAAGGTTAGAGTCACTAAATTGGTGCAAAACAGCTATTCCTATTGGTACGTTAATAGGTGTTGTTTCAACTTGGATTCTTTGTGGTGGACTAAGATATATAGTTGGGGAAGAGTTTTCTAACATACCTATTTTTACAATAAGTGTAACTGGTATTCTAGCAGGTGTTCTGGTAGGACTTGCAAGTGTTTTAATTGCCGCACAAAAACCTGCGAAAGAAGCCTCTAAGATTTCTCCAATTGCGGCTCTTTCTGGAAATACAGAATCTAATATAGGAAATAAACAATTAGTAAATAATAGATTCTTTCATATTGAAAAATCACTAGGAATAAATCATGCTATAGAAAATAAAAAGAATTTATTTCTAATGTCAGCTTCCTTTGCATTAAGTATTATCTTGTTTCTAACATTTATAGTTTTCGGACAATTTGTAAATTATATAATGCCACAATCTTCTGCCAGAGCAGATATAGAGATTACAAGTAAGGATATTTCAAATAATATTGATCCAAATTTGTTGAATAAATTAAAAGAAGTAGATGGAGTAAAAAATGTATATGGTAGAAGAAGCGCTTTTGATGTAAATGCAATTTTAGAATCTGAATCTAACCGTAGAGAAAAAATAGATATTATCTCATATGATGATTTTGATTTAAAAAGTTTAAAAAAAGATAAAGCCCTAAAGAGAAAAAGTGATTTATCGAAAGTATTTGGCAATAGCCATTATGTTTTAGCTACTTGGGATAGAGATAGCGATAATAAAATTGGAGATAAAATAAAAATTAAAGGAGAAGATTTTGAAATAGCTGGATTATTGAAATACGATCCGTTTACTAGCGATGGTGAAACTGGAGGTAAAACTACAATAATAACTTCAAGTGAAACTTTTAAGCAGATAACACATGAAGATGGATATAACTTAGTCATGTTACAGACTAATGAGAAGTTTTCGAAAGAAAGTATAAATGAAATTCAGAAACTTATAGGAAATAAAAACATGATAAGTGATCGTAGAGATCAAAAAACAACGGGAACATATATGGCATTTATGTTTTTTGTATATGGTTTCATAGCGATTATCGGTCTTGTAAGTCTATTAAATAGTATCAACAGCATATCCATTAGCATATCATCAAAAATAAAACAATATGGAATGATGCGTGCAGTTGGTATGGATAAGCTTCAAATTAAGAGAATGATTAAAGTAGAATCAGCAACCTATGGTTTCTTTGGTTGTTTTATAGGGATAATAGTTGGTGTTTTACTGAATAAAATAATATTTACAAAATTGATAGAAAATCATTTTTCCTATGCCATTTGGCAGTTTCCAATTTTGCCAACAATGATTTCGATAGGATTTATATTGATTTCAGTAATTCTTTCAACTTATAAACCTATTAAGAGAATTAATAAGATGTCCATAACTGCCAATATAAATGAATTGTAAATTATTCTTTCTTATAGCTATATTTGTTGGTCATCTTAGTAGTATTATAATTAGTTCAATTAGAGGATTTAAACAGCTCTTTTATGGGCTGTTTTTTCTTAGTTCTAAGATGATATAATAATTATAAGATGTTTATTTATTGACATATTCCCACATACGAGGCTTTTGAGAAATATTAAAATTTATCCATACTGACCACTCAAGCCATGTGGAGACGGTAGCTCTGTTGTCCAAACTAAATACAGAACATCATTTAGATATAGAAATAGGGGAAGATGAATTATCTGAAATTGACTTTTCAAAAGACGCAACTTATGGAGAAATTAAAAAGTATGTGTTAGATAAATACGGACTAAAAGTTTCAAGCCTATATATTGCACAAATAAAAAGGAAACATGGTCTAATAGAGAGAGAAAATTATAATTTTAGTAAGAAAGAAAATCAAAGAGTGCCAAATTGCCCAGAAGAAAAAGAAAAAGCAATCGAAGATGCTTTAGAGCATTTTGGAATGATTTAAATAATATCTAAGATTGAAAATTTTAAAATTAAGACTTAAAAACTTTAAGATTAAAAAGATATGTACTTCTTATATAACCTAAGAAGATTAATTGAAAATCAGGGGAACGATGATGGTAAAATAAAAAATTTTAACAACTAAAGAAGAATTAGGCATTATTGCCAAAGAGGTTTTTATGAAGTTAAAAATACTGAAAAAGACTTGTTAGAATTGAAAATTTTAGATCATTGTGCAGGGTTTCGTGTCATAATAGTGATAGAGGCAAATAGTTATGTAAATATAAAGAGTTCAAGACTTCTACCAAAGTTTAAAACTCAAAAAATAAATAGTTGGTGTGCTGCTTAGAGTAACCATTTTGATAATGTGGATGCGAAACAAAAAGAGATAATCAGACTTCGTAAAAAATTGAAACAGGTTGAAATGGAGAATGATATTTTAAAGCAAGCTGCACTACTGTTAGGCAAAAAATAGACCTCATTATCTCGAACCGAGATAAATATAGCATTAGTGCAATGTGTAGACTACTTGGGGTCACAAGAAGTTTAGTCTATTATCATTTGAACAAAGAAAAAGATGTGAAATTAGATGAAGATGAAAAACTAATAGAAGAAATAAAAGAAATATTCAGAAGAAGTAGAAACAACTATGGAACACGCAAAATAAAAAAGAACTAGGGAAAATTGGATATAAAATATCGAGAAGAAAAATAGGCCGAATAATGAAGAAAAATGGCCTAGTCTCAAACTATACAGTAGCACAATATAAAGTAATAAGATCCAAATGCAACGAAGAAGACATCCCTAACCTTTTAAATAGATAATTTGACAATAGAGACTATTTAGAAGCAATAGTAAGCGACCTAACATATGTAAGAGTAGGAAAAACATGGGATTATATATGTTTAATAATAGACTTAAACAGCCGTGAAATAATAGGATACTCATCAGGTAAAAACAAAGATGCAAATCTAGTAGCAGAAGCATTTTACTCAATAAGGCAGCCACTAAATCGTATAAAAATATTTCACACAGACAGAGGAAGAGAATTTAAAAATATAAAAATAGAAGAAATATTAAAGGTATTTGGGATAAAAAGATCGCTAAGTAAAAAAGGAAGCCCATATGATAACGCAGTAAGCGAAGCAGTCAATAAAGTAATGAAGACAGAATTCATATATCAGGAGAACTTTACTAATTTCCAAGAATTTAATCTAAAATTAGCAGAATACGTATATTGGTATAATAACCTAAGAATTCATGGATCTTTAGGATATAAAACACCAGTAGAATATAGAAAAGCAGAATAAAAAGCTCTGGAAGTTTCATAAATTAAATAAAATATATGAACAGACTGTCAAGGGCAAATTTCAACGAAATTTGGGCGAAGCCTTTACCCTTGATTGTCTGAGAATATATTTTATAATCTAAAGAAACTTTCAAGCTTGATAATGTTCGGTTATAAATTGTCTAAAAAAGGGTTGCCATTCCATGTATTTGGGTTCATTAGAAGAATGCCGAGCAATGGGTAACATGACGCTGATGTGTTTATACACAAAAAAGCTACACGTGCGTTGGCTGACAACAGGGAGCTAAGTAAATTAACACCAGCTAAAATGTTTGACGCTATTAATAAATGACAAGTATATGAAATTGGTTTTACCTAGTTTAAAAAAGAAATTATAATGAAAATATGGAGGCTAAGAATATGAAGATTAATAATGAATGTTGTTGTGGATGCAAAACAGAAAAGCCGGATCAAATTAAAGACAATTGTCCTGTATGTAATAATGAAGGGATTTCCGTTAGTAAAGTAACTGTTGAACATCTAGTGGTAGATGATTATCGTAATGCTGTTAACGGAGATCAATATAAGATTTGCATGAATGAGGACTGCGACGTTGTTTACTATAACTTAGATAATGAAATAAAATTCTTAAAAGGCCAAGTTAGGGTTCCTATCTGGTTTAAGAAAGATGCAGATCCTAAGTATGCTTGTTATTGCAGCAAAGTCACAGAAGATCAGGTAATTGAAGCAGTTGTAAAGCATGGTGCGAAAACCGTTAAAGAAGTAAATGCCATAACTGGAGCAATGAAAAATTCGCTTTGTAAGGAAAACAATCCTTTGGGGGTATGTTGTCATAAGATTATTCAGGAAGCTATCGATAAAGGCTTGAAAATGAAATAATTACAGTCGATATGTTCCTACAAACGAGAGCCAATCTTTGATATGTTTACATCTACGAGCGTGGATATGTTCCCCATAACCATAGGGGTTGAGACTATAACGGTGATACAAAAGTTATAAATTTAGAAATCCTGCATTTTAAGCGGTTTTATAAGCATTTTGTCTTTGAAAAAGATGAAGAAGGATATGTAAAAAAGACTCAAAAAAACTGCATGGATGTAAGAGTAGTTTTGAGACTGGTATGAGGAAACACAAAAAATAAGATAAACTCATTTTGTACTTTCTACAAGAGGGGCTTAAAAAGCTGCTCTTTTTTTATTGTACACTTAAGTGAGTTGAGCGAACGAAAGAGAGCAAAACAAAAAACCACCTGCTATGCAGGTGGAGGAAATTAGCTTTAGCTTCAAGCACCAAGAAAACCCCCTTAAAGTATAATTGTGATAGTCACACGCACAATTAAACAAGGAGGTAATTTTGGATAAAATACTTTATCACATACAAGCTGGAGATGCGAATATCATATAGTTTTTGCGCCAAAATATAGAAGACAAGTAATATATAGACA
>NZ_KQ960176.1:15726-38172 GCF_001553115.1 Aedoeadaptatus coxii
CAAAATATAGAAGACAAGTAATATATAGACAACTAAGGAAAGATATAGGAAGCATACTTCGAGAATTATGTTCAAGAAAAGGCGTAAACATAATAGAAGCAGAGCTATGTCCAGATCATGTCCATATGTTGGTAGAAATACCACCAAAATATTCAATATCACAAATAATGGGATATTTAAAAGAAAAAAGTTCGCTGATAATATTCGATAGACATGCCAACTTAAAATATAAATACGGAAATAGACACTTTTGGTGTAGAGGATACTATGTAGATACAGTAGGCAGAAATGAAAAGAAAATAAAAGAATATATACAAAATCAATTAAAAGAAGATTATTACGCTGACCAAATAAGTATAAAGGAATACCATGACCCGTTTACGGGAGAGTCAGTAAAGAAAAACAAATAAAAAAACTGCTTAAGCAGTAGTTGGGATAGTGGTGCATGTGATAGAATACTCGGAACCCCAATAGGGCGTGCCGGTATTCGCGCCTTATAGGCGCTGTGCAAACTACCAGCTAAGCTGGTAGTTTTGATTAAAAAAATTTGCTAAAAATATCCTTTTAATTCACGAGTTTTGAATGTAATTTTATAAATCTGGTAGATTGATTAGACAAATAAAAAAATAATCATTTTCATTAAAAATGCTATTTGATGTACATGGTTTTTATTTAAAATGTAATATTACTCATCTGATATTTAATGACTTATATAGGCATTAGATTTTGTATGATTTGAAGGTCCATAACACTTAAATATTGATTTTATATTGCAAGATTTATTTTGATTTATTAAGAAGTAGGGAATGGATCTGCCATATTTCTTTTGATAATTTTTCTATCTGCTTATTCATTGATTTGATTTCATTTTTGTAAATAACACCAGTTGTATTAGTAGCTTTTGCAATCTGGTTTATATTGTTTGTTGCATTTGAAAGTAGCCATTGTAGGCTTCTAAATGGTTCTAAATCTACTACATAAATTTCTTTTTCTAATACGCATTTCCTAAGAAAGTGGGACATAGTTTTGCAGTTTGCAAGTTTCATTTTCTTTTCAAAAACTTCTTTTTCTTACTTAGTTAGTTTTATTTCTATTCTTTCATTTCTAAATCTATTTGCCATTTTATTCTCCTTTATAAAATATATTTCGGGGTCTTAGGGTTTTCCATAACAAGGTAAAAATTAAAAAAATGGAGCATTCCGTAAAGGTCTGCTCCATTAATTTTTTCGTAAGTGTCCGTACACTTACTGTGCTTGCTATTAAAGTTATAAGCGTTAAGCGTTTTATTCATAGTATATAAAATTATACCATACTCAGAATATAATTTCAGGGCACTATTGACAAAAGTATAAGAAAATGATAATCTTTATTAAAGAAAGAGTGTAGGTCAATAAGTGGTGATGTTTTGGCAAAGAGAAATGTAAAAGATTCAGAAGAAAGAAAATAGGAACTTATAAACATAGCATCCAGACTTTTTGAAAAGTATGGGTATGAGAAAGTTTCTGTACGAGATATTCTTGCAGAAGTTAATGGAGCGCCAGGAATGTTTTATTATTATTTCAAATCAAAAGAAGATATTTTCTTGGCTTGTACTGGCCAGGGGTAACTGTTGAAAAAAGACTGGTAAGTATAAAAAATAAACACGTTTTCATATTACAATGTTATTAATAAAGATAAGTAGAAAGGATGGTTAAAATGAGTAGAAAGAAGATTTCAGGATATGTTTCTGCTATTATAGGTCTCTTGTTAGTGCTTGCACCAAAATTTATAACACCTGTTTGTCCTCCTATGGAAAATGGAATGTTTATGAAATGCCATTGGATGGGGAATATGACTATGGGTATTGGTGCAGTCATTTTAGTATTAGCAATTGTTTTTATTATAGTTAAAGATTCAAAAATATCTTTAGGATTAGCTATTTCAAATATAGCAATTGGTGTTTTAGAGATACTAAACGCTCATGTGCTTATTGGTGGATGCATGAAAGCCGATATGGGTTGCAGAGCAAAAACCATTCCATTTTGCATATTGTTGTCAGGCATATTGGTTTTAGTTAATATTTATTATTGTATGAAAGAAAGACATTCATAATGGAATCAATAATTGAAACTGAAAATTTAAGCAAGAGTTTCAAAAGAGGTTCTAATACACTTTTTGCTGTTAAAAATGTAAACTTTACCCTGAAGGAGGGAGATTTTGTCAATATAATTGGCAGAAGTGGTTCTGGAAAGTCAACTTTTTTAAATCTTTTGTCTGGTTTATTAAAACCGACTGAAGGTAAAATCTTTGCTAAGGGCAAAAATATAAGTGATTTTTCTGATAGAGAAATTAGCAAATATAGGAATGAAATCATAGGTTTTGTGCCACAAAGTCTAGGGACACTTCCAAACTTAAATGTTTTAGAGAATGTGTCTCTTCCTTATTATCTATTTAAAAGAGATGAATCTGCTTATGAAAAAGCAGCTATGCTCCTTGATTTGATGGGAATTTTGCATCTGAAGGATGATTTTGCTAAAAATTTATCTGGAGGAGAGCTAAAAAGAGTGCTGATAGCCAGATCTATGATTAATTCGCCGGAACTTTTGATTTTAGATGAGCCAACAAGTGATTTGGATAAAAATACTACTATGGAGATAATGGATTTATTAAAAAAAATAAATTCTAAAGGTACTGCGCTTATTATAGTTACTCATGAGCTTGATATTTTAAAATACGGCAATACACTTTACCAAATGGAAGATGGAAGTTTAATAAAGAAGGGGGGAGAGAGATGAATTTATTAAAGAAAATGACTAGCATTTTTGCAATGATGGTAATCATGATTAGCCTAACTTTAACGCCTGTTTTTGCAGCAGAAACAAATTATGGTAACTGGGTTGAAGTCGCTGATGCTATGTCAGAGCATTTACAAAAAGCTGTGGAAGTTTACAAGCCTGGAGATAAGGATGCTAAAAAAGCAGCCACAGATGCAGTTAATGTAGCTTACTTTAAATTCTATGAAAAAATTGGATTTGAAAAAACAACTATGACTGCAATTTCAGGCGAAAGAGGTTCAATGGTTGAGCATCAATTTTACAGAGCAAAAAATTCTATCAAAGAAGATGCAGACCCAAAAGAAGTTAAAGATGAAATTGATGCACTTATAACTTATCTTCATGAAGATGCCCATACTCTTGATGGAACCTCTGGAGATTCTAAGTCCAGTGGTCAAAGTCAAGAAGATGCAAATAGCCTTTCAACAGGTCAATTGTTTGGAGAGCTGCTAAAAAGATTTGGTACATTTTTTGCAGTTCTTGGACTTACACTTCGTGAAGGACTTGAAGCCATTTTAGTTGTAGCTGCCATTGCTGCATATTTATCAAAGACTAATAATAGAATTTACTTAAAAGGTGTATATATTGGAGCCTTGCTAGGCATTGTTTTTTCAGCAGTCCTAGCTGTAGGATTTAATATCATCGCCAATACAGTGGGAGAAGTTGAGTCTGGAATGGGACAAGAAATATTCGAAGGAATTGCGATGTTTCTTGCCGTTATCGTACTATTTTATGTATCCAATTGGATGCTTTCTAAATCTGAAGTTGAAGTTTGGAATAGATACATTAAAAACAAGGTTGAACAATCTGTTTCCAAGGGTAATTATTTTGCCTTATCTTTCACTTCATTCTTAGCAGTAGCAAGAGAGGGTGCAGAACTTATTTTGTTTTTCCAAGGTATGAGAACAGGCATTTCTGATAATCCAATGCATATGTGGATTGGACTTTTAGTTGCCGCCATAATACTTGCAATTGTATATTATTTAATTGCTAAAGTTTCTGTAAGGCTACCATTAAAACCATTCTTTACATTTACTTCTTGGCTAATGTTTATACTTTGCTTGTCTTTCTTAGGAAAGGGCATAGGAGAATTACAAGAAGCAGATGTAATTGGCAGAACGATAGTTCCTTGGATGAATGGATGGTCTGCTGAAGTTATAGGAATATACGATAGGTATGAAAATCTCATTCCACAAATTATTCTATTAGTAGTAACCATTGCTTCTGTTATTTATCAAAATAATAGAAACAAAAAAGTTAGAGCTGAGCTTGAAGCCAGCCAAGAAAAAGAATAGGAGGATATATAGGCATGAAAATCCCATTCCACAAATTATTCTATTAGTAGTAACCATTGCTTCTGTTATTTATCAAAATAATAGAAACAAAAAAATTAGAGCTGAGTTTGAAGCCAGCCAAGAAAAAAATAGGAGGATATTATGTTTAAAAAGAAAAGTTTATTTCTTGTTGTTATGACGCTTGTGTGTGCATTAATGTTTACAGCTTGTGGTAAAAAAGAAGATACAAAAGCTAATAATACAGCTAAAACTTCTACAGAAGAAAAAACAACAGCTGAAGGAAACAAGAAAGAAGCAGGAGATGCAAAAGCTGCAGCTCCAGGAGAAGATGCAGGATTTGAAGAATTTCCAATTGGCGATGACCAAACTAAAGGACCTTTAGTAATCTCTGGTGTATATTTCCAACCAGTTGATATGGAACCAGCAGGAAACTCAATTCCTAAAGAAGAAGCTGACTGCCATATTGAAGCTGACATTACAGCATCACAAGAAGGTTCAACATTAGGTTATGGTGTTGGTGATTTTGTTCCATGGTTAAAAGTAAAAGCTTATTTACAAAAGAAAGGTTCAGACCATGTTCAAGAAGTTTCTTTCATGCCTATGAACGCATCTGATGGTCCACACTATGGTGCAAATGTTAAATTTGACGAAGGTGTTGGCGTTTATGATGTAAAATTTGAAGTTTCTGCACCAGGCAATGACTACTTACTACACGTAGATAAAGAAACTGGTGTAACAGGTAGATTCTGGACAGAACCACTTGTTGCAGAATGGACTGACTTCGAATGGAACGGACCACAATGGTAAAGTTTTAAAAATTTATAATATTTATAAGGGGAATTCATGTTCCCCTTATATGCATTTATGGGGGGTGAAATTATGTTAAAAATTTTTATTAAAGTTATGGAGGCGGGAATAGCCTTTTCTCTAATGATTTCTTTAATACTTGCCTATTATACAACTAAAGAGAGCAAATATAAAAAGCATGTTATTATAATTTCTTTAGTTTTAGGGGTAATTGCAGCAATTGTTTCAATAATTATAAGAAATATACCTAATTTTATTAATAGAACAGAATTGAATTTCTGGTCTATGGTACCCATAGTTATCTCAGTATTTTTAATATTAATTTTTATGATATTTGAAGATAAGATAAATGCTAAAATTTATGATAATTTCATTTCATCATCGGTTGTTGTTTATCTTGTAGGAATTTGTTTTTATTATTTACCGTATGTATTTAACCAATCAAACAAATTTGTATATTATGGCGAAAGTGCTGTTTCAACTATTGTACTTTTTAGGATTTTAGGCTTTGTTTTTGGGATAATCATGATGATTTTATCAGGGCTTGCCATATACAAGTCCTCAGTTAAACTTGAAGGTAAAAACTTAAAGGTTGTAGTTTTTTTTAGCTTGATATGCTCGGGTATCAGCCAATTTAATATCATAATTCAAAGGTTTTATTCTAAAGGGATTATTCCTAGAAATGTTAACTTTTTTAGAGTTATTGCATTTATAGCTAATCACGAAAATGTGTTTTTATATGCAACAATGTTAATTATGATAGCTATTCCAGTAATTTTATATAAGCAAAATATTAAAGTTAATGAAGATTATAGCAATAGGGCTCAGTTAAGAAAAATAAAGTATAGAATGAAGAATAAAAGACATTGGGCAACTTTTTTCCTTGTCGTTCTATTTATTAATACTTTTTCATTAACGGTTGGAAAGGCATATGCTAATAAGGAACAGGCCCTTTCACCACCTGAAGATTATCAAACTGAAAATGGGATGATTGTTATTCCTTTAAGTAGCTTAGAGGATATGCATTTGCACAGATATTTGTATAAGGCAGAGGATGGTGTACAAATGAGATTTTTCTGCATTAAAAAAGCAGAAGGTTCCTATGGAGTTGTACTTGATGCCTGCGAGATATGTGGTCCATCTGGATATTTTGAAAAAGGCGATGATGTTATTTGTAAGTTGTGCGACGTTGTAATGAATAGGGGTACAATAGGTTTTAAGGGTGGATGTAACCCGATACCTTTCCCATACATTGTCCATGATAAAAAGATAAAGATTGCGCCAAAAGATCTTGAGGCATTGTCTTATGTATTTAAGTAGGAGGGCTTATGTTTTGGAGAATAGTTAAAGGAGCGCTTTTTAGACAAAAGGGAAAGATGGCTCTTATTGCATTTACAGTTGCCCTCGGAGCTTCTCTTGCCACTTCAATGTTAAATACCATGCTCGGTGTTGGAGATAAAGTTAATCAAGAATTAAAGACCTATGGAGCAAATATTAATGTATTGCCTAAGGAAGCTTCCCTTCTTGATGATTTGTATGGCATGCAAGAAAAAGAGGGGCAGGTTCAAAAATATTTAAAGGAGTCAGAACTTCCTAACATTAAAACTATTTTTTGGGCTTACAATATTGTAGACTATACGCCATATCTTAACACTTGGGTTTCTTGTAATAATGATTCTAAACACACTAAGATGGTAGGAACATGGTTTAATAATCATATGGATTTGCCTACTGGAGAATCAGTTGATACTGGTATGATTAGACTTAAAAACTGGTGGGAAGTTCAAGGCGAGTGGTTATCAGAAAATGATAGCGATTCAGTTATGCTTGGAAAGATTTTTGCAGACAGAAATGGATTTAAAGTTGGTGATGAAATCCAACTAAAAAGCAATAATTTAGACAAAAAATTAAAAGTTAAGGGTATTTTCTCATCAGGTTCTGATGAAGATGCATTTATATATTCTACTTTAAAAACAGCACAAGAATTTGCTGGAGTTACTGGAGTTGTAAATAAAGTTGAAGTATCAGCCCTTACTACACCAGACAATGACTTAGCAAGAAAGGCTGCCAAAAACCCACTATCTTTAACTATTAAGGAACGGGAAGTATGGTATTGTACAGCTTATGTTTCTTCTATTTGTTATCAAATAACAGAAGTAATGACTGATTCTGTAGCTAAGCCAATTCGCCAAGTTGCAGAAAGTGAAGGAGATATTTTAAATAAGACTACTCTTCTTATGGTTTTAATTACAGTATTAACTTTGATTGGTTCAGGCTTTGGTATTTCTAATCTTATTACAGCATCTGTAATGGAAAGATCTAATGAAATTGGACTTCAAAAAGCTATAGGGGCGTCAAATGGAAGGATAATTGGCATAATTCTTCTGGAAATAATTTTGACAGCGATATTTGGAACAGTTATAGGTTACGGTGTTGGTCTGCTACTTACTCAGATTATTGGTCTAACAGTTTTTGGCTCAGCAATAGCTCCAACAGCTATGGTAGTTCCTATTGTAGCAATACTTATTATTCTTGTTACAATATTGGGTTCAATACCAGCTATAAGATACCTTTTGAATTTAAATCCAACGGAGGTACTACATGGCAGATAAACAAAGTAAAAATAAATTTCACTTAAAAATGATAGTGACTTCCTTGGCAAGGAGACGTGCAAGAATGTTAACAGCACTACTTGCCATAGCTATGGGAGCAACAATTATTTCAGGACTTGTTAACATTTACTATGATATTCCTAGACAAATGGGTAAGGAGTTTAGGTCTTATGGTGCAAATATGTTGGTAATTCCCACGAACCCTGATAAAAAAATCACCAATGAACAGTTAGATGAAGTTAAATCGTTAATTCCTTCAGGAAAGCTTGTCGGTCAGGCACCCTATATTTATACAAATGCAAAAATTAATGAACAACCTTATATGCTTGCAGGTACAGATTTAAAGGGAGCGAAAGAAAATTCTCCATACTGGCTTATTGACGGTTCATGGCCTGAAAAATCGAGAGAAGTTTTAATAGGTAATGAAGTTTCAAAGGCTTTGGAATTAAAAGAGGGAGATAAAATTATTATAAATACTCCCAAAGTTAATGGAGAAGGTTCTATAGATACTAATTTTGTTGTTTCAGGAGTTGTAACAACAGGTGGTAAAGAAGAAGAACTTATTTTTATGAGTATTGATGATATTTCACAGCTTGTTAAAGACAAAAATTTTGATGTCGTAGAATATTCAATAGAAGCTGAACAAAATGAACTTTCAAAAATAGTATCAAATATTTCACAAAAGGATGGATCTCTAACTCCACAAATGGTAAAAAGAGTTACCGCCTCACAAGATGTAGTTTTGAATAAATTACAAGCTCTTGTCTTTATTGTAACGATAATCGTATTATTCATAATGATGATATGTGTATCCACAACAATGATGGCAGTTGTAACTGAAAGGCGTAAAGAAATAGGTCTTAAGAAAGCTTTGGGCGCCACAAATTCGTCAGTAATCGTTGACTTTTTAGGTGAAGGAGCATTTTTGGGGGTTTTCGGTGGACTTTTAGGTGTTGTATTAGGATATATATTTGCCAATAGAGTAAGTATTTCGGTATTTGCTAGAAAGGTAAGTTTCTTGCCTCTTTTAGTACCTATGACAATTATTGTCTGTATAGTAATAACTATAGTTGCATCTTTAATACCAGTATCTAAAACTGTTGATATTGATCCAGCTTTAGTGCTTCGTGGAGAATAGAAAGGAATTTTATGGATATATTAAAACTCGTTGATGTTTCAAAAATTTATGGTGAACTTAAAGCCCTTGACAAAATCAATTTAAGTGTAGAAAAGGGCGAATGGATTTCTATAATGGGTCCATCAGGTTCTGGTAAAACAACAATGATGAATATTATTGGTGCCATGGATAAACCTTCACTTGGCGAAGTTATTTTGGATGGTGAAGATATAGCAAAAAAATCACCTAAGGAACTAACAGTTATTAGAAGGGATAAGATAGGACTTATTTTCCAACAATTTCATTTAGTTAATTATTTAAGTGCTTTGGAAAATGTAATGATGTCACAATATTATCATTCTATGCCAGATGCACAAGAAGCAATGGAAGCTTTGGCTGCAGTAGGTCTTGCTGATAGAGCCAAGCACTTACCCAACCAATTATCAGGTGGGGAACAACAAAGAGTATGCATTGCTAGAGCTCTTATTAATCATCCTACAATACTTTTAGCCGATGAACCCACAGGAAATTTGGATGAAAAGAATGAATATATAGTTCTTGACATATTTGAAAAACTTCACAATGCAGGATCAACAATTATTGTTGTAACTCACGACCCTGAAGTCGGCGAAGAATCTGAAAGAATGATAACTCTTGAACATGGTAAAATTTCAAAAGAAGAAAAAATGAAAAGAAAAAGACCAGTTCTTGATTCTGTAAAAAAAGATGAAAAACTTAAGGAGTTTATATGAGAAAATTTTTAAATGTATTAATAATTTTTTCTTTGGGGCTTGTCCTAGTTGCTTGTGGAGGAGATAAAAAAGAAGAAGCTCCAAGCGTAAGCTATAAAGACGGCACATATCATGGAGAATCTGCCAAAGATGAAAGAGGCGGACTTGTAAAGGTGGATATAAGTGTTAAAGACAATAAGATTGAATCTTGTACAATGCAAAACATTGATGGAGATGGAAAAGAAAAGGATGAATCTTATGGTCAAAGCCAAAATGAAGGACTATATAAGATAGCCCAACAAGCTATAAATCTTGCAAAGTCATACCCAGATAGATTAGTGGAAAAAGGAAATCCTGAAGGAGTGGACGTTATTTCGGGGGCAACAGGAACCTACAAGCAATTTATAGAAGCTTGCAATAATGCTCTTGATGGCGCAAAATAATGAAAGATTTATACACAATTAATTTAGCAAAAAAGAATATAGAAAATAAAAAAGCAAGGTCAATTACCTTGATTTTACTTGTAGGAATTTTAACTTTTATTTTATTCATGTCATCATTTATAATTTTTTCTCTTAAAAACGGCATGAAATCTCTATCAGATAGGATGGGAGCAGACATTATAGTAGTCCCAGAAGGTTATGATTCCAAAATTACAGGTGCAATATTAAGGGGAGAACCTAATACATTCTTTTTTGACAAGGATATATTAAATAGAGTAAAAAAAGTACCAGGAGTTGAAAAAGCCTGTGGTCAAGTTTATCTAGCTACACTTTCTGCTGGATGCTGTTCTTTTCCCATTCAAGTTATAGGAATTGACTTTTCTGATGACTTTAGCGTTAAACCTTGGCTTGAAAAACAGATTAAAACTCCAATTAAAGCTGGGCAAGTTGTTGTAGGTGCTAACATTGTGGGGACTATTAATCATAAGATTAAATTTTTTAATCAAGAGTTTGAGATAAGAGGTAGGCTTGCAAAAACTGGCATGGGTTTTGATAATTCAGTTTTTATGACAATAGAAGAAACTCATAGATTAGCCAAGGAATATGAAAAGATAATTAATCATCCGGTGGCAAAAAAAGATGATATATCTTCTATTTTAGTAAAAGTTGAAAAAAACAAAGATCCAAAAACAATTCAAAAACTTATTAAAGAAGAATTTAAAAAAGAAAAAGTGTATCCTTTATTGCCAAGAAAAATAATGACAGAAGTTTCAGATTCAGCAAAAAACATGCTTGTATATGTGTATATATTGATAGCATTGATTTGGATACTAGCTTTCTTTATTTTAAGTCTTGTAAATACCTTATCAGTTAAGGAAAGGAAAAGAGAATTTGCAACCATAAGGATATTAGGAGCAACAAAGAAAAAACTCAGTGAAGTAGTTCTTGTTGAATCTATGCTAATTAATGGAACAGGTGCAGTCATAGGTTCTGTGCTTTCCTTTGTTTTAAGTATAACTTTCAATAATATATTTTCATCACTTTTGAATATGCCTTTTTTAAGACCGAATATATTCCTTATGATTTTAATGTTAATAATAGTAATAATTTTGGGAACCTTGTTAGGTCCAATATCTTCAATTATTGCTATTAATAAAATAAATAAAGTAGAATTATTATTGATGCAAAGAGATAATGATTAAATGAGCTATTTGTCAAATTTTGGGGAGACTTGTTAACTCGAGTCTCTCTTTTAATTTAAAAATAAATACTTAGACGCTAATAGAATATCAAAACTAAAATAAGTAAAAACTATTAAAAATAAACATAGCAAACAAGACTCCTAGGGGTTTTGCGAAATTTTCCCTTTTTCTTATCCCTACTTACAAGCAATATGGTTTTAGTGCTAAAAATACACCTGAAAAAGAAATAGTTAAATTGACCAATACCGAAAAGATCACCCCTAATTTTTTTGAAATTATGAAACTAAAAGGGATTTGCCACATGGTTGTAACAAACACGACTATAATCCCTAAAAATATTGAAGCAATACTTAATTGCTTAATTTGATTAATTCCAAACAAACCAAAAATAAATGGTATACAAACCACAGCAACACTTAATAGAAAACAGGAAAGAAGGGCATATCCTAATACAACCAAAAGTTTAGAGCTCCATATTTTTCCTTGAGAAACTGGTAGACAACGGATTGCACGAAGTCCGTGCTTTCCGTTATCTATATTAACAGCTGATGCACTGATTAATGCGAATGTGGCAGGTAAAAAAACTACATAGTACCAGTTGAATAAATTCAAGGAAAAATAACCTTGTTGAACAATAGCCATTAGTGCTAAGCAAAGAGGACTAGCAATAGCAATTCTTCTTGTTGCAGTTCTTTTTGTTTTCAAGAACTCGGCCATTAATATAGTTGAATTACTCATTGAAACCTCCTTGCTGATTACTAACAATTTTCATAAAAAGTTGCTCCAAATCCATTTTTGAATCAAATGCACCTTGATAACCTAAATGTCCTGATGCAATGATTCCAATATGATCTGCAATATGTTCGACTTCAGATAAAATATGAGAAGACAGAATTACAGTAGTTCCTTGTTGTGAAAAACCTCTAATAAGTTCTCTCAATTCCTTTATTGCAATGGGATCAAGACCATTAGTTGGTTCATATAGAATTAAAAGTTTTGGATTACTAAGTAAAGCCAAAGCGATTCCTAATCTCTGCTTCATTCCCATTGAAAATTGTCCAGTACGTTTTTCCCTGTATTAGTAAGACCTACAATCTGTAAAACTTCTTGAATTCGCTCTTCTTCAATCCCTAAAGCTATTGATCGTACACGACAATTTTCATAGGCAGTTAAGTTTGGATATAGTGGTGCATTTTCAATCAATGCACCAATTTCAGAGAGATTTGAACGATTCCAAGGATTATTATTGAATATGATGTCACCAGATGTAGGTGTAATCATACCGCAAATCATCTTGAGAAGAGTAGTTTCAGATTATTTAAGTGACATATTATTTTATGTGGATATTATGAATAAAGATTTTCTACCATTTAGATATTGGGGAAAAGATCATATTAATATGTATACGAAATTTCTTGCAAATGACAAGAATGAAATTAGCAGTATAAATAATTATCTCTATAATAAATACTCCTGTGTACGTGGTGGGAAATGCAGCGGTTGGTTAGCATTCGAAAATAGAATTATGCCAGAGATAGAGTCTATAGCAGAGATAAAAACATTGGATATGAATTCTTTTATGGAAAGCTTTGAAAAAGTTTTTAGATATGTTTTCGAATATTACAATATCTCAGCAGATAGAAAATCTATGAATATTTGTGAAGGAGATTTTCATCATTCTGTCTATATGAAGGGGGTAGATATTGCAACAGGATTATATTATGGGAGCTTGATGTGTAACTATTACACAAATCAGTTTGCAACATCTAATAATATTCAGAATAGTATCGGATATGAGGTGTATGATCCTTTGGAATATGGAGAAGATGTTATTATTACAGCACCAATTCCAACATATCAAGATTTTATAGAGAGGCTGGGAGATTATGCAATAAATTCCTTAGAGATGCCTGTGCAGCGTGATGTTTGTTGGGTAGGAAATGTTGAATTAACTAGAAGAAATGTGTTGCATCTTCTTGAAACAGTTGAATTAAAACATCAAAAATGGGTGATGTTGGCTGGTAGAGTATCTCTACATGAGGAAGATAAATGTGAAACAAGATGGAAAGACACATATGATTTGTGGTGTTGCTCTTCAGAAA
The DNA here is from genome assembly GCF_001553115.1 of Aedoeadaptatus coxii. Taxonomy (GTDB): domain Bacteria; phylum Bacillota; class Clostridia; order Tissierellales; family Peptoniphilaceae; genus Aedoeadaptatus; species Aedoeadaptatus coxii. The sequence continues at coordinate 28,849 of NZ_KQ960176.1, forward strand.
ATGAAACAATATACGATGATGGTAATGCTCGCTATCTGACCATTGAATTAGAAGAATATATTGGCAATTTGAATTCATATCCTGATAATGAATCAAAACCTTGGCTTTGGAAGAATGTAAAAAATATTAATAATCAATCTGAAGTTTTTGAGGAGACTTCATTAGTATTACCACCATCGAATATAATTAGATTTTTTAATCTCAAATTGAATGTTTCGGATTTATCATGGGAAACTCAAGATAAAGAAAAAGTGATAATATGTAACAATAATAAGAATTCATATTATAGAGATCCTATCGGTGGAACTGTCTTTATCCGCAAAGACTATTTCGACAAGTTTCTTGAAGGAAATACGGTAAAATACTTTGCTTTTACAGAGCGTTTTATTCCAGATACTGGCTATGCAGATGAAACTTCTTTGCATTTTGAAATTGTTAATGGGAAAATAGAAAAAGAAATTAAAAATAATGATGTATATAGCAGACGGAATAATGGAGACAATCCATTATGTTCTGCGTGTCCACATACAAATATTGCTGATGAAGCGGTAGATAATTCATCGATTTCTAATATAGAATGGCTAGAAAATTCGTTAAAGGACTATTGAACGGCATAGGGAAATGGCTGGATTACAAATATTTTTTAGACGGTTTTTATAAGGAAATACTCTTATAATCGTAGATGAATTTTACAAAGATATGATTCATTAAACTTAGGCAATCGGGAAAATATATTGTAAACCTATTTGGGGCTTAATTATTCTAGATAAGAATACTTTGTTTGTTAGAGCTTAAAGATAGTAAGAAATTTAGTTTGGACAATGATGAGTATGTGGAAGCTATAGCGTTGATGACAAGAGAAATGGACTAATAAGAATCTGATAGGCTTGAAATCAATAGTTTTATAAATTTTGAACTAGATAAATATGTGATTAGGTTTCAGAATCAGTATTTAATAATATCTTTCAAATACTCACTTGTAGCAACACTATAAAGATAATGAAAAGGTCGTAGCAACACTTTAGATATTTTGACAGTTTGTGTCAACGGCATAGATGGGGAAAAATTAGATAAATTAAAATTTGTGGAGATAATAAATGGACACAGCTTATATATTGATAGGTGCTTTATTTTTAGATTTTGTAGTAGGAGTGTTAAATTTTTCAAGGGACAAAGAACAGATAAATAAGATGCAAGTTCAAATAAATGAACTGTGTAGAGCAATAGGACATGAAGAGTTGGTGTCAACTTATATTTCGGAGGAAGAAAAAGAACTAGTTTTGCATTAAAAAACACTGGAAAAGAAATTGAAGCAATAAAGAAGAGTAGAGATATCACTTGTTTAGATATAAAAGAAGCTAAGAAATATTTTGACAGCATTTAAATAAACCACGGTTTATTGAGCTTGCAAACTATAAGTTTCTAAAAGATAAAACCTATAAAACTTGTACGGATATTGTAGAGTAGGAAAAGAAATCTTCCTCTATACTAAAATAAACCGAAAGAAAGGGGGAATCGAAATGAATATTATCAAGTCGTTTAATAATACGATTGATTATCTTGAAACAGTTCTTGATGCTGAAATCAGCAAAAAGAAAGTAACTCAATTATCCGGATACTCTTATTCTATGTTCAGTCGCTTGTTTTCTATGTTAACTGAAACAACACTTTCAGAATATTTAAGAAGTAGAAGATTAACTGAAGCGGCCATTATATTAAGAGATACAGATGAAAAAATTATTGATGTTGCCTTAAGATTTGGATATGAGTCACCGGATTCATTCGGGACAGCTTTTAAGAATTTTCATGGATTCACTCCTTCTGAGGTAAGAAATGGGAAACCATTCAAATTAGTTTCTAGGGTGCAATTAACACTTAGTATTAAGGGAGGCAGAAGTATGAATATTACAATTCAAAAGAAGAAAGCATTTACGGTTGCAGGTGTAAATGAACAAAACATCAATTCATCATTATGTTCAAGTATATGGGGAAAATTATTTTCTAAGGTTAGCCATGAAGAAATATCAAAATTAGGGACAGGAGAATCTGTTGGAGTTTGCCACGATATATTAAACTTTGATAACCATGATGCTTTAGAAGTTAATACAATTAACTATATGGCCGGCTATATTGTTAATGATGTAGACGAAGCAAAAAGTATGGGCTTAGAAATTTTGGAAGTGGAAGAAGCGGAATATGCTGTTGTAGAATTAATAGGATCTGTTCCGGATTGTATTCATAACGGATGGAAATATGCGATGGAAGTTTTCTTCCCTGAGCATGGTTATGTCCATTCAGGAAAACCTGACTTTGAATATTATTATGAAGGTGATATGAATAGCAAAGACTATAAAATGGAACTTTGGATTCCGATAACTAAAGCTTAAAAACACCAGTTAATCTGTCTGAAACCTTTTAACGATATCTTCTACCTATCGTTAAAAGGTTTATGGATATGTTTCTACAAACAGATAGGTTGACTTGATATACTTAGTGTTCACTAGCTTCATGTTGAAGCCCGAACACTTCTTGTGAGGTCATTCGTAGAATGATCTCATAAGAAGATGCAGGTCAGCAGACATTTGCACCAAATCAAAGAATTGGGCAAATGGTTGCATCAGACCTACAATGATTCGCTTTCGCTCATCATGTTAGGTCTTGATCATGCCAAGAATCCCCAAGAGAAGTGCCCGCCAGGGTGATTCGATTGCAAGATTCGACGGCTGAGGCGATTACACTTTTGTCCAAACCTGATGTGATAAAAATCTAAATGTTAAAATTGAGGTGGATGAGCTTGGCTCGATAGGTATCGAAAGTAAAGCTACTTATGCACAAATCAAGGAGTATATTTTAGAAAATTTGATTTTAAAGGTTTTAGCACGATTACACAGATTAATGAAGTGTATGAGGGAGCATGATAATCAATCGAAGGGGGAGATGAAAACGATGAAAAAACATCTTGGAATAGCATTGGTTTTAATCACTATTTTGTCATTAACTGCATGTGGTAGTAATAAAAAAATAGTTCTACCCAAAGCCGAAGAAGTAAAAGAAATTGAAATCATGCAAAACACTTCAGAAGAAAGTTTGAAAATTGAGAACCAAGATGAGATATTCGGCATAATTGCTGATATTGAGGAAAACACCAAAGATACCGGCAAGGAAAGTGTTAACGATCAACCCACAAATATAAAGGATTATATTATCGTTAAATTTCACCATAAAAATGCAGAAGAAAGTCCAAGAGTTGTGTATGTATATAAAGACAAAAACAGTCGTTATGTTGAGCAGCCATATGTAGGTATTTGGAAATTAAGAGAAGAAACATTCGATAGAATCAGTAGTAATTTGATTAAATAATGAGATTCAACCATCCGAGTTTATCGAACTTATCACCTTGACCTATTCCCACATACCAAGCCTTCTCAAAATCTCTGATTTTATCCATACAGACCACTCAAGCCATTGTGAAGCCCTAACCCTATTGGTGCGAGATTCGCACAGCGAATCGGAGTAGCAATAGAGGTAGGTCTCATGCCAAGAATCTCCAAGAGAAGCGCCCGATAGGGTGATTCGATTGGCAAGATTCGACGGCCGAGGCGATCGCTCTTCTTCAAAAGTAGGAGTTGCCTGAATTAAAATTAGAAACCAATCTAAAAAACCGAATGTTATATCCTATACTTTGATTCTTTTTAGAAGAAAGATCGTGTATCATGTGAGGGGAAAAAGTGAATATCCTTTTAGTAGCAGCCAGAATATTTATTGCAGCCTTTTTAGGCGCTTTAATCGGTACGGAGAGGGAGAAAAAAACAAGGTAGCCGGTTTCAGAACACATATTATTGTGAGCGTCGGTGCGTGTTTAATTATGCTTATAGCAATCGATGGAGCAAGTGAATTGGCAGACGCCGACAATTGGGAGCCGACAAGGCTTGTAGGACAAGTTGTAAGCGGAATCGGTTTTTTAGGTGCAGGTACTATACTCCAAAAAAAGAACGGGGTTTCGGGGCTTACTACAGCTGCAACTTTATGGCTGTCTGCAGGAATCGGACTTGCAGTGGGAATCGGATATTACAAAGGAGCGGTCCTTGCAACTGTAACTTGTCTTATAACCCTGATCTCCTTAAAGGAAGTCAGCGACCTGATAAATAAGAAGATGACAAAATCTTATATAATGGTATTCGACACGCCTAATTTCGAGAAGGATAAGTTTCTGGAAATTACCTCAGATGAGGGAATAGAAATAAGAGAGCTGGATATCCTCGATGAAGAGGCAGAGAACAAATCAATGATTGAATCGACCTTATCATTTCATAAGAATTACGATATGGGCAGTTTTTTTAAAAAATTAAAATCCGACCATCATTTGGTATCTGTAAAACTGAGCAATCGAGACAATAAATGATGGAATATGAACGGTGGCTTTTAAGTTTTTTTGAATCTTAGAAGCCATTTTTTTATTGTAAAACGCCTTCTCTTAAAAATTGTCCGGGAGATTATCCGGTGTTAAGATGAATGATATGGCTATTTAAAACGTTTCAGTACAAATCATCTAAATAAAAAAGGCGCATACATTGCCGGTACTCTCGAAGTTTATCGTGTTTTGAAAAAGAGCGGTATTTTTTAGCTAGATCAAATAGTGATATCAATTATATTGTTGATAATGAGAAAAAGAAATTGTTTGGAAAAACCCCTTTAAGCCCTTAAAGGACGAAGAAGCGAGAGAATTTATGATTAAAGAAAATGCGGGAATGCAATTTTCCATAATAAGACTGAGCAGATCGGAGGGTAGTTAAGGCAGGCTTTAGACTCCTTAATTTCTACAAGGATACAAATGGCTTCGGCAGACTGCGTGATATAAATACTAGAACATGTATTGCGACTAAAGCCATTAAATAATAAACTACAATGGGTCAATGGGTCAATGGGTCAATGGGTAAGAAAATTAGCGAAATAAAACGTGTATCGACGGTGCCAGACCTAATTCCTCTGCAAGAGATCTTAGGTATTTTGATTTAAATAGAATTGCGACGAATCGCGTCAATCGGTTTGGTATAATCTTATCAAAGGAAGAAGTATAAATGTGAGCTAATATTTAAATTTAAAAAAGTGACATATTACGGAAGCATCTATAAGTAAACAAAGCTTCAATACTGAACGTAAAAGTGAAAATTCGTGTTCCCAAATGAATCCCAAAAAGATTTTAAGAATTTAAATATTACCTTTAGGTCGTCGCATACGATTTGTTCTTTGACAAATTAGTAGATCCAACGCTTATACTTTTAGCATCAGGAACATTATTTTTTATGATTAGAATGGAGGTTACAAATTTTTATTAACAAGGAATGGATATTACGTGGGTTAAAGCGCATGAAAGTATTTCATTATAGAGGTAAGGAGCAACAGATGAATAGAATAGAATCCCCCTCGATTCATATTAAGTCAATTGAATTCAAAGACGGCACGAGCCTTGAACTAAATCCAAATAGTATAGTGGTTTTTACAGGAGCTAATAATTGCGGGAAGAGTCAAATACTTCGCGATATTGAGGCATTAATCAAGGAAAGAGGTGCTGATACTGTCGTTACAAGTAAACTTGATTTGGAATTTAAGGGTGAACTAGATCAGAGTTATTTTCATAGTAAGGCAAGCCGAGATGAAGAAGGACGTTATTTTCTTAGTGGACGCGTAGCCTCTTACGAAGAACTTAAAGAAGATTGGGGTAATAGAGACCTGTGCAATATGCATAAAATGTTTGTAAGTCGCTTAGATACAGAGGAAAGATTAACATCTTCAAAAACAAAAAAGCTGTATGGTGGGAAGTCTTACGAAGAGATAAACTCAATAAATCAAGTATATGGTGATAACTCGCTTGAAAATAGAATTTCAGAACTATTTAATGAAGGGTTCAATCAAGATTTAATTGTAAATCGTAGGTATGGTGGCAATGTGGCTTTGCATGTAGGAACTCGCCCTGAATGGGAAGGGGGAAGAGACGGAGAATCTAAGTATTATGCAGCAGTTAATGATCTTCCTCTTCTCGATACTCAAGGTGATGGTATGCGGAGCTTTGCTAGCATTATCCTCGACGCATTTACATCAAATTTTCCCATTACATTAATTGATGAGCCTGAGGCATTTTTGCATCCGCCACAAGCGCGAATTATAGGCAAAATGTTGGGTGAACATAAAATAAAAGATCATCAACTGTTTATTTCAACACATAGTGCAGAAGTTATAAACGGATTGTTAGATTCGAATAATGGAAATATTAACGTCATTCGCATTAATCGAGAAGCAAATATTAATCACATCTTCTGTCTAGGAAATCAAGAAATAAAAGAGCTTTGGAGCAATCCGATTTTCCGTTATTCAAATATTTTTGACGGATTATTTCATAAAAAAGTAGTCGTTTGCGAAAGTGATTATGACTGTTTATTTTATAAAGCAATGTTTGATGCAATATCTAAAAATAATCATACGCCGGGTTTAGATGTGATGTTTACTCATTGTGGCGGAAAGGCCAGAATGAAGAATGTAGTTTCAGCCTTGCGAGCTTTAAAAGTTCCGGTAGTAGCAATTCCAGATTTTGATATTATTGACAACAAGAATGAATTGACGCAACTTTGCAAAGCGTTCACTATTACAATTCCCGAACTAGATGAGAAACTAAAAATAATTTATGACTTTATCAACGCAGATGGTGGCAAAGTACGGAAATTAATTAAGGATAGCGGATGTCATGTTTTACAGGGAGATGCATTTAGGGCATACAGAGATCTTGAAAATATTTTTATGAAAGAAGGATTATTTATAGTGCCTGTAGGAGAACTTGAAAGTTTTAATAAACTTATTAACAAAGATAAAAAAGATTGGGTGTATGCAGTTTTAGAAAAAGAGAATCTATGTGAGGACGAAAATCTGAGTGAAGCCCGAAAATTTATACAGAAAATAATAGAATTCTAGAATATCTGTTAGTCAAAAGAGAGGCAAAGACTTAACAAAAAATGCTTTTTTATGAGAGGTTATGGTTCATGGGTATTATCCTACTTTTCGCTAGGATCCTACGATCTGGGCAATTTAGTTTTAAAGTATCTGCAACATTAAGGAGCTAATGTGTGATTTTATATTTTTCAGCGACGGGGAATTGCAAATATGTTGCCGAGCGTTTAAGTGAAGCTTTACACACGGAATCTGTGGCCATCACGGACTGTATCCGCAAGGGGCACTACGATTTTGAAGATGAGACCGTCGGCTTCATTTCTCCCACGTATAGTTGGGGGCTTCCGAGCATCGTGAAGGAGTTTTTAGAAAAAGCCCGGCTGAAATCTTCCTATACTTATTTTATTTCGACCTACGGCACGACGCCCGGCGCGTCGGATGTTATGGCAAATCGGGCTCTGAAAGAGGGAAAAATCGACGCTTTTTATTCTGTCAAAATGGCGGATACGTGGACCCCGATATTTGATCTGTCGACAGAGGAAAAGGTCGAGGCTTTTACTAAAAATACCGAGGAGGAGATCGATTCCCTTATCGAAAGGATTCGGGTAAGGGAAAAAAATAAGAAGATGCACCCGAGAACACCGACTTTCTTGGTGGATCTCATCGCTCAGCCTCTTTATAATTCGAGGACCAGGCTTACATCTCACTTTCGCGTGGAGGAGACCTGCATCGGCTGCGGTCTATGTGAGAAGAAGTGCCCGGTGGGCGCCATCAAACTTGAAGATAAAAAGCCTACATGGATCAAGAAAAAATGCACGATGTGTTTGGGCTGCCTTCACCGATGCCCGAAGTTTTCTATTCAGTATGGAAAGAACACAAAAAAACACGGCCAATACACCAACCCCAATGTAAAGGTGTGAAAAATCAACAGATTTTAAGAGAGGGTAAATTATGAACGAATTTTTTAATTCGTTGATATGGTTATTTTAAAGTGGTATATTTTTTAATGGAATAAATCCATGATACTCAAAGGATAAACGGTAAGGAGTCGAGAATGGTTTGTTATCAATTTCATTCCCCAATCCCAATGATCGTAAGGAGCAAAAAATGAACATAAGTAAAAGTGAAATGAAGACATTACTAAAATCTCAGCAAGGAGAATTGGATGCGGTGCTGATGTATAAAGCCCTCGCCGATGTCGTCAACGATGCGAGAGACGGGGAAACTTTTCGTCAGCTCGCCGCAGAAGAAGGCCATCACGCGGCCGTGTTTCATGGCCTTACGAAAGAAACCTTGAAGCCGAAGAAAACTTTGAGCGTCTTGATGCCGATTCTTTATCGAATAATCGGCAAGAAGAAATTATATCCGCTTATCGCAAGAGGTGAATATAATGCGGCTAAAAACTATGCTCCGATTGCAGAGCGATTTCCGGAGATTGAAAGCGTAAAAAATGATGAGAAGCGACACGGCGATAAGGTCGCCGAGTTGTTGTGAGATCGTTCGTTGCATTTGCTCCGCTTTCGGCCCCATTGTCTTCCCAAGGACAGACAGTGATGTGACCCTCGTCGCCGGAATCAAGGATATCACAAGCAATTCATGCCTGATTGCATATTCAATCGAACGAAATATCATAAATTCTCCCCAAAAAAATTGACACGATAAAAAAGTAAGATATCATACGGATTATTAATAAAGAAACAAGGAGGCACGTCATGTACTACGATCATTCGAACAACAAAATGATGGGTATGATGCGCATGATGAATTCATGGGCAGGCTTTCTTGTACCCCAAAATAGTTAATTTTGGGATATTGCGAGGAGCCTGAGGGCTCCTCTTTTTTTATGGATTGGAGCTGCCTATGTTACTGAAACACCATCGGGAGAGTCTTCGGTCCATTCTTTGGGATGAGCGAATGTGTCTCCTGTAAAGTATTAAAAATCGAAGAGACTGCCATTTAAACGAAACAGGATTTAATATAAGGAGAACATCATGACCAAAGAAAACAAACAAAGAAAATTTGAGACCCTCGCCCTTCACGTGGGCCAAGAACAAGCCGACCCTGCCACGGGAGCGCGCGCCGTTCCCATTTACCAAACCACTTCCTATGTGTTTGAAGATACTGCCCAAGCGGCAGGGCGTTTCGCCTTAACCGATGCGGGAAATATTTACGGACGCCCAACCAATCCCACAGAAGAAGTATTGGAAAAACGATTGGCCGCTCTCGAAGTGGGCACCTCCGCCTTGGCTGTCGCAAGCGGCGCGGCAGCCATCACTTACGTCTTTCAAGCGTTGGCGCAACAAGGGGATCATATCGTATCGGCTGAAACCCTCTACGGCGGAACGTTTAACTATGGAATGGCAACACTTTTTCGGACACATTCCT
>NZ_KQ960177.1:0-276 GCF_001553115.1 Aedoeadaptatus coxii
CAACCTACCCGCACACGCGGGGGTGATCCTAGATAAGGTGTTTATGTCGTTTGAGAAAGCAAAACCTACCCGCACACGCGGGGGTGATCCCGAGTACGTTCTTCAAGGTGTATCGAACGCTGGAACCTACCCGCACACGCGGGGGTGATCCTAGAACCTCTGCTATATGCCGGAAGATGGACGGAACCTACCCGCACACGCGGGGGTGATCCTATCCCGTTGCGTTCGGTTTTTATAATTTTCTACAACCTACCCGCACACGCGGGGGTGATCCTG
>NZ_KQ960177.1:376-1566 GCF_001553115.1 Aedoeadaptatus coxii
AACCTACCCGCACACGCGGGGGTGATCCTACGCTGATTACTTCTTAGGTAGACAGCAAGCAAACCTACCCGCACACGCGGGGGTGATCCCGGGCGCTTCCATGTTGATGATTCTGTTGTATTAACCTACCCGCACACGCGGGGGTGATCCTGGAACGATTTAGTCAATTACATGGGGTTAAAAAACCTACCCGCACACGCGGGGGTGATCCTACATGTGGCTAGATAAGCAGATTGGACCTTCGAACCTACCCGCACACGCGGGGGTGATCCTGCCTATGAATTTAAAGAGGAGGACGAATGATAAACCTACCCGCACACGCGGGGGTGATCCTGGTCTTGGGATGCAACGACCTCGACGACTTAAAACCTACCCGCACACGCGGGGGTGATCCTCACAAAGAGCGACTTACTAAGTTCTTTGGCGAAACCTACCCGCACACGCGGGGGTGATCCTGATTCAAGGTCAACATCGAATGAAATAGTGGGAACCTACCCGCACACGCGGGGGTGATCCCTGATGTTTTTAGACTAGACAAAAAGCCTCAAGACCCTACCCGCACACGCGGGGGTGATCCTGTTCTCCACCAACGAGCCGCCGTAAGTCTCACAACCTACCCGCACACGCGGGGGTGATCCTATCCCCTACCTCGACGGACTGATCAACAGTAAAACCTACCCGCACACGCGGGGGTGATCCCTTAAGGAAAGCATGATCCGCTTTGAGCCTAAGAACCTACCCGCACACGCGGGGGTGATCCTAATACTCGATAGATTTTAATAATGGCCTTGCCAACCTACCCGCACACGCGGGGGTGATCCTAACCCGACGAACGCCGAGGTGCGGGATAAATGAACCTACCCGCACACGCGGGGGTGATCCTTCCATGTTTCATTGAACCATTTACCGTCTTCAAACCTACCCGCACACGCGGGGGTGATCCTGTACGATCAGTACACCATGCCGGCGAATATTGAACCTACCCGCACACGCGGGGGTGATCCTAAGTCCGGGAAACCTGTCGGCATACCTCGAATAACCTACCCGCACACGCGGGGGTGATCCTTGCTTCCAGCGTTCCCAATTCTTTGCACGGAAAACCTACCCGCACACGCGGGGGTGATCCTGCTGAAGGAAAGCAAAAACTATGACGAGATCCAACCTACCCGCACACGCGGGGGTGATCCTAA
>NZ_KQ960178.1:0-30531 GCF_001553115.1 Aedoeadaptatus coxii
TTAGCAGTCCGAAGCCCTAACGGGCTTCGATTTGTATTGGGCTGCGTCGCGGAAAGAGGCGCTCTGTTTCCGGCGAGGAACTTTGCCGTCGCAAGGTGAGCGTGAGATTTTATTTCTCGCTGGAGAATAACTTCCGCTGGCGCCAGACAATAATCAGGAAAATGCCGAAGGCATTTTTCGTTATAGTGCCGGCCGGAAAGGGAGATGGGGCGCGCGGGGAAGAGGGAAACGCGGCCTTTGCCTCTGAGCCCTTTCCCTCTTCCCCGCGACAATGTTTTCGGGTTGTGTGAAACCGAATCAAAAAGTGGTTTTGTGCGTTGCAGTCCGAAGTTCTAACGGACTTCGATTGTATTGAGCTGTGTCGCAAGAAAACACGCTCTGTTTCAGGCAAGAAACTTTGCCGTCGCAAGGTGAGCGGGCGGTGCGCTTCCCGCCGAAAGCGCACTTTCCCTCTCGCTGAAAACCCACTATAATAAAGCTAATAAGAAAGGAGCCGTCATGAACATTACCTTAACCCCGTCGCCCATGGCGGGGCACATCACCCTGCCTCCGTCGAAATCCATCGCCCACCGTCATTTTTTCCTGGCGGCGCTTTCGGGGAAGGAGACCCGTTTTAAAATCGACGCTCTTTCCGACGATCTTCGCGCCACGCTACATGCCCTTGGCGCGTTAGGCGTGGAATCTCGTCGGGAAGGGGATGTGCTTCATCTCGTGCCGGGGAATGTGCCCGAGGAAGCTACAGTAGATTGCATGGAAAGTGCAAGCACGCTTCGCATGGCCATGATGATACTGCCGACGCGGATTCCCCATCTTCGTTTCGTGGGAAAGGGGAGCCTCTTCGCTCGGCCCATGGACGAGGGGATCCGTTATTTGGAAAATGTCGGCGTGGAAGTAGACGCAACGCCGGAATCTATCGAAACGAAAAATACCTATGAGCCAAAAAGCGCCACCATGACGGGGAAAACCACCAGTCAATTTATTACAGGCGCCATGCTCGCCGCGGCTACGGCGAAGGGTCCCGTGACCATTACCGTCAAAGAGGAAACTTCCGCTCCCTACCTTCGCATGACGGAGGCTATTTTAAGGGAATGGGGCATGGACGTTTGCGGCGCCACTATTTACCCCGGAGAGCTTACCCCTCCGTCGCCTCTCATTTCAATCGAAGGAGACAGAAGCCATGCCGCCTTTTTCCGCGCCGCCAATGCGATTGGGGCGGAAATTACGATGGAAAACATCGCCGGCGAGAGTTTGCAGGGGGACGATGCTTTTCCTGTTCTGCTCCGCCAGATGAAAGAAGGGGAGACGGTGGATCTTACCTCTTACCCCGATTTATTAATGCCTCTCGCCGTCGTCGCCGCAAAAACCGGCGGAACGTTAACGGGGGTGGAGCGTCTGCGATACAAAGAGAGCGATCGCATCGCCGCTACACAAGCTATGCTCGCCGCCCTGGGCATCGAAAGCAGTTATAAAAAGAATATTTTTACAGTATTCCCGGGGACTGTCAAAGGCGGCGTCGTCGATACAAGGGGCGATCACCGCATCGCCTTTGCAGCGGGGATTCTTGCCGCCGTCGCCGACGGCCCCGTGACCATCGTAGGCAGCGAATGTGTCGCCAAAAGTTGGGGAAGCTTTTGGGAAGATTTGGAATGTTTGCGACAATAAAGGACCATGGAAAGTAGGAGAAAAATGAAAGTCGGTGTAAGCGCCTGTTTACTCGGCGTCAATTGCAAATACAACGGGGGAAATAATTTTTCAGAAGCACTCGCCCGTTACCTGGAAAAACGAGAGGTCGTGCCCCTTTGCCCCGAGGTTTTCGGCGGCCTTCCCACGCCGAGAGTACCTGCGGAAATGGTGGAAGGCGTGGTGAAGGACAAAGAGGGCCGCTCCGTAGACGATGCATTTCGAAAAGGGGCGAGGATCGCCCTTCAAAAGGTGCTGGATGAAGGGGTGGAGCTCGTCATTTTGCAATCGCGAAGCCCATCCTGCGGCGTAAAGGAAGTATACGACGGCTCCTTTTCGGGCAAATTAATTCCCGGAAAAGGCGTCTTTGCCGCACTGTTGGCGGAAGCGGGGATTCCCGCCGTGGACGTGGAGGACGTCATGGCGAAAGGAGAGAAGGCGTGAAAAATGTTATCATTCTTTCCCCCAGCAAAGAAATGGACTGGTCACCGGGAACGGGGCGCGTTTCTCTAAGCCCTACGGCGAAAAAAATCGTACATGAACTGCGCAAAATGGACAAAGCATCCTTGGCGACGTTTTTCGCCATTAAAGACGATCTCGCCGAAAAGCTTGTGGATGGGTACGCAACCATTGAGGAAGATAGGGCGAAAGCGGCCATGGATACGTACACGGGCTTGGCCTTTCGCCAAATGGACAAAAACCTTTTGGCGCGGGATTTTGCCGGGGAACATCTCGTGATTTTATCCGCTCTTTACGGTCCTCTATCGCCTCACGATATGATACGGCCCTACCGCTTGGATTTCACCAAGCCTTTAAAGGTAGAGGGGGAATCCCTTAAATCTCTACAGAAAAAGAATTTGACGGCATTTTTTACAGGCAGCCGCGTGTTCGATTTGGCGTCTGGGGAATTTTCGTCGCGAATCGATAAAAAGCAGGTAGGCCAATGGATCAACATCGACTTTTACGAGAGAGATAAAAAAGCGCCATCCGCCACGGCGAAAAAACTCCGGGGCTTGCTCGCCAACCACATTCTTCGGGAAGAATCCTTCGAGCGAAAAGTCTTCGAATCCTTTCAGGCGGAAGGATTTTCCCTGAGCGGGGAAGGAGACGAGGAACCTCTTATTTTCAGAAAACATTAGAGCGAGAAATCGCTCTTTTTTATTGGAAATTGACTTCTTTTTTTTTGAGGAGTATACTTTTAGAAAAAAAGTGACACAGTGTCATTCACAAAAGGAGGTCATCGTGCCCAGGAGTACATTTTTCAGTTTGAAAGCGGAGAAGCGGGAACGCATCGAAAAGGCCTTGGTGTCGGAATTTGAAAACCGCACCTTAGGCGACGCCAAGGTAAAACACGTGGTGGAACGATTGGGAATTTCCCGAGGAAGTTTTTATCAGTATTTTCATAATATGCAGGACGCCTATTTTTATATTTTAGATTTAAAGCTGCGCTTTATTCACGAAGGTTTCTTTACCTTGTATCGCGCCGAACCACAAAATATAGAGAGCGTCCTCGAAAAGTACGGCGTTTTTTTAAGGGAATCCCTCTATGCGCCGGAGCATTATCCCTTGTTTCGCAATCGGTTTATGGCGTGGAATTCGGAATTGGAAATGGCTTGGCGACAATACCATGCCGATGAAGCCATCGGCGCATTCTATTCCAATCCGCGCTTCGTTTTAATCGGCGATTTGGTACACGGGCTTATGCAGCGCGTGTTTATGCATCGCCTTTCTCCCGATGCATTTTCTAAAGATTACGACGAAATGGTGCGCTTTGTTATGGGAGGCGTAAAAAATGTTTAATTTGATCGAGGTATATTTCGACCTCATCTATCTGCTGTTGATGACGGGATTCGGCCTGGCTCTTTTGCTTGAAAAAGGGAAAAAAGCGAAGCTCCTCGCCGCCATGGCCCTCTTACTGGCATCCGGCGATGCATGTCATTTGCTTCCGAGAGTCTACGGCCATTTATCCCCGGCAGGGCTTGCGGGAAATCAATTCTATCTTTCTTACGGGCAAATGATCACGGGGATCACCATGTCGGTTTTCTACTTGCTCTATTTTTATTATTATCGCGCCGCCGGCGGCAAATCCACTAAAGGGCGGCAACTGCTTATATACGGCTTGCTCGCCATTCGTATCGTCCTCGTCTTGTTGCCCGCCAACCATTGGGGCGGCGAAAGCCCTTACGCCATGGCCATAGCTCGAAACATTCCCTTCCTCTTCATGGGGATCGCCCTCGTAGCGTGGACCTATGCTGATGGAGAAATCCCCGGCTTTAAGCGGGCGAGCTATTTAATCGCCGCAAGCTTTTTCTTTTACGTCCTCGTGGTTATTTTCTCGCCCTTTATTCCGGTATTCGGCGCGTTAATGTTACCCAAGACCATTTGCTACATCATGCTCGTAGACGGCCTCTATGAAAAAGAAGCGGGGAAAGTGGACACGGAAAAAATCGGAAAAGTTGCCGTCGTTTGCTTGGAACTGGGACTTTTACTCGGCGCCCTTTACCGCGAATTTACGCACATCAACGGCTTTACGGCGCCTACGACACTATCCCTCGCCCATCCCCACATGATTCTTCTCGGGGCGGTCTTTTCCTTCGCCATGTTTTTATACTTGCGCGTGGAAAACCGCGACGGTCGAAATCTCCACACATACTATCGAGTCTATCTTCTGGCGCTTATGTACTTCATCGCATCCCTCGTCATTCGGGGAATGTACACCTTAGTATCATCAGGCGCGGCGCTTTACCCCGACGGTGCCCTTTCCGGCATGGCGGGACTCGGCCACATCGCCCTTACCGTCGCCATGATCGCCTTCATTTTAAAGGCGAGAAAAAAAGAGGCGATGAGGGAACAAATCGCATGATGAAAGACGGCAAGCGGCCGTCTTTTTTTATGGGAAGACGGCCGGGGAATGGGTACACTTATAAATAGACGCATAAGAAAGAAGGTTATGATGCAAAAAATTTCCATACAATCCACTTACGGCGAGCGGTTTCAACATTGTTGGGGCTGTGGGCCGAAAAATGAACAAGGCTTACATTTAAAATCCTACCCCTCCGACGACGGAGAGACCTGTATTGCCACCGTCGTACCCGATGCAATGTACACCGGCGGCGTGCCCCACAATTTATTCGGCGGCATGATCGCCACCCTATTCGACTGCCACGGCACGGCGTCGGCGGCATGGTTTGCCCATCGCCAAAAAGGGTTGGAGCTGACAGAAGACACGGTCATCGGCCGCTTTATTACCGCCCATCTCGAGGTGGACTTTAAAAAGCCCGTGCCCATGGGCGAGGAAATAAACATCACATCCCACGTGGAAGAAATCGGCGAGCGCAAAGTCGTCGTCGCCATGGAAATGGAAGCGGCGGGAGACATTCGCGCCACGGCGAAAATGGTAGCCGTAGGTGTAAAAGACACCATGTAAAGGAGGCGGTGAACGTCAAAAAGAAACTGATTACGCTCATTGAAATCCTCCTCGTGATCTGTATCGCCGTATCCGGCTATAAAATCGGATCCTACTATTTGGCAGGGCATCAATTTACGAAAGAACACGAGGAACTGAAGGCGAGCATAAAGGAAGACACCACCGACGAGCATAAAAAAAGCGAGGAAAAGCCGAACCTTGTGGCGCAGTTGAAAAAGGATTACCCGGACATGGTGGGCTGGATAAAAATAGAGGGCACCGCAATCGATTTTCCCGTAGTTCAGGGAAAAGACAACGACTTTTATCTGAACCACACCTATAAGGGAGAATACCATCCCTTCGGTGAAGTCTTTATGGATAAAGACGATAAACCCGATTACTCCGATCAAAACACCGTGCTTTACGGCCACAACGTGCGCTCCGGCTACGTGTTCCACGAGCTGGAACAGTTTAAAGATCAATCCTTCCGCGACGCCCACCCTTCCATTACCATCGACACCGTCGACGGAAAAAAGACCTACGATATCGTCGCCGTGTATACTGCATCGGCATATGATCCCTATCGAAAACCCAATTATTCCGAAGAAGAATGGGAAAAATTCAGAGCGTGGGTAAAGGGAAAAAATCGACTGAAAGGAAACTTGCCCGGCAAAGAGGCGCACATCCTCACCCTATCTACCTGCTCCGACGAAGAAGATCGGCTAGTGGTCCACGCCGTGCTAAGAGATGAAAAATAAAGGAGAATCCATGAAGACACTGGTTGTAGTAGATGCACAAAATGATTTTATTTCCGGCTCCTTGGCTTGCCAAGGAAGCGAATCGGCACTGGAAAACATCGTCAAACTGATCGAGAACGATCCGGATATGGCGGTGGTGTATACGGCGGATTGGCACAGTAAAAGCAACGAAAGCTTTAAAGAAAACGGAGGCATCTGGCCGGTGCACTGTGTGGAAAACACGGAAGGCGCCGCCCTTTATAAAGGATTTTATGAACTGACGCGAAAAGACGCGCACCCCAATGAAAGCAATGTCTTTAAAAAAGGGAAGCGGGACGATGTAGAAGAATACTCCGGCTGCCGCGCCATGAATGAAAAAGGAGACGTCCTCGAAGAAACGGTAAAAGGCGATATTTTAGTGGCAGGCTTTGCCAGCGAATATTGCGTGCGCGAAACCCTACTGGGTCTCGCCGAAAAGGGATATTCTGTAGCCCTGTACCTTCCCGGCGTCGCCTATGTGGATCGAAAAGATCACGAGAAAAACATAGAAGACTTGGAAGCAAAAGGCTTCCGCCTCATAAAAGAATAAGCAAAGAAAGTCTTGGTTTACGCCAAGGCTTTTTTCATGCCGTTCGGCGAAGAAAAACGACCGTTTAGCCCAAAGGAATAGACATCTTTTCCGAAGTCGGTACAATAAAACCATAAGGAGGAAGCCTATGAAGATAGAAATACAAATCGATGACACCGTGGAGGAAACCGTCGTAAAAATCATGGCCAATCGTTACTCCGACGAAATCGAGCATATAAAAAATCGACTGCTGGAGCCCCATCATCATAAACTCAGTGCCTTTAGAAGATGGTGTGGAACTATTGGATTACGACGAAGTGGTGCGCATTTACAGCGAAGATAAAAAAATCCTCCTGGACACCATAAACGCCACCTACACCACGCGGCTGAAACTTTATGAATTGGAAGAACGATTGGGCGATTTACAATTTATTGCCATCTCCCGATCCGAAATCATCAATCTAAACTACGTTAAGCGGCTGGATCTGTCCTTTACAGGCACCATAGCCGTGGAATTTAAAAACGGCGCCACATCCTACGTCGCCCGTCGCCACTTAAAAAACTTTAAAAAAGCCTTAGGTTTATAGGAGGAAAAAATGAAAACACTTAAAAATTGCTTTATCGGCGCCCTTATCGGCATCGGCATCGGAAACCTTATCGAATGCATGCTCACCGTTCTTTACGGATCACTTGTTATTTCCACGCCCCAATTTCTGGCGGCACACGATTCCCTCGTGTTTGTGCGCGTCATACAAACCGTCCTTTACGCAGGGTTCGGCATCGTGTCGGTAGTGGCGTCGTCCCTATTCGGCGACGACGGGAAAAATCTCTTTAAAAAAACCACACTCCACAGCATCGTCGTCTTTGCGTACTTCCTCGCCACAGGTTGGTATCTTAAATGGTTTTCAAGCCCTTACGAAATCCTCATGTCCACGGCGATCTTCATCGTAATTTACGCCCTGATTTGGTTCGCCATCTACACCTCCAAGAAAAAAGAAATCGAAGCCCTCAACGAAAAATTACACAGACTCCAACACTAAGCCTTTCCTTTACCGCCGAAAAAAGGTAGGATAGGGGAAAGGAGGCCGTTATGAAAACACAGGAATTATTAAACGAATTAAAAGCAAAAGAATGGGTGAACTTAACCCACGAAATTACAAAAGATATGGCGATTTACCAAGCCTTTAATCCCCTGGGCGAGCGCGTGCTCACCACATTGGAAGAAACGGGATCGGACAATAGGGAATACACCCTGGGCACATCCCACGGAACCCACGTCGATGCACCGGCTCACTTTATGGACGGCGGCAGAATCCTATCGGAGCTGCCCTTAAAAGAACGCTACCTTCCCCTTTACGTGCTTCATCTGGAAAAAGAGGTGGAGGCGGATAACGGCTACGCCGTAAGCGTGGAGGATATTAAAAAATTCGAGGAAACCTACGGCGAGATCCCCGAAGGCGCCTTTGTCGCCTTTTCTTCCGGCTGGTATCACCGCATCTATTCTCAGGAAGATTTCACCAATACGGATGAAAAAGGCGTGGAAATTACCCCCGGCTGGTCTGTCGCCGCGCTGAAATATCTGAGCGAAACCAGAAAAATCACCGCCATCGGCCACGAAACACTGAACACCGATTCGGGCCCGGAAGCGGCGGAAGCGGGCGACCTGGTAGCCCAACGCTATTGGCTCAATCAAAACAAATTCCAAGTGGAAGTGATGGCGAATCTGGACAAAGTGCCGGCGACAGGCGCCGTCATCATGATCAACGTCCTGCATATAAAAGACGCCGTGGCCTTCCCCGCGGAAGTCATCGCCGTGTTGGATAAGTAAAAAATTTGAGAGAAAACCCCGCTGTCCCACATGGGATACGGGGTTTTTGTATGGAAGGGTCTTTGTGTCGGGAATAGATCTTTGTATACCGCAAAAAAATCAAATATCGTCACACCCTGATTTTACACATCCGTAGGGGCAGGCCCGTCAGGGGAGAGCGACTTTTCTCAGCCTTTGAAGCGAGTAATCTTTGAGAATAATCTTGAAGAGCATATAATAAAACTATGAATGAAAACGGGAGGTAAAATTGTTAACGAAAAAAAGGAAAGCTATTTTATTATGCATCTTCGCCATGATGTTATGGGGCACTGCCATACCGCTTATTAAATCCACTTATGTGGAGCTTGCCATCGGCCGAGAGGACACGGGATTGAAAATTTTACTTGCGGGGATCCGTTTTTTTCTGGCGGGGCTCATGACGTTTACTTATTTTAAAATAAGAAACAAAGGCCATCGAATCGACTATAAAAAAATAAATCTGAAATTTATCGTGATTCTGGCTCTAATTCAAACGTCGCTGCAATATATTTTTTATTACATCGGCCTTTCGCACGTCGCCGGTGTAAAATCGTCGATTATTCAATCGACCAATGCCTTTATCGTCGTTTTGATTTCGGCAGTTTTACTTCCCGATGAGAAGGTCAATCCAAATATTATTTTGGCGCTTATTTTGGGAACCCTCGGCATCTTTATTACGAACTATACGGGAGAAAGCCTTTCGGGAAGTCTCCGCTTCTCCGGCGAAGGGTTTATTCTGATCGCCACTTTCTTTAACGCTTTGGCTTCGGTCATGCTTAGGAAATACGGCAAGGGCGAAAATCCTTTTGTCGTCACATCCTTTCAGTTCATCCTTGGTTCTTTACTGCTCATTGTTTTGGGCATCGCCTTAACCGGCGGCTTCCTCGCCCTGACCCCCAAGGGGATGGTCATGATTTTATACGGATCCTTTATATCGGCCTGTGCTTTTTCCATATGGACATGGGTTCTTCAACAGTACAGCGCCAATGAATTCGGCGTCTACAAATTGTTTATTCCGATTTTCGGCTCCCTTTTTTCGGTTCTGGCCTTAGGCGAAGCTTTTACCGTCAACATGGCTGCGGGGCTCGCTCTGGTCTTGCTCGGCTCCTTAATCTTAAATAAAAAACAATTGTCCTTTGGGAACTAGAGAATAATAAAGAATTACCGACGTGGCCATGAAGCTGACGTCGGTTTTTTATATGGAGTTTCGGGCAATTTTGATGAAGATGGATTTTATGATAAACTATTTATTTGTGTTACATGACGAATAAAGGAGTATAAATGAATAAAAAAACAATAAGTATAATTTTCGCCTACGTGGGCGTTCTTACCGGCGCCGGCTTGGCCAGCGGGCAGGAACTCATGCAGTACTTTCTGTCCTTCGGCCTTCCGGGGCTTTACGGCATCGCCGTAGTGGGCCTGCTGCACATTGTGGTCGGCGGCATCATCTTGCAATTAGGCAGCCACTTCGTCGCCCAAAGCCACATCGATGTGCTCGAGGAAGTGACCCCAACCGCCGTGACGAAATTGATGGATTATGCCCTGATCATTAATTGCTTTTTAATGGGCTTTGTTATGATTGCCGGGGCCGGATCGAATCTGGAGCAACAATTCGGCTTAGCACCCTGGATGGGCTCTTTATTATGTACGGCACTGATCGTCGTCGTGGGTATGTTGGATTTCGAGAAAGTGGCCAAAATCATAGGGGGCTTTACGCCCTTGGTTCTGGTCTTTACATTGATCGGCGCAGTTTACACTATGGTAAATGTGAGTTCTGATACGGCGTTTTTGGATAGTTTGGGCAAGACCCTGATCCCGGCGCTTCCCAATCTTTCCTTATCCACCATCAACTACTTCGGCCTCTGCATGATCAGCGGCATTTCAATGGCCTTTGTCTTAGGGGGTAGTAAAACCGACCCGGCTGAGGCGCGCATCGGCGGCATGATCGGCGGCGCCCTCGTGGCCGTTCTGACAGGACTGGTCGGCGTGACGCTTTTCCTCACCTTGGGCATTGTGAAAGACGCGGACATTCCCATGCAAACCGTGTTAGACAATGTGCATCCCGCCCTGGGTCTTGCCATGTCCATCATTATCTTCGGCATGATCTTCAACACGGGCATGTCCCTTTTCTATTCCGCCGCACGACGTTTATCTGCCACGGAAGGTACTTTTAAGCGGAACCTGATTATCTTTACCTTGGTGGGCTTCGGTCTTTCTTTCTTGGGATTTAAAAAGTTAATGGCCGTACTCTATCCGATTTTAGGGTATTTGGGCTTGATCCTGATCCTTATTTTAATCGCCGCCTGGATTCGGGAGCGGACCGAAATAAAGTCCGAGATCAAGAAGAGGAAGAAACTGAATCGTCTGACCCGAAAGAAATTAGACGACGATGAAGAGTTTACTAGAAAAGACAACGAAAAACTGGATAAACTCGCCGAAGCTTCTATTATTGACGATGACAAAATCAAAGAAGCTGTGGAGGAAGAAGTGGCCGAGGTACTAAATGACGAGAGCGAGGAATCCCTCTAAAGTATTTGAACGGATCGCTAAAAATCGGTGGCATAGGCTATTTACCGATGAAGAACAAAAAACCGATTACAGTCATGGTCACGGCATGTTATCCGATTGCCATTTCAAGCACTTGCAAATTGTAGGTGCTTTTTTTCTTCACAAACCGAATTTCTTGCAAGCGGAATGGGTGCGGCAAAAACAAAATGCAATCGTGACATCATCTATTGACTTTCCACCATGCTCATGAAGTGGTTCTTAACAAAAAATTTTAGACTACGAGCTTTTCGTTTACGTCTGCGACGGTACGGAAAGTGAAAAGTTGGAATGGTTTAAGATCATTAATATTGCCGGGGAAAGGCTCACCGATCAGGAACTGAGAAATGCAGTTTATGCAGGATCATGGGTTACCGATGCCAAGCGCTATTTTTCCAAGACGGGAAGTGCTGCCGACGGCCTCGCCGGGGATTACTTAAAGGGATCTTCCATTCGTCAGGAATATTTGGAAACGGCTCTTTTATGGGCAAGCGATCAAGACGGCGTCACCATTGAGGAATATATGGGCAAGCATCAACACGATCATACGGCGCAGGAGTTGTGGTCTTATTTCCGCTCGGTGATCGAATGGGTACAAGCGATTTTCCCAAAGGTTCGAAAGGAAATGAAGGGGCTTCCCTGGGGGCTTTTCTATAATGTTCACGGCACGCGAAAGGATTTAGATCCCGTGAAGTTGGATAAGTAAATCAATTAAAAATCATCTCCTGCTCCCCGGCAAGAGATGATTTTTTTTATAGTATGTGCAGCATATGGAGCAGTCCGATGCCGATAGGGTAGGTGACGATGGCGAAGAGGAAGGAGGTGGTGATGATTTTCGATGCCAGTTCGGAGTCGCCGCCCATTTCTTTTGTGTAGATGAAGCAGTTAATGGCACAGGGGGTGGCCCAAAAGACGTAGGCGATACCCAGTTCCACGGCGCTTAATCCGATGGCGATGCCGACGGGGATCAGGATCAGGGGCGTTAAGATTGTGCGTATGGTCGCCGAAGCAAAGACGAGGGCGAGATCGTGTGTTATGGATTCAAAGTTTAAGCTTGCGCCGATGAGGAGCAGGGAGAGGGGCGTGCAGAGGGCGGCGAGAAGGCTTATGCCTTTATCGAGGCCTGTGTAGACGGGGATTTGCAGGATGTTAAATAAGACGCCGATGAAAATGGCGATGATCATGGGGTTTTTTAAAATCTTCAGCAGGATTTTTCCCGGGTGGATTTTTTTATCCTCGGATTCCGAATAAAGGGTCAGGATCACGATGGCGAGTATGTTGTAAAGGGTCAGGCCGAAGACGGTGACGACGATCATATGCTCCGGCGAGGGTTTGCCGTAAAGTGATTCCAATATGGGATAGCCTACGTAGACGAAGTTGGAGCGAAAGCTGCAATGGACGAAGGCGGAAAGTTTTTTTCTGTCGGGAATAAAGGGCCGCGCCGCGATCCACGTGGCGAAGAAAATAAGGAAGATGCCCAGTAGTATGTAGGCCACGTAGGTTGTGGGCAAGGTTTCGATGTGGGCGCTTCGGATGTCGGAGAAGAGTTTTAGGGGAAGCGCGACGTAAAATACGATCCACGTCGACGTGCTCACGAAGTGCTCGTCTAAATAGCCCTTTTGTTTCGCCAGGTAGCCGGCGAAGATCACGAAGAAGATCGGAAAAATAATGTTGAGTCCAAGTAAAAAGTTTGCCATAATATCCCCCCTTTCGATTATAGTTCAACACCGTAGGCTTGTAAATTTAGGCTGCTATCAGATCGAATTTCATATTAAAAAAGCACGGATTTAGTTTCCGTGCTTTTTTGTTTGTTTCTTCAGTTTTTCCAGCAGGGCATTGAATGTGTCACGGTTTTCTTCTTTCACGGCGTCTTTCGGAACATAGACGCCGTTGTGTTTGCCGATTTGCAGGATGTAAAGGGATTTCGTTTCGGCTACGCGGATCACGTGGCGGTATTCTACGGAAATATGGGCTTTTCCCTGATGGAGTTCCACGGCGTTGTCTAAGAAGCGGAGCATGACCTTGTTTTCATCGCCGGTCAGCTTCTTTTCCTGAGCCAGTAAATCCCGCACACTGAGGGGAACGGTGAATAGGGCTACTGCGAGGCTCATTATGCCCGCCGTCATCATGGTGCCCGCCTTAAAATGGTTGCCGTCTTTGAAAAATACCGCCGCCATGACAAGGCCCGCTATGCCGACGATGTAGCCCCAACCAATGAGTTTTCGTAAGGTGTAGCGAATAAATTCCTTCATGTAATCTTTTGTATTGGTGTAAAAAATGATGAGTTTCATGTCTGTCCTCTCTCGTTGCTTTCAATAATAAAACGATTATACCTGAACTGCGTTTTTCGGTCGACATCGTAAAAACATAGCCACTCATTTTTGTTTGCACAGGGGCTTTTGGATCAAAGAGAAAAAATGTTGTCTTATATTAAATATGTTGTTTTTAATCAGGAGGTATACAATAAATTTTTTGATTTTATACTGTATTTTTCGCACTTCCTTGTTGTGTTTTATTTTGGTCGTTGTATAATAAACATACGAAGTTAGAGAAGCCTTTGATTTTTGCAAAGTTTAACTTTGAATTTTTAGGGAGGTAAGTTTATGACTACATTTCTCATCGGCCTTGCGATTTTGATCGTAGGCGGCTTTTTCTATGGCCGTTTTGCCGAGAAAGTATTCCAACCGGACGATAGAGAAACGCCTGCTATCAAAAACCAAGACGGCGTCGACTACGTTCCCATGGACAAAAAGAAAAATGCACTTATTGAGCTCTTAAACATCGCAGGAACCGGCCCGATTTTAGGCCCCATTCAAGGGATTTTATTCGGCCCCATGGCATTTATTATGATTCCCGTCGGCTGCGTACTCGGTGGTGCTATTCACGACTACATGAGCGGTATGATTTCCATCCGTTCCGAAGGCGAACAAATGCCGTCTTTGATTAAGCGCAATCTCGGCGGTAAAGTTTACTCGGTCTACAATATCTTTGTTATTATTCTTATGATTTTAGTAGGTGCCGTGTTTATTTACACCCCCGGCGACTTGATCGTTGCCAATGTATTGCATCAAGAAGCAGTTGCTACGAACCCCGTCGTATGGATCGTATACGCTTGTATTTTTGCTTACTACATCATCGCTACTTTGTTCCCCATCGATAAGATCATCGGTAGAGTTTACCCGATTTTCGGCGGTATCTTACTTCTTTCCGCTGTCGGTATTTTCTTCGGTCTCTTTATGAAGGGCTACCAATTAGACAATCTTACGATGATGAATTTTAAAGGTGTTCACCCCGACGGCACACCGATTCTCCCCGTATTCTTCGTTACCGTCGCTTGCGGTATCGTTTCGGGTTTCCACTCCACACAAGCTACCCTTATCGGTCGTTCTGTAAAGAGTGAACGTGAAGGCCGTTTCGTATTCTACGACATGATGATCCTCGAAGGTTTCATCGCTATGATCTGGGCAGCAGCTGCTATGGGTATTTACCACAAAGGCATCGACGCCGCTATGATCGGTAAACCTGCCGTTATCGGTTTAGTTGCTAACGATATGCTTGGTAAAATCGGCGGTTTAATCGCGATTGTCGGTATTATCGTTCTTCCCATCACTTCCGGCGACACGGCGCTACGTTCCGCTCGCCTAATGATTGCCGACCACTTACACATTCCGCAAAAATCTATGAAGAATAGATTAAGCTTATCCATCGGCGTGTTTATCGGCGTTCTCATTATTTTGATCTTTGCAAAAATGAGCCCCAGCGGTTTCAACGTTTTATGGCAATACTTCGCTTGGGCAAACCAAACCATCGCCGTATTTGCATTCGCTATGATTTCCATTTACTTGCAACGTCATGGCAGAGCATTCCTCGTATCGTTAATTCCGGGTATGTTCTATATGTATATCATCTCGGCTTATATTTTAGGCGCAAAAATCGGCTTCCACTTGCCCTACATGGTATCCACCGTTATCGGTGTTGCCATCGCCCTCGTTTACGGCTATGTCGTATATAAAGAAGGCAGCAAACAACAAGGCTTGGCAAGAGCATAAAGTAAAGAGCATGGCGACATGCTCTTTTTTTTATGCTCAAATGGAGGTAAAGAAAAAGCGCCCCGGTAAAGGGCGCAAGGTTTAGGAAATAGCTTCCCACAGAGTATGTTCGCCGTGGGAGATGTGGTTTTTACAGTGTTCGCAATTGCCACAGCCTCCGCTGCAAGTGGGCGTGTGTTTACGGCGTTTTACATAGCCTAAACGCTCGTAATGATGTAATTCGTCTTCTACCCATTGCACGCTTTGTTCTAAGCGTTGGGCGAGTGCTTCGGCGGTGTGATCGCCGTGTACTTTAATACATTCCAATACTGACATAAAAATCCTTTCATTGTTCCTAACACCTTTTGGTATCGCCTCTATGCGGAGAAGCGAACAATGATTAAGATTCCTTCAGCATTTCCCGCCAGCCGGCGGCGTAAAAACGTTGCAGGGATTCAATATGGGCCACGGCGTCGTCGATAGGTTCGTCGTGGGCGATAATTTCGAAAATTCCCGTAAACATGGAGGTAATGATCATGTGAATAAACATGTCGTCGATGGAATGGGTGAGTTTGCCGGCGCATACCAGTTCTTCGATTAAATCGATGGCCGATACGGTTTCAATGGCGATGAGCCGTTCCACATAATGGGCATATTTCGTGCCTTCGGCGCAGCTTGCGATCAGTTTAAACACGTCGTAATGCTCGTAAATGTAGGCGACGAGTTTTTTCATGTGATCGGTGGAGCGGTAGGGAAGATCGGATAGGACGGCGCCCGTATCGTCGCAAGGCACATTGCTTTCGGCATAAGACTCGAATAAATCGAGCAGTTCTTGTGCAGGATCCTCCACGATGGCATCGAAGAGAGCCTCTTTGCTGGCGTAATAGCGGTAAAGGGCACCGGTGGTGACGTCAACTGCGGCGGCGATTCCACGAACCGATGTTTTCCGATAGCCCTTATGTAAAAAGTCTTTTTTGGCCTGTTCCAAAATCGCCTCAGCCAATGCATCGTTTGATGGTCTCATAACAACCTCCCTTTCATTGATATATATTATCACCAGGTAATGGAATATTCAATTACTTTGTTCATTCTTCGTCGAAAGAATAGAGGATGGAAAAGAAGATTTTATATTACGATCAAAGATATTTTTCGTATTTCTTGGGAGTGAACTTTCCAAAAGCCCTTTCTTTTGTTAAAATAAAGAAAATAGGGAATGAAGTTCTCCCTTGGGCAACCTAAACCGCAACAGCTGATGACTTCTACGATTTTATCGCAGAAAGCATCGGCTTTTTGCGTGTAAGGAGGTTTTATGTTACTTTCTCTCGCTCTTTTACTTTTAATCGGTCTCGCTATGAAATCCCTGGTGGAAAAAATGGGATTGCCGGGCATTATCGGCATTTTTGCCACCGGGGTATTACTGGGGCCGAGTTGTTTTAATTTGCTGGACGATCATCTGCTCGCGATTTCCGGCGAACTCCGCCAAATGGCGCTCATTATTATTTTGCTGAAGGCGGGACTTTCTTTGGATCTTTCCGATTTAAAACAGGTCGGGCGGCCGGCGGTGTTTATGTCCTTTGTGCCGGCAAGTTTTGAAATTATCGGTTACACGCTCCTTGCGCCTATTCTCTTCGGGATTTCCAGGGTAGACGCCGCCCTTATGGGCACGGTACTCGCCGCTGTTTCCCCGGCCGTGGTGGTGCCGCGAATGGACAAGATGATGGAGAAAGGGATCGGCACGAAAAAATCCATTCCTCAACTCATTATGGCAGGGGCTTCCTGCGACGATATTTTCGTCATCGTCCTCTTTACATCCTTTCTCGGAATGGCAAAGGGAGGGGATCTGAAGTTGGCGAGCCTTATGAATGTGCCCCTATCGGTTATTTGCGGCATGATCGTAGGCGGAATCGTAGGCTATGTCCTTTATCGCTTTTTCGAATCCGCCTTTGTACGTGAACGCCACGTGCGCAACAGTGTCAAGGTGCTGATCATGCTCGCCGTAAGTTTCCTCCTCGTGGCCGGGGAAGGGCTTTTAAAGGGAAAAATTGCCATGTCCGGGCTCATCGCCGTGGTGGCCATGGCCGTGGTCATTCACGAAAAAATGCCTGCACAGGTGTCGACTCGCCTCTCGGAGAAATTCGGCAAGTTATGGATCGGCGCGGAAATTTTTCTCTTCGTCCTCGTCGGTGCCGCCGTGGACATTCACTACACCCTGGACGCCGGGGGCGCGGCAGTAGCGTTAATCTTCATGGCGCTTATTTTCAGAAGTTTCGGCGTGACGGCTTCTCTTGCAGGCACGGGCTTAACGTTTAAAGAGCGGATCTTTTGCATCCTCGCCTATCTTCCCAAGGCAACGGTTCAGGCGGCCATCGGCTCCGTTCCCCTGCAAGCGGGTCTCGGTTCGGGGAAAGTTATTTTATCCGTGGCGGTGCTTTCGATTTTAATTACCGCTCCCTTAGGTGCTTTTTTAATCGATCGCACCCAACAGAGTTTTCTTACAAATTCAAAATAAGCGCACAAAAAAAGGATGTCGTAGATGACATCCTTTTTGTTATAAGCCGAGTAATGAAACTAAAACAGGCATGACGATGGAGGCGATAATGGCGTGAAGCCCGATGGTAAGCCCGGACATGGCGCCTTCCACTTCGCCCAGCTTAATGGCGTAGCTCGTGCCCACGGCGTGAGCCGCCGTGCCGATGCCAAGGCCTTTGGAAACGGGATTTTTAATTCGCGCAAGTTTGATACAGTAGGGGGCGATAACCGCGCCGACGATGCCCGTCAAAATAACGAACATAACGGTAATGGAAACGATCCAGCCCATTTTGCCGGAAATTTCCATGGCGATGGCGGTGGTGACGGATTTCGGAATAGACGCCAAAAGCACGTCTTGAGGTACGGCGAGTACATTGCCTAAGAATACGACAAAGAGCACGACGAAAACACAGCCAATGGTTACCGATAATAAAACGGGAATCAGGTACTTAATCAGCGTGTCTTTTTGTTTGTAAAGACTTACGCCGATGACGATGGTTTCCACAGGGGAGATGACCATTTGAATCATCGACCCGCCGTTTTGGTAGTTTTCCAGGGGAATATCGAAGACCTTCAGGAATAGGATAATGGCAATAATGGAAAACAAAAGGGGATTTAAAATCGGCGCATTTAAACGGGCGCTGAGTTTTGAAAAAAGAATGAAAAATAGAATGGAAATAACCAATCCGAAATAAGGGGTTTGGGTAAATAGATCAAGCATTTTTCTTACCTCCCGAAAGTTTTTCCTGTATGCCGATGATGATATCGCTGGCTTTACCGGTGACCATCATAGTAGCCGCCGTGGAGACGACGATGATGACGACGATCTTCAGCCATACATCCATGGTAAATTCGCCGAAGTATTCCATAACGGCGACGCCGACGGGAATAAAGACGATGGCTAAGTATTTGTTGGATAATTCCGTGACGTCTTTCAGTTCTTCCAACTTGACGATTTTAAATTCCAAGAGCAGGAACAAAATAATCGCGGCAATAATCGTACTGGGGAAGGGAAACGGCAAAAGGCCCGAAATGATTTGGCCGAGAAGTGCCGTCCCGAACATAATTAATAATTGGTATAACACGTTTTCTCTCCCTTAAAATTAAAATTACATGAGCCTCTTTAATATATAAAAACCGCCGACGTTTATCAAGGTAAAAATCAAAAAATTATCGAAATAGGGTAGAAAAGCCGTCATAAAATACAAAATATATCATTTTAAAGAATGGGAGCGATAAGATTAAGCGTAAATTGAGGAAAAAACGAATATTGACAATATTATATTCAGGAGATTGTATACTCTTCCGTCCTCCCGAAAATAAAATCGCGGGATGATTAATTTTAAAAACATAAGGTATATATGAGAATAGAAATTATTAGGAGGATACTATGTTAAAGGATAAAATTTGTGTCGTTACCGGCGGTACCCGAGGCATCGGTAAAGCCATTGTAGAAGAATTTTTAAACGAAGGGGCTACTGTTATTTTCTTTGGCTCCCGTGAAGAAACGGTGGCAAAAGCTTTGGAAGAGTACAAGAAAAAATACGATAAAGTGGAAGGCGCCTGGCCCAATTTAATGGATGGCGAATCCATTAAGGCCGAAATCGAACGGATCGTAGAAAAATACGGCCGCATCGACGTCCTCGCCAATAATGCCGGCGTCGCAGACGACGTATCGGTTTACGATTACGACGCGGAAAAATTCGACAAGATCATGAACCTGAACGTAAAGGGCGTGTTCAACGCCATCGTCGCTACCATTCCCCATATGAAGGAACAAGGGGGCGGTTCCATTATTTCCACGAGTTCCATGGTGAGCAAATACGGCCAAACTCGCGGCGTAGGCTATCCTACAAGTAAATTCGCCGTCAACGGCCTTACCATCTCCCTCGCGAGAGAACTGGGTCCCGATGGTATTCGCGTAAACGCCGTGGCTCCCGGCATTACCAATACGGACATGATGAAAAAGGTGCCCAAGGAAATGATCGAGCCCTTGATTCAAAACATTCCCCTTCGTCGCATCGGCGAGCCGGAAGATATTGCCAAGGCCTATGCCTTTTTAGCCAGTGACAAGGCGTCCTATATTTCGGGAACGATTTTAAACGTCGACGGCGCCATGCTCGTATAAACCAAAAGGCATCTACAATTGTAGATGCTTTTACATAGAGGAATGAAGACCTATGAAAAAATTTCGAGAAAATTTACAGCTTTACACTTTTCTGCTCGGATGCCTTTTAATCGTCGTCGCCTACTTTGCGCCCACCGATCCTTTCCCTACGATCAAGCCCATGGGCATCGCCACGCTAATTGTGGCGCCGGTTTTGGGAATTTTAGGCATCGTCTTTTCCCTAATCAACAAAAAATACCGCTACATCATCCCCAATGTGCTCTTGGCAGTATCCTTTTTCATCCTTATGGATCTGTTTTATTTAATTTCTTGAGACATAGGAAATGGTCGCGAGGCATGTAAGGTTCAGAGAACAAGAAGAGGGAGCACCGATGAAATCTTATTTAGAAAAAATCCATAAGATGACGGTCGCTCTCGGCGTTCTTATGATCGTCGCATCCCTTTTCGTTCCCGCCGATCCTCTCGCCGAGATGCGGCCCTTGGATTACGCGACGCTTTACGCAGCGCCTACGCTCGGTATCATGGGCATTATATCCGCTTTCGTTCAGAAGGAATACCGCTGGATGATTCCCAATCTATTGCTCATCCTTTCCTTTTTTATCGCCATGGCAATGGCTTTTATAGGGATGGCGTTACCGTAAAATTTCATCTATTAAAAGGCAGGCAGGTCCTGTTTTTTTTTATTTCTTGACAAGTGTTTTATACTGTTATACACTGTTATAGAAATGAGGGATACCATGGACATCATCATTGACAACTCCGCTTCGCTTCCAATTTACGAGCAGTTGCGGAATCAAATTCGAGATCAAATTATAAACGACGTATTGGCGTACGACGAGCAACTTCCTTCTATTCGCGTTCTCGCCAAAGATCTTTCCATCAGCATTATGACGGTGAAAAAAGCCTACGATGCTCTGGAAGAGGAGGGCTTTATCGTGACCCGGCAGGGGAAGGGATCCTTCGTCGCCGAAAAAAACGAAAATGTGGCGCGGGAAATCGTGCAAAAGCAAATGGAAGAGCATATGGAGGCCGTCGTGGCCATTGCCAAAGATCACGCCATCGAAAAGGAAGATATTATGGCCATGCTGGATGTTTTATTCGGAGGTGACTAATGGAAAGAATCGCATTAAATAATATTCGAAAAGAATACAGCGCCTTTACCTTAAATGGCGTCAGCTTCCCCGTGAAGGAAGGATTTATTACGGGCTTTATCGGCCCCAACGGATCGGGGAAGACCACCACCATTCGCGCCATTTTAAATCTCAATCACTTACACGGAGGAGAGGTGCTCTACCGCGGCGTCCGCCCGGAAGACAACGACTATTTGCAGGATGTGGGCATCGTTCTCGACGAATCTTATTTTCCCAACGACTGGTCGGTCGAAGATGTGAACAATGTCTTATCCGTAGGTTATAAAAAGTGGAGATCATCCGAATTTTTTAAGCGGGTGAAAGATTACGGCATCGATCCGAAACTCAATGTAAAGGCCCTTTCGAGGGGCATGACGACGAAACTTATGCTCGCCGCCGCCCTTTCCCACGGCGCCAAGACGCTGGTTTTGGACGAGCCTACCAGCGGGTTGGATCCTCGCTCTCGCGACGAATTTCGCGACACCATTCAACACTATATGGCGGAAGACGAGGAAAATACCGTGCTCTTTTCCACTCACATTACGGAAGATTTGGAGGTCATAGCCGATTACATCGCCTTTATTATGGACGGCGCGCTGATTTTTTACGGCACGAAGGACGATTTCTTGGACGCCTATCGCATTGTAAAATGCAGTGAAAGCAATTTAAGCGGTGTGGATCCGAAGGAGATTCTCGGCAAGAAAAAAACCGCCACTCACGTGGAAGTTTTAGTTGCAGCGGATATGGCGGGTGCTTTCGGCGAAAACACCGTCGTGGAAAAGCCCACCATCGATCGCATTATGACCTTCTACCATCGAGGTGATGAACATGCTTAAGACCTTTAAAATGGATTTATTGGGCATTCGCCCTTATATAACGTGGAAGCCCATCGCTTTTTTCATCCTGTTTTCCGTAGGCTTCACTTATTTCATGAATCTTTCCTTTTTCCCCATGGTCTTCGCCATGACCATGTCCTTAATGATTATGACCTACCCCTTTGTCACGGGAGAAGATTCAGGGACGGAGCGGCTCTACCGCATGATCGGCATGGAAGATGAGGACACGGTGCGCGGTCGCTACCTTTATTCTTTCGTGGTATTCCTCGTCGCCACCCTCGCCGCCCTCGTTATTATGAACGGCGTGAATCTTGTAAAAAGCGGCACGCTTATTATCGGCGAAAGCTTCGCCGTCGGTGGGCTCTACCTCGCCATGTATATCTTCTTTATGGACATCAATGTGCCGATTTTCTTCGCCGTGGGCCATAAAAAAGCCAAGGGCGTCGCCGGTGCGGCACTCGTTATCGCCACTATGATCGTCATCGGCATATCGGGCTTTGCCAACTCGGCCTTTCCCGGTGAAGTGAAGGCCCTTTACCAATGGGCCATGAGCCATATCCTCTTCGTCGTTATTGGAGCGGTTTTGCTTATCGCCCTCTTAACGGCATTATCCTATAGTATTGCCCTCGCGAAATTTAAAAAGCGCGACTTATAAAGAAATCCCCGAAGAATGGATTTTCCAAACTTCGGGGAATTTTTAATTCATGTATTTTCGGTCGATGTAATCTTTCAAGCGCCAGCTCATATGGCCATAGAGGGAAAGGTTGCCCCAGTTGAGAATGGCCTTTTTCGATCCGCAATTTAAAATTTGAAGATAGCGGGTTTGAGGTTTGTAATCTCGTTTTTTGCCGCCTTTCAGTAATGCCATGAGATTATTTAACAGCACGGGAGCTTCCCTTATGGCGAAGACGCCGGCCTTATCGAGGGTGGGATAGCATTTTAAATTAATCATATCCCCCATGGCGAGAGTATTTTCCGCCACTTGGAGATCGTCCCTCGCCCAAATAAAGCGATCCTCGGAAATATTGAAGCCTCTGAAATCCACGTCGATGCCCGTAAAGCCCGTGGAGAGAATAATGTAATCGAAGGGGAAGCGTGTTTCGCCGGAGATGGCCTCGTTATTTTTTAGAGCGGTAATGGTAGTGTTTTCCAATAGCTGAATACTCTTTTCCTCGGTAAGAGTTCGCACTTTTTGCCGCGTCTTTTGATTAAATCGTCTGCAAACTTCTCTCGAAGTGGCGGCGGTAATGGAAAGATCGGGATAAGCTTCCCGGAATGAGAAGGCCAGTTCCATTCCCGACGGGCCTCCGCCGACGATAAAGAGTTTTTTGCCGGCGGTGTCTTCTTTTTCTAAAAAATTTTCAAACTCTACGATGCGGCCGATGGGCTTTACATAAGTTCCCGCCATATTTCCCAGGGGAAAGAATTCTTTGGAACGCACGCTGAGATTCATGGAGAGAAAGTCGTAAGGGTACTCGCCGTTTTCCGTGCGGATAACTCTCTTTTCCTTATCCACGGCGGTAATGGTTTCTTCCATGTAGCGAACGGAGGCTCTGTCGCAAAGATCGGGAACGTTAAAGGATATGTCCTCTTCCGTGTAAACACCCTCTACATAACCGGAGAGCATGCCGGAATAATACTGCTTCGGATAATCGGTAATTAAAGTCACGTGAAAGCCCTTCAAAGGTCGCTTCATTAATTCCTTTAAGACGAGGATGTGGCCGTGGCCGCCACCCGCTAAAATAAGTTCTTTCATACTGCCTCCTTTTTTAAAAGGGTATCAATCCGAGAAAGGAAAGGCAATTTTAAAAAGAGAGTATAGAAAAACGAGATAGGACGAAAAATCTTATTCATTATGTCAATGATAAATTATACTTTTAAACCACATGATTAATTACAAATCGTTGCAAATAAGAGAGATAATGATATTGTAATTTAGAGAGAAAGGCAATAAAAAACAAGTGGAGAAGTTAAGGTATGAAAAAAATTCTGATCATTGAAGATGATAATAATTTAAATAAAGGACTTACCATAGCTTTGAATAAAGACTATGGGATTCTATCTGCGAGCTCAATTAGTGAATCTCAAGCTTTTATTGGTGATGTCGATTTGATTTTACTCGATATGAACTTACCAGATGGAGATGGTCTTGAAATAATAAAATATACCAGAGAAACTTCATCAATTCCCATTATAGTTTTATCTGCCATAGATCTTGAAGCATATATCATTTCAGCTATAAATTTAGGGGCAGACGACTATTTAACCAAGCCTTTTTCTTTAGGAATCCTAGAAGCAAAGATAAAAAGAGCCTTTGAAAAAATAGTGTCTAGTGATTTAAATCTTTACAAGAAAGAGGGTTTAGACTTTAATTTCAATGAAAATACTTTCTATGTAGATAATAAAAATATAGATCTCACAAGAACAGAGACAAAAATTTTATACTACCTGATAAAAAACAAGTCTCAGGTTATTACTAAGGAATTACTATTTGATTTTGTTTGGGGAATAGATGATGAATTTATTGATCAAAATACATTGAGCGTCAACATTTCTAGAATCAGAAACAAATTAAAACCCTATGACCCAATAGAAACAGTCTTTGGAGTTGGATATAAATGGAATTTTTAATAGGTCTTTTAGTTCTTATAAATGGAATTATTTTATATAAATATATTGTCTTGAGAAGTGAAATGCGTGAACTCTCAGACTATATTGATAAGGCTTTGGATGGAAATTTAGAAATTGCAGAATTTGATGAAAAGGAATTATCTAAAATAAAATCAAAACTCATTAAGTTTTTGTATGCCAGCCAAGTAAAAGAAGCGAAAATAAATACAGAAAAAAGTAAAACAAAAGATTTAATAGCAGATATATCACACCAAACCAAGACACCCATTACCAACCTTTCTTTATACATTAGTCTTTTAGAAGATAATCCGAAAGATGAGTATCTTGAAATTATAAAGTATGAACTTAATAAACTAGAATTTTTAATTCAAAACCTAGTAAAATCTTCTAGGCTAGAATCTGATATTATCTCCTTACAAAAACATCAAGCAAATTTAAAAGATCTAGTACAAGATGTTTTAGGAGAATTCAAAGTCATATTAAATGAAAAAGATATAAGTATAAATTTAAAAGACGAAGACTTAATTTTCAATTTGGACGAAAGATGGCTTAAAGAAGCTATCCACAATCTTGTAGATAATGCTATAAAATACTCGCCCAATGGTTCTACTATTAATATTTCAGTTTATAAATCTTACCTAAACTATAATCTAGACATAGAAAATGAGAGCAAAGACTTATCAGAAGAAACTTTGCCAAAGATATTTGAAAGATTTTATAGAGGAAAAAATTCAGTTTCAAAGGACGGTTTGGGTTTAGGTCTATTTATAGCCAGAGAAATTATAGAAAAGCATGGTGGAAATATAAGAGCATCTTTAGACGAAAATAGAATAAAATTTTCAGTAGACTTCCCCTTGTGAGAAGTCTTTTTTCTTACAAAGCTGTAAGAAGTCTTGTAAGTACTTTGTAAGATATGAATGTTATATTAAATGTAAAGAGGTGATAGATATGTTAAAAGTAGAAAATTTAAAAAGATATTATAAAACAAATGACGTGGAAGTAAGAGCTCTTGACGGAGTATCTTTCGATGTGGAAAAAGGAGAATTTATTTCCATAATTGGAGCAAGCGGATCTGGTAAATCAACCCTATTACATTTATTAGGAGGACTTGATTATCCTACAAGCGGAAAAGTTTTAATTGATGATACCGACATTTATGCATTGAAAGATGATGAGAGAACCATTTTTAGGAGAAGAAATATCGGTTTTGTCTTTCAAGCATATAATCTTTTGCCCATGCTAAATGTATATGAGAATATAATTATTCCCTTTGGTCTTGATGGGGACAAAGTAGATAAGAAATACGTTGATTCCGTAATAGATATACTTGAGATAAGTGATCAAAAAAATAAAATGCCAAATGAATTATCTGGCGGACAGCAACAAAGAGTTGCCATAGCAAGAGCCTTAGTTACTAAACCATCTTTAATTCTAGCTGACGAACCTACAGGAAATTTAGATTCAAAATCTTCTTCCCAAGTTGTTTACTTACTAAAAAAGATTAATAAAGAGCTTGGAAATACTATTCTTATGATTACTCACGATGATGCCGTCGCTCAAGCTGCAGAAAAAACTCTAAGGATAGAAGATGGAAAGCTGGTGGGAAAAAATGAAAGTCAAAAAAAAAGCTTATATAAGGAGGCTTGCAAAAAGTATTTTAAATGCGAATAAAAGTAGGAGAAATATTCTCTTATTAGCAATTGCTTTGACTTCTATACTATTTACGAGTCTGTTTTCCGTAGCCTTAGGTTTAGGAAAAAGCATGGAAACCCAAACGATGAAAACTGTTGGAACAATCAGCCATGGTTCTTTTAAAGATATTTGTGATGAAGATGTAGAAATATTAACCCATGATAAGGATATAAAGGATTTTTCAGTTAGAGAGAAAGTTGGCATTCTTGATGATGAAAAAGTTATGGCAGAACTATCCTATATGGACAAAAAAGGATTTGAATGGTCTCTAATAGAAAAAGTTAAGGGGAAGTTTCCAGAAAAAGAAAATGAAGTATTTATAGATACAGCTACTGCTAAAAAATTAGGTTATAAGGGTGAAATCGGAGAAGAGATAGAAGTTCCTTTTAAAATAGAAAAACCTTACACGGGAGAGATTATCGAAAAGAAAAGTGATAAATTTATTATATCTGGAACCTTTCAAAATCCTATTGATTCCAACGTTGGTGTAGGACAAATCTATTTATCAAAAGCTTATGTAGATAAATTATCCCTTCCGGGAAATAATAATGACGTGGAAGTAATGCTAAAGAATTCCTTTATGATAAGGAATAAGCTTTTAAAAATTGCAGAGAGAAATGGTTATAAAGTGGTAGAGGACCCTGGTAATTTATCTGATAAAGAAATAAGAATTGGTGTTAACTTTGCATATCTTTTATCTGGTGATTCTAGTTTTGATTTTAAAACATTTCTACCCTTCTTAGCTTTTTTGATTTTAGTAATTGTAGCGGGATACTTAATAATAAATAATATTTTTAAGATATCCGTAAATGAAGATATTAAACTTCTAGGACTTTTAAAAACAATTGGAATGACAAAGCCACAAATCAAAAGGCTTATTCATCTTGAATCTTTAGCAGTCGCACTTCCTTCAATAATAATTGGAGATATAGTAGGAATTTCTATCGGAAAAATCATTTTAAACAAAATATTTGCAAGTAATGAGATGTTAACGGAGGTAAAATTATCACTAACGGTAATGGTCTTAATTATCTTATTTTCGACAGCCTTTACTTTGCTTACAGTATTTTTATCGGTTATGAGACCTGCAAGATATGCAGCAAAAGTTTCTCCAATAGATGCCAGCAGATACAATGAAATCGAGATAAAAAGTAAATATAAAAGCGAGGGTATTTCTTTAGGCAAGCTTGCTAGAAGACAAGTATTTTCCAATAAATTTAGATTTATTTCGATAGTTCTTTCTATTAGTCTATCTGCTGTTATTTTAAACAGCGTTTTAACTTACACCGGCAATATTGATTTAGAAAAGGGAATTTCTGATGTTATTGCAACAGACTATAATATAGCAAGTCCAAAGTATTTTAGGTATATGTACTCAGGAAGTGAGGACGGTATCAAGGATAATTTCATTGATGAAATAGAAAATCAAAAGGGATTTAAAGCTGGAGGAGCTTTATATTCCTATGGTTATGAGTACTCCTTTCCAAGTATAAAAATAGAAGATCATAAAGTCGCACCAATTCTATTCGGTATGGATGAGTTTCTAATAAATAAACAAAAATTTATAGATGGAGAGTTTGATAAAGATAAATGGCAAACTGGAAATTATGTTATTATAGGCGAAAAAATAAGAAATGATTCTGACTATAAAACTGGCGATAAAATAAAAATCAATGTAAAAAACAGGGTCAAAGAAGTCCAAGTTATGGGCAAGGTTGAATATAATTTTTCAAATGGTCTTAGATATTTTCCTGTATTTAAGGAAGATATAAACGACGAATCTAGTCCTACTTTAGGCTTGGAATACATTTATATGAAGCCGAATGAGTATAAAAATCTCACAGGCGATAATAGTATAATGTCCTATGGATTTGATGTGGAGGATAGTGAAAAGGAAAATTTTGATAAGTTATTAAAATCTTTTGAAAGTAACCCAGACTTTTCCTATGACTCAAGAGATCTTCAAATAAAGTCTTTTAAAGATTTTAAAAATCTTATAGAATTTGTGGGTTATAGTTTATCTATAGTATTGTTTTTAATTTCTGTACTGAATTTTATAAATGTTATTGCTACTGAAATTTTGAGAAATATGGTTAACTTATCAATTCTTGAAGCAATTGGAATGACAAAGAAAAATATTAAAAAATATTTGGTGAAAAAGAATTTGATCTATTCTTTATGTGGCTTAGTATTTTCTTTCATCATTATGCTTCTTGTAGATAAATACATCTTGATAGGTTTTATGGAACAAACTAAGTGGACTTCCTATAAATTTGTAATCATGCCACTTATTCTTGTCAACTTTGTAAATATAATTATTGGGATAATATTTACAGGTAGGTTTTATGAAAAGCATAGCCAAAATAGTCTTGTAGATAGAATAAGAAGTTTAGAATAAATATTTTTCATGTTAACTAGAAATAGGAAACGGCTATGAGATGGTTGCTCATAGCCGTTTCCTATTTTGTAGAATCAAATTAAATGGACTCATTTGAATTTAATTTCTAAAAGATGCCTTATAAATGGCGAGGATATCTTCTTCGTGGAGATCGACGAAGCCTTTAATGGTGCCGCCTACGTGATCGGCGCAGGCTTTTGCCATGGGCTCAAGGGAATCTTCTGTAATGCCTACCTCTTCCAGCGTCATGGGGATATTCATGGAGAGGAAGAAGTAGTGGAGACGATCGATGGCCTCTTCCGCCATTTCCATCGTATCTTTTTTCGAAATGTCGAAGACGTGGTGGCCGAAGCGGGCGATTTTCGGCGCCGTTTCTTCATTTAAGAGATGACGCAGCCAGCGCGGCGTTAAAATGGCGAGACCTACGCCGTGGGTAATATCGAAGAAAGCGGAAAGTTCGTGTTCCATAGGATGCACGCTCCATGCTTGGGTCTTACCCGTATTTAAAAGGCCGTTAATGGCCCAGCTGGACGCCCACATTAAATTGCTCCGCGCTTCCATGTCGTCGCCATTTTTAACGGCAATAGGGCCGTAGTGAACGCAGGTGCGCAAAAGCCCTTCGGCAAAGGAATCTTGCATAAAGGCGTCGTCGTTGACGGAGAAATAATTTTCCATGGTGTGGCTCATAATATCCGCCGTGCCCGATGCGGTTTGGTAGGGGCTCACGGTTTTGGTGTAGGCGGGATTTAAAAGACTTACTTTCGGCAAGACCATGGGGCTGCGCCAGCCGATTTTTTCCTTCGTGGCAGGATTGGTAATGACCGATGCAATATCCATTTCAGAACCTGTAGCCGCTAATGTGAGCACAGTGGCGATGGGAAGGGCGCCGGTTACTTTATTTTTTCGAATGACGATATCCCAGGGATCGCCACCTGTGACGGAAGCCGCCGCGATTAATTTTGCCGCGTCGATGGTGGAGCCGCCGCCGATGGGGAGAATGACGTCGATGTTTTCGGCCTTCACTTTTTCCACGCCGGCGACCACGCTTTCGATGTGGGGGTTGGGCTCGATGCCGCCGTGATCGATCCATTCCACTCCTTCTTCTTTTAGAGCCGATGTAATGGTGTCGTAAATGCCGTTGCGCTTGACGGAGCCGCCGCCGAAGACGACGAGGGCGCGGTTACCCAGTTTTTTGATTTCCTTGGCAAAGGCATGGGCTTGATCTTCGCCGAATAAAATGGCGGTATTCACGTGAAATTTAAAATCTCTCATAATGCTTCCTTTCTCTTTTCTGTTTTCGTATTGAAGGGTATACCCTAAATGAGAGAATATCATAAAAGGAGGATGAAAATGAAACGTTTTATTGTGGCACTTTCTTTTTCTGTGCGCCTTTACATGAGCGATTCCCTAAAAGATAAGCGGCGCATGCGGCAAAAAATCGCCACGGGGCTTAAAAACAGCTTTAATCTTTCCATAAAAGAAACGGCGGATCACGAACTTTTAAATTACATCACCTTTACCGCTGCCTACGTGGCCTTGGACGCTAGGGAAGGGGAAGAGTTTGTAGAAAAATGTCGACGAGCCGTGGAGGAAATCGCCTTAGGCGAGGGGGAACTTGCCCGTTACGATTGGGATATGATAAATTATAGTCATGAACAAGATTTTTAGGAGGATATAATGGATAAACAAGGAATTTACGATTTTTTAGACGAAAAAAAGATCGCGTACGAAGTGGACGAACACGAAGCGGTTATGAATATGGAAGAATTAAATAATGTGGATTTAAAATATCCCGGCCGCGACGCGAAGAATCTCTTTGTCCGCGACGATAAAAAGAAAAATTATTACCTGATTACGGTTTACGGCGACAAGCGCGTAGATTTAAAGGAATTTAAGGAAAAGCACAACACCCGTCGCCTTTCCTTCGGCAAGCCCGACGATTTAAAGGCGAAGCTCGGTTTGGAACCCGGCGCCGTATCTCCCTTCGGTCTGTTAAATAATGAAGAACACGACGTGATTTTTTATTTAGATCGTCAATTTACAAAACAAGGGGGCATTATCGGCATTCACCCCAACGACAACACCGCCACCGTATGGCTTCAAGCGGAAGATCTCGTCGCCCTTTTAGAAGAAGCGGGCACGAAAGTAAACGTGGTCTCGATTTAAAACGTGTTTAAGCCGAGAAAAGCTTGCAGTAGAAAACGCTCTATTTGCGTTTGGATACCAATGCAAAAAAATGTTCGCGCCCGGAGGATGTATAAGACGTTAGGTTACCGAGAGGTAGGCATTGTAGACACTACATTTAACGGCATTGCCGGCGTAAAATTAGTGCTTCTGGAAAAAATAGCGACAATAGAATAAATAAAACGAACTCTCGC
>NZ_KQ960178.1:30631-35286 GCF_001553115.1 Aedoeadaptatus coxii
TGCTTGCTATTAAAGTTATAAGCGTTAAGCGTGTATTTAGCTCTATCGATCATACCGCATTTAAAGAAATTAATTAAGAAGTATAAGTGAAGCTATTGACGATGATTATCAGCATTGATACAATAATACCGACAAGAGTGTCGGTTTGGAGGTTGTTTATGAAATGAAAATGGAAGCTGATGAAAGAAAAAAGCAGATTAGACAAGCAGCTATGAAAGTCTTTTTGGACAAAGGGTTTAGAAATACAATCATGAATGACATTATGGAAGCTACCGGGCTTTCTAGAGGTGGATTGTATCATCATTATGGTTCTACTTATGAAATTTTATATGACATTATGGTAGAAGGTAATTTGAATAGAAAGGATATGGTTAAAAAATCAATTTATGCTGAAGATTTGATATTAAGTCCACAGTTGTTTTCAAAAATAATCATAGACAAGATACTTGCAGATAGTGATTATGTAAAGCTTTATGCTATGTTTTTATGTGAGTTAAAAGAAAATGATGATCTGAAAGACTTATATGTGAAAATAAAAAAAGAGTCCATACAAGTATTTAAAGAATTGTTTTCTACTTTGTTTAACGAGTTACCGTCTGATGAGACATTTGAATTTATGGTTAATATTATAAATTCTGGATTGATGGCTTGCGAAATTTTGAATGCACGTGAGAATTTCATAAAAAATAAGAAATATCTAACTGAAATGATAGAGACTTATTTTACTAATGTAATGAAAAAAGATGATGAAAGGAGTTAAATTTATGGATTTATTAAAAAAATACATTAAGAGAAATAAAGCACCATACTTTATTTCTGTATTGTTTGCAATACTTGGAGTAATTTCAAACCTTTTTGTATATATTATTCTAAGTAAGATGATCATATCATTGATTGATAGTAGCCAAGATTTTTATTACTATATAAATAAAATTTTCTTGATACTTTCATGTCTTGTAATCAAAGAAGTGTTTATGTTTTTGTCAACAATGATTTCTCATAAAACAGCCTATCAAATAATACGAGATATAAGAAAAAGTCTTATGGAAAAATTATTTAATATGCCATTAGGAGACATATTGAATGAGTCTACCGGTAAGTTAAAAGACATAATTGTAAATCAAGTTGATAATACTGAAACAACATTGGCTCATATGATTCCTGAGATGACAGCTAATTTAGTCGGACCGATAATATTATTTGTTTATATGTTAATTTTAGATTATAGATTAAGTTTAATATCTTTAATTCCATTAGTTATTGGTGGATTCTTTATGGCAGGGCCTATGAAAAGGATGAAGGTAAAGTTTCCACAAGCAGTTAAAATTGGCCAAGATATGAATAATTCTGTAGTTGAATATATAAATGGAATAGAAGTTATTAAAACATTTAACCAAGGCGAAAAATCTTACAAAAAATACAGGGATAATGTGTATAAAAAGGCAAATTATTATTACGATTGGATGGGAGAAAATACAAGAGACTATGCGATAAGTATGTCTATTGCTCCGGTTGGTATTTTGACAATTATACCCTTTGGTTTATATTTCTGTATGAATGGTTCACTAGATGGTGGCGTATTTTTAACATTGATCATTCTTTCTTTTGGGACTATTCAAAACATTATGAGAGTAATGACTTTTGAGGATGATATTGGAAGAATGTCAACTATTTTCGAAGAGATTAAAAATATACTTTGTGCGAGAGAATTATCTCATAACAATGCAAATCTAGATATAAAAAATCATAATATAGAGATGAAAAATGTAGATTTTTCTTATGAAAAAGATAAGCAAGTCCTAAATAATATAAATATAAATATAGAAGAAGGATCTGTGAATGCTTTAGTAGGTGAATCGGGTTCGGGAAAGTCGACTATTGCAAAACTAATTTCAGGATTTTGGGATGTAGATAGTGGTTCTATAAGTATAGGAAATGTAAATATTAAAGACATGTCCCTTGAAAAGCTATCTAGTACCATTTCCTATGTAGCACAAGATAATTTTCTTTTTGATATGTCAATTAAAGATAACATCAGAATAGGAAATAAAAATGCTAGTGATGAGGAAATAATTGAAGTATGTAAGAAATCAGCCTGCCATGATTTTATAATGAAGCTGTCAGATGGATATGATACGAGAGTAGGAGAAGCCGGTAAACATTTATCTGGAGGAGAAAGGCAAAGAATATCAATTGCAAGAGCTATGATAAAGAATGCTCCAATAGTTATTTTAGATGAGGCGACCTCTTATATCGACCCTGAAAATGAGGCTTTGATTCAAGATGCAATATCAGAGCTTGTCAAAGGAAAAACTTTAATTATAATTGCCCATCGTTTAAAGACAATAATCGATGTTGATAATATATTTTTAATTAAAAATGGAGAAGTTGCTTGCAAAGGAAGCCATGAAAAGCTTTTGAAGGAATCAAAAGATTATCACGATCTTTGGGTAACTGCCTTGAAAGGAGAAAAAGATGCTTAGTGTTTTTAAAAAAATATGGAGTTTTTCTGTTGAAGAACAAGTGCATATAAAAAAATCAATCTTTGCTAATTTTTTCGGCTCTATTTTTAATGCTTTACAATTTGCAGCAATTTATTATGCGATATTTGGGATAGTAAACAAGGATATAAGCTTCAAAACAATAGGAATATCAAGTTTATTTTTATTAATTAGTATAGCCGGAGTAATTATTTCAAAAAATTCCTCTATGCTCAAACAAACACATGCCGGATATTTTATGGCTGGACACAAGAGAATTGAATTAGGTGAAAAAATAAAAAAAGTTCCCATGGGATTCTTCTCAAGTTTAAGTTTAGGAAATTTAACAACTATTGCGACTACTAACTTAGATAATATAGAGACTTGGGTTCCAACTTTGTGTATTATGGTTTTCGGTGGTATGCTTAATGCTATTGTTTTTATCTTATCCTTATTTTTGTTTTCTTATAAGGTAGGTATTGTAGCAATAGTTGGTTCTATTGTATTTTTAATGATCATTGCTCGTATGCAAAAAAGGTCAAGTAAAAATGCAGATAAGATTCATGAGATTCAGATATCACTTACCAAAGAAGTCTTATCAACATTGCAAGGAATGCAAATTATAAAATCATATAATCTACGAGGAAGTAATAATAAAAAACTTGACAAGAGCTTTGATGGTGCTAGTAAATATTCTTTTGATTTAGAAAAAACTATAATGCCATATAGTTTATTAGCTAAAATCATAATAGCTATAACAATTTGTTTGATGTTGTTTATTTCAATAAAATTATATTTTGTTGAA
The DNA here is from genome assembly GCF_001553115.1 of Aedoeadaptatus coxii. GTDB lineage: Bacteria > Bacillota > Clostridia > Tissierellales > Peptoniphilaceae > Aedoeadaptatus > Aedoeadaptatus coxii. The sequence goes on from NZ_KQ960178.1 coordinate 33,917, forward strand.
AATGGTCAAATAGTCAATACTATTATGATACTTATAGCAAGTTTTGTAATATTTGACGGGCTTATTACATCTGGATCTGCTATGGCAATGCTAAGAATGGTTGAGAATGCGATAGATTCTTATTCTTACGTAAATGATATGGAAGATATGGAAGAAGGAGAGGTTTCAGAGCCTATAAAAAATCATGATATAGTCTTTAAAAACGTTTCTTTCTCTTATGATGACAGACCAATTTTAAAAAATGTATCAGCAGAGATAAAAGAAAATACCATGACTGCCATTGTCGGCCCATCTGGATCCGGTAAGACAACATTTTGTAATCTAATAGCGAGATTTTGGGATGTAAACTCTGGAGAAATTTTAATAGGTGGAAAAAATATTAAGGATTATAAGATAGAAAATCTTATGAATTCAATTTCCATGGTATTTCAAGACGTCTATCTCTTTGAAGATACAATTGAAAACAATATAAAATTTGGTAAACAAGATGCAAGCCATGAAGAAGTAGTTCAGGCTGCCAAAAAAGCAAGATGCCATGAATTTATAGAAGCTTTACCGGAAGGATATGACACTATCATTGGGGAAGGTGGAGCAAGTCTATCTGGGGGAGAAAAACAAAGAATATCTATAGCAAGAGCCATGCTAAAAGACGCAGGCATCATAATCTTTGATGAGGCAACTGCAAATATAGATCCGGAAAATGAAGATAAACTTAAAGAAGCAATAGAACAACTTACAAAAAATAAAACAGTCATCATGATTGCCCACAGACTAAAGACAATAAGAAATGCAGATCAGATTTTAGTCTTAAAAGCAGGAGAAATAGTAGAACGTGGAAATCATGAAGAACTGATTAAAAATAATGGACTTTATTCTGACCTTATAAATGCAAAGGCTAAGGCAGAATCATGGAAGTTAAATAATTGATAGGAAGAAATATTAAAGTCTTTGAACCGGTAAATTTAGTTAAGAGGATTTATGCCTTAGAGCATAAGTCCTCTTTTATTAAGTTCCCAAGCAAAAGACAACAGAAAAGGAGAAGCCCTATTTGCGACTGGATACCAATGCAAAAAATGTTCGCGCCAGGAGGATGTATAAGACGTTAGGTTACCGAGAGATAGGCATTGTAGACACCACCTTTAACGGTATCCCCGGCGTGGAATTAGTGCTTCTGGAGAAAATAGCGACAATAGAATAAAGAAGACGAACTCCCACAACGGATTTAGAGTGACCCCTAAAGTTGGTCAAAATCGAGTAAGCATTTCGCTTGCTCGATTTTGTTTTACACAACGTATTTTCTAAGCGTATGCATGCGTTCGTGGTATTGCTTCGGACTTTGACCTCCTATCTAAAGCCATTTGCCATTTTAT
>NZ_KQ960178.1:35386-42941 GCF_001553115.1 Aedoeadaptatus coxii
CTTACTGTGCTTGCTATTAAAGTTATAAGCGTCAAGTTTTTTATTTGTAATAAATCACTTATACCATACTCAGAATATAAATTCAGGCCACTCTTGACAAATAATGAACTTAAATTTATTATTAAATTAAGATTCGGTATTTTATTCGAAAGAGGTGTGATATGGCACAAGTATTGAAAGAAGAAGTTAGAAATAGGATACTTGATGCAGCAGAAAAAGTATTTTATAAAAATGATTATAGAGGTGCTAAATTAATAGAAATTGCAAAAGAAGCAGATATTCCTGTGGCACTAATTTATACCTATTTCAAAAATAAGGAAGTTTTGTTTGATGCAGTAGTAAGTTCTGTTTATATAAACTTCGAGTCAGCTTTTGATGAGGAAGAATCCTTGGAAAAAGGTTCTGCTTCTGAAAGGTTTGATGAGGTTGGAGAAAAATATATTCACGAGCTTTTAAAAGAGCGTAAGAAGTTAATTATTTTAATGGATAAAAGCTCAGGTACAAAGCATATAGAAGCAAAACAAAAACTCATATCGCAAATGGAGGCTCATATTGAAGTTAGTTTAAAGAGACAATCGAAAGAAGAGTATGATCCAATGCTTGCCCATATTTTAGCCAGTAACTTTACGGAGGGGCTTCTTGAAATAGCGAGACACTATCAAAGTGAAAAGTGGGCAAAAGATATGCTAAAACTTATTGCAAGGTGTTATTACAAGGGAGTGGAATCCCTATAATGAGCACTAAAAAATAGACTTTGCGTAATCAGCAAAGTCTTACTTTAAACCTTAATACTGAATTAAAATTCAATATTATTCAATTTTGAAAGGAGCGTTGTTCATGCCGGAAAAAGAATTAAGGAAAAAAGTGATAGGGAAAAATGGTTTATCCAATTCACTTCTCGCTTTAAAAATAGTATTTGATTTGATACCACAAATCTTACTTGTATATTTGATTAGTTCTTTAATCACAAACAATATTAACGAAGGCAATTTAAAGTATATATTCTTTGGAATCTTTATATCATTTGTGTTAAAAGGCATGTTTTACTATTTTGCAACAAAGGTTGCTCATGAGAAAGCATACGAAAAATTAACAGAACTTAGGTTAGATATTATTGATCATCTAAAAAAACTAAGTTTAGGATTTTTTAAAGAACATAATACAGGAGAGCTTACCAACATTGTTCAGCATGATGTGGAACAAGTGGAAGTATACCTTGCCCATGGTCTTCCTGAAATAATGTCAGTTACACTTCTACCTACCATTATTTTTGTAGCTATGATTTTTGTGGATTGGCGTCTTGCTCTTGGAATGATTGCCGGAGTTCCACTTATGTATTTGGTAAAAGTTCTTTCACAGAAAACAATGGATAAAAACTTTGCTATTTATTTTAACCACGAAAAGAAGATGAGAGAAGAGCTAATGGAATATGTAAAAAATATTTCTGTTATTAAGGCTTTTGCTAAAGAAGAGGAGATAAGTGAAAGAACATTAAAAACGGCAAGAGAATATGTTTACTGGGTTAAAAAGAGCATGGGGATGGTTACAATCCCAATGGGACTCATTGACATATTTATGGAAATTGGAGTGGTAATTGTCATGATTTTGGGAAGTATCTTTCTTTATCATGGGAATATTACAACACCTAATTTTATTCTTTCAATAATTTTATCGTCTGCTTTTACTGCATCTATAAGTAAGATTGCTACATTGCAACATTTTTCTATTGTGTTTAAGGAAGCATTAAAGTCTATAGGAAAAGTTTTAACAGTTCCGCTTCCAACCAAGAATACAGAACAAGGTTTAGAGTTTGGAAATATAGAATTTAAAGATGTGAATTTTGCATATGGAAAAGATGGTTTTGAGCTTAAAAATATCAATTTAACTTTTAAGAAAAATAGTTTGAATGCCTTTGTAGGAGCAAGTGGTTGCGGGAAAAGTACGGTATCTAATTTGCTTATGGGATTTTGGGATGCAGACGAAGGACAAATACTAATAAATGGAAAAGATATAAAAGAATATAGTCAAGAAAACATATCAATGCTGATTGGTAGTGTGCAACAAGAAGTTATCCTTTTTGATTTAAGTATTTTTGAAAATATAGCAATCGGAAAACTAAATGCAACAAAAGAAGAAGTCATAGAAGCAGTTAAAAAAGCAAGATGCCATGATTTTATTTCAGCGTTGCCAAATGGATATGAAACACGAGTAGGTGAAATGGGAGTTAAGTTATCCGGTGGAGAAAAACAAAGAATCTCCATAGCGAGAATGATACTTAAAAATGCACCGATTTTGATATTAGACGAAGCAATGGCAGCTGTTGATAGTGAAAATGAAAGACTAATCGGTGAAGCGATTGACGACTTAAGCATGGATAAAACCATCATTACAATTGCTCATCATCTAAATACGATTAGAGATTCAGACCAAATTATTGTTATGGATAAAGGCCTTGTTCTTGATGCAGGAAGCCATGAAGAGCTGATGAAAAGATGTGATTTTTATAAGGATATGGTTGAGGCACAGAACAAGGTAGATAGATGGAATTTGAAAGAGGTGGTAACAGAAAATGTTTAGAGAAATGTTAAAACTACTTACAAAAACCGGGAAGAGAGATTTGATTATATCAAGTGTATTCTTTGCCCTTTTTGGACTCAGTTCCATAGCCATGATTGTTATCGTATTTTCTATACTGTTCCAAATCTTTGATGGAACGAGCTTAGCGAGCCTATATAAATATTTTATTGCGATTGGATTACTTGTAGTCTTCAAAGGTATTTGTAATATGGTTGCAGATATGAAAAAGCATAGTGCAGGTTTTGATATTGTTCAGCAAATAAGAGAACGCATGATTATTAAATTGAAAAAATTCAGCTTAGGATTTTATACCAATGAACGACTTGGGGAAATAAATACAATTTTACACAAAGATATTGATAATATGTCCCTTGTTGTAGGACATATGTGGTCAAGAATGTTTGGTGATTTTTTGATAGGTGCAGTCGTATTTATTGGTCTTGCAAGTATTGATTTAAAACTTGCTATTCTAATGGCTGTATCTGTTCCGATTGCACTTATCTTTTTATATCTGACAATTAAGCAATCTGAAAAAATAGAGAATCAGAATAACTCAGCACTTCTTGATATGGTTAGCCTATTTGTTGAATATGTGAGAGGAATACCTGTATTAAAGAGTTTTTCTAACAATAAGAGCTTGGATAATGAGCTTATGAATAAAACAAAGAAGTTTGGAGAAACAAGTAAATCAGCTTCAAGATTTAAGGCAAAACAATTATCTATATTTGGATTTTTACTGGATATCGGATATTTGGTTCTTTTAATTGCAGGAACAATATTTGTTGTAAAGGGAAATCTTGATGTACTTCATTTTATTATCTTTGCAGTAATTTCAAAAGAGTTTTATAAGCCATTCGCTTCCATGGAACAACACTATATGTACTATGTTTCGGCGGTAGATAGTTATGAGAGACTTTCAAGAATTTTATATGCAGATGTAATCCCGGATAAAGTGAATGGAATTGTTCCGAAAGATAATGATATAGCATTTGAAAACATAGATTTCTCTTATGAAAAAGATGAATTTAAAATGGAAAACTTGAACTTTTCTATTGCTGAAAAAACAATGACAGCCTTAGTTGGGGAATCAGGAAGTGGAAAGACTACGATTACCAACTTGCTTCTAAGATTTTATGATGTGCAGCAAGGCAAAGTTACACTTGGAGGAACTGATATAAGGGATATTCCTTATGATGAGCTTTTAGATCGTATCAGCATTGTCATGCAGGATGTTCAACTGTTTGATAACACGATTGAAGAAAATATCAGAGTAGGTAAAAAAGGAGCTACAAAAGAAGAAATCATTGAAGCTGCAAAGAAAGCAAGAATACATGATTTCATTATGAGTTTACCAAAAGGATATGAAACTGATATTGGAGAAAATGGTGGGATTTTATCAGGTGGACAAAGACAAAGAATATCTATTGCAAGAGCTTTTCTAAAGGATGCACCTATTTTAATTCTTGATGAAATGACAAGTAATGTTGATCCTGTAAATGAATCTTTGATACAAGATGCTATTACAGAACTTGCAAAGAATAGAACTGTACTTGTAGTGGCTCATCATTTAAAAACCATTCAAAAAGCAGACCAAATTCTCGTATTTCAAAAAGGAAATTTACTTGAAAAAGGAAAGCATGGGGAACTTCTTGAGAAAGATGGTTACTACACAAAATTATGGAAAGCTCAGTACGAGGTATAATCATGATTTTGTTAAAAGATGTTTCTTATGAATGGGAAGATGGGCGAACTGCTTTAAAAAATATCAATCTTGAAATTAAAAAAGGTGAATTTGTTTTAATTTCAGGGAAAAGCGGAAGTGGTAAAAGCACTCTTGGAAGTGTAATGAATGGTCTTATTCCACATTATTATAAAGGCAAAATGCAAGGAAAAGCCTTTGTGTCAGGAAAAGATATAAGCAAATTATTACTTCATGAAATGGGGCATATTGCAGGGACTGTATTTCAAGATCCAAGAAGTCAGTTTTTCACGACAACGACAGATGAAGAAATAGCTTTTGGGCTTCAAACGATTTGTAAATCAAGAGAGGAGATCAAACAGAGAGTAGAAGAAGTATATGCAGAGCTGGATATTGAGGAACTTAAAGGAAAATCTGTTTTTGAATTATCAAGCGGGCAGAAACAAAAGATAGCTATTGCAAGCATTTATGCGATGAATCCAAAAGTTTTAATTTTAGATGAACCTTCATCAAATTTGGATATGAAAGCAACATTTGACCTGTTTTTAATTTTGGAGAAATTAAAGAAAAAAGGTACAACAGTTGTTCTAATTGAGCATCGTTTGTACTATGTAAAATCTTTATTTGACCGTTTTCTTTTGGTGAAAGACGGAGAAATTACGAAAGACTTGAGTCGGGAAGAAGTTATCCATCTTGAAGAGGAGTTTTGGGATGAAAATGGACTAAGAACTCTTGAATTAGAAGAATACAGGATAAGTGAGAAGAAAGATTCATATCCATTAAGTGATGAAAGTATCAACGGAAAAGGCTTGAGATTTTGCTATCCGAATGTAGCTAAGGATGGAAAGAAACAAAACAAGTACATCTTAAATCATCTTGATTTCAATATGGAGTGTGGAAAAGCCATTGGTCTTATCGGCTTAAATGGGACCGGGAAAACTACCTTTGCAAGAGTGATTTCTGGACTTGAGAAGATAAAAGAGGGAACAATATGGGCGGGAAAAGATAAGTCGCTTAATCATAAAGATTTAATGGATATGTCATATTTTGTCTTTCAAGATTCAGACTATCAGTTGTTTTCGGAAAGTGTACTTGATGAAATGCTACTTGGTATTTCAAGTAAAGATAAAAAAGAAAATACACAAAAGGCAAAGTTTATTTTGAATGTACTTGGCTTAGATAAATACGTTGATAAACATCCGTTTGCTTTATCAAGAGGAGAAAAACAAAGACTGACAATAGCTTGTGGAATGATGAAACAGGCAAAAGTTTTTATCTATGATGAACCAACATCAGGTTGTGATAAAGACTCAATGCTTTCGGTGGCAAAATTGATTGAAGAACAATTGAAAAATGGGACAACAGTTTTGGTAATAAGTCATGATTTTGAGTTTTTAGCAAACACAGTAAGCGAGCTGTGGGTAATGGGAGATGGAAAAATAGAAACTGTTTTGAATATGAGTGAAAGTAACAAATTTCTCATATTAGACAAGATGAGAGGAGGTAGTAAGCTTGGCAGATAGAAAAACCATTGATCCGAGAATAAAGCTTACTCTACTTCCAATTGTTGGATTTACGAGCTTTTTTATAAGCGATACAATTCTACTTTTTGTTCTAATTGTTTTTGCCTTTTTTCTGTATGTATACAGCAGTATGTGGAAAAGGGCGTTACGCTTTATCTTGTTTTTTGTGTTTTTATACTGCATAGAGTTAGGGCTTAGCAAGTTTTCTGAAGCAAGCATCGTATTTGCAATATATATGTTTATTTACTTTGCATCAAGAATGATCTTAATTGCTATGTTTGGTGGATATATAACAAAGACTACAAGTGTAAGTGAAATGCTTGAAGCATTAAATAGAATGAAAGTACCAAGAAGCATTGGTATACCTTTTAGTGTTTTGCTTAGGTTTGTACCAACTATAAAAATAGAACTCAAGGCATTAAAAGAGAATATGAAGATTCGAGGAATTGTAACAAGTAGATTTTTCCCATTGCTACACCCAATTAAAGGCATTGAATATACACTTGTTCCGCTTTTAATGAGAATGATTAAAATTTCAGATGAATTGTCAGCTTCAGCACTCATTAGAGGACTTGATAGTGATGAGAACAGGGTAACATTAACAGAATTGCAGTTTAGATTTGTAGACTTAACTATTGGACTATTAGGAGCTTTTATGATTGCTCTTATGATAGTAATACAGAGAATTTATTAGGAGGACTTTTATGAAAAACAAATTAAATGGTCGTGATTTTATTACAATCGGAATTTTTAATGCAATTGGAATTGTCATATACATGGCAGTTGCATTTGCTATGGCAACAACAGTTGTTGGAGGATTTATTGCTTCAGGAGTTAGCTTTATGGTAGCTGCCACAGTTTATATTCTTATGGCTGTGAAAGTTAAAAAGAAGGGCGTATTTACAATATCAGGAACGCTTCTTGGTTTAATTGCGTTGTCAGGAGGACATTTGCCTCATGCAGTCTTTGCTGTAATCGGTGGAATTATATGTGATTTGATTATAGGAAATTATGAGAGCAAGGGACGAATGATTATCGGATATGGGACATTTGCATTAGCAGATTTTTTAGGAACTGTAATTCCTGTGATCTTATTCGGAACTGCTTCTTTTGTGGAAAGAGCATCAAAATGGAAAATGAGCGAAGCACAAATAAATGAAGCATTATCTTATTTCAAAGTTTCGTGGGCAGTAGGCTTTGGGTTGATAACTTTTATTCTTGCTTGCATAGGAGCTTTTGTTGCAACAAGGATACTTAAAAAACATTTTGAAAAAGCCGGAGTGATTTAATCAATATTTATCTGCGAGGGAAAAATGGATTAAATAATGGAGGTAATTGCCATGTATTATTTAATGTATGAAGTTAATCATCATAAAGAAATCAAAATTAAAATATAGGGAAAGAACAAATTTGTTTTAATTTAGAGGATTAATGCCTTAGAGCGTAAGTCCTCTTTTATTATGTTCAAATTAATCGTTAAAACTCAAAAAGACTATAAAAATCGGAATACTTTATTGCGTTCCTACAAGGGTGACGAGGATAAAAATTATGTTCCCAAGTAAAAGACAACAGAAAAGGAGAAGCCCTATTTGCGACTGGATACCAATGCAAAAAATGTTCGCGCCAGGAGGATGTATAAGACCCTGGGCTACCGAGAGATAGGCATTGTAGACACCACATTTAACGATATCCCCGGCGTGGAATTGGTGCTTCTGGAAAAAATGGCGACAATAGAATAAATAAAACGAACTCTCGC
>NZ_KQ960178.1:43041-97198 GCF_001553115.1 Aedoeadaptatus coxii
GACAATAGAATAAATAAAACGAACTCTCGCAAGCTTTGCGGGAGTTTTTATTTGGCAAAAATCGATGAGTTTCTACAAATATATTTCCGCGAGGTGATTGTAAGATTCTAAAATCAGGCGTATAATGATGAAATACCATTCATAATTTAGAACGGTAAAGCAAGAAAATGTTTTTTAATCAGGAGGTTACCATGGAAAGAGTTTTTAATTTTTCTGCAGGGCCGTCGACGCTCCCCGTCGAGGTTTTGGAAAAAGCATCTAAAGACATGATGAACTTTAACGGTAGCGGCATGTCCGTAATGGAAATGAGCCATCGAAGTTCAGAATACGGCGCGATCCAAGCGGATGCCAAGGCTTCCCTTCGATCTCTTCTTTCATTGGACGAAAACCACGACGTCTTATTTTTACAAGGCGGCGGTTCTTTGCAATTCACAATGATTCCCTTAAATTTACTCTCTGAAGAAGATTCAGCATCCTACGTAATCTCCGGCTCCTGGGCGAAAAAAGCCTATCAAGAAGCTGAGAAGCTGCGAAAGGTAAATGTCATGTCGTCTTCGGAAGAAGACGGCTTTTCTTATTTTCCGGAAATTTCCGCCGACAAGATGAAGCCCACGGACAAATACATTTACACCTGTGTCAACAATACGATTTACGGCACGCGCCTCGCCCCTGAAAAATTAGCATCAGTAGACGCCACCTTGGTCTGCGATATGTCGTCGAATATTTTGACGGAATCCTACGATTTTAATAAACCCGGCCTTATTTTTGCCGGCGCGCAAAAAAATCTCGGCGCCAGCGGCGTGACCGTCGTCGTCTTAAATAAAGAGCTCCTCGCTACAAAAGAAGGGGAACTCCCCACCATGCTCGATTACAGAACCCATATTGAAAAAGACTCCATGTTCAACACGCCCCCTTGCTACAATATTTACATTTGCGGCTTGGTTCTGGATTGGGTGAAACGCATGGGCGGCGTCTCCGCCATGGAAGCGCGAAACAAGGAAAAGGCGAAACTTTTGTACGACACCATCGACAACAGCGCGCTCTTTAAAAACAACATTCCCGAAGGGGATCGTTCCCTTACGAATATCGTCTTCGTCACGGGATCGAAGGATCTGGACGCCGAATTTGTAAAAGGCGCCAAGGAAAAAGGCATCGTCAATATCAAAGGCCACCGAAGCGTCGGCGGCATGCGGGCAAGTCTTTATAACGCCATGGAACTTGAGGGTGTTAAGCGACTTGTAGATTATATGAAGGAGTTTGAACGAAACAATGGCTGACTTTATTACTGATCAAAAGAAAACCTATAAAATAAAAACCATTAATAATATTTCCGAAGAAGGGCTTAAGCTTTTGCCGGATAATTTTATCGCCGGGCCCGATATTGAAGATCCCGATGCGATTCTCGTAAGAAGTGCCGATCTTCACGATTACGAATTTACGAAAAATGTGCGCTTTATCGGAAGAGCCGGCGCGGGGGTCAACAATATTCCCGTGGATCGCTGCTCGGAACTTGGCATCGTCGTCAGCAAGGCGCCGGGAGCCAATGCCAATGGCGTCAAAGAATTGGCGCTTACGGCGCTCCTCTTAGCGTCGAGAGATGTTTTAGGCGGCATCGACTGGGTGCGCAATTACGGAAAAGACGATATTGCAAAAGCCGTGGAAAGCAATAAAAAGCGTTTTGCAGGACCGGAACTTATGGGGAAAACCCTGGGGATTATCGGTCTCGGCGCTACCGGGCGCAGAGTGGCGAAAATGGGTATCGACATGGGCATGGACGTCTACGGCTACGATCCCTTTCTTTCCATTGGAAATGCCCTTCACCTGGACACGCGGGTCAATGTAGTGGAGGATGCGAAAGATCTTTTTAAAGTATGCGATTACATTACCATCCACATTCCCTACACGCCGGATACGAAAAATTTCGTAGGGGAAGAACTCCTTTCCGTGGCAAAAGACGGCGTGCGCCTTATTAACATTGCCCGAGGCGGCCTCGTGGATTTAAAAGTGCTTAGAAACTATTTGGAATCGGGAAAAGTGGCGAAATACGTAGTGGATTTCCCCGATCCCGAGTCCGTTACCCTTCCCAACACCATTAACATTCCCCACTTAGGCGCCTCCACGCCTGAGAGTGAAGAAAATTCGGCGAAGATGGTGGTGCGCCAAGCGGTAGATTACCTCACCAACGGCAACATTCGCTACTCCGTCAACTTCCCCGACAGCAACATGGGCACCTGCAAGAGCGTGGCGCGGGTGACGGTCAATCACCGCAACATTCCCAATATGATCGGTCAAATTACGGCGGTGCTTGCGGAAGAACATATTAACATCGCCAATCTTTTGAACCGCCACCGCACGGAATGGGCGTGCACCATGATCGACGTCGACTCCCCGGTGAACGAAGCGTTACGGGAAAAAATCCTCGCCATCGACGGCGTGGTGCGCGTGCGCTTTTTATAAGGTGTATTATGGTTAAAATCAGAGCATTTCGAGCCGTTCGGCCAAAAAATGAGTACGCAAAAGAAGTAGCCGCCCTTCCCTACGATGTCTTTTCCGTAGCCGAGGCGCGGGAAGAAATTCGCCGCCATCCGAAATCCTTCCTTCAAGTGGATCTTCCGGAAGCCACTGTTGAAGGAGAAGTGGAAGGTTCGGTTAATAAAATCGGGAAGCAACATTTCGATCGGATGCAAGAAGAAGGCCTTTTTTACAGAGAAGAGGCCCCTTGCCTTTACGTCTACGAATTGGAGCGAGACGGATACAGACAGCGGGGTTTAATGTGCCTCGCTTCCGTGGACGATTATCTCGACGATAAGATAAAAAAACACGAAAAGACCCGGAGGGAAAAAGAAGAAAATCGCGTGGACCACATCGACACGTTGGACGCCCAAACCGGCCCTATCTTTTTAACCTATCGTAATCAAAAGGCAATCGACGCCTTAATCGACGAGGCGATGAAAAAAGAGCCCCTGGCCTTTACCACAGATGACGACACGACTCATCGCCTGTGGACGATTGACGATGGGTCTGTCATTGGCGAGATCGTGGAAAACTTTAAATCCCTGGATGCTCTTTACATCGCCGACGGACATCACCGCTCCGCATCGGCGGTGCGCGTCGGCGAAATGCGCCGAAAAGCCTACGGACCCGGGAACGACGAAACCCCTTACAATTACTTTATGGCCATCGTCTATCCGGCGGAAGAATTAAAGGTTTACGATTACAATCGAGTGGTGGCCGATTTAAACGGCCTCACCTTAGAGGAATTTCTCGAAAAAATCGGCGACAACTTTTCGGTAGAAGAAGAAAAAGCCGAAGTCCATCCCCGTGAAAAAGGCGAGTTCGGCATGTTTGTCGACGGCAAATGGTATCGCCTCCGCTACAAGGGCGAGGCCATCGACGATGTGATCGAAGGCTTGGACGTTTCCATTTTGCAAAACTTTTTGCTCGCCCCGGTTTTGGGGATCGGCGATCCGAGAAGCGATAAACGCATCGATTTCGTCGGCGGCGTGCGCGGATTAAAAGAGCTGGAGCGGCGCGTAAAAGAGGATATGACCGTGGCCTTTTCCATGTTCCCCACGTCTTTAGACGATTTAATGGTCGTGGCCGACGCCGGCAAAGTCATGCCGCCGAAATCTACTTGGTTTGAACCGAAACCGAGAAGCGGCCTGTTTATTCATCCTTTAGAAACGAAGTAGAAAAAAGAATCCCCCTTTCCTACATGGAGAGGGGGATTTTTGCGTTTATTTGTAAAAACTCATGGCGGCGACGAGAATGCCCGTGTTCGGGTAGTTTTTATCGCCGTAGGTTGCTCCCGCGTAATTTTCGCAGGCCATAAAGCGGTAATCGGGATCTAAAAGGTTGGCGCGGTGGCTCGGGCTCGCCATCCACAGGCGGAAGGATTCGGCGGCGAGAAAGTTGGGATCGGCGAGATAGGATCGGTTTTTTTCGTCGCCGTAGGGCAATCCGTACATTAAGAGGTTTTCTCCGATGTGAGGGCGAGGATCGAAGGGAAGGTAGCGAAAGGCGGTATAAAAGGGCGTGCCGTTTTGCCGTTTGTGGCGCTTACCTTTGATGCGTATGTCGCCGTATTCCGCCAGCTCTTTGGCGCGGAGGGTCGTGCCTTTTTGGAGGGAGACCATGTATTGCAAGGGCCTGAGATTGTTTTTTCTCCGCGCATCGTTGACGAGGCGAAGTATTTCTTCCCGGTAAAGAGTCTTGTCGAAGGAGGTGCCTTCGTTGAATCCCTTCATTTGTTCCAAATAGAGTGTCTTCGGCGAAGGGATGTAGTTTATTTTCCCCCGGGATTCGGATGTTGCGTGGGCGTCGTAAAGTGTGGTAAAGACGTGGCGACGCAGAGCAGGTGCATTTGGCGGAAAGGACGCTGCGGAAAATTCCAAAGACTGTGCGATTTCCATCCAGCCCGTAGGCCAGGGAATGGGCGCAATATCGTCGGAAGTGGTGGCCGGCAATGCCATTAAACAGGCGATTTTTGCCACTTCCCCGTAGGTTACCGCCCGGTCGGGGCGAAAGCTGCCGTCTTCGTAGCCTGCCAAGAGGGGAAGCCCGTCGTTTTCTTTCAGGGAAAGGGCGTTAATAAAGCCGTTGGCCCAGTGGCTTTCCCTTACATCGGTGTAAGGGCTTTTTTTCGTTTTCATTCCGTCGGCATCCTCTCGACGATGTTGTAAACTGACGATCACTTTGGCCAGCTCCCCACGGGTAATGGGGCGATCCAAAGCGAGACCGGTACCGTCGCCTTCTACGATGCGGTTGTCGACGAAGGATTTGATTTTGTCCTCATCCCCCGTGGTTTTCGCAAAAGCGGGAAGGGGAAGGACGAGGAGAAAAATGAGGGCGAGTAAAAAGAATCGTTTCAAATCATGCTCCTTAAAAAAGAGCGGCTCGAAAGCCGCTTGATTTACGCCTTTTCTTCCTCTTCTTCCAAAAGCTTGATTTCCACGCGGGAAATGCGCTTGTCGGAAACGGCGAGGGTGGTGAGGCGAATGGAATTTTTGTAAAGTACGCTGTGTTTTTTCGTGTCTTCCGGCTCGGGAATAAAGCCTAAAAGTTCGATGGTAAGGCCGGAAATGGTTTCGTGATTTTCGCTTTCCAGATCGATGTTCAGCTCTTCGTTAATAGTGTTTAGCTCCATCATGCCGTCGGCCACGTAGGTGGAATTATTTACCTTTAAAATCGGCGGCATGTCGTCGTCGTATTCGTCTTCGATTTCGCCGACGATTTCCTCGACGATGTCTTCGATGGTGACCATGCCGGCGAGTCCGCCGTATTCGTCGATTAAAATGGCCAGGTAATTTTTCGTGCTCTGCAATTCCTGAAGCAAGCGATCGATATTTTTCGTCTCGGGCACGAAGTAAGGCTTTTTCATGACCTTGTCGATATCGATGGTTTCGTAATCCTGTTTGGCATATTCCACGAAAAGATCTTTAATGTAAATGGTACCGACGATATTGTCCGGCCCGTCGCGGTAAACGGGGACGCGAGAGTAGCCGGATTCCAGCATATCCCGAATCATGTTTTTATCGAAATCGTCGTAATCGATCATGTAAAGGGATGTACGCGGGGTCATAATTTCGTAGGCGAGTTTGTCGTCGAAGGCCATAATATTGACCATCATCACCTCGCCGCTTTCGTTGATGACGCCGTGTTGGTGGCCGACGCGGAGATAGCTTTTAATTTCCTCTTCGCTAATGTTTTTTTCCACATCTTCGGAATATTTTCCCGTGGCCTTTAAGACGGCGGTAGTGGAAAAGGAGAGAAAGCGAATATAAGGGGAGGCGAGTTTATAAAACAGGGCGATATATTTTGCAGATTTAAGGGCCGTTTTTTCCGTGTGTTGCAGGGCGACCCGTTTGGGAACGAGTTCCCCGAAGACCATGGTAAGGTAAGATAAAAACAAGAGGATTACAATAAAGGCGATGGTGTCGCCGTAGGGAATGCCCATGGAGGCGATGTGGTATGCCAAAAGGGCGCTTAAACTTCTCGCCGCAAGTCCTGCAGAGAAAAATCCCGCCAGGGTCATGCCCACGCGAACGGCGGAAATAAATCGCGTTTGATCTTCCGTCAATCGCAAAAGCGTGGCGGCACGTTTATCTCCTTCTTCCGCCATGTCCTCGATGCGTTGGCGATTTAAGGACACCATGGCGATTTCCGCAGACGCAAAAAAACCGTGGATAATCGTCAGGGCGACGATCAGTAAAAGTTCCGGTACGAGATCGGCAAGTTCCATTGAATAAAATCCTCCTTTATGTATATACGATTATACCCTGAAAAAGGGGAATGTGTAGGAAATATCGTGGAACGGGAGAATTTTTTGCTATACAATGGAAAAAGAGAAAGGAGAGACTATGGAGATTCAAAAGTTTATAGACTTTATTGACAAAAGCCCCACCTCTTATCAGGTGGCGCGCCATTTTATAGAAGAGGCCAAAGGGTTTACCATGTTGCGCCCGGAAGATACCTGGAAATTGGAAGAGGGAAAAGGATACAGCCTCGTCGTCGACGACGGCGGCGTCTTGCTTTTCCGCTTGGGTAGTTTGAACGACGATGAACTTGCCTTTAAGGCGGTACTGAGCCACACGGACAGCCCTCTTTTGAAATTACTGCCCGGCGGCGTACACGACATCGACGGCGGCGTGCGTTTCGACGTGGAACCTTACGGCGCCATTATTCGGTCCACGTGGTTGGATCGCCCCCTTTCCTTAGCCGGTCGCGTTCTCGTAGAAGAGGACGGGGTAAAGAGTATTCCCGTGGATTTCGGATATGCCCTCGCGACGATCCCCAATCTTGCGCCCCATCTTCACCGGGAAGTGAATACAGGTCACGTGTACGAACCGGGAAAGGATCTCGTGCCCCTCGGTGGCGAAAGTTTGAAAGACGGGGGATTTTTGAAAGAGCTCGCTAATGTGGCAGGCGTCAAAGAGGATGGGATTTTAGATTACGATCTTTATTTTTACGCCATGGAAAAGGCCGAAGCTATCGGCAAAAACGGCGAATGGCTTTCCGCTCCCCGTTTGGATAATCTCGCCACGGCCTACCCGGCTTTTTGCGCTCTCCTCGACGGAAAGCCGTCGAAGGCGACGACCATGCTTTACATTACGGACAACGAAGAAGTGGGCAGCTTGACGAAAAGCGGCGGCGACAGCAGTTTTTTTGCCAATGTGTTAAAGCGAATCGCCCTCTCCATCGGGGAAGAAGCTTTTTACCGCGCCCTTTCCCGCAGTTTTTTAATGAGCGCGGATATGGCACATGCCTACCATCCCAATTACGTCAATTTCTCCAACCCCTCGGCGTCGCCGAAACTCGGGGAAGGGGTGGCCATTAAAACCGGCGCGGCGAGAAGTTACGCCACCCAGGGCCACAGCAGCGCCCGCTTTAAAGCTTTGATGAAACGACAAAATCTGAAAGTGCAATACTTCGCCAATCCCCACGGGCAACGGGGCGGCTCTACCATCGGGCCTTTAAGCGTGCGCCACGTGGACATCGAGGCCATCGACGTGGGCATTCCCACATGGGCCATGCATTCCATGAGGGAAGTGGTTCATGTAGAGGATGTAAAGGATTTTTACAGCGCCATGAAGGCATTTTACGAAGACGATCGCTTTTAGTTGCAGAAAGAGAGGCAGTTGTGAGACGACATGGTAACAATTGGTTAAAGGGCGCCTTGGCCGCAGGGGCTGTTCTCCCTCAGCTGGCGCGCAAAATGGATAAGGTGCGCACGGACAAAGCGTACTACCGCTGGATCGAAGAGGGCATGAAGGACGACGCCGTTTTTTTAAGTGTAAACGACGGGCGGGAAGAGGGCATTTATCTTTCCGCCGTAGACGGTTTGCCCCTGGCCTTTACCATTATGAAAGCGGAAAATCCGAAAGGGCTCGTGCAAATTATTCACGGCGCTCAGGAACACAGAGGATATTATTTGGAGTTTGCCGAAAACTTGGCCAAGGCGGGCTACACGGTCTTTCTTTCCGACAACCGAGGCCACGGCGATTCCGTGTCGGAAGATCATCCCCGAGGCTATATTTCCTCAATCGACGACTTGCTCCTGGATCAGTACACGCTGACGGTGTATTTTAAACGCCGCTTTCCCGGACTTCCCATCACTCTTTTCGGCCATTCCTTCGGCTCTTTAATCGCGAGAAATTATATTATGGATCACGACGACATGATCGACAAATTAATTTTAACGGGGGTCGTCTGCTATCCTCCCTCGGCAAAACTCGGGCTGGCCGCGGGCAATATCGAGCGCTTTTTTACTAATGGCAAGCGAAGAGGCGCCTTGGTGACCTTAATGGATTCAAAGACCAAGGCGGCCTTAAATACCATCAGCAACAATCCGGAGTTTTTAAATTCCTTTAAGGGCGATAGAAAACTCGTGAGCCATTACCTGAACGGCGGCGCCATGGCCATTTGGGAAGCGGCGAGCCGATTAAAAGATTACAGGCGTTATAAAGTGAAAAATCCCGATCTCTCCGTCCTCGCTTTAAACGGATCGGAAGATCCTTTAACGGGCGGCGTGGAAGGCCTTACGGATACGGCGAAAACTTTTTATAATTTGGGGTATAAAGATTACGAAAACCGAGTATTCTCCCTTATGAAACACGACCTGCTCCACGAGGAGGCAACAGAGTATGTGATGAAGGATATCATCGGCTTTTTAGAAAGGTGATGATTTTTTGAGCTTTGATTTTTTAAAAGAAGCTGAATCAATTGAACGGGAATTAATCGCAAATCGCCGCTATATACACGCTCACGCCGAAACAGGTTTCGATGTGGCGGGCACGGTGGCCTTTGTAAAGGAAAAGTTGGAAGAATACGGGCTGCAACCGAAGCTCGTTACGGATAAAGGGGTAGTGGCGACCATCGGAAATGGCGAGCCCGTGATTTTGTTTCGCGCCGATATGGACGCTCTTCCGGGAGAGGAACTGGCGAATGTGGATTTCCGCTCGGAAAAGAACATGCACATGTGCGGACACGACATGCACACCACCATGCTTCTCGGCGTGGCGAAATTATTAAAGCGCCACGAATCGGAATTAAAGGGCACGGTGAAACTCGTCTTTCAGCCGGCGGAAGAGATCTTGAAAGGCGCCCTCTCCCTTATTGAGGCGGGGCTTTTGGAAGATCCCGCGCCTGAAGCCGCCTTTATGATTCACGTGAACACAGTGGACGAACCGGCCCTTTATATTAAGCCCGGCATTATGACCACGACCAATAATAATTTCCGCATCACCGTGAAGGGGAAAGCGGCGCATGGCGCCATGCCCGAATTAGGAATCGACGCCACCTATGTGGGCGCGAAAATCGTGACGGCGCTTCCGGAAATTGTGGCGCGGGAAATTCCCTTCGCGAATTCCGCCGTTATTACGACGGGTCATTTTGAGGCGGGGGATTCACCCAACAGCATTCCCGATCGGGCGATCATCGAAGGCACCATTCGCAGCTTCGATTCTGAAGTACACGATTATGTAAGAAACCGCGTCATCGACATGGCGAAGAGCGTGGCGAAAACCTACCGCGCCGAAGCGGAAGTGGAGATTTTATCGGAAGCGAAAATCGTAAACAACGATCCGAAACTAGCCAAGCTCGCGTGGAATGCGGCGGAATCGGCGGGGATCGACGTTCGGGAAGGAAACCCGGTTCAGGCGTCGGAAGATTTTTCCCACATCGCCGCCCGTGTGCCCTCTGTTATGATGATGCTCGGCGTGAAACCCGAATCGGGGGAAGTCTACCCACTTCACAATCCTCGTGCAGTCTTTAATGAAAGCAGTATGACATTAGGCGTGGCCGCTTTTTGCGCCATTGCCGTAAATTATTTTGGAGGTTAATATGGCCGTTGTAGAACTTACACTTATTCCCATTGGTACGGAATCCACATCTTGCAGCCCATACGTGGCGGCGGCTTACGATGCGGTTAAAGATAACGATAAAGTTGAAATTCGCTTAAACCCCATGGGCACCGTTTTGGAAGGAGACATCGACGAACTTTTCGCTTGTGTTCGTAAAATGCAGGAAGCCGTCTTCGCAAACGGCGCTCATCGGGTCTATTCTGTCGTCAAAATCGACGATCGACGGGATAAAAAAGGTAATTTGGATCAAAAGATCAATTCCGTAATGGAAAAGGTCGCAGATTCTAAAAAATAGTTAGGAAGCATTATGGAGAAAAAGCAAACACTGAAAAAACCTTTAAACGAACACTCGAAAATTAAACACACCATTGCCGTGTTAAGCGGCAAGGGCGGCGTGGGGAAATCTATGGTGACCGGGCTTATGGCATCGGAAATGCGTCGGAGGGGTCACAGCGTCGGCGTTTTGGACGCGGATATTTTAGGCCCTTCCATTCCCAAAATTTTCGGCGCCGACGAGCAGGTCTTTCAAACGGAAAAGGGCATTCGTCCCATTAAGACCTCTACGGGCATCGACGTTATGAGCGTCAATCTGATTCTCGACAATCCTACAGATCCCGTATTATGGCGGGCGCCTGTGGTGGGAAATATGCTCACCACTTTCTGGAGCGACGTCTACTGGGGAGAAAAAGATTACCTCTTCGTGGACATGCCGCCGGGAACGGGCGATGTAGCCCTTACGGTGTTCCAAACCATGTCCGTCGACGGGATCATCATCGTCACCTCGCCTCAGGATTTAGTGGCCATGATCGTGGAAAAGGCGTTGAAAATGGCGAAGATGATGGGCATTCCCGTCGTCGGCATTGTAGAAAACATGCAGTACTTTATCGCGCCGGACACCGGAGTGCGCTACGACATTTTCGGCGAAAGCAAGACGAAAGCCATCGCCGAAGAAAAGGGAATTCCCTATTTAGGCGGCTTGCCCATCGATCCGAAACTTGCCGAAGCGGCGGATCAAAGCAGCATTGAATTTTATGAAAACGAGGGATTAAAGGCTATCGGCGACAAGGTGGAAAAATTTAAATAAAAAGGTGGCTATGAATAAGGTATTAAGAGCTGTCATCATCGTACTCATCGTCGTTTTGCTTGCCTTTACAGGTTTTTCTTTCTATATCGGGGGACGAGTATTCGACGGCTTTTCCAATGGGGTGAGCAGAGAGGAAACGATCAAAAACGCAAAGGGTTTTGAGCGTCAGATTCATGAACTTGAAAAGAAATATGCTGTGAAAGAAGTTCTCGTTAAAGATTCCGGCGAGTCCGATGCAATCCCGGCCCTTCTTGTAAAAAGAGAGGGCAATCAAAATGTTGTATGTATGATTCACGGCATGGGCGGAACGAAAGAAACTTTGGCTCCTCTTATGGAAGGCTTTTTACAAAAAGGTTTCGATGTAATAGCTTATGACCAACGAAACTCCGGGGAGAATCAAAAAGAATATAATACTTTCGGAGCCTTGGAATCCCGAGATGCTTTGGCGGTCTTACATTATATTGCCCCCGCTTATAAAGGCGGCAAGGTTGCCTTATGGGGCGAATCCTTGGGGGCTCTTACGGCCGTTCTGGCGGCGGGAGAAGACGATTCTTTAATCGATTGCCTTATACTGGATTCGCCGGTGTCCGACGGGCGCGTTATGATAGAAAATGAAATGGTGTCCATTGCCGAAAGTCAGAACATTCCCATAGAGTATTTATCGGCGACGGGAAGTCTTTATTCAAAGTTTAAGATCGGCGCGTCTTTCAAGGATATGGACGGCGTTCGCGCTATGAAAAAGGTATCGAAACCGGTCTTAATTACGAATTCAAAAGACGACAAGCTGACGCCGCCTTCCATGGCGGAAGATTTATTCTCCGCCGTAGGCCACGATCAAAAGAAAATGGAGACGGTAACCGGCTACAAACACGCCACTTACCCCTATAGAAAGAATGATGAGTATATGAAGACGGTCGGCAGCTTTTTGGATCAATACCTCCAATAAGCCTAGCTGTCCCGACCATAACAGCTCGCGGTTCGTCCCTTGGGGATATTTCGCCCTTTATTTAGGTTCTATGTCAACCATTGGGGAGTCTAGTGAAAACTAGGCTCCTTTTTGTTTTCCCGTAGATCTTAAATCACTCGTCTTTCGCACAGACTAAGAGTATTTTGGTCCTGAAATGATGAAAGTTGCGCATCCCAAAAGCGACACGCTTCACTGTCTTAATCTGTTGTGCATTCCTTCTACGTAGCCATTATTCCATGGGCAGTCAAAGCTGTAGGTGATCTCAACGAACCAGTTTCTGTAGGCGCGTAAGCAGTAGCGCCATTCTTTTTGTCCGCTCTTTTCGGCACCGTCATTCGTTTCTGCTCCCGCTTCCGAACATTTTCCAATGACAATGGATTTGACGAATAAAATGGTACTGATCGAATATCTTTTTGCACAAAAATAAAAAAGGCTATGAGTTTCGACTCAAAGCCTTTTTTTATTTTCTATTCAAATTCCTTAATGTAGTCCCGATTGCCGAGCACCTCATTTAAAATAACCTCGTCGGTTTTTTTCATGCCGTAGCGCGCAATATTTCCCATAACTTTCAGAGTATCGTCGATGTCTTTTTTCACGACGCCGTCATTGGCGTGGAAGGATCGGCCCGCCACTGCCTGATCGTATGCCAAAAAGCCGTTGCGCAAACTGGAAGCGATCTTCATGGCGCAGGAAGCTTTTGCGCCGTCGCAGAGAATGCCGCCGTTGACGGCGAGGGCATTGGAAAGTGTTTCCTTTATGATCTCCTTATCGTCGCCATTTAAAAAGGCGATGCCGCAAATGGCGGCGGAAGCGGCGGAAACGACGCCGCAAAAAGCGGAAAGCTTGCCGATGTTTTTCTTTTGGTAGAGCCCTAAGAGATTGGAAAACAAAAGGCCTCTTAAAAGAGTTTCGCGGGGAAGATTTTTTTCTTTCGCATAGAGGATAAGGGGAACGGAAATGGAAATCCCCTGATTGCCCGATCCCGAATTAATGACCACCGGGTTTTCCGCGCCGGACATACGGGCGTCGCTTCCGGCGGCGGTATAGGCGGCGATTTTTTCCCGCAAATCGTCGGGGTGAGCGTCGAGAATCAAACGGCCGATGCCGGATCCCCAAGGATTGTCGATGCCTTCTTTAGCGATGGCGCCGTTGTATTGGATTTCAAGATTTAAAAGTTCTTCAAAATCTTTTAAATCTGCGGTTTGAGCGTAATCGTAAATTTGATCGAAGGTAAAATCGACCTGCACCTCTTCTTCCACACTTTCGTTTTTATGGAAAAGCACTTCTCCGTTTTTTTCCACGTGAACGATATTGGTGTGCTCGTCGACGATGCGAACTTTGGCGTAGGAATCGCCGGCGTAAGCCGTAATCTGAATGTAGAGATTAGCTACATTTTCTTTGAGGGCGATGTGAATGCGATGCTCATTAATAAATTGATCGCAGTCGGCGAGTCCGCTTTTGTCAATATGGGCGAGGACTTCCAATTCCTTTGAAGGATCACCTAAAAGAGCGCCGGCGGCGATGGAAATAGCGCTTCCCTTGCGCCCTTCGGTGCCGGGGACGTAGACGCTGTTGGCGTTTTTTATCATATTGGCGGAAAGATCGGCGTCGATTTTTTCAGGCACTTCGCCTAAAACTTCCCGAGCCTTGGCGGCAGCATATGCCAGGGCGATGGGCTCCGTACAGCCGAAGGCCACCTTTAATTCTCTTTTTAAATAATCTTTGTAGTTCATAACTTTTTCTCCTCATTTCATTCAATCCATTATAATCGATTTTAACGGGAACGACTATCGAAAATAAAATAAATTTTTCGTAAAACTTTTCGGCGGAATCAAAGGTCTTTTCTTTCTCTTAACTTTTACCGGTTTCATTAAGTAGGGATTTCGGTATATACTAAAATAAGAAAACGATTGTTGGAAAAAGGAGTATTGCATGAAATCTGATGTTATTATCGCCCTGGACTTTCCATCGGAGGAAAAGGCGTGGGCCTTTTTAGATCATTTTAAATCCTTAGAGGAAAAGCCTTTTGTAAAAGTGGGCATGGAACTTTTCTACGCCGCCGGGCCGGAATTTGTAAAGAAATTGAAGGCGGAAGGCTATCCCGTATTTTTAGATTTAAAATTACACGACATCCCCAATACGGTGGCAGGCGCCGTAAACTCTCTCAAGGGATTAGGCGTCGACATGCTTACGCTCCACGCATCGGGCGGGCGGGAAATGTTCGCCCGCGCGAAAGAGGCGATAAACGATATGGAGCATCCCCCCATTCTCCTCGGCGTCACGGTGCTCACGTCTTTTTCCGATGAAGGGCGTAAAGAGGCGCTCCTCGGCGAAAATCACAGCGTGGAAGAGACGGTGGAAGGCCTCGCGAAAATGGCGCTTTCCGCAGGATGCGACGGCATCGTCTCTTCGGCCATGGAAGGGGAATATCTCAGGAAAACCATCGGCTCCTCTTTCCCCTTGGTGTGCCCGGGCATTCGACCGAAAGGGGTGAGCGCCGGAGATCAAAAGAGGGTGGTGACGCCGGAGGATGCGCGAAAAATCGGCGTAGACTTTATCGTCGTCGGCCGCCCCATTACAAAAGCCGACGATCCCTTAAGCGCTTACTCCGCCATTCGACGTGATTTTTTAGGAGGTAATGAATGAAATCTGTTTGCGATATTTTACTTAAAATCGGCGCCGTCAGCCTTTCGCCCAATGAACCTTACACATGGGCATCGGGAATTAAGAGCCCGATTTACTGCGACAATCGCCTGATTCTTTCCTATCCCGAAGAGCGTAAAATCATCGAAGAAGGTCTCGCCGATCTTGTGGAAAAACATTTCCCCGACGCCGAAGGCATTCTCGGAACGGCGACGGCGGGCATCCCCCACGCATCCTACGTATCCTGGATTTTAAATAAGCCAAGCGGCTTTATTCGCGGTAAGGCGAAAGATCACGGCAAGAACAAGCGCATCGAAGGCGCCTTAAAAAAAGGCGAAAAAGTCGTAGTCGTGGAAGATCTTTTCTCCACGGGAGGCAGCTCCATCGACGCGGCCAAAGCCTGTGAAGCGGAAGGCCTGGAGGTCGTCGGTATCGTATCCATTTTCAGTTACGATTTAAAAGTCGCCGAAGATAATTTCAAAGCGTCGGGTTTTCAACATGTTTCCCTCGCCAACTTCCCGGAACTCGCCGATGTGGCGGTGGAACAGGGAAAATTAACGGCCGATGAACGGGATCGCCTGAACACATGGCGTCAAGATCCTTACGACAGCAGTTGGATTCATTAGGAGCGTGCTATGTGGGAATCCATACTCAATAGTAAATCGCACAGGGCGCGGAGGGTGATTTCCGATCCCGAGCGGCTGGAAAAACTGGCGAAAGACAGCTTTTCCCTTTTGCGGGGAAAGCAACGTTTTTCCCGAGTGCAATCGGAGGCGGAGCTTCTCGTTCACATGGTGAAAGATACGGTAAGCGGACGCTATAGGGGAATCGGCAAAAAGAATATTCTCATGATCGTGGCAGGGCTTTTATACCTCGTCAATCCCATGGACGTCGTGCCGGATTTCATTTTTGCCATCGGTTTTGCCGACGATCTCGGCGTACTGGTCTACGTCATGTCGAAATTATCCGAGGAAATCGCCGATTATCGTCAATGGAAGAAAAGGGAAGAGGAGCGGGTAGACGCTCCCGATTTGGAAGGGTACACCGTAATCGAAGAAGACGCATAAGGAGGACTTATGAAAAAATTCGTTGCGGCAATTATTTGCCTACTACTTTGGACAGCGCCTGTTATGGCGGAAAATGCAGAAAGCGTAAACCCCGAAAATGAACGGAACCCGGCAAACATGACCGCAAAGGAAAATGTTCCGGCGGAAAAAGAAACTCCCCACGGCGTGTTTATGGATCCCATCGTAACGGGAATGCGTACGGTAACGGGATTTGGTGCGCCTAACGCCAATATAACTATTTACGACGCAACATCGGTGGTTATGGGAAAGGGCACGAGCGACGGAAACGGTCGTTTCCAAATTACCTTGACGCGCACCATTCGCATCGGCGATGTACTCGTGGCAAAAGACGATCACAACGGCGAATTTAAAGCGCCGGCGGAAACGTTGGCGACCGTGGAACGTCGCGCCTATGTTTCCGGCCATCGCCATTACATGAACCCCAACGTCGTCGTGAGTCGCGCGGAAGTGGCCATGATGGTGGCTCGCATCGAGACGGGGAAGACGACCCTTCGAGGCATTAAAAAAAGCGGCTTCCGCGATGCATCGGGCGGCTGGTACACCACGGCCGTCGATTATGTGAGCCGCAAGGGCATTTTGCGCGGTTATCCCGACAATACATTCCACCCCAATCGCGGCATGACGCGGGCGGAATTTGCCAGCATGTTGTGTCGTTTTGCGCCGGCTGCCAAGGCAACGGGCCACCCCTTTAGAGACAGCTACGGCCATTGGGCGAGCCGTTCCATCGGTAGAGCCTACAACAGCGGATGGATTTCGGGCTACGGCGACGGAAAATTCCATCCCAATCGTCGCGTCACACGGGCGGAAGCTGTGGCCATGTTAAATCGTTCCATGGGTCGGAAGACTACCGCCGCAAGTTTTAGAGAAACCACGCACATGGATCGCATGGTGAGCTTTATCGACGTGCGCCCGAATCACTGGGCATATTACGATTTGTTGGACGGCGCCAATACCCACCGGGTAATGGAAAAACAAAACAAAAAGGCCGTCGATCGTTGGGTACAAGTAGGAAAATAAAAAAAGCCCCCGAGAGGGCTTTTTTTAATGGGCAAATTGACAAAAAGAGGTAATTTAGCCGCTGACTTTTTTCAGTTCTTCCACCATATTTAAAGCTTTAATCTTCCGTCGTCCCAACCATTGGGCGGCGACAAAGACTGCGAGATCCAGCGCGTAAATGTAAAGGTAGCTGGTCATGGCGAAGTGGGGTTCCATGTAGACGGAAAGTTTAGAAATGGAAAGGGCGAAGAGATAGCGCACAAGGCGATCGAAGATGGGGAGGCTCAAGGGATAAAAGAGAGCCACGGCGATGGTCATGCCCAGTAAATAAATGGAGGCCACTTCGCCGTCTCCGTAGCCGAAAATTTTCAGGTAGCAAATATCTTTTTGCGATTTTTCCAAGATCAGCTTGCTGACGGTGTAGACCAGAGTAAAGTAGAAAACAATGGCCAAAATACAGGTGGTACGCAGGGCGCCGTCGAAGTTTTCCAGAAAAGCTTCCAGGTAGGCTCCCGTTTTGTCGCGATCGATGGTGGTAATCAGTAGATCGTCGTTAATTTTTAAGGGCGTATCGGACCAATAGAGATTAAAATTTCCCGGGTCTTTGTCGATCAATCGGTTGAGATTGTCCATGGGCATAAGGGCTTGAATCGAGTGAATGTCGTGGGCAATGGCGGCGACATGTAATGTTTTGTAGTGTTTCGAGCCGGGAAGTTTTACCTCGATGGCATCGCCGATGTCCAAGTTATCTCGATGGGCGAGGCCTGTGGAAATCACCACGTCATGGGGCTTCATGGATGAGGGCAAGTCACCGTCAAAGGCCGTATGTTGATCGGGGCCCAGCACATTGAGTTGTGTTTTCTCCTCGCCTTTTTTGTAATCCATGGTGAGGCTCAGTCCCTTAACTCCGTGAACGTCGGGGTCGGACGCCTTCACAAGATAGGTGTAATTGTACTTCATGTCCTTTTTAACGGAATCCGCATAGTCGTCGAACATAGGGCCCAGGGCGACGGAAAAGAGGAGCAGGAGATTGCCCACAAACATTCCGAAGAAAAGGGCGAGAACATTTAAGCGGTTTTCCGTCAAAATGCGCAGGCGGGCGGCGCGCTTAAAGGAAAATCCGTCGAATGTCGGGGCGTTCTTTCTTTTTTTGCGGTAAAATTCCCGTCGTAAAAAGCGTAGAGGGGACAGACGGAAATAGCGAAGAAGTAGCATGCGATTGACGAGCCACACGATACCCAAGGGAATGATGGTGGTAATGGCGAAGGCCTTCAATGAAAGAATGGGCACAAAGGGTGGAAGATTATAGGAAGTGTAATAAAGGTCGGCGTAAAGGGTGTAGCCTTTTGTGTAGGCGAGGATATTGCCGAAAATGCCCGACAAAATAACCAGGCAGGTGGGCACGAGGCTGTAGTGGCGAATTAATGTTTTCGCTCCGTACCCCATGGAAAGGAGCGTGCCGATGACCGGCGCTTCTTCCCGCAGCAGCCCGCGGGTTTGAAGGGCGCTGATAAACCCCAGAGAGATAAAGAGAATGACGAGGGTGATGGTCATCATGGGCACATCGCCGCCCATGTCGTCGATAAAGTATTGGATGCAGCGATTGTCGTAGAAAGTGGTGGCACCTAAAATAGGTCCGGATTTTTCGGCATCGGAGAGAATGTCTTCAAATCGATCCCGGGCTTTTTCTTCCGAAAGGCGCTCGTGATTTCTGTAAGAGTAGAGGTAATGATTTTTTTCTTTCAGGGAATCAAATACATCTTTTGTGACGAAGGCGACGGAAAAATGTTTCGTATCCATTGCCAGATCCCCCTGGGTTTTTAAAATCGTGGAGTAATCCGGCGTGGCCACTAAGGCCGTAATCTTATAATCCTCGTCGTCGAGAGTTAATTTGTCCCCGGGGACGAGATTTTCGGCTTTTGCAAAATTGGCGGCGACGGCGATTTCGCCCTTGGCTTTGGGAAGGCGGCCGGCGTGAATGGCGGCGGTGTTGATTTTTTCGCGATTGGCGAAGACGCGTAGAATTTTCTCCCGCCTGTCGTCGTCTCCCGGCACGCGACACTTACTATCTTTGTAAAAATTTTCAACGAGATCCACATCTCGTTTTTTAATGGCATCCGATCTTTCGTTTGTCAACGGATTGGCCATGAGAAATTGCCCGTCTTCCACTTTATTTTCCCGAAGCCCCTTGTAGTAAAGGGGTTTAATGGAATTTTGGCTGATAAAAAAGGAAGACGCAAAGGTCACCGTCAGAAGAGAAATGAAAAACAGCGGTAAATAGACGCCGGGTTTTTTCAAAAACAGTCGCGGAATCCGTCGATGAATGGGGTTTTTCATTACCATTGCACCTCCTCGGCGGAGAGAATGTGTTCATTTTCTTCGTAGGATTTTAAACCGCCGTCGTGGAGCCGGAGGACGACGTGGCACATGGAGGCGATGGCCTCATTGTGTGTGGCGATGATAATGGTGGTTTTGTATTTACGATTCAGTTCTTCGATTAAATGCAAGACACTTTTGGCGCTTTCGTAGTCCAAGGCGCCGGTGGGTTCGTCGCAAATAAAGAGAGAGGGTTTTTTCGCCATGGCGCGGGCGATGGAAACACGTTGCGCCTGGCCGCCGGAAATTTCCGTGGGGAATTTATGGAGCTGATCGGCGATACCCAATTCCTTCGCCAAAGCATCCACATCCAAAGGATCGTCGGAAAGATAGGCGCCCGTCAGAATATTCTCCCGTACGGTTAAATTTTCTACCAAATTATAAAACTGAAAGACAAAGCCCAATTGTTTTCTGCGGTAGCGTTCCAGCTCTTTTTTATTCATAGGCGCCAGATGATTTCCCGCCACAATAATATCCCCTTCGTCCATGGATTCGATGCCGCCTAAAATATTTAACAAGGTGGACTTACCCGATCCGGACGGGCCCAACAAACAGGCGAGGCACCCCTCCGGGAGCGAAAAAGTAATGCCTTTTAAAACGTGGAGCCGTTGTGTTTTTGAACCGTAACTTTTATGTAGATTATGAACAGTGATCATGGGAGCCTCCTTTAAAATTATTTGATATTATTTATCAAGCTTATTGTATTCCTGCGAGCACAACTTGTCTATAGTATTGTTATTTATTCATATAAATAGTTGATTTTAAAAGAGGACAATAAAATCCCCTCGCAAAGGCGAGGGGAAATGATTAATTGCTCCGATCGTTCATGGAAAGGTATTTTTTTCTGGAGTTTAAGTGGACGTATGCCGGGCGGATGATTTTTGTGTCCTGTACTTGTTCCAAGCGGTGGGCACACCAGCCGGCCATACGCGCCGTAGCAAATAGTGGCGTGTAAAGGTCTCGCGGGATGCCGAGCATTTGGTAAACGAGCCCCGAGTAAAGGTCGATGTTTGCGGGAAGGGGGTAGGAGGTCCCGTTTCGTTCCTGTAAAAGGCGGCCGCCGATGGATTCTACGAGACGAACAAAGTTGAATTGATCCGAATAGCCTTTTTGTTCCGCCAGTTCTTTTGCCTGTTGCTTCAAAAGTTCCGCACGGGGATCGGAAAGTGTGTAGACTGCGTGGCCTAAGCCGTAAATTAAACCTTTGTTGTCGAAAGCTTGTTTGGCCAAAATGCGGCGCAAATAATCTTCGATATCCGCTTCGTTGTGAATGTCCCGCACATTGGATGCGATGTCGTCGAGCATGGCGGAGCACATTAAGCTGGCGCCCCCGTGGCGTGGGCCTTTTAAACTGCCGAGGGCGGTGGTAATGGCACTGTATGTATCCGTTCCCGACGAGGAGACGACGTGGGTAGCGAAGGTGGAGTTGTTCCCGCCGCCGTGTTCTGCGTGGAGGGTGAGCATTAAATCCAACATTTTCGCTTCGTCGTTGGTGTAATCGGAATTTTTGCGAATTAAGTGGAGAATTAATTCGGCCGTGGACATATTTTTGTCGGGATAGTGGATGACCAGGCTGTCGCCGTCGATGTAGTGTTTTTTCGCCTGATAGTTGTAGGCCATAATGAGGGGCGTCTTGGCGAGTAAACTCATGCTTTGACGCAAAACATTGGAGGTGGTGGTACTGTCCGGATCCACGTCGAAAGAATAGAGGCAAAGGGTGGAGCGCATCATTTTGTTCATGACGTCGCGACCTGGAACTTTTAAAATCGTGTCTTCTAAATAATTTCTCGGAAGACTTCTTTCTTCGCCTAACATTTCTTTAAACACGGCGATTTCTTTTTTCGTCGGCAGATTTCCGAAAAGTAGAGTGAAGGCCACTTCTTCGTAGCCGAAACGATCGTTTTCTTTAAAATCTTTCACCATATCTTTTACGGAATAGCCGCGGTAGAGCAAATCTCCTTCTTCGGGGATTTTTTTGCCGTCTTTTTTTTCGTAGCCGGTGACGAAGCCGATGCGGGTAATGCCCACGAGGACGCCGGTGCCGTCGGGATAGCGAAGGCCGTGTTTAACGTCGTATTTTTGGTAAAGCTCGCGATTGATATAATCTCGCTCAGTGATTTTATGGGCGTAATCATCTAAGCGATGATCCATTTTTATATCTAGCATGATCCACCTACTTTCTCTAATAAGGCTTGAGTGTATTCCTTTGTCGTCAGGCTGCCGCCTAAATCTCTGGTGCGCGTCGCCGGATTGGAAAGCACGTCGTCGACGGCGCGGCGAATGTGATCGGCTTTTTCCCTCTCCCCGATGTCGTCGAGAAGGAGGCAGGCGGAGAGGAGCATGGCCGTTGGATTGGCAAGGCCTTTGCCTGCAATATCCGGCGCGGATCCGTGAACCGATTCGTAAATCGCCATGTCCCGGCCTTTGTTGACGCCGGGAATCATGCCCAGCCCGCCGATTAAGCCGGCGCCTAAATCGGAAAGAATATCGCCGTAGAGGTTTTCCGTCACCACCACGTCGAATTGCCCCGGGTTCATGACCATTTGCATGGCCATATTATCCACGAGAATTTCCTTCATGGGAATGTCGTAATCTTTTGCCACTTCCCGCGCTACGTCGAGGAAGAGGCCGTCGGTAGCCTTCATAATATTGGCTTTGGTCACCACGGTGACGGACCTGCGATGAAAGCCCGCGGCGTATTCAAAAGCGGCGCGAATAATGCGTTCGGATTTTTCCCGCGTAATGATTTTAATGGAGTGGGCTTCGTCGTCGGAAATAATTTTTTCCACGCCGGCGTAAAGATCTTCCGTATTTTCACGAAAGAGCACCATGTCCACGTCGTCAAATTTCATGGGAAGCTTGGCGGCGGGACAAATAGGGCGAATGTTTTGGTAGAGATCGTATTTTTTGCGCAGCTCCACATTGACGCTGCGGAAGCCGTGGCCGATGGGGGTGGTAATGGGGCCTTTTAACGCCAGTTTATTTTTTTCCAGGGAGCGGAAGAGGGCGTCGGGCAAATAACTGCCTTCCTTTTCAAAGACCGTGCTGCCGGCATTGACCTCTTCAAATACAATGGGTGCGTCGACGGCGGATAAAATTTCTTTCACCGCCTCTGCGATTTCCGGGCCGATGCCGTCGCCCGCGATTAGGGTTACGGTTTTCATACGCTCTCCCTTCTGTTTTTCGTGTAATTCAAGTAGCCGCCTTCCAGGAGCATGTCCCGTTCTCTTTCGCTGAACTCGCCGAGAAGTTCAATATTTCCCGCCGGCGTGATCAAGGTAAAGTTTCCACTTTCCAGAGATTTTTTAACATCGTCGAGTTCCAGATGATCCCATTCGCTGATCTTTTCGTAATCTGCAGGATCTTTAAAGACTAAAGGAAGGATGCCGGCATTAATAAGATTGGATCTGTGAATGCGGGCAAAGCTTTTGGCGATAATCGCTTTTACGCCCAGGTAGAGGGGAAGGAGGGCGGCGTGTTCCCGGCTCGATCCCTGTCCGTAATTTTCGCCGCCGACGACGATGCCGCCGTTGTGTGTTTCGGCGCGTTCTTTAAAATCCTCTACGAGAGTGGAAAAGGCGTAGTTGGAAAGCTTGGGAACATTGGAGCGATAGGGTAAAAGTTTCGCCGTAGAAGGGCAAATGTCGTCGGTGGTGACATTATCTTTTGCCTTTAAGAGCACGTCCCCTTCAATTTTATCCGCGATGGGTTTTGCCAAGGGGAAGGGCTTAATGTTCGGCCCCATTACGGTTTCTTTCGGCCGTTCGCTTTTTGCCTTGGGATAGATTAAATAATTGGTGGCGTGTTCGTAGGATTCCGGTTCTTCGATGTAATCCAGCCCTTCCAAATCGGCGGGGCTTGCGATATAGCCTTTAATGGCCGATGCGGCACAGGTTTCCGGGCTCGCCAAATAAATTTTCGCATCTTTCGTGCCGCTTCGTCCTTTAAAGTTACGGTTAAAGGAGCGAAGGCTCGTGGCGCCGCTCTTCGGAGCTTGCCCCATGCCGATACAGGGGCCGCAGGCGCTTTCCAAAATCCGCGCGCCGGATTGAATCATCGTCGCCAACGCGCCGTTTTCCGAAAGGGCCTGTAAAATCGTGGCGCTTCCCGGAGAAATAACGAGGCTCACATCTTCGTGGACTTTTCGCCCTTTTAAAATATGGGCCACTTTCATCATGTCGGTGTAAGAGGAATTGGTGCAACTGCCGATGGCCACCTGATCCACTTTGACCTCGCCAAGCGTATCGATGGCTTCGTATTGATCGGGGAGATGGGGCTTTGCCACAGAGGGCACGACTTTTCCCAGATCCAGTTCCATGATTTCGTCGTAAACCGCATCTTCTGTGGCGCAAATCGGTTTAAAATCGTCGCCTCGTCCGTGGCGACGCATAAAAGCTTCGGTAATTTCGTCGGCCGGGAAAATGGAAGTGGTGGCGCCCAGTTCCGCGCCCATATTGCAAATCGTGGCGCGATCGGTGACGGAAAGATTTTTCACGCCTTCCCCTGAATATTCCACGATGTAGCCCGTGCCGCCTTTTACGGTTTTTTTGCCGAGAATGGTGAGGATCACGTCCTTTGCGTTGACGCCGGGGCGGAGTTTGCCAGAAAGCTTAATATTTAAAATCTTCGGAACCTTTAAATAATAAAAACCGCTCGCCATGGCCACGGCCACGTCCAAACCGCCGGCGCCGATGGCGAGGGAACCGATGCCCCCTGCCGTCGGCGTGTGGGAGTCGCTTCCCACCAACGTTTTGCCGGGGCGGGCAAATTGTTCCAAATGGACTTGGTGGCAAATGCCGCCACCGGGTTTTGAAAATACGAGACCATATTTTTCAGCTGCGGATTGAATAAATTGATGATCATCCGGATTTTCAAAGCCCGTTTGCAACATATTGTGATCGATATAGGCGACAGAAAGTTCCGTGCGAATATCATCGATCGCCATTGCCTCTAATTGAAGATAGACCATGGTGCCAGTGGAATCTTGCGTCAAGGTTTGATCGATTTTAATTTTAATCTCTTCTCCTTGGCGAAGCTCCCCTTCCAGTAAATGCTCTTTTAATAATTGATAAGCAATGGATGTCATACTACCTCCTATATGTAAATCGAAGTTTTGAAAACGACAATACCGTTTTTAAATTCATATAATCGTTTCTGGTTCCAGTATACACTTTAAGATGGTAAATTCATAGAGGATAAAATGATGTAGATTGTATATTTTCGAAAATAAAAAAGTTCCTATTTTAAAGGAACTTCAATAGGCTGCTTGTTTTTAAAATAGGTCAGATGTTGAAAGCCGAGAGCTTTTAAATGTTCCCGCGCTTCGGAAAAACCGCGGCCGATGTGGGCGGGGAAGTGGGCGTCCGATGAAAGGCAGATCCGTTCGCCGCCGAGATCTCTGTAAAGTTTTAAAATGTCATCTTTCGGATTGCCGTAGGGAAGGCCGCGGAAAAATCCGCCGGTGTTATATTCCACGACGATGTTTTTTTGAATGACGCTTTTCAAAACGGCGGCGACGATGTCGCGATAACGAACAAATTTCGGGATCATGGATTTATCCGTAAGGTAGCGGTCGACGTAATCCATGTGGCCCAACACGTGAAAGCCTTTGGTGGATTCGACGGCGTTGAACATTTCCTCATAATAATGAAGGTAGTAATCTAAAAAATCCCCCGTCATACGGCGAATGGTGGAGGCGACGTCTTGATTATCTAATGTATGCATGGAGCCGATAAAAAAATCGAAACGATCGTCGGCCATGGCAGGTTCGATGACGCGATTCATGGAGGGATTGAGACCCATTTCGCAGCCGATTAAAATGTCAATTTTGTCTTTATACCGTTCCTTTAAACCATTTAGTTCCTTTATATAGGCGTCGAAATCGAAGACATAATCCAACGCGTTGTCGACGCGGTCCACGTGATCGGTAAAAGCCAAGACCTGAATATTGCGGTCGATCGCCGCAAGAATATTATCCTCGGGATCCGATTTGGAATCGGGAGAGTAGCGGCAATGGGTGTGAGAATCTATGAGCATAAGGATCTCCTTTTTTAAAAAACGTAACTTTATTCTATAAATCGTTACCCAAGTTGCATAAATTCAACACGGTAGGGTACAATTAACAATAGGAATCACTAAACAGGAGGTTAATTATGATTTTTGATTTATTTGGAATGCGTGAAAGAGAACAATATTGGCGCGAAGAACGTGCACGTAAATTTGCTTTAGGTGCAGCACTTGGTGCAGTAGCCGGTATTTTATTTGCTCCCCAAAGCGGCAAAAAAACCCGCGAAGATATTGTAGAACGTTCGAGAGATTACGCTGAAAATGCAAAAGATTTCGCCCTCGATACAGCGGACGAATTAAGCATTCGCGCTTATGAAGCGCAACAAGCCGTTCAAGACACTTACGACGATTTAAAACTTCGTGCCGCCATTAAAGCCGACGAAGTACGCGACGACGCCGAAATTGCAAAAGCAAAAGCGAAAGCCATCGGTCAAATCGTACGCCAAGAAGGCGCTTATGTAAAATCGGAAGTAAAGGAAACGGCAGGCGCCATCGGCGATGCTGCAAAAGAAGTCGGCGACGAAGTAAAGGTTCAAGCAGACGAAGCGAAAGACCAAGTTAAAAAAAGTGCCGATAAAATCGCAAAAGCCGCCGAAGAAGCCGGCAAAAAAAGCGAAAAAGTTGTAAAGGAAGACAAAGACAACAAATAGAAACGGGAGGTCACCATGGATACGACAATTACTTTAAATGACCTC
Source organism: Aedoeadaptatus coxii (assembly GCF_001553115.1). GTDB lineage: Bacteria > Bacillota > Clostridia > Tissierellales > Peptoniphilaceae > Aedoeadaptatus > Aedoeadaptatus coxii. The sequence continues at coordinate 68,817 of NZ_KQ960178.1, forward strand.
TTACGTCTACTGCTTTATGTTGCAGGTATCGGCGCGCTCGTCTACTTGGCGATGGCGCTGAAAAATGTAGCGGCTATCTTAAAAGTAGTGAAGAGCAAATTGGAAACACACGAAGCCGTCATCGACGACACTTTCCAAAAGCTTCCCACTATTACAGATAATGCCACTATTATCTCCACCAATGCATCCCGCATTACCACCGACGCCACCGAAATGGTGGAAGTGGTGAAACCGGAGGTTGAAAAAATCGCCTCGACCGTCGGCGAAGTAACCGGCACGGTAGATTCCGTGGCGCGCAAATTGGATCAAACCTCTTTGAAGCTTCAAAACACGGCCAATGTAGTGTCGGATTCCATTACCGACACGGCGAAGACTATTTCCTTTAACGCCAACAATGTAGTGGATTACTTCTACATTATGCGCGAAGTATTGGAATCTATTCGCGACGTCATGAAGACGCGCTAATCGAAAGTAAAAGAGAAACGGTTCGCCGTTTCTTTTTTTGTGGAAAAAATCAAACGCTTTCCAAAAACAGCCGTAAAAATCATCGAGAGGAAAGTTTTTATATTTTCCCGATTTCACATTTTAAAGAAAAGGCCATGGACAAAAAACGGGCTAAATGGCGACAATATTTTTTTCGCGGGAAAAGAATTCATGACTTGCCGGGAATTTTTTCAAGTTATTTTCCACCGAAAATTTTATGAAAATAAGGGGAAAGAACTTTTGTGGAATCGTTCGCCATGGCGTATAATAGAAGTGAATAGAGGTGTGGTATGAAGCGTATAAAAATCATCGCCAATCCGTCCAGCGGCAGAGAAGAGGCGATGGAAGTTATAAAAAAACTAATCGTCCCCTTTGCGGCCAAAGGCGCGACGGTGATCTTGGAATTTACGCAGAAAAGCGGCGACGCCAAACGCTTTGCCATGGAAGATGACGGGGAAGACTGTATTATTTCCATGGGCGGCGACGGCACGGTCAACGAAGTGGTCAGCGGGTTGTATGCCGCCAAACGCAAAGTGCCCCTCGGCATTTACCCGGCGGGAACGGTAAACGATTTTGCCGAATCCTTAGGCATTCCGAAAGATCCCTACGATTTTTACGCCATGGTCTTTTACGGCAAAAGGCGCAATGTGGATATCGGCCTCTGCGGCGATCGCGCCTTTGTCAATGTATGCGCCGCCGGTCTTTTTACGGAAATCGGCTACAATGTGGCGGGAGAAGCCAAGTCCACCATGGGCAGGCTCGCCTATTACGCCGAAGGGCTACGGGCTTTTCGCGTAACCGATCTTTCCAAAGACAGCTTTAAACTGACGGTGGAAACCGACGAGGAAACCTTTGAAACACAGGCACTCATCGCCATGGTTTCTAATTCGTCCAGCGTCGGCGGCTTTTCAAAAATCAGCCCCACAGCCGATGTGGAAGACGGAGAACTGGAATTAATCGTCATCGAAAAAATGAGCCTTTCGAAATTACTGGAGCTTTTTACCTCCATCGGTCTCGGAAAACATATCGATCACGATCATTTTATCTATCGAAAAGTAAAACGCGTATCACTCAATGCGGACAAGGAAATGCACATCGACATCGACGGCGAAAAAGGCCCCCTTTTACCGAAAACCATTCAAGTGGTACCCGGCGCCATTCAAATCATTACGAAATAGGAGGAATTATGGCATCGACAATTAAAGACGTAGCGAAGATGGCGGATGTTTCCATTTCCACTGTCTCCCGAGTTATTAACGACTCAAAACCGGTTAGCCCCGAAGCGAGACGCCGCGTGCTCCACGCTATCGGCGTATTGGATTACAAGCCCAACGAAGTGGCGAGAAGTTTGGTAACGAAGAAAAGTAATATTATCGGCGTCATCGTATCCGACGTAGGGAATCAATACGTATCCCAAGTCCTTCGAGGCGTTGAAGAAATCGGCAGAATGTATAATTACGATATTTTACTTTCCTCTTCCTACGGCGATCCCGAAGTGGAACTGAAATTCGCCAATCTCTTCAGCCAAAAACAAGTGGAAGGGATCATTATAATTTCGGAAATTTTAAACCAAAAGCTACTTTATAAATTAGACGAATTTAAAATTCCCTGCGTCGTCATCAATCGCTTCTATAATATCGACGAAGCGCCGACAGTTACCACCAACAACAAAGCGGCAAGCTTTAATATGACCGATTACCTCATTAATTTAGGCCATACCTCCATCGGCTACGTGGCGTTGAGAAAAGACATGGATCGTACCAACGAAAAATACAAGATTCGCGGTTATCGCGACGCCATGCGCGCCGCCGGGCTCAAGCCGTCGATTTTATATTGCGAAGGTTTGACGGAAAAAGATGCCGTCGAGGTTTTTGAAGAACACGAAGACGATTTACTTAGCGGAAAATATTCCGTTCTCTTCTGCAGCCAGGATTTAATGGCCATTCACTTAATGAACGTTATGCGGGATAAGGGCGTGCGTATTCCCGAGGACATTTCCTTTGCGGGCTTCGGCGGCACCACCCTTTCTGAAATTTACCGCCCGAAACTGACCACGGTCAAAGAGCCTTATTACGACATCGGCGCCGTGGCCATTCGGAAACTTTTCAAAATTTTAGATGAGAAAAACGCCGATCGCGACGACGAAATGATTCTCCTTCCCGTGGAAATCATTAAGCGTCAAAGTGTCGTCGACCTAACGAAAAAAAGCGGAGAATCAGACGATTGAAGCCTCTTTTCATATTCGTTATAATTTAATAAGAAAGAAATTTATTGATTCATTCATTGATTATAAAGGAGTCAGTCCATTGAAAAAACTCATCATGAGTTTATCGGCATGCCTATTGCTTACAGGTTGCGGAGCCTCTGTAAGTTATAGTGCGGAAGAGCCAGTTGAAGATGAAACGAACACATTACCCGTAGAAGAACGGGCGGAGGGGCGGCGTTTGCTGGAAGACGGCACCTACGCCTCGGAAGGCCGCGGCATGCAAGGCGCGATTCGCGTGGAAATGCGCGTGCGCGACGGCTACATCGACAGCGTGCACGTCGTAGACCATTCGGAAAATGTTGGCGTCGTGGAAGATGCCTTCGAAACATTGGAAGACCGCGTGATAAAAAAACAATCCGCCGATGTTGACACGGTATCCGGCGCCACGGAAGCCAGCTACGGATTTTTAGAAGCGGCGAAAAACTGCATTCGCCAAGCGGAATGAAAGGAGCCCCATGAAATTATCCCATTATTATTTGCCGACCCTTCGTGAAGAACCGGCAGAAGCCGTTACCCGCGCCCACGGTTTAATGGCCAGAAGCGCCATGGCGCGCATGACAGGCGTCGGCGTTTACAGCCTACTTCCCTATGGCGTGGAAATGGTGGAAAAATTAAAAGGGGACATTACCCGCGCCCTCTTTGAAGACGGGTTAAGAGTATCCACTTCCCGCTTAAAACCCAGGGCCATGTGGGAAGCCAGCGGCCGCTGGGAAAACTATGGCTCGGGAATGTATAAAGTGGCGGATCGCTACAACCGCCAAGCCGCCCTCGCCCCGGAATCGGAAGAAGCCTTCTTAAATCTCGTAAGCGGCGAACTTAAAAGCTACAAACAACTGCCCCTTTTCCTTTACGAATCGGAAAAAGAATTTCGCGATGTGGAAAAACCGAAGGCAGGCTTTGGCGACGCCCGGGAGAGCGAAGTCATCGACGGCTATCGCTTCCATACATCCGTAGAAGGAAGCGAGGACTTTTACCGCGACAAAATCGAAAAGGCGAAAGCCCTCTTCGATCGTTGGCAATTATCCTATAAAGCCGTGGAAACCGACGACGCCTATATTTTCTACGGCACGGGCGAAGGCTATCCCGTAGAATTGGCGTGGTGCGGCGAGAAATCCTATTATAAAGACCTGGCGCCCGTTCGCTACACATTGCCCGGAGGGGAAGAGCCTCTGGAAATAGAAGATGTGCACACGCCCGATGCGGCCACCATTAAAGATTTAAGCGATATGATCGGCGTCGAGCCCGCCCGCTGTGCCAAAGCGGTGGATCTCAATGTAGACGGCGATGCGCTTTTCGTCTTCGTTCCCGGCGACCGAGATTTAAACCTGAAAAAACTCGCCGCCTATTTAAAAGTAAGAGAAGAATCTATCGACATGCTCGATGAAGAAACCATCGGCGAAATGGGATCTTTCCCCGGCTTTACGGGCCCCATCGGCCTGAGCGAAAAAGCGCGCATTATTGTAGACCGTTCCGTCACCAAAATTGACAACATGGTCGTCGGCGCCAATCGCGTAGATTACCACAGAAAAAACGTAAACTACGGCAGAGATTTCGAAGCGGAAATCGCAGACGATCTCCTCTCCGTAGAAGAAGGAGACGAAACGCCGGAGGGCGAAGCTTACACCTTCGGCACGGGCTTTGAACTACTTCGCGTAAAAAAACCGAGCGATGGATTTGCAAAAGCCATGAACGTTCAATTCATAAACGAAGAAGGCAAGGAAATGCCCTTCGTTACTACCGGCGTCGCCGCTCGCGTGACGAGCATGATGGCGGCAGTTTTAGAAGCCCATCACGACGATAAAGGGTTGAACTTCCCCGTAGGCCTCGCACCTTACGATGTGGCGATTACCGTCGTCAATATAAAAAAAGAAGATCAAATGGAAGGCGGCCTCGACCTGTACCGCGCCCTGAAAGAAAAAGGGATCTCCGTCTTGCTGGACGACCGAGGCGAACGGGCAGGCGTCAAATTTAACGACCGGGATTTGCTGGGCATCCCCCTACAAATTACGGCGGGGAAAGACATTGCAGAAGGACTTTACGAATGTAAACGCCGCGGAGGAGACGTTGAAAAACTTCCTCGTGACGGTGTGCTGGATTTTGTCCTAAAGGCACTTTCATAAACTAAAAACCTCGCGCGACGAGGTTTTTCTTTTTATGAATGTTATAAAATCGTAACGTGAGGAAAGAAAAAAAGCCTTATAATAGACGAAAAGGAGGTATGGTATGAGAAAAAGAGTATTACTATGGGCGATGCTCTGTCTTTTTCTAAGCGTGACCACCGGGGTCTATGCGGTTGAAGATGTACAGACGACACTGTCCCTTCCCAAAACCTATCAGCAAAAAGGGGGAGACAGCTACCCGATGAGCCTCGCTATTACACTGCCTACTGATTACAAACAAAACCTGAAGACATTCTCACTGTCCTTTCTCGTGGATAAATCGGTACGTGTCGATGATTTTAAATTGGACGGCCCCTTAAGCGACAACGACTACCGACTTTCCGCATCGAAAAGCGACGGGCCGAAACAAGAGATTATTACCCTCGTCATTCCCGATGCGAAAAACGTAAGGGGAAGAGAACTGAATCTGATCCTCAACGGAAAATTTAAAAAAGGCGTTAAAAACATAAACGAAGTCAAAATGTCGTACGCTTACAGCGTGGTGGATACGAAGGGAAAAGCCAAGAGCATCCAACGAGATGTGGTAAGCGAAAAAGGGCAACCGAAACCCTCCGGGCTCTTTACCGTAGACACCATCGAGCCCATGGACAACACCCTTACGGGAAAAGCGCCGGCGAAAACTCGCGTGCGCGTCTTTAACGGGCGCACCCTTATCGGAAGCGGCGTGGCGAAAAGCAACGGCACCTTCGCCATCGTCGTCAACCCTCAGGCGGAGGGATCGGAACTGAGTTTTGAATTTGCGTTGGGCAAACAAAACGAAACCGTTAAGGTGAAAGTAAAGAGCGCGGAAAAAATCCAGACAGGATCAAATCCGAACCGCAAAAAAATGCAGGATTACTTGGACATGGTGAAATCCGTTCCCCTGAAAAACGGCACCCACGTAGACCATCTCCAAATAAACGCCGCCGTCGCCACGGCGGAATTTGCCTTGGCAAAAGAAGAAAGCTACCCGGGCGAAATGGCGAGCGTGCAAAAAGCACTGGAAGAAGCGCTAAAAGTGGCTCGCCCCGGATATATGACAGGCTATCCCGACAAAACCTTTAAGCCGAAAAATGCCATGAGCCGCGCGGAAGTATCCGCCGTCTTTACACGCGTTTTAACTCGAGGGGAAAAAGTCGGCGCCTTCAGTTCCTTTAAAGACATCGACGACAGCAAATGGTACGCATCCTCCGTAGGCTATATGGAGAAAAAAGGTTTAATCAACGGCTATCAAGACGGCATCTTTAAACCGCAAAAAACCATTACCCGCGCGGAATTTGCCCGCATTTTGGCAGGGTATGCCGGTCTCCAACCCATGCAAGGGGGAAGCCCTTACAAAGACGTAAAAAGCGATCACTGGGCGAGCGGTTACATCGCCGCTGTGGAAAGCGCCGGTTTAATGAGCGGACGAGGCGACGGACGCTTTGCGCCTTCTGCGAACATTACCCGCCAGGAAGTATGCGCCGCCCTCAACAAAGCCCTGGGCCGGGAAGCCAACAAAAACTTCCTCGATACCTATGCCGTCAATTCCTTTAAAGACGTGAAGAAAGATATGTGGAGCTATTACCAAATACTGGAAGCCACAGGACAACCTCAATAAGAAGAAAAGCCCGATGCGTCGGGCTTTTAGTTAGGGATTTTATTCTTTAATATTAAATCGGCATGAAGGTATTAAATTTTATGCCGATTTTCAAATGTCAATTTTCCCTATAAAGTTGCATAAATCAAGACGGTTTGTATCTTTAACTTTGCATCTGGAGCTTTTTCTGATTGAACTGCAAAAATCGTCTCTATAAAAATTCTTATTATTCCTGGTTCAATTTCTTTAATACCCATGCACTTCCTAACAAGCTTAACGAATGAGTCCACATTAAGTTCTTCTGGCTGCGATTTTGTAAAAGTTTCTCTAGTTTAGTTGATTTCTGTTGATGGTCATATTCTCCCTTCGCTAGCCCAAATAAACGCAATGTTTCGATTAAAAAAGAAGGCGGAAATAGATTCGTCTTAAGAAATATGGAGAGATTAAGTTATAGAATGTGTGACAGAAAAATTACACGAAGTGCAATGTGATCAGGGGTGCAGTATGGGATTTTCATATGATAAATTATGTAAAGAATAATGAATGAAAAGATGAATAAACTGGACTTACAAAAAGTCATAAGTGCAACTCCTCACACCAGAGCTAAAATGGGACGAGATTAAAGAAGAAAGGTTAGAAGACTATGGAAAATAAAGTGAAGAAATTTTCTAAAATTATATTAAGGCTTTTTATTTTGCTACTGACAATCGCCATCTTCACTGGTGGGATTATGCTTGCCCTGTCACTCATTTTTTACGGAAAAACCTATTTTAACAGCGACTATAAAAATGCAAACCTAGTGATGTTAATGGGAACTACAGGTCAACTATTGGCGGCCATCTTGTTTGTAAAATTTATTTTGAAAAAGAAAAGTGACTACATCTTTTTTAAGAGAGAAAGCCTTGCCAAAACCACTAGCATTGGACTTTTCCTCGGATTCCTGCAAATTTCAATTTATGTCTTATTAGACTTGGGAAGGGGAGCCCTTGGATACAGTGGAAGTAACTATGGCAATTTCAATTTGATTTTTCTTGCCTACTTTATAGCATTTTTTATCCAGTCAACATCAGAAGAAGTCTTGGTAAGAGGAATCCTAACGAGAGTTCTACGTGATAGATTTGGAAGAAATGTTGCAATTCTACTTCCTTCGGTTTTTTTTGGACTTTTGCACCTGGGTAATGAGGGAGTTACGATTTTGTCCACTCTTAACACAATCCTAGTGGGCATATTCTTTGCAAAATTACTATTTTACAAAGAAAATATTGTGTTGACCTCTGGAGTTCACGCAGGTTGGAATTTCTCCATGGCAATGATTTATGGTTTAAACGTAAGTGGCTTTAATGGATTTGATAGCTTACTTAACTTTAAAATTTTAAATTATAACTTGTACGATGAAATATATGGACCTGAGGGTAGTATACTAGTAACATTTATTGAAATAATCAGCATTCTTGCTATATTTTACTTAGAAAGAAGAAAGAAAGTAAGAAATATAAGAAAATAGTATATTCAAGAATTCAACCTTATCAAAACGGATACTCTCCTTAATGGAGTAAAGAAGTAGTTGACATGGTTGTAGAGCAGGCGGAAATTTATAAAAAATAGTGAAAAGGCTATGAGCATTAAACTCATAGCCTTTTCTTTTGCTATCTAAAGACTTTCTAAATGAGTTTTTCTAAAGCCCCTAATTCAATGTGCATCATGTCGGGCTTTTTTATGGGGAAAGTGAGCACTCGGTTTTTGTCCATGTTCGGAGGCTATGCTATAATAAACAAGATAGATTGGAGGCATTATGAATTTACACATGGATTTGCATACGCATACCATCGCCTCCGGACACGCTTATTCCACTCTTAGAGAGAATATAAACGTCGCCAAACAAAAAGGATTGACGATTCTCGGAACCAGTGACCACGCCAAAGCCATGCCGGGCGTTTTTAGTAATGCGGTATTTGCAAACTACCGCGGAATTCCCCGGATCATCGACGATATACACGTGCTTTGCGGTGTAGAAGCCAACATTTTAAATCCGCAAGGGGAAATCGACATCGATCTCGACGGAGGTCGCGTAGATTATGCCATCGTAAGCTTGCATCGCCAATGTTACAGTTCCAAAACCAAGGAAGAAAACACACAGGCCATTATCAAAGCCTGTAGCCATCCCTTGGTGAGAATTGTCGGCCACCCGGACGATCGACGTTTTCCTTTAGATTACGATTTGCTCTCGGATTTTATCGTAGAGCGAGATCTTTTTTGTGAGGTCAACAATTCATCTTTGAAAGTTAATGGGCCGCGTCAAGGGGCAAGGGAAAACCTAAAGGTACTATTGCCGTTAGGAAAAGAAAAAAACATGAAAGTCATCGTGGGCAGCGACGCTCACATGGATGTGGAAGTGGGGAACTTCGATTTGGCGAGAGAACTCCTGGAAGAATTGGACTATCCCGAAGAGTTGATCGTCAACACCTGGAAGGACGAAGACATACTTTCCGCATTTACGCTAATGGAAAAATAAGGAGGAACAATGGATAACGTACGCGTACGCTTTGCGCCGTCGCCGACGGGCTATCTGCATATCGGCGGATTGAGAACGGCCGTTTACAACTATCTTTACGCGCGACAACATAACGGAAAATTTTTACTTCGCATCGAAGACACGGACAGAACCCGTTTTGTAGAAGGAGCCATCGAAAACCTCATTCGCTCCTTAACATGGGCAGGCCTTGAAATCGACGAAGGCGTCATGATGGAAAACGGCGAAGTCGTAGAAAAAGGCGATTGCGGCCCATACATTCAATCGAAACGTCTCGATATTTACAAAAAATACGTAGATCAACTTTTGGAATCCGGCCACGCTTACTACTGCTTCTGCACAAAAGAACGGTTAGATAACTTGCGGGAAGAACAAAAAATAAAAGGCAAAGTACCCCGTTACGACGGCCTTTGCCGCGGCGTCTCCATGGAAGAAGCAAAAAAACGCATCGCCAACGGAGAAGATTATGTCGTGCGTTTAAAACTTCCTCACGACCGCGACATTTCCTTTGAGGACGAAGCCCGCGGCACCATCACCATTAACAGCAACGAAATGGACGATCAAGTGCTCATGAAAAGCGACGGCTTCCCCACCTACCACATGGCCGTCGTCGTCGACGACCACTTAATGGGCATTACCCACATTATTCGCGGGGAAGAATGGCTTCCCTCCACGCCGAAACACGTGTACCTTTACGAAGCCCTGGGCTGGGAAGTACCGACCTACATTCACCTCCCCGGCGTTTTAAACAGCGATCACAAAAAACTTTCCAAACGCCAAGGCGACGTGTCCGTAGAAGACTTCCGCGGCCACGGCTACCTGCCCGAAGGCCTGGTCAACTATTTGGCCCTCGTCGGCTGGTCGCCTGAAGACAATCAGGAAATCTTCAGCATGGACGAGCTTATTAAAGCCTTCGACACCAAGCGCATCGCCAAAACCGGCGGCGTCTTCGACGTGAAAAAACTGGATTGGGTCAACAGCCATTACATGAAAGAACTTTCCGCCGACGAACTCCTGGATATGGCCATGCCCTATATCGAAAAAGCGGGACTCTTTACAAAAGAAGACGTGGAAAAAAATCCCGAACACTACCGCGTCTTAATGGAAACCATTCAAGACGGCTTGGATCGATTGGAACAAGTTCCTGAAGCCTGCGGCTTCCTTTACGACGACTACGAGGTAACAGAAGAAGCGGCACTCGAGCAATTAAAATCCGAATCGGCGCCGAAAGTAATCGAAGGACTCCAAGAAATCCTCGGCGAAATGGACGAGATCACCTTGGAAGAAGCCGGCAAACTCATGAAACAAGTACAAAAGATAAGCGGCGTCAAAGGAAAGAACCTTTACATGCCCGCCCGCGCCGCCATGACGGGAAACGTCCACGGCCCGGAACTCAGCAACATTATTTATCTTTTGGGAAAAGACGAGATATTAAAGAGATTAGAAAAAGCAAAAAGCTATTTCGCATAAAAGAGATCTTGTCCCGATGAGGTGACTCCATAAAATCGGATTTAATCGAGTAAGCAATATGCTTGCTCGATTTTTTTTACATAATGTTCGTTCTACGGTGATAGTAAAAAGATAGCCATATAAGGGTATGGAAAAGCCGGATCTTTAAAAATTATCTGAGAGATAGAAAACTTCTTGGTATAGAAATGTTAAATCCCGTGGATAACGAGAAACTGTGTCACAGAAGAAAAATAAAGGCGTCGATGTCATATATTAATCTAGGAGAACCGCTGCTCTATGTACTGAACATAAATTGGATTAGACATTGATTTAGGTTATATGCGACTATTAAGGAGTTTATTGAAGATCGGGCTCGTTTTTGTTTTCTTAAAAAAACTTCATCACCGATCCTATAAAAGCTTTCATCATTTACACAAAACCGTTGTTAAAACAACATACGCAAATTCCTTTTAGGTTTACAATAAAGAAAAGTGAGAAGTGAAAGGAGTTATGGACATGGCAAAAAAACTTGATTTAAATAAAACAGTCTTCGAGTTGACGCAGGAGTATCCGGAGCTTGTCGAGATGATGGCGGGTCTTGGTTTTACCGAGGTTGCGAAAAAGCCTATGCTGCATTCTGTGGGCAAAATGATGACGATCCCGAAGGGCGCTAAGCTGAAGAAAATTTCAATGATGGATGTAGTGACTACTCTAATGAGTAATGGATTTGAACTTATCGGCGATATACCGGATATAGAGACTGTATCGAGAGTTGAAGGAAAGGAAGAAAAAACGAAGAATCCTTCCACAGGACGTAAAGAGCAAATAAAAGCTTATTTGAGAAGGCTTGGTGATGGAGAAGAGCTGGAAGAAGTCAGAAAAGATTTTGTCCGTGATTTTGGAGAAGTCGAGGCGTCCGAGATTATGGAAGCGGAACAGGAATTATTGAAGGAAGGCACGCCGCTCAATGAGGTACAGCGCCTATGTGATATTCACTCTGCGCTATTTCACGGGTCCACTACGGAAGAGAAAATTGCCAATGCCGAAAAGGAAGTCGAAGCTTCGATTTTAAGAAAAAATGCTCAAGAGGAATTAAAGAAGAAAGATCAATTCCCTGAAAAGGATTATACAGATAAAAACGTAAAGGCTTCAGAACTCGCAGCAATTCCCGGGCATCCGCTTGACACGTTGAAGAAAGAAAATGAGGCATTGTCGACATTGCTTGCGAAATTTAAAGAAAGCAAAGATGAATCGCTCCTTTCTGAAATTCGTCAACTTTCAATTCATTACGCCAAGAAGGGAGATCTCCTCTATCCTCTGCTGAAAGTTAATTATGGAATATCCGGCCCTTCTGATGTGATGTGGACGGTAGACGATGAAATTCGAGATGAGCTGCGCACCCTTGCGAGTGAAAGAGAGCATGGCAAGGAATGGAGCGCCGAGCTTGAAGCCGTGCTTACTCGTGCTGAGGAGATGATTTATAAAGAACAGAATATTTTGTTCCCCATTTGTGCCGTTAATTTTACAGAACAGGATTGGTACGGCATTTATCGGGATTCCAAGGACTATTCTGTTTGCTTCGGTATTGAGCAGGAGATTTGGGAAGAAGCCGAAAATACAGTGACGACCATGGCGGCCGCCTCGGAAGGAGAGATTGTCATGCCGGGAGGGCGCTTGACCATAGAGCAGCTTACTGCACTTTTGAACGCGATTCCCATGGAGATCACATTTGTCGATGCAGATAATATTAATCGATTCTTCGGCGAAGGAACGAAGGTGTTCAAACGTCCTCTCGCAGCACTGAACCGTGAGGTTTTCTCTTGTCATCCGCCGAAAATCGAGCCGATGGTGCGTCAGATTATAGGTGATTTCAGAGATGGCAATCGCGATCTTGTAGAGGTTTGGATGGAAAAAGAGGGGCGGACAATGCTTGTTAAATATATGGCCGTACGAGACGGGGCCGGCAAGTACCTAGGCACCCTGGAACTGGTACAAGATATGGAATTTACGAAAGAACACTTCCTTGGAAAAGAAGCATAAAATTGCACAAAAAAATTCTCTGCTAAGATTAAAGGCAGAGAATTTTTTTGTGGAAATGGTGCATTAATTGATTTCGGTATCTTCTTTTTTATTCCATGGGACATGGCTTGTCCTCGAGATAAAAAAGATCATCCGCTTCTACGGGAGGTAATGGATACGATCGAACGGCTATTTATTCATTATGAACAGTCTCCGTCAATATGAATTTATTTTTTCGATAAGTTATAAGCCCTTCCTCCTGCATTTTAGAAAGTTCTTTTGACATGGCACTGCGATTTACTGCGAGGTAATCAGCAAGTTGTTGACGATTAAACGGTATGGTAAATTGCGAACTTCCGTGCTCCAGTGCCTGCTCGGACAGGTATGACAGGAGTCGGTCTCGTAGAGATTTGGATGCGGTATGCATCATACGGGAGGACATATTCAAATTGTTTTGAGCGGAGATGCGAAGCATATTCTGAATGATACGCTTATGATAGGCGCATCCTTTTTGGCAGGTCGTCAGAATGTTGTGCATTTTCAAAAAGATTACTTTAGTGTTCTCTGTAGCGACGACATCACACAGAAGTTCCTTTCCGGGTATAGCCGCGTAGTTTTCCGCAAAAACCTCTCCCCTACCGATGTGTCCGAATATGATGCTGTTTCCCCAATAGAGATTAACCACGATATTGACGCTACCGGATTCTATAAGCCCGATCTCGTTGACGGGCGATCCGGCTCGGAAGATGACGTCGTTTTTTTGGAATCTGCGCTCACTTGCCCCCAGGCAGTGGAGGAGCTCTGTTATTTCGTCTTCTCTAATACCGCGAAAAAGCTGCGTGTTTGCCAGAAAAAATGTATTCATAAAACCTCCAATTAGTTGCTGTGGCAACATACATGTTGCAACAATCGTACTACAATATAAATAGAAAGTCGATAGAGAGGAGTAAAAAACATGGGAAGTGTCAATATAAAGGGAAAAACGATCATTAGCGATATCCTAAGCCGATATTGCGAAGCAATGGAAGTATTTTATGGAATCGGCATGCATCGGTTCGGATGTCCTGCCTTCAGGGGGATAGTCTAGAGGAGGCATGCGCCGTCCATGGGTCGACATTATAAAGGTCGTAAAATCTATTAATGAAAAATAACCGAGACAGGGAAGTGATGAAATGAAAGAAAAAACAGGTAAAGTCTTTTCCATAGGAAAGGATAATCCGGCGATTCCGGGATGTACCGTATCGAGAGAGATTGCCGGAGGAGTCAATGCAATCTCATATTTTTCCCTTGCTCAAAATACCGATATCAGTGCGGAAATTTATCCTTATCACAAACTGATCATCGTTGCGGAAGGAAGTGTGGAGGTTTACGGAAATGACGGCTTTTCACAAATGTTGCAAGCAGGGGACAGCATCTTAACATTGACGGAGATTCCTATAGGAATACGAACGGCAGAAGGTAGCATATACACAGAAGTATGCGTAGGAAAGGAGACCATAATGAACGAATTAGTCAAAGCAGGAGAAGTTTTTAAGCTGGGAGATCTTGTACCCTATGCGGAAGGTAAGATCGTCAATATGGACGTAGTGCACAATGACAAGATGAAGCTCGTCGTCATGGCCTTTGATGAAGGAACGAGCCTTTCCGAACACGCTGCTCCGGGCGAGGCAATTATCTTCGCCTTGGACGGCGAGGCAGTGGTCGGATACGAGGGAAAAGATCATGTAATTCATGCCGGTGAAAATTTTCACTTTGCCAAGGGCGGTCTGCATTCAGTAAAATCGACAAAGAAATTTAAGATGGCTCTTCTTATTACCTTGAAATAGTAGAAAGGGAGGTTATCATAGTGAAATACAGAGTAAATGAAAGCTGCATCGGATGTGGACTTTGCGTAGGGATATGCCCGGAAGTATTTTCTATGACTGATGAAGACAAAGCAAAGGCTATTGAAACAGAAGTACCTGCGGATTCAGAAGCCGCAGCAGAAGAAGCGAAGGATAGTTGCCCGGTAGGTGCAATAGAAGAAGCATAAAAGCAGATGTTGTGAATTGGAGATAGGCGTTTATGAAGGGATATCGAGACATCTGGCATACCGGAGAAACCGAAAAGACGATTTTCGTCCACTAATTAAAAAAGATTTCGATTATATTCGATAACTATAGAGAAGGAGAGTGGAAATAATGAAAAAGCAAATTAAGAACAATGTATATTGGGTCGGCAAAATTGACTGGGAACTTCAAGAATTTCATGGAACAGAATACTCCGTGCACAATGGATCCAGCCAAAATGCTTATTTGATCAAAGAAGAAAAGACGGTATTAATCGATACTGTATGGACCCCCCATAAAGAAGAGTTTGTAAAGAATTTAAAGAGCGAAATCGACCTGAAAAAAATTGATTATATCGTTATTAACCATGGAGAACCCGATCATTCAGGATCTTTATTAGAAATTATGGAGGAAATTCCAAATACGCCGATTTTCTGTACAGCCAACGGTAAAAAATCTCTTATTGGACAGTACCATCATCCGGAATGGGACTATAGAGTTGTAAAGACCGGTGATTCTGTGGATATAGGTAATGGGAAACAATTAGTATTTGTAGAAATGAGAATGCTTCATTGGCCGGATTCAATGGCGACATATTTGACCGGAGACAATATTTTGTTTTCCAACGATGCCTTCGGTCAGCATTACGCCTTAAGTGAGCTCTTCAATGACAAGGCAGACCCGACGATTCTCTGGAATGAAGCTATGAAGTACTATGCGAACATTTTAAATCCTTTTTCGTCTTTTGCCAAAAAGAAGATTGAAGAAATTGTGGCTATGAACTTGCCCATAGATATCATTGCGACAAGCCACGGTAGTATTTGGAGAGAAAATGCTCTAGAAATAATAGAGAAATATGCAGAATGGGCAGATGCTTATAAGGAAGATCAGGTTACAATTATCTACGACTCGATGTGGGGAGCAACTAAAAAAATTGCCCACAAAATTGCAGATGATATAAGAGAGCTTTCCCCATCGACAAGGACAAAAGTTCTATCTGTAGCAGAAATGGACAGAAATGACATCATGACTGAAGTTTTTAAATCGAAGGCCATAGCTGTAGGCTCTCCCACAGTCGGACAATCTGCAATTACCACGATTTCAGGCTGGTTACACTTCCTTCAAGAGCTTAAATTTAAAGACAAAGTAGCGGGAGTTTTCGGTTCCTACGGATGGTCGGGAGAAGGTAACAAAGTTTTACGAGAAGAGCTCGAAAAGGCAGGTTTTAAACTTATAGACGAAGAGTTGAAAGCTTCTTGGATGCCGGATGATGCATTCTTAAAAGGAACTGAAGAGTTCTCTAAAGCTCTGCTCGATGCGTCGACATTTGAAGATAAAGACAAAAATTAAAAATAGGTCATGTGCCCTGACTCCGAAAGGCTGGATTTTTATGTCCGACTTTGGGGTCAGGCACTTTTTAATTTACACGGACCCCAATCCTTTCCATTTTAACGCTTTTTAGTCCTAACAACCCCAGATTTGTGTTGGGCTGTGTTGCGGAGAGAATTATTATGAGTCGAGCTACTAGCAAAGAGATCTTTTAGATTCGTCGCGGAAAGAGACGCTCTGTTTCAGGCGATGCATTTTGCCATCGCAAGGTGAGCGTGAGATTTTATTTCCCGGTGAAGCATAACTTCCGCTGGCGCCAGACAATAATCAGTAAAATGCCGTTGGCATTTTACGTTATAGTGCCGGCCGGAAAGGGAGATGGGGCGCGCGGGGAAGAGGGAAACGCGGCCTTTGCCTCTGAGCCCTTTCCCTCTTCCCCGCGACATGGTTTTCGGGTTGTATGAAACCCAATTAACTAGTCGTTTTATGTGTGCGTATTTTTTAAAATTCATTCTGATAAATATACCTTTTGAAAGAAAAGAAGTTTTTTACCCTTATCCTTTTTTACAAAAAAGCATACCCATATTTTTGAAAATCACTATCATTCGAAATATAATAGGAGTAGATGATGTTGGCATTTTTGAAAGTGTGAGGCGATGAGTATGCTTTTGGTAGAAGTGATCGTCTTGTGTTCTCTTTTGTTCGCCTTATGTTTTTTAGGCACGGGCACGGACGAAAAGAATTTAAAATATTTTAGTTCTTATCCCGACGAGGTTCAATTGCGTCTTAAAGAAATGGAGGAATACCGGGGAAAATGGAAGGAATCTAATTTTTTCGTTGCGTTCATCGCTAATTTCGTAGTGTTCGCCCTTTTGCTTCTCATCTTCGGACGTTTTATTCGCCGAGATATTTTTTTGGAAAATGTCGTTTCTCTTCTGATCTTAGGGGAAGTGCTGAATGTGTTTGATCTCGTGGTGATCGATTTATTTTGGTGGCGGAACACAAAGCGCATCAGGTTTTCAAAAATTCCTGAAAAGGCTCTTTACCAAAACCCGAAAAAGCATGTCGACGCTTTTGTAAGGGGCTTGGTGATGTATGCTTTGGTCGCTTTACTCGACGGTTATCTCTTAACGTTATTTTAGAATTTTTTCAGGAGGTGACATGTGTGAAGTGGTTGTATTTTTTTGACGATAAGATTAAACCTCTTACCATGCGGGGAAAGTATTATTGCAAACCGGAAGACACGGGCGTGTTACATGGCGGCATGAGCTGCATTCGCGAGTATGATGTTAATTTATGGTTTTACACGAAAAATGGCAACACCATCGCCTTTGATAGCGGCCATTTGAATTACAGCGCCATCGATTCGGAGTTTCAGAAGATTCAGATCGATCCGAAAAGGATTAAGCATTTGTTTTTAACGCATCTGGACACGGATCACGCAGGGGGAATGGACAGTAGCGGGCGGATTCTTTTTCCCGAGGCGCAGGTGTATATGGGTGCGCAGGAAATGCGCTACATGACCGGAGACGTTCGCAGAAAGGGTATTTTCCACAATTGCGTGCACATTGCCGACGGCTGGACGCCCATTAAGGGCAACGAGGATTTCGAGGTCGAAGGGATCAAGGTGGAAGCTATTCCCGTGCCCGGTCACACCGTAGGCCACACGGTGTATGTCGTCGATGACAAGATCATCGTATCGGGAGATTGCCTCGCCGTCAACGATAATGGCGGCTATGCTTTTTTCGATTTTTTCACTCAAGATCCCCCTCGCAATAAAAAGTCCCTCGCCGCGCTGAAAGAGAAGTTGAAGGGATATTCTCTCGAGTATGTTTGCACGGGCCATAGCGGCATGCATCCTTATTCGGAACAGATTTTTGCCCACATCGACGAAAGCGCCGTGTTCGGCAAGGCGACGCCTTTTCATCAAGACGGGGAATACAATCCTTTTGTCGAAAAAAAGTAGAACGACGAAAAACCTCCTCTACATTGGATAGAGGAGGTTTTAATATTTGTTGAGTATATCGTGATGTCCGATATCGAGGAGAAAAACGAGTTCGTTATTTTCATAGAACCAAATAATGCGAATATCCATCGTGATGGATGATTCCCAAATGCCGTCGGCACCCAGAATCTTTTTGGTTCTTAACGAGGGATGAGTGGGATTTTCTACGAAAAATTTAAGTTTCTGTTGCGTTTGCTTTTTTTCACTATCGGATAGTTTGTTGTAATGTTTTTTAAATGCCTTTGAGTACGTAATTTTATAAGGCATTATTTGTCTAGTGCCTCGAATAGGGAATCGATGGAATCAAAGACGGGTTGTGCTCCATTTTTTATGGATTCTTTGATTTCTTGAACTTCCGCTTTTAAATTTTTAATAACATGTTCGGGATAAATTGCCACGGGAACGAGGATAATTTTTCCATTCTCTTCCATGACTTCAAATTGGTCGCCTTGATTTAATTCCATAGAGTTTACGATATCTTTCGGAATCGTAACTTGCGATTTCGCCTTCAGTTCTACTAACATGTTAGAGCCTCCTTATCAGAAATTCAAACTTTCTAACAAAATCTTAATCGGTAATAAGAAAATAGTCAAGGGGTGGGTCAGAAGAAATGGTATCGGCGTTTTTCTTCTTAACATTTCCGAGTAAATTTTTTTAAAAACAGAATAAGGGTTTGGTTTTTGGGAATATATAACAAACGAAGAAAATGTTTTTTTATGATGTAAGAGTTTATGAAGCAGGTGATGATGATGTTTCGCGTGAAGAATAAAAATCTGCTCTTGTTTGCAGGAGCGGTATGGTTTATGGCGGGGTTTAATGTGGCGCGTCTCGGCGTCATATCCTATGGCAATATTGGGGGCGCGTGGTATTTGCATCCTCTTTCGCTGGTGATCTTCGCTCTTTTCGGCAGAATGTTTTTTAATATGACGGAAAGCCACACGGAGCGTATTTTAGACTATGGCGAGGCGAAGCCGTTTTGGTATTTCTTCGATAAAAAATCCTATCTCATCATGTTGACCATGATGAGCGTGGGCATCGGCTTGCGGGCATCGGGGTTTGTTCCGGAAAGTTTTATCGCTTTTTTCTACACAGGTCTCGGCTCGGCACTGGCTCTGTCGGGGATTTTGTTTATTCGTAATTATTTGCTTTTAAGGAAAAAGACGGCGTAGCGGTCGAAATTTTTTTCGAAAGGGAAAACTTTATTAGACCCTTTTTCTCGAATTGGATATAATAATAAAAAAGGAGGAATATTATGCCATTTATTCATGTAGAACTCGTCGAAGGTCGCTCCGACGAAGCAAAAGCTGAAATCGCAAAGGAAATTATCGAATCCGTACACAAACATGCGGGCGCTCCCAAGGAACACATTCACGTGGTGTTCCAAGATATGAAGCGCAACGATTACTACAACGAACAATAGCTTAAAATGAGAAATACCCCTTGCGAGGGGTATTTTTTGTGTCTATTTATTTTCTTTTTCCGCTTCCGCGACGATGGCCATTAAATCTTCCATGGTGTTTTCCACGATGCCCGCGCATTTACATTTGCGATGGGGATCGTCGTTGTCGTAGCCGTGGGTCAAGGCGCGGCAGCAGGTAGCGCCGTTTTTTTCTCTAAAGGAATCATGCATTTTCTTGCTTAGCTCGAAGCAGCGATTGATTTTCGGATCGCCTTTTTCCGTGCGGCCGTAAAGGTAGCCGATGCACATGGTAGCGCCGGCCAGGGCGCCGCAGATGCAGCCGCCTCCGCCCAGTCCCCAGGGAAAGCCCGAACTCATGGCGATGGCTTCGTCGGGGATGTCCAGATCCAAACTTTTTCTAAAGGTATCGATGACCGTTTCCGAGCAGGCGTAGCCCGAATGGAAAGCTTCGTCGGCATATGCTTTTACTTTTTCCATGTCCACTTTTGTGTTCATGTTTATCACCTCGTTGTTTCCAAATATTCTGTTTCCTACATTCTATTCTATCATGGAGCGGAAGTTTTGAGAGGGCGGCTTTCGATCATGACTTTATGTTAATGCTCTACTATAATATAGGTGTAGGTATAGGGAAGTCGCTCGCGGCGCACGGTCTCGCCACTGTGAAAATCGAGCCCGCCATTCACTGCAAGGGAAGGATGACGGGCGTGGGTTTACCCGAAGATTGGAAGTCAGGATACCTGCCTACGGTTCGCTATCTTCACGATGTATGGAGGTTTATAATGAAAAAACAATTAAGCACGCTGCTCGTTCTCTGTCTGCTTTTGCTTTCGGCTTGTTCGCCGCAAAATGCAAAGAATGAAGGGAACAATGGACATCAAAAAGAAGCCGCTCAAACGCAGGAAGCGGGTTATCCCGTTACGGTTACTACCGTCGATAGCGACGGCAATCCCGTGGAGCAAACTTTTGACAAGGCTCCGGAACGGGTGGTGGCGGTGTATCAATCGGCCATCGAAAATATGCTCGCCCTCGGTCTCGGCGACAAACTCGTCCTCGCCGGCCAATTGGATATTGATGTAAAAGACGAATGGAAAGATGAATTCAGTAAAGTTAAATATATGAAGGACGCGCCGTCGAAAGAGGCGGTTCTCGCCGCCGATCCGGACTTTATTATTTCCTGGTCTTCTTATTTTAAAGATAAGACGCTGGGGAGTGTAAAGGAATGGCAAGATAAGGGCATCCACACCTTTATTCTTAAAAACAGCGGTGCCGTAAAAGTAGATTCTCTGGATAACGAATACGATGATCTCTTAACCTTAGGTAAGATTTTCAATAAAGAAAAAGAAGCACAAGCCATTGTAGATTCTATGAAATCTCGTTTGGAAGAAGCTCACGCGCGCCAAGAAAAGAAGATTAAAGACGGGGAAAAGCCTCTTAAAGTGGCGATTCTCGAAATGGAAGACGAAGGCGTATTCCGCAATTACGGAAAGGATACGGTCGGCGGACAAATCGCCGAGCAGGCCGGCGCGGAACTGGCGATGGACGGCGACCGTTTCGGCGCGGAACAACTTGTAGCGAAGGATCCCGACGTCATTTTCGTAGTTTATTACGGGGAAGACAAGGTTCGCGACGAAGAGCTTGCGAAATTTAAAAAGCTGCCCGCATTGAAGGCACTTTCCGCCATTACGAAAGATCACGTTTATCCCATTAGCCTTTCGGAAGTTTACGCATCGGGCGTACGTACTGCCGACGGTATCGACACGATGATTAAAGGGATCGAGTCGTCGCGATGAAGCGATCCCTCGTTCTGATTGCGCTCGTTTTAGGGCTTCTTCTTTCGATTTATTTCGGCATGACGCTGGGCTATGCGTCGATTTCAAAAGGCGATATTTTCAGTGCCCTCGCCTCGCTGTTCGGTAGGGCCGATAATCTGTCTCCGGCGACGCGGGCGATTATTTTAGATATTCGCCTGCCCCGGGTGCTCCTCGCCCTTTTAACCGGCGTCGCCCTGGCGGTGTCGGGGCTGGTGATGCAGGCGGTGGTAGGGAATCCCGTGGCGGATCCTTATATTTTGGGGATTTCGTCCGGGGCGTCCTTAGGCGCCACTCTCGCCATCGTCCTCGGCGTGTTTTCCGTCTTCGGAAGCATCGGCGTCGGGGTTTCCGCCTTTTGCTTTGCCTTGGCCACGGCGCTTTTCGTGCTCTTTCTCGCAAAAATCGGCGGCCGCGCCACCAGTGAGCGGCTGATTTTGTCGGGCATGGCCATTTCCACGGCGGCATCCAGTCTCGCCACCTTGATGGTGTATACGGCGAAAAATCGCGACGCCATTCGGGAGGTCAGTTTTTGGCTCATGGGTTCCCTTTCGGGAGCAAAACGGGCGGATATCGCACTCTTGGGGCCGGTGATCGTGCTTTTGGTGTTGTTTCTCGCCACTCAGAGCCGCTATTTAAATCTGTTGCTCTTGGGAGATGAAGCCGCCCACAGTTTAGGCGTGGACTTGCCCCTTCTGCGCACGGTCTACACTGTCGTCGTGTCGGTGCTCGTCGGCCTCGTGGTCTTCACATCGGGCACCATCGGTTTTGTGGGGCTGATCGTTCCCCATATGGCTCGCTTTCTCGTGGGAGGCAACCACAAGCACTTGCTTCCCGTAGTGGTGCTTTTGGGAGGTATGCTCTTAATGTGGGCCGATGTGGTGGCGCGCAACATTATTCCCGGCGGCGAACTGCCTACAGGCGTGGTGGTTTCCGTCGTCGGCGCGCCCTTTTTCGTCTACCTGATTATTCAGCGGGGAAGAAAGGGGGCGTGGTCGTGATACGTGTGGAAAAATTAAATGTCGCCATAGGGAAAAAACAGATTTTAAAAAATGTGGATTTCACCGCAGAAGATGGAGAATTTGTGGCCTTGATCGGCCCTAACGGATCGGGGAAGAGTACTCTTTTGCGATCCGTCGCCGGTATGATTCCCTATAAGGGAAGTATTTCCCTCGATAAAAAAGAGATCGACCATATGAAGAGGAGAGACTATGCCAAGCGCCTCGCCATGGTGAGCCAGTTTAACGACGGCGCCTTCGAGCTTACGGTGATGGACATGGTGCTTATGGGCAGGTCGCCCTACCATTCTTTTTGGGAAGGGGAGGGAAAAGAGGATCTCGCCCTTGCGGAAAAAGCTCTCGAGGAAGTCGGCCTTTCCGATTTTCGCCATCGCCCCCTGGGCAAACTTTCCGGGGGAGAACGGCAACGGGCGGTGCTGGCCCGCGCCCTCGTGCAGGAAACGGATCACATGCTTTTAGACGAAGCGACCAATCACTTGGATGTCTATTACCAAATGAGCATCCTCTCCCTTGTAAAAGCATTGGACACGACGGTGATCGCCGCTCTTCACGATGTTAACCACGCCTTTCGCTTTGCCGATCGCATTGTCGCCTTAAAAAACGGCGAGGTCTTATTTAATAAAACGCCGGATAAGGTCGACGAAAAAGATCTCTACGATCTCTACGGAATCGAAGCTTTTATCGGCGAGGTAAAAGGTGAGCGCGTCGTGCGCTATTGAAGCATCCTTCGGGGTGCTTTTTTAATTTATGCAAATGTTTTTATTCCCTCCAAAAAATTTTGAAAAGGGAATTTTTTTATAAAGAGCGCGTCAAAGATGAGCCGAGTTTTCTGGAAATTCCCGTAAAATTGGGATTTATACGTTTCTTTTTTTCGAATGACAATAGCAAATTACTTCTTTTTCGGACTAAATCAAAGGCTATAGATGCAAGCAATTTCACGTCGGTTCGGTTTACATTGTTCTATAGAAGCTATATAATATTCAGATAAGAAAGTAACTTTTTATCGAAAGGAGTTTATGGTGCGAGAACAAGTTAAACAACTGCTTTCCCTTATGAAGGAAAGAGACATCGATGTCTACATCGTGCCGTCTGAAGATTTTCATCAAAGCGAATATGTCGGCGAATTTTTTAAAGCCCGCGCATATGTATCCGGTTTTACCGGCAGTGCAGGTACTGTCGTCGCAACGGCTGATGAAGTATGTCTTTGGACCGACGGACGTTATTTCCTTCAAGCGGGAGATCAATTAAAAGGCACGGGTATTGTCTTACAAAAAATGGGTGAACCCGGCGTGCCTACCGTGATGGAATACATAAAATCCCATCTTCCCAAAGGTGGAACCCTCGGTTTCGACGGCCGTACGATTTCCGTATCCGACGGCGCCGCTTATGAAGCGCTCGCTGAAGAAAAGGAAGGTTCTATTACCTATAATATGGATCTTGTCGGCGAAATTTGGGAAAATCGCCCGCCCCTTTCCGAAAAGAAAGCGTTTAAACTGGCAGAAGATATTACCGGCGAAAGTGCTCAATCGAAACTTGCGCGCATTCGCAAAGTCATGGAAGAAAAGGGAACGGACACCCATATTGTCGCATCCCTTGACGACGTCTGCTGGATTTTAAATATCCGCGGCGACGATATTTTGTTCTCGCCCATCGTCTTGAGTTACGCCGTCATTACCATGGACGACATGGTGCTTTTCATCGACGAAGCGAAACTCGACGACGGGATGAAAGAAGAATTCAAAGCGCTTAATGTCTCCATCCGTCCTTACAACGCCATTTACGACTACGTCAAGGACTTAAAGGATCGCTCCATTTTAATCGATCCTTCCAAGATGAACTACGCGCTTTACGAAAATATTCCTGCTGAAAACCACGTGGTGGAAGCGGCCAATCCTTCGATTATCATGAAAGCCATGAAAAACGAAGTGGAAGTTAAAAACATGGCCATCGCCCACGTTAAAGACGGCGTCGCCTGGACCAAGTTTATGTACTGGTTGAAGCACACCATCGGCAAGGAAGAAATTACCGAAATCGGCGCAAGCGATAAATTGGAAGACTTCCGTAAAGAACAAGAAGGCTATATGTGGCCCTCTTTCGCTCCCATTAGCGGTTACGGACAACATGCCGCCGTCGTGCATTACACCGCCGACGAAGAGAGCGACATTCCCTTGGAACCGAAAGGCCTTTACCTTTCCGATACGGGTTCGAACTTTGCAGAAGGTTCTACCGATATTACCCGTACCATCGCCCTCGGTGAATTGACCGATGAAGAAATTTTCCACTTCACCCTCGTATTAAAGAGCCATTTAGGTCTCGCCATGGTGAAATTTCCCTACGGCGCACACGGCTATTCCCTGGATTACGCCGCAAGAAAGCCTTTCTGGGATCTTCAATTGGATTTCAACCACGGCACAGGCCACGGCATCGGCCAGCTTTTAAATATTCACGAAGGCCCCACAGGCTTCCGCTACAAAATCAATGTAGCGAAAAATGAACATCACCAAATCGAACCGGGCATGATCCTTACCGATGAACCGGGAATCTATATCGCCGGCAAACACGGCATTCGCTTGGAAAACTGTATGTTGGTCGTAAAAGGCGATACCAACGAATACGGTACCTGGATGCATCTGGAACCCCTTACATTGGTTCCCTTCGATCTCGATGCAGTAGACGTATCCTTGCTCACGAGCGAAGAAATAGCCTACTTAAACGGCTACAATGAATTAGTTTTCAAGACCATTTCGCCCTACTTAGAGGATGAAGAGGTAGAATGGCTGAAAAAATACACAAAACAATTATAGGAGGAAAACATGAACACTAAAACGAAGATGCCCTTCGGGTTTTATGTCGTCTCCCTAGGCTTCTCCATGGAGCGTTTTGCATTTTATTCTGCAAAATGGCTTATGACGGTAATGGTTGCAGCTGCCGTCGTCAACGGAGGCCTTGGAATGACAGATGCCGATGCGGCTAAGATGAGTGCAAATCTCGTCGCCTGGACTTATGTCGCGCCTTTATTCGGCTCGATTATCTCTGACCGCTTTATCGGTGCAAGATACTTGATCCCCGTCGGGATGATCCTTATGGGAGCAGGCTATTTAATCGGTTGGCAAGCTACTACTCCGGCCATGATCAATCTTATGATCGCCGTCGTCTCCATCGGTACCGGTTTATTTAAGCCCCAATCCAACGCTATTACAGGCCGTCTTTTCGACGATCCGAAAGTACTGGATACAGCTTTCTCAACGCAATATTCATTTGTTAATATCGGTTCCTTTATCGGTACGACGATTATCGGTATTTTGGCCCTTAGCAAAGGTTACTCCTTCTGCTTCTTAGTATGCGGCATTATCATGTTCATCAACGCCGTTTGGTTTGTCTTCGGTTGGAGATACCTCGGCGATGCCGGTAAAAAACCCTTTAAAGTTGACGAACGTAAAGCCCTCGATGACGCGGCTGAAGAAAGAGAAGAAAAACGTCCCCTTACCACTATCGAAAAGAAACGTGTGGGTGCCATTGTTCTCGTATCGGCATTCTCTACCATTTTCTGGTTGTTCTGGTACTTGGCATACATGCCCGTTTACTTCCACTGGGCAGGCGACAACCCGGCTGCTAACTGGATGATCGGCAACTTCGAAGTGCCCACCGCATGGTTCGACTCCTTGAACGCACTTTGCTGTATTACCCTCGGCCCGATCCTCGGTGCATTCTGGGCTAAACGTGCAAGAAGCGCCAAAGGCGACTTCAACATGTTCCAAAAAACATCCTTCGGTATGTTGTTATTAGGTCTCGCTTATATTATTTTCGCCGTTGCAGATATCGCAAGAGGCAGCAATCTGGCTAACCTCGGCTGGATCGTAGCCTTCGGTATTACCTTATCCTTAGGCGAAATGGTCTTCTCTCCCCTTGGAAACTCCTTTATTTCCAAGTTTGCTCCGGCAAGACTCTTATCGGTTATGATGAGTGTTTGGACATTGGCTGTTTTCGCATCGGCTAAGACCTACGGCTATCTCTATGAGTTCACCTTGAACTTCCCCTTCGCCAAAACCTACTTCGTGATTGCGGCCATCGCCATTGTGTGCGGTCTCATCCTCTTTGCCGTAAGCCCGAAATTAAACAGTTTAGTAGTGGAAGACGAAGAATAAAACACAATTGTTTGGTTACTGAAAGGAGCCTGACATGAATCAAGAACGTCTTAAACGTATACTACAAGGTATGAAAGATCGCGGCGTCGATGAAATGATTATTTCCGACCCCGTAGCAATTTATTACTTGCTCGGCAGAAAAATCGTTCCCGGCGAACGCATGCTCGTACTCTACCTCAATATCGATGGAACATCGAAACTCGTTATTAACGAATTGTTCCCCCAAGATGGCGATGTAGGCGTCGATCTCGTTTGGTATAACGACATCGACGACGGCGTCAAAATTCTTTCCGATCATATGACCAAAGGAAAGGTCATCGGCATCGACAAGAACTGGGCAAGCCACTTCTTGCTACGTCTTCAAGAACTTCATCCCGAACTTAAATACGTCAACGGTTCTGAAATCGTCGACGACGTACGTCAAATTAAAGATGAAGACGAAAAACAACTTATGCGCGAATCGTCGAAAATTTGCGACGCTGTTATGGAAGAACTTATTCCCTGGGTCGTTAAAGGCCTTACGGAAAATGAACTCGGCGCAAAAGTTGCTGAACTTTTCGCAAAACACGGTGTATCGGAAATGTCCTTCGATCCCATTACCGCTTACGGACGCGGCGGCGCCGATCCTCACCACGTAACCGACGATTCCAAAGGTAAGAGAGGCGATTCCGTCGTCCTCGATATCGGCGGATTCTACAAAGGCTACGCGTCGGATATGACCCGTACTGTCTTTATCGGCGAAGCCAGCGAAAAGGCGCGCGAAGTTTACGAAATCGTAAAAGAAGCAAACCTTCGCGGTATTGCAGCAGCCAAACCCGGCAATCGCATGTGCGATGTAGACTTAGCTTGCCGCGATTATATTGAATCGAAAGGCTACGGCGAATACTTTACTCACCGTACCGGCCACTCCATCGGCTTGGAAGACCACGAAGTCGGCGACGTTTCCTCTGTAAACGAAGCGATCATTCGTCCGGGCCAATGCTTCTCCGTCGAACCGGGCATCTATTTATTAGATGAAGGCATCGGCGTACGTGTAGAAGACCTCGTCATCATCACCGAAGACGGTTGTGAAGTCTTAAACTCTGTAACCAAAGACCTCATTATCGTAGAGGAGGAATAAAATGGTAAACGTTCGAGAAGGTCGCATGCCCTTTAAGGGATTCGAAACCTATTACAGAATTACCAATCCCGAAGGAAAAAAAGCCGCCCTCGTACTCCTTCACGGAGGACCGGGCAGCACCCATAACTACTTCGAAGGATTTGATAAGCTGGCGGAATCCATCGATCGCCCCATTGTAATGTACGATCAAATCGGCTGTGGCCAATCGGCGACACCCGGCCATACGGAACTTTACAATGCCGAGGTATGGATGGAAGAGCTCGACGCTTTGAGAGAACACTTAGGACTCGATAAAGTGCATCTGTTAGGTCAATCATGGGGCGGAATGCTCGCCATTTACTACATGATGGAAAAAGATCCGAAAGGCGTACAATCCATCGTGTTGTCATCCACACTTCACTCCGCCAAACTTTGGAGAGAAGAACAATGGCGCAGAATCGATCGCTTTATGTCGAAAGAAGATCAAGAGACATTTAAAAAAGCGGAAGCCACCGAAAACTACGATGACCCCGCCTATTTAGAAGCCCTGGATCGCTTCATGGCACTTTATTGCGGTCCGACCATCGACGAACATTCACCGGAATATTTGACGCGCAAAAAAGAAAATAGCGGCGAAGTCTACGTGACAGGCTGGGGCGCCAACGAATTCGGCCCCACCGGCACATTGGCAGGATACGATTACGTCGGTAAACTTTCAAAGATTACCGTACCCGCCCTGGTCATTAACGGCCAAATGGATCTTTCCAGCTGCTACATTTCAAAAAGCATGGCAGATGAGCTGCCCAACAGCCGTTGGAAACTCTTCCGCTACTCGCGCCATATGTGCTTTGTGGAAGAAGAAGAACAATACTTCGACCTTATGCGCGAATGGCTCGGCGACAAAGAATAATATAAAGAAAGGCCTCTTGAAAAAGAGGTCTTTCTTTTATGTAAGGGAAATTGTTGAGTATTTCTTTTTGAGAGGGAAAATGTTGGTTCTATGTCAACCATTGGGGAGTCTAGT
>NZ_KQ960179.1 GCF_001553115.1 Aedoeadaptatus coxii
TGAGCCCTTTCCCTCTTCCCCGCGACATGGTTCTCGGGTTGTGTACAACCGAATCAAAAAGTGGTTTTGTGCGTGAATGTGTTTTTTAAAAATATATTCAGAAGAATTTCTCTTTCAAAAAGGAAACTATTCTTTCAGAAATCTTTCTTTGTAACTTAGGAGGAGGGAATAGGGCGCCCGGATTCGCCCTCTTTCCTTTCCCCGGACCCCAATCCTTTCCACCCTAACGTTTTTTAGCAGTCCGAAGCCCTAACGGGCTTCGATTTGTATTGGGCTGTGTTGCGGAAAGAGACGCTCTGTTTCAGGCGAAGTATTTTGCCATCGCAAGGTGAGCGTCAGATTTTATTTCTCGCTGGAGAATAACTTCTGCTGGCGCCAGACAATAATCAGGAAAATGCCGAAGGCATTTTTCGTTATAGTGCCGGCCGGAAAGGGAGTTGGGGCGACAGAATTTCTCGGGTTGTGTAAAACCGAATCAAAAAGTAGTTTTTACGTGAATGTATTTTTAAAATGCATCGGGTAGCGTCGCAACAAAACACATTCTATTTCGGGCAGGGTAAGCATAACCCTTCCCTCCCGAACAAAATCATCTTGTCAATTCCCCCATTACCCATTACAATGGCAGTGGTAGTATTCGAAGGAAACTATACACTTTTTACATTAAAATACGATGCGACAATGCGTATTGCACTCGAAAGAGGTGATAACCATGCAAACCGTCGGAATCATCGGCGCCGGAAAAGTCGGCGTCAGTTTCGGCATCAGCTTGTTCTCGAAAGGCCCACTCCGCATCGGGGGATATTACAGCAAAAGCGAGACGAGCGCCGCCTACGGAGCGGAGCGTACCGGGTCGAAAACCTACGCGACACCGGGAGAACTCCTGGCAGATAACGACGTTGTCCTTATCGCCACGCCCGACGATGCCATCGAAACGACATGGCGGCAACTATTACAACTCAATATACACGATAAAATCGTCTGCCACACGGCAGGCAGCTTATCATCATCACTATTCTTCGATCGTACTACCAAGGACGTATACGCAGCCAGCCTTCATCCCATGCTCGCCATATCGAGCAAAGAAGATGGCTACAAGTCACTTGATGGTGCGTTTTTTACATTAGAAGGCGATTCAAAAGCCGTGGACATCCTGAAAAACGTATTGGAATACCACAAGCACCGCTACAAAATCATTAGTGGCGACAAAGCGCGCTATCACCTGGCCACATCCCTCATCAGCAACTCCGTCATCGCCCTTGGAAAAGAAGCAGTCGAATTACTGAAAGAAATCGGCTTTGAGGAAAAAGAGGCGCGAGAAGCCTTGGCGCCCTTGGCGGAAAAAAACCTGGCGTCCTTTTTAGAAAAAGGCGCGGCAAACGCCCTAACCGGCCCCGTGGAGAGAGGAGACACCGCCACCGTCGCCCGTCACTTAGACGCAATGAACGAAAACAAAAAACAGCGCGCACTTTACGTGGCGGCGGCAAACATCCTCGTAGACATTGCAACAGAAAAACATCCGGATCGAAACTACGACGACATGATCCGCTTACTGGAAGGAGAATAGCATGAAGAACATAACCGTCAACACCTTTCGCGAACACAAACAGACCGGCGAAAAACTTACCATGATCACCTGCTACGATTACACCACGGCAAAACTCGTGGACCAATCGGGCATCGACTCCATATTAGTGGGCGACAGTTTGGGCATGACCATGCTCGGCTACGACGACACACTCTCCGTCACATTAGACGACATGATCCATCACTCCGCCGCCGTGGCGCGGGGAGCCAAACACCCCCTCATCATCTGCGATATGCCCTTCATGACCTACTCCACAGGTACGCGCGACGCCGTTATGGCCGCCGGCCGCCTCATTCAAGAAGGCCACGCCCACGCCGTCAAACTCGAAGGAGGCACAGAAGTACAAGAGGAAATCAAAGCCATCGTGGCGGCGAAAATCCCCGTTTGCGCACACATCGGCTTGACGCCCCAATCCGTAAACACCTTCGGCGGATTCAAAGTACAGGGTAAAGACCAAGCCACCGTCGACAAACTCCTCGCCGATGCGAAAGCCGTAGAAGAAGCTGGAGCCTTTGCCGTCGTCATGGAATGCGTGCCTGCGCCCTTGGCGAAAAAAATCACCGACATGCTCACCATCCCCACCATCGGCATCGGCGCCGGCGTCGATTGCGACGGCCAAGTCCTCGTGTACCAAGACATGCTCGGCATGTTCGGCGACTTCGTACCCAAATTCGTCAAACAATTCGCCCATATCGGCGAAGCCATGGTAAAAGGCTTTAAAGACTACGACGACGCCGTTAAAAACAAAACCTTCCCCACAAAAGAACACGAATTCACAATGGACACCACACTACTGGAAGAGAAATAGAGGCACACCATGCAAATTATTACGACAATACAAGAAATACGCGACATCGCCGTCAAAGCCAAACACAAAGGCAGCGTCGGCTACGTGCCCACCATGGGCGCACTCCACGAAGGCCACGGCTCCCTCATCAAAAAAGCCCGAGAAGAAAACGACACCGTCATCGTCTCCGTCTTCGTCAACCCCTTACAATTCGGCCCCGGCGAAGACTACGAAGCCTACCCCCGCGACATCGAAAAAGACGGAAAATTCTGCCAAAACCTCGGCGTCGATTACATCTTCCACCCCTCGCCCGAAGAAATGTACCCGAAAAACTTCGGCTTTCGCGTCGTGCCGCCGGATAACATGACCCACATCCTCTGCGGCATCACACGCCCCATCCACTTTACAGGCGTCGCCACCGTCCTCGCCAAATTCTTTACCGTCATCCGCCCCACAAAAGCCTACTTCGGACAAAAAGACGTGCAACAAGTGGCCATCGTAAAAGCCATGGTAGAAGACCTGAACCTGAACCTGGACATCGTGCCCTGC
This sequence comes from Aedoeadaptatus coxii, assembly GCF_001553115.1. GTDB lineage: Bacteria > Bacillota > Clostridia > Tissierellales > Peptoniphilaceae > Aedoeadaptatus > Aedoeadaptatus coxii. The sequence continues at coordinate 2,922 of NZ_KQ960179.1, forward strand.
CCCATCGTACGAGAAAACGACGGATTGGCCAAAAGCTCGCGAAACACCTACCTTACAACCGACGAACGACAAGCCGCCACCGTCCTCTCCCGCGCCCTGAAACTGGCACTTAACGAAGCCAAAAACGGCAACCGCGACGCCGAAAACATCAAACAAAAAGTCGTAGAAGAAATCCAAAAAGAACCACTCGCCAAAATCGACTACGTGGAAATCCTGCGCTTCAGCAACTTCGAGCGCGTCAAAACCATAGAAAAAGATACCTTTATGGCCATGGCAGTTTACATCGGCAACACCCGACTCATCGACAACACCTTCTTCGACGAACTCAACACACTGTAAAAGAGAGAGCACACGCTCTCTTTTTTAATGAAACAAAATATAACCCGCACAAAGGGCAAATAACATATAATAGAAAAAAACACCCAAAAGAAAAGAGGCCACCTTGTCAACCTACGGAAAAAACATCACCCTTACACTCTTCGGCGAAAGCCACGGCAAAGGCGTCGGCGCCCTTATAACAGGCTTGCCTGCCGGCGAACCTGTCGACGAACAATCCATCGCCTGCGCCATGAACAGAAGAAAACGCGGCGGCACATATGCCACGCCCAGAAAAGAACCGGATGCAGTCAACATCCTTTCGGGCATTTATAACGGCCACACCACCGGCGCGCCCCTCGCTCTTTGGATCGAAAACAAAAACCAAAAAAGCGAAGATTACGAGAACATGCCCTTCCGTCCCGGCCACGCCGATTACACAGCCCACGTCAAATACAACGGATTCGACGATCCCCGAGGCGGCGGATACTTTAGCGGCAGACTCACCGCCCCCTTAACAGCCGCAGGCGACATCCTCATCCAAATCCTAAACCGCCGAGGCATCACCATTACAAGCGAGATCACAGCAGTAGGCGGCGAAAAAGACGGCGACAACATAAAAGCCAAACTGGAAGAAGCCAAACAAACACAAGACAGCCTCGGCGGCACAGTCGATATTGCCATCAAAGGCGTGCCGAAAGGCATCGGCGGCCCAAGGTTCCAAAGCCTGCAAAGCCAACTGGCCGCCGCACTTTACGGCGTCGGCGCCGTGAAAAGCGTCGCCTTCGGAAGCGGAGAAGAAGCGAGCCGAAAAAAAGGATCCGAACAAAACGATCCCTATTATATAGAAGAAAACAACATTCGCACAAAAACTAACAACGCCGGCGGCATCCTCGGCGGCATAACCAACGGCGAAGACATCCTTATCCACGTCGCCGTTAAACCCACCCCCTCAATCGGAAAAACACAACACACCGTCAACAGAAAAGGCGAAGCCGTCGACTACGCCATCCAAGGCCGCCACGACACCGCCATCGTCTTGCGCATCCCCGTGGCATTGGAAAGCGCCGCCGCCTTCGCCATCGCCGATGCCCTCGTGAGCGCAAAAGGCGACATCGGCTTTCGCGAAATGAAAAGGGAGGACACACAATGAAAAACATCGTCATCATCGGCATGCCCGGCGTCGGAAAAACAAGCGTCGCCGATGCCATCGGCGCCATCACCGGGCAAACCGTCATCGACATCGATCGGGAAATCGAAAAACAACACGGCCCCATCCCCGACATCTTTCGGGAAAAAGGAGAGCCACACTTCCGCGCCATCGAAAAACAAACCGTGGCGCAGGCGGCGAAAACAGAAAACACCGTCATCGCAACCGGCGGCGGCAGCGTCTTAGATGAGGACAACATCCGCGCATTGCGAGCAAGCGGCACACTCTATTGGATCAGACGGCCATTAGAAGAACTGGCACAAAACGGCAGACCCCTATCCGCCGGGGGAATGAACGCTCTGAAAACCCTTTGGGACGAGAGAAAAGAGCTTTATGCGGAAGCCGCCGACAGCGAAATAAAAAACGAGACCATTAAGGGAACAGCAGAAGAGATAATAAAAAAGCATGGGCAGAGATAAAGCCCATGCTTTTTTGTACAAAATCATTCGGAAAAAATTTCTCTTTCAGAAGTAAACCATTCATTCAAAAACTTTTTTTAGGAGGAGGGAATAGGGCGTTGCGATTCGC
>NZ_KQ960180.1 GCF_001553115.1 Aedoeadaptatus coxii
CAGTAGAGTTGCACTTGACTTGACAATTCAAGGGCAAAAAAAAGGAGGACTTCTACACTTAGGCATACGAAGTCCTCTAAAACAGAAAATTAAAAGTATTTTACTAACTGCACTTGATTGTTTCAGTTTGCATATGAAACAATAATCTGCTATAAAGATTATAAAAAAGGGAAGTTTTTTGTTTTTTTGGTATTTTTAAAACTATATGCTTAGATTTCTCCATGTTTATTTCCTCCGTTTTATCTATAATCTAAATAGCCAAAATCTCTATCTCCTTCTTGCATAATTGATTTTTTTAAGTGTCTATTCTATCAAATAATTTGACAATCTCAGCATTCGAATATCCTAACTCATACAGTTTTTCCAAAAACATTTTTGTTAGCGTGTTCAAATCCTGATTTCTTAACTCAATTATTTTCTGTTCACTTTCAATAACAAAATATCCTTTACTTCCTCGACTAACAATAAAACCCTGCTTCTCAAGAACTTTTAACGCTTTTTGAACTGTTGCAGGATTACATCCCTCCCTCTGTGCTAAAGCTCTTATAGGCGGCATCCGTTGTCCCGGAGCATAATCTCCTCTTAAAATAGTCGCTCTTAACACTGATGCAATTTGTAAATATGGATATATTTTCATTCGTTTTTATTTTTCCTTCCTCGTACAAATTTCCAATATGCAGAGTATGGAATAACTGTAGCGAATAGAAGATAATATTTATTAGCAAACATATCAGGGGTTCCTTTTGCATTGAAATGAACAGGAATTTTCTCTGGAAGAAATATGCAAATAATAAATGTTACAAACATCATTCCTATCAGCACTAATACATCTTTCAAAAATCTTTTTTTCATGGCAAATCTCCTTTCTATTTGTCAATAGCTTTCTATTTTCCTAAAATTTATCTAACCACCTTATAACTTCTACAAATGTATCCCTATTAATTGAATAATAGATATAATTTTTATATCTACTGTCGATAATTAATTTACTCTTTTTTAATAAAGATAGATGATAAGATATAGTTGCTTTTTCTAATTTAAAATGACTTGCTATTTCTCCAGCAGTTAAATTTTTATTAGAAATAATTAATAAAATATCCATTCTAATGGGATTTGATAGGGAATCAAATATTCTAACTAAATCTATCATCTTTTATTCCTGAAATATTGTAAATAAACTTAATATTGAAATAAACACCATTATATCTTTTAATAATTTTTTTCATAGAACATCTCCTCCTTAAACTAAAAATTTAATCTACAAGTTTTTATATAAACGCCACCCGCAATAACGAGCAAAATAAGTGCTACTCCCAATAATGTAGGTACTATAGAAAAATGCAAAAACCAATGGAAAAGAATTGGTATAACTAATGCAGCCATTCCAATAATTGCAGATACAATAACAGGCATACTCTGTTTTACTATCATCATCTCACTTTCCCATTCAAAGTTAGGGAATTTTTTATTCAAAGAAATTCCAATCACTGTTATAAAAATGGAATAACAAATAGGAACAATTATTAAGCTGATAGTTTGAATAATATCCATATCAAGCTTTACCAAAAATATAAACACAGAAATAATATATCCAATTAAATGAAGCGTAAGATTTACTGCAATCTTAGAATTCAAAATCGTTTTTACCCTAATAGGAGAACTTTGCAAAATCCAAACATTTTTACCTTCTAAAGATATGGAAAACGCTGCCGGACAACTAAGTAAAAACATTGAAGCAATACACATTGGAGCAAAATTCGAAAGATATTCATTAATATTTTCGATTCCCGAATATTCCCCTATTTGTTGTAAAGAATTAAAAAGAAGAAATATACTAAAAATACATAAAAGTATTACACCAAGACCTGCATTCAACACTGCCATATATGAGTTTAGAAACCGTCCCATTTCTTTTTTATATAGGGCAAAAAATACTGATTTTCTATTATTTGAATTTTTGTTGTCGGAATATCTTGTTGTTGTTTTAGCAAGAGTATTAAGCAATCCATACTTCAATGAAACCATTTTGGCAAATATATAAAAAAATACTATTGAGAGAACAATAAATAATCCTACTCCAATGTACATTGGAAAATTATAGTATTCCATAAATAGCTTAGATAGTGGGTACAATCCGGTAATTTGCTTAGAAAGCATAATCCCAATACTATTTTCATTACCTGATTTCATAGCTGACACTGCAATATATCCAATTATCCCTATCATTGCAAATGAAAAAATTAAAGCAATAACATTTTTTCTCTTAAAGAAAGATGAAGCAACAACAATAACGATTCCCATACATGCTGCTATACACATAGGTATCAACGGAACAAAAATTATGGAAGTAAAATACAATATAATCTGTAATACATTTAAACTTCCGTTTAACACCCAAACAATTCCTCCCGGAAGCATAAACATCAATCCTATTGAAAAATTCAATAAATACATAAACATAAACTTGCTGCTTATAATATCTGAACTTTTTACAGGCAATGACAAAAGATTTTCCATATCACGACTGCCAAATAAAATCCCATTCGAATAAAATATTGTCAAAAATAATATTGCAAAGCTTGATACCGATACCATATATGCTGGTATCAACTCCTGCTGTCCCACTTGTACCAATGTTTTGGCTGTTATGATATTATAAACAAAGAAAAATATAGCAAGAGTTATTATTCCAAAACTTGCAATAACAATTGAACTTTGTTTTTTATTTCCCGGCTCTTTCATTTCGTTGATCGGAAAGAAATTTATCAATTGTGCTCTAATTAATATCCAAATTTTGCTCATTATCCTGCACCTCCATGAAAAAAGTTTCCAAAGATTTATTGCCTTTGATTTCTTCTGTATTTCCGCTCGCAATTAACTTTCCATTTTTTATAATTGCAATTTTATTACACAATTTTTCTGCAACATCCAATACATGTGTTGAAAAGAAAATAACTCCTCCATCTGATACACATTCGTGCATTATTTTCTTTAGAAGAAAAGTTGCTTTCGGATCAAGTCCAACAAAAGGTTCATCTAAAATTAGTAACTTTGGAGAATGCACCAGTGCAGAAATAATCGCCGTTCTTTGCTTCATGCCATGTGAATACGAAGATATTATCCCCGAAAGATTTTTCGTCATTTCAAATAAATCACCGTATCTCTGAATTCTTTCTCTGCGTATCTCAGTAGAAACTTCAAATAAATCTGCAATAAAATTTATGTACTGAAATCCCGTCATATGTTCATATAAATCCGGATTATCCGGAATATATGCCATCATTTTTTTACAAAAAACAGGCTCCTCTTTAATGGAATGCCCATCAATCGTTATACTTCCATTCTCAAAATCATGAATCCCAACTACCGCTTTTATCGTTGTAGTTTTTCCGGCTCCATTTGCACCAATGAATCCATAAATATCTCCAGACTGTACTGAAATGGATAAGTTTTCAACAGCCTTTTTGTTCCCATAGAATTTACTAAAATTCTTTATCTCTAACATAATTTCCACCTCCATTGACAATTTGTCAGTTATTCCTTGAAATAAAACCGATAACTTGTTTAGCAGTAGCTATCGGCATATTATTCTCCTTGCAAACATTCTATTCTTTTTTTAATTACTAAAGAGCTTTTTCGTATTTAAGCTTTGTTCAAGCATTACCTTAAATGCATTTAAGTAACTATTAACAGGTTCTTTCTTTAGATATCTTATACTTATGTTATTTGAAACAAAAACATAAGCTGTCATAAGAAATTCTGCTGTTTCTAATGGATATTTTACAGAAAAAACTTTTTCTGTTATTCCTTGATTTATAATCTTTTCAAAATATATTGTTAGTTTTTCGACAAGTTTATGAGATAACTTATCTATCATATATTGATTTTCTTTAAGGTCAACAGTTTTTTGTAGCACTGTACCCTCTGCTGAAATATTTTCCGAAGATATAATTGTGACATCTATAAAAGATCTGATTTTTTCTATGGCGGTTTTATCTTCATCATAGACAATAACATGAATATCTTTCAATAATTTATCTGAATATTGTTCCACAAGACAATATAAGATATCCTCTTTATTCTTAAAGTGATAATATAACAACCCTCTTGATATATTTACTTTATCAACTATATCCTGAGTTGTTGTATTAGTATATCCCTTCTCCATAAAGAGTATCATTGCAGCATCCATAATTTCAGCACGTCGTATTTCCGGTTCTTTCACATCTCGCATTTCATCCCTCCTATTTAAAAGATATCACGCAACTGACACTTTGTCAATTGTGTTTTCTCATTTCTCTTGAATTTTATGGTATAATATATTTACAATTTTAGAAAAATGCTTAATGCTTGCTTGACTTTTGTAGCAAGCACAGTAAGTGTACGGACACTTACGAAAAAATTAATGGAGCAGACCTTTACGGAATGCTCTATTTTTTTAATTTTTACCTTGTTAGGGAGAACCCTAAGACCCCAAAATATATTTTATAAAGGAGAATAAATGGCAAATAGATTTAGAAATGAAAGAATAGAAATAAAACTAACTAAAGAAGAAAAGGAAATTTTTGAAAAGAAAATGAAACTTGCTAATTGCAAAACTATGTCCCACTTTCTTAGGAAAACACGCACAGCTGTAATCAATATTTCTCCGGCTTTTTCAATACCTTCTATTTCTCTACCCTATTCAGCCGGATAATCACAGTTAGATTTAACATATTCTTAACATTGGATTTTTCGTTCGTGTAATGCTAGCAGCCTTTTTACTTACCCTCACATGTCAAAGATCTGGCTGGGGCTTTCCAAATAGGAAATTTTTTCGCCAATAGTGGCCCTGAGGACGTGCCGGGTCTCCCGGTCCCCCTTCTTGGTGACAAAGACCAGGTCGTATCTATTATCATCCGGATCCACTCTTGTAACAGAAACCAGAACCACCCGGTCCAAGGTCGTCTCTCTTAGGGGGAAGTAGGGGTAGTCCCCATTGGCCACCATCGTCTCCAGTGCCTCCTGGGTCATGACTTCCTTAAAGGGGTCATAGAGGGCGGGCAGACCCTGGATCGCTTCTTGGCTGGCTTCTAAGTCACTATCCAGTCTAAGAACCTGACCTGCCTGGCTAAGATCTTCCTCCAACTGCCTCCAGTCCTCTTCCTTAATGTCCAGCTGGGCCAGGTAGAGCTTGGCAAAGTCTTGGGCCAGTGCTTGGGCCGGGTCTTTGGTCTTTTTGGGACCACAGGCCACCAGGGCCAAAGCTAATAAAATAAATATAGATACTCTTTTCATAACATCTCTCTTTTGCTAATAATCTCTATATTTTTCATCAAGAACTTCGTCTTTTGCTATTTTCTCAATAATATGAAACAGCTTTTCAATGTCTTTTCCTTGCTTTTTCAGCCTGCTTTTAATCCTTTTTAAATCTCGTCGTAAACTTTATTTTATACTTCAAGAGCTTTCCTCAAGTCATCCATATTATCATAGGATGTCACATTCGTATCTTTAGCTATCTTTCTTCCTTCTTCAATCGCTTTTATGGTTTCATCACTTGGAACGTTAAATTTTAAATCAAAAGGAATGCCGCTTTCTCTAATACTCGCCCTTAAAAATATATTAATGATTGTCGTCATATTTAAGCCTAAACTGGAGTAGATTTTTCTGCTGCTTCTTTTATTTCTTTATCTGTTCTTATATTCAAATTTGTTGTGGCCATTTCCTCATCTCCTATATGATTATGTTCGTGTATAGTCAGCACGTTGTCATTATATGTTGCATATTAACTTCATTATCGTTCTTCTTCATTATCATACTCAAGTAAATCACCTGGTTGACAATCAAGCTCCTTACAGATGCTCGCTAAAGTATTAAATCTAATACCTTTGGCCTTTCCTGTTTTTAATATTGATAAATTTGCTTCGGTTATCCCTATCCTTGCTGCAAGCTCTTTCGATGTCATATTTTTCTTTTTTAAGACTTGATCTAGATTTATAATTATTTGATCCTTCATTTTCAAATTATACTTTCCGAATCTTCTTTTAAGGATTTTCCTGAATTAAATATCATCATTGATGAAAATGCTATAACCATCAAAATTATATTCGTTAAATAGTCCTTAATAGTTAAATTAAAAACACCGCTAACATTGTCAACTTTAAAATAATTGAAAACTAGCTTAGAAATAATTTGGCATATTGTCAAAATTAAAATAGCTATTAAAATGTTTTTCGAATATTTTGAGTTTAAGTCTGAAAAATAATCTTTCTTCTCTAAATTCACTAAGATCTTCTCAAATTTATCCAATGAGAAACCAGCAACAATGAATATCATAACGGCACTTAAACATGAATAAATAATAAAAGAAAGAGAAACTTCTTGTAAATTAAATTGTTGAGATTCTACTAAATGTATTACATCATCTTTGAAAATTAGAGTTAATATACTCCCAAGCAATGTGAAGCCTGCTCCCAAATATGAAATATATCTTAAAATCTTAGATAATATAATCGCTATTTTGAAAATAAAACTCTTCATAACTTTTCCTTAGCACTTTCGCATTATCTTTTATCATTCGCATCTTTCAATTCTTGTACTTTATCTTTCAGGTCATTTAAATCTTCTTTAGAAAGTTCCCAAGTTAATGAAGATGGAATCATGGGCATTCCTACCATTGTAATATATGGATAGTTTTCATAAATATAAAAATCTATCTCTGTAGCTTTCTTATCTTTTCTCTTGCTGGTTAACATGAAGTGGTAAGACTCTATTGCATCATCTGGTATTTCTTTAAAATAATTGTCGAAGTTTTTATCATTAATATTTTCTACGCTCATTCCTGTTAAATTGCCAAAGTAGTCTAAAACTTCTTGTTCTTCTGTTTCAACAATTTTTTTATTGTTAGAATCAAATATTTCAATCTTTTCTTCTTTTTTACTTCTCGTTTGTTCTGTCATAGTATTTGGAATACAAGAAGTTAAAACTATAGAAAAAGCAAGAAGAATAGATATTATTAAAAACCTTTTTCTCATTATGATCCTCCCCATTGAATTATTGTAAAACGATAATTATCTTTGAATATTATTGTAAAACAATAATTATAGTTTGTCAATATCATTCGTGATGACTTAAAACTTATCAAAGTCTTCTTGTGTAGCTATTTCTTTGTTTTTATATTCATCGTTATTCTTTTCTGTGAACATATCATTTACAAGTCCAATTGTTAATAGGGATAAATCAGAAACAGAAAGACCTAATTCTACAACCCTTAATAGAAACAAGGGTGTAGTCATTGGTCTTTCTGTTGGTCTTACTTTTTTAGGAACTTCTTCCAATTTTTATATTAAGCCCCCGTTGTTCTTCCTAGTAAAAAAAAGACGGTGAAGATATCTTCTCCCCGTCTTTCCCTCGATTTACTCGTACCTTTTAGGGTGAATACTAAATTTAAAATGTTAATACTCTACCTACTAAAAACATATGAAAATAGTGTCTAGTTTTTTTAATGCTGTTAAATCAAATTAACATCGTTGGGTCTGATCCAAACCAAGTCTCTACACCTCTATCATGCTCATCACTAGATATAGGATCTTCGTATCCTACATCGTCAATCCATGAGATTGCAAAATAATATTTATCTGTTCTAGTTTCTTTTAATACCAGATAAGACAAGCCATCAGGTTTATATTCTATATCGTAATCATTTCTTGTTTCCATTGGCCTGCCTTCTACGTAACCCCAACATTCCCCATAAGCTCCTATGGATAACTTTCTTCTTTCTTCTCCATAAAAACCTATACATTCTAGCATCTCTCCACTTTCTATTTCTGATTTTAAGAATTGATTCGTCGTAATTTCACAAGTAATACTATATTCTTTACCCGTTGGTTTAGATGTAATTTCTATTAAGTACCGGCCTAATAAATTTGGACAACTTCTATCATTCGTACATTTTTTATATTCATAGCTTATTTCTTTATCATTAATTTTTATAGATATATCCCCAAAAGGAGTATTTAACCTTTTCATATAAGCCTCCTATTGATATTAGGCCAAGGTTAGAATACCATCAATCCCTATTATCCATAAACGGATTAATTCGTATCATTGTCACACCTTATAACCCTATCAAGAGCCATTATTCTATCAATGATACTGTCCATTTCTCCTTAGAATTTTTTTCAAGGAGTAGTTCATGAGTTCCTTGGTAGAAGACGACATATCTTTAAGCCTTGACTGAAGGGAGCTACTGTAAAACTCATACCTTCCAAGTTTTTACCGTCTGAACTACCTCCATCGATCGAAAGCAATTTCTCGAATAATATATATCCAGCCTAAGTCTTTTATTAATTTTTCAATGAGACTATAGTGAACACCGACGTTGCTTTCTGATCTTTATATGGCCAGGTTTCCATGAGTTATAGTTCGCCTGCCCTCTTTTCTTTTTTAAGCTTTTACTCTATTTTCTTGCCAACAATGCAATCGTCTCACAGTGGCTTGAGTGGTCAGTATGAATAAAATTTGAAAATTTTCAAAATCCTCGTATGTGGAAATATGTCCACTAATTAATTATAAACCTTTCTAGATATCTTTATAGTTTCCATGCTTACCAATTTTATTTCTGTAAGACCTTGAATTAATAGAACTTTCTGCTATAATATAAGTAAGGAACAAGCCCTTGCCATACGTGGCGGGGCGTTTTTTTATGAGGTGCGCATATGAGTAAACCGTTTAAAATTTATGATGAACAAATTGAAATACTCTCAAATAGAGGTTTAGACATTAATAATCCAGAATATGCTAAGATTATTTTATCACAAGTTAATTATTATAACCTTATCAATGGCTATAAAACTCCATTTTTAGACAATACATCTTCTAATGAGGTAGAAGATGTATATAAAGCTGGTAGTAGTTTTGAAGAAATTTATGCTCTTCATGAAATGGATCGTGAATTAAAAGAAGTGATTTTTTCTTCTCTGCTCCGTTTTGAGAAACTTCTAAAAACATCCTGTGCTTATCATTTTTCAGACTTATACAGAGATGGACTATATCCTTACTTACAAATTGAAAATTATTCTGCATCAAAGCATCAGCTAAATTATGTTTTGAAAAATATAGGGACATTATCCAATGCCATAAGTAGAGAAAATAAAAATTCAAATGGCAAGAAACCTATTAAGCATTATATAAAAAAGCATGACCACATCCCTCTTTGGGTTCTTGTAAATTTCCTTACTTTAGGAAATATATCTTATTTTTATAATTCCCTAGATGAATCTCTTCAAAATAAAATTGCTAAAGATTTTGGTGAGAGATATAAAGAGAGTTACCAGTCTAAAGAAAAAATTAGTAAGACTGAACTTATAGATATAATTAAAATCTGTAATTTTTTCAGAAATGTTTGTGCCCATGATGAAGTCATGTATTCATTCTCATTGAATAAAGCTGGTCAAACTGCTATTTTTGAAAAGTTTTTCGATGAAAATTATACTGGCAAAAATTTACATGATTTAATATTGGTCCTTAAACTAGTTATTCCCGAAAAAGAATATCAATCTTTAATCTCATCAATTAGCTCCATCAAAAATAAATATGAAGATAAATTTACTAGTGTATCAATTGATGCCATATTTGCAATTTCAGGATTTCCTAATAAGTAGTTATTAACTTAACTACTTATTTTTTTATTTGATCACGATTATCCTCAATTGCTTATGATAATATTATACCAATTATATTAAGTCTATTAAGTAAAATCAAAAGACCCGACTAGGTCCGCTTCATACTAAGAAGCGTGTCGGGTACTGTTATTTTTATTGTATATTTACTTTTAATACTTGTCAATTTTCTATTTCAACTTCAAGTCCTGATTTAAATATCACTTTAAGACTTTCATCATAAACTATAATCTTCTCTATAAGTTTCCTTACTAAATCTTCATCATAGCTTTCTATTTCTGATTCTTGATTGTCTAAAAACTCTTCTAATTCCTTTAGCCTGCTTTGTTCATTCTTCTCTTCTGCCATAGTTAGGAGTATCTTTTCTTTCTCATTCCTTAGCTCTTCCACTTTGTCTGCAAGGTCTGTGTAGTCTTTCTTGGCATTAGCTACTATTAAAAGCTCTTCTTGAACCGCCAGCATTTCTTTGTCTATTTCTTCTATCTGCCTACCTCCGTCACCTGTGATGGCATTTTTAATGTTCTCTTTTATTATTTCTTTTAATTCTATCTTTTTTTATTCCTATTATACTTTATTATTTAGTCTCAAGAAGTACCAATCTTTTCGCATGGCTTGAGTAATCGATATGGATAAAATTTGGTATTAGACTAAAACTAATTTCAAAATTTTAATTCTATTTCAAATCTACTTTCTTAAAAGCATGACTCGCCAGCATAGTAAAAAATATGAAGATTGTCAAAGCACTAATAATAATCATAATATGATTATTAGCACTTAAATTCTCATAAAGAACATATCTGATTTCTATTAGTGGAATAAAGTTTAATATCTTCACTTTATCAAATAAGCCTTCTGGTTTTCCATAAGCCATTAATAAGGAAAATGCTAAAATATATGTTGCTGACAAACTTAATGTCTTTCCTATGTCCCTACACAAAAAAGAAATAAATATACACACAGAGAACATGGCGCTATTTAACAGAATGGAGTAGAGAATTATCTTTATTATGTGAGCTATCCCTCCTGTCATACTAATGGAAAATCCAAGTTTTGGAATCATTCGTATACATCCTGCTAAAGGAAAAGTTATGATGAGTAAATTATAAATGATTAGGCAACTTATGATTTTAGAGATAAATATATCTTTTCGAATGTTTCCAAAATAGATATCGTTATTTATAGTTCTATTTTTAAATTCTATTCCCAATAATGCTGATGTTATAAGTGTTGCTAAAATCACTATTATTGTGGAGTCAAATACCATAGCATCAAATATTCCTATGGCATCTTTACTACTTTTTAAGTCTAAAATATAGCTCTCCGCACCAAAAACCCCCATTAGTATAATGGATAAAAAGGAGATGAGTATAATTTTATTATGTTTTATTTGATATAGGTCTTTTTTAATCAAGTTTTTCATTTTATCCTCCTATTTCAAATCACATTCTTCAAAATATCTTTCTGTCAAGATATTAAATATTAATAAATAACTTATAGCAACTAATAAGGCTTCAATATTTCCTGTTGTATTTTCTATTAGGAGCCTTGCTTGTCCTAGTGGGAGTATATGCGCAAAACTTAAAGCCTTTTGTGAATTTAACAAAAATATTGTTAAAAAATACAAGGCAGTTGAAGCTACTAGTATCGTGCCTGGTTTTTTTAATAAAATTGCTAAGAACATGATTACACTTATAGAAGCACTATTTAATAAAATACTCATTAATATAATAGTTATCCCTTGTGATAAAGAGTACATTTGACCCCAGCTCTTTATTGATGTATAGATAATAGTTACAATAAGCGGTTGTAATATTAAAATCAAATTAGAGAAAAATATAGAGATAGCACTCTGGGCAAATACTACATCTTTTCTCTTATGGCCTGACACAATATATCTATTAATTTGTCTTTCAGAAAAATTATCACCAATATATAAAGAAATAAACACATTCACAACTATAAAAACTAGAGATGTATTGTAGAGAGTTTGATATAAAGCTTCTGCCCCATCCTTAATATCTCTATCTAGTAGTAAAACAGAGCTTATAATTAAGGATACAATCAAAATAAATAGGTTTTTTTTATCTTTTCTTATTTGATAAAATTCTGATTTTAGTATATCCTTCATAACTATGGCCTTATCTTTGCAAATACATAGTTTTCTAGTGATTCTTTTTCGCTACGCATTTCTCTTATGTTGATTTGATTTTCAGTAAGCAAGATAGATAAATCCTCAATATTCTCACTGAAGTTTTCTATTAATATACGTTCTCCCTCTATATTTATGCCTACATCAGGAAATTTATCTTTTAATATGCTGATTGTCCTACTGTTATCGCTAGTAACTATATAAATATAATCTTTTCTTTTATTTAAAAGTTCGTCTTTAGATATTTCTTCTATGATGTTTCCTTCATCTATTAAAATGAAATCTGTCGCAGTATTCTCAAGCTCTCCTAAAATATGACTTGAAATTAAGAAAGTCTTACCTTTATTTTTATTTAGGTCATCTATAAGGATTCTAATTTCTTTTATTCCCTCAGGGTCTAGACCGTTTATCGGCTCATCCCAAATAAGAAAGTCAGGATTTCCTATAAGGGACATGGCTATTCCAAGTCTTTGCTTCATTCCCAAAGAGAAGTTACGTGCTTTTTTATTTCCAACACCGCTAAGTCCAACAAGATCTAAAAGTTCATCTATCTCACGTTCATCTTCTTTTCCTAATTGAATCTGTTGAGCCTTTAGATTCTCTTTAGCACTCATAAAAGGATATAAGGAAGGGCCTTCAACTAATGCTCCTATCTTTCTTCTAGCTTCTTGTAGTTCTTTTTCTCTTGAGTTTCCAAAAAGTGATAATTCTCCACTAGTTAGAAAAGCTAGTCCTGTAATAATCCTTATAAATGTGGTCTTACCTGCACCATTTTTACCAATAAAACCATAAACTTTACCTTTTTCTAATTTTAAATTAATATTATTAAGTGCAGTATTGTGTTTATATTTTTTTGTTAAGTTCTTTGTTTCTAAAATTACTTTTTCTATCATTTCCTTTGTTACCCTCCATCATTAAAATATAGCCTAGAATCCTGATTTAATTATACACCTATGACATGACCTACAAACATCGCTATAGGAAGTAATAAGATCAAAAGGACATTTAACCCCATAAATAATCTGTCCTTTTCCTTTACCCCAAATATTAAACCTATTAGTCCAATAATTGGGCAGACAAACATTGATGTGAGTCCAGTTGGTCTTAGACTGGTATAGCTTTCAAAGATGTCTATTGGCAGTAGGTAGGAGATCAGAAATATTACGAGTCCAAGTAAAAAAAAATTTTTACTGATATTTTTCTTCATACTATTCTCTTCCTTTGAAATTATATTGTTCGAATTAAATCTATCGTCGGTCTGTCTAATATTCTCTTTAAAGAGAAGTGGTAGATTAACAAATTTATACAATATACTATTATCGAAAACCCTAGGAAAATTTTGTAATCATAATATTTTAGTAAATTTAAAAAAGTCAATCTCGATGAGAATATAGAAATTATAAACATTACACCTATACTAGTTAATATAACTATAAGCAATGATTTTATCTGTTCATTTAAATATTCTTTTTCATAAACTCTTTTGAGTTCATCCAAATCCATTCCACAAGAATAAAAGCTTCCTATTTCTTTTCTTCTACTCATCAAGCTTAGATTTATAGATGAATATCCATTTGTAATATTTAAAACCAATATTATTAATCCTATACCTAGCACAATTTTCATTAGGTCTTGTAGACTCTCAAATTCTTTTTTTTCTAGCTCTTCCCCTACAGTAATATTAAATCTATCTTCAGGTAAAATTTGTCCCCTAATTAAGGTTTCCACATAATCTTGTGTATCTTTTGCTTCAGAGTCATTTACTTTCATATTCAAAGTATAAGGATAATTTCTATATTTTTCATCGCCTGCTTCTTCCATCAGATTGAAAAATGTATCAAAGTCGGTGTAAATCTTCACATCGAAGGGCATCGTTCTAGACTTAATTTTCCCCAAATCATTTATTGACTTTGAAACCTTAATACTTTTTTGGTAATTATCTCCAATACTTATGTCAAGACTTGTTGGATTTTCAAAATATGGAATTTTCTTTGCCTTAGATATAGGTATGGAAGAATCTTCTTGGATCATATTATAAAGTAGAAATTCTCCTTTATTTCCTCCAAGCTCTTTTAAGTCTTCTTCTTCTAAGGCTATTAAAAATCCATTCATTCCCTTCGCATTATATTTTTCAATATTTTTTTCAGCCTCTTTATCTAGGCTTGCATTCCTAGCTTCTTTTGAAAAATTTTTATTATTTTCAACTATTACATATTTTTGTTTAGAAATATAGGATTTTTCATTAGAGATTTTTTCATCAATCTCTTTTAGTACCGATGGCACTTCATCCTTATCACTATAATAATCTACAGAAAAGTTATATCCATTATCATAATACGAATAGTCTCTAAGATAATTTGAAATTCCTATTACAATTACAAATACTGAAATGATTAGAATTCCAATAGCTGAAATAAATCTTTGTGATTTTATTGAAGCTAAGTTGTTAATTCTTAGTTCTTGCCATAAGTTCTGCTTCTTCTTTTTCTTATACTTGGAAAAATCTATATTTCCTCTAATACCATCTATAATGTTGATTTTAGAAATCTTTTTTGAAGGAGATTTTATAGCCAAGGAAACAATTATAAAAGAAACAAATAGTATGGCTAAACTTAATAATGGATTAAATCTTACTACTTCAAAGGCACTTACTCCATCACCTTTTTGTATATTACTATACAAATAATATATAAAGGAATAACCTGCTATGTGACCTAAAAGTATTGGAATGGCTGATATAATTAAACCTTCTTTTAAAAGCATCAAATATATTTGACCATTAGTTGACCCTATAGATTTATATATAGACAGCTCTTTAATTTTTCGAAGACCCCAAACCCAAAAGATATTTTTTATAAAAAATACAAAGACGGCTATACATCCGAAGATAGATAATACGATAACCGCTTTACTCATAATGTTTTGTAAAGCATCTCTTTCGATACCGTAATAATATATCAATCCATCAGAAAATTTTAGTTCTACATCCCTACCAAGTTTATTATTTATATCTTCCTGAATATTTTCTTTATTTTTATAAGATTTTTCAAATGAATCAAACTTTAAATATGTTTTAAAGGATGACATCTTTTCTTGTAATCCTAAAGCAAAATTTAATTTACTATATTTGTTATAAACGTCTCCGTAAACTCCTACTACAGTAAAAGATTTAGTAGAATCTTTTTTAAACATCTCCTTATCAGTATTTGCACTAGTAGGACCTATTTTTTCCCCATCTATAAACCTATTACCTATTTCAAGTTTTATTTCATCACCTAAATTAATACTATTTTTCTTTGCAAGGCTCTCAGATACTACAATTTCATCTTCATTTTCAGCAAATCTACCTTCTTGAAGTCTTGAATACTCTCTCATTTCATTTATTGCTTCATCCTGATAATTAATGACAAGTAAATCATTATTATATTTAGCATTATCTGGATTAAGTGACATTTTTCCAATTAATTCGATATCTTCAATAGACCTTAGTTTTTCTACATCTTCATTTGATAACTCATCCTTAATCTCAGCATGATAAAAATTATTTGACATGGCATATCCATAGTTGGCTTGTCTATTTGTATAACCATAATAAAAAACCACAGTAAAA
>NZ_KQ960181.1:0-35810 GCF_001553115.1 Aedoeadaptatus coxii
TTTTTAACTTTTTTACAGTACTTTTTCGAGGTGATGTGATCAACTGCTCATTAGCCAATCGACCACAGAACCTTAATCCAGTGGATATTGTGTAACCCCTTTTTCAAGGTTCTTTTATAGTATACGCAGATCTTTTTCCATTGTCAAGAATGCTTTTACGT
This sequence comes from Aedoeadaptatus coxii, assembly GCF_001553115.1. Taxonomy (GTDB): domain Bacteria; phylum Bacillota; class Clostridia; order Tissierellales; family Peptoniphilaceae; genus Aedoeadaptatus; species Aedoeadaptatus coxii. Next base: position 162 of record NZ_KQ960181.1, read on the forward strand.
AATTTTTAAGAGTTTTTTACTCTGCCTCCATAAGCTTTCGTGTTTGCTCGATGAGTTCCCATAAATCGTTGTTCGATTCCAAGTGATATGCCGCCTCAAAGTCTTGAAGTGCACATTCGTAATCTTTCATTCGATAACGAAGGATCCCTCTATTCATCAATGCCGTGCGATTTTTTTCGTCGATTTCAATAGTTTCTGACAAAACGCTCACCGCAGCTTCTTCTTTCCCTATAGCGGCCAGTGCAATGGCGTAATCGTTTAGCACATCGTTGGCTTTTGTGTGGTGGGCTGCTTTTTCTAAATATTGCACTGCTCGTTCATAGTCTCCGAGACCATAGTATGCAATTCCTTTAATATGGGTACAGGTTCCCGGATCGGTATATTGGGAGTCTACTTCTTCGATGGTTTTAAGGGCATCATCATACCGACCGTAGTGTAAATAGGTTTTGGCCCCGTCAATTGCGGCAGGTTCTTTTACTCGTTCGATGCCTTGGCGCAATTCTTCTTTGGTAGCGTCGTCGGTCGACGATTGCAGTGCTTTCTCATAATAGAATTTTGCCTTGATCCAATGGGCTCTCGCTTCGTGGACGCGTCCTAAGGCCATAAGGGCGGCGGTGTTGCTCGGTTCTTTTTCAAGTATTTCTTCGTAACGATCCATTATTTCTTTTAAAAGATCTTCACTGCTCTTCCCTTCATCTTCTTGCCAGCGAAGATTGTAAATTCCTTCCATGGCATAGGTCGTGTCCAGTTGATCCCCGGTGTTTCCGCGTAAAATTTCCTTGGCATGGGCAAAAAGGTAGACTCGCTCGACATCACCGCTTTGTGCTGCCGATAGAATTTTTCCTTCCAGCGCCCGGATGCTGTCTTCCATATTTTCTTTTAAGAAGGCGATGTAGTCACCGGCGTAAGGGAAATGTTCGTCCAATCCGACGACGACACACATGGCTGTAAAAATATGATCTACGTCGAGTGTGCCTTCTTTTCCCGGATTTTTAATTTCGTCGACTATGTCCCTTTGAAGCATGGGAATGGGAACACCGTTTAAAATGGTGCCGCCGTTTTGTTGTTCTAAAAAACCGATGGCATCGTACCAGTCGGCTAAATATTTTTTACTCTCCATTGTTTTTCCTTTCGTCGCAATGGGCTTTGTACTTTCCTTTTTCGTAATAAATATAGCGATTGCAATCGCCGATTGTAATGCCCCTTACATTTTTCGAGGCTTTCAGCGGATCCTTTGTCGCTATAAAGTCGGGATTATCTTTTATGAAAGCCACTATTTCTTCTCTCCCAAGTTCGGGATCGTCGAAACCTAAAACCTGTCCGATGTAGCGATTTTCATGGCGATAAAAATCCCATTTGAATCTATGATAAAGTTCGTCGTCCATATGGTTTCTTTTGCACAGTTCATTATAAAGGAACCGATACTTGCCATTTTGCCCCTTCATAGGCTGTTCGTCGATTCGCTGCATTGCCTCTTTCGCCATATCGTAAAACAAGCGGGATAAGGAAATGCCCCGTTCTCTTATTATCTCCCATGTCGAGGCAAAAGCTTCTTCGTCATAATAAGTCTCTACGATGTCGGCAAAGTATTTAAGTTGCAAAACTTCTTCCGCCCGGAGTGCTCCTGTTTTTATGACCTCGTATGGCGGCGCGTCGTCATAGACAATGCCGAACTCATTCGCTCTTGCGCGAAGCTCCGTACCGGGAAGCAATTTTAAAAAGCCGATTTGAATGCGCTTACCGCCGAGGGGCACGACTTTGTCGAATCCGTCGAGAAAACTTTCCAGGGTTTCCTCGGGCAACCCGACGATAAGGTCCAGGTGGACATGAATTTTATCGCCGTCTAATTTCTCTAATACTCTATGGATTTTTCCCAAATTCGTGTGTCGATGAATCAGCTCGTTTACTGCGGGATTCGTCGATTGAATTCCCGCCTCGATTTGAAAGCGGCCTTTCGGTGCGCTGTTGATTAATGCAATAAGTTCGTCGGACATATGCTCCAGGTTCATTTCAAAGTGGACGCACATATCCTCCGGCGATTCCTCGATGAAAAATTTTAAAATCGATTCCGTCCGCTCCTTATGAATATGGAAGGAACGGTCTACAAATTTTATCAGCTTTGTGCCCGTTTGGAAGATATGGGTCATATCGCTTTTTATATCCCCTACCGAACGATACCGCACGAGGTCGTCTTGGGACGATAGACAATAGCTGCAATGATAAGGGCAACCGCGCATGGATTCGTAATAAATAATGCGGTGTTCCATAGTCGCCGGGTAATCGACGGAGGGCAAATAATCCAGATTGTCGAAGGGAATAGCTGCCGGATTTTCAACAATGTCCCCTTCGCTGCGATAACAGAGCCCGGGAACGGATTCCGCCGAGATGTTGCCTTCTGCGTAATCGAGAAGTGCATTAAAGCTTAGTTCCCCTTCGCCGCACAGAATGGCCTCGATCCACGAATGTGCTTTTAAGCGCTCCGGCGCGTCGAAACTGACTTCCGGCCCGCCTAAAAATTGGCGTATCTCAGGTTTCGCCTTTTGAATGTAGCTCCCCACAGATTGGATCCGCTCCCAGTTCCATATGTAGGCGGAATACATAATGAAATCCGGTGATTTTTTTGCGATTTTCGCAAGACATTGTTCCAACGACTCGTTAATGGTCATCTCTAAAAACTCGATGTCTCTTTCCGCAACTTCTTGCAAAAGCCTGACGGCGAGATTGGTATGCACATAGCTCGCGTTAAAAGCGACGAGTAATCCTTTCACAGCTTCCCTCCTTTCACTTTTTATAGTTTAACACATCCGTAAAGTATGCCAATCAAAAACGGACACTCCCATTCGAGAGGTCCGCTTGATATTACATTTTATTAGGCGCTTCGATGCCTAGTAAATTTAAACCGATTTTGATCATGTTTTTTACGCCGTAGACGAGAAGGAGGCGCGCATTTTTAATGTCGTCGTCCTCTACGAGAATAGGCGTGTTGGTGTAGTACTTGTTAAATGTCTTGGCACATTCCGTAATGTAACGGGTGACGAGGTAGGGCTCGTACTTTTCGTGGCTGTCGACGATGACTTGGTTGAAGCCGTAAAGCTGTTGAAGTAATTCTTTTTCATCGTCTAAGGTCAGCGCCTTAACATCGACCGATTTTGCAGGATCGAATGCGCCTTTTTCGAGAAGGGAGTGCATGCGCGCGTGAGTGTATTGAACATAGGGCCCAGTCTCGCCGTCGAAACTTAAGGTGCGATCCCAGTCGAATACATAATCTTTAATCCGCTGATTGAAGAGCTCTTGGAATTTCACCGCGCCGATGCCTACTTGGCGGGCAAGTTCTTCTCGATTTTCCATGGTATAGCCGTTTTTTTCTTCCCGTTCGCGAAGAATATCGTCGACTTTTTCCGTGGCGCGATTGAGCACGTCTTCCAAGTAAACAACTTTACCTCTGCGAGTGGAAAGGGTGCCTTCGGGCAAGGACACCATGCCAAAGGGCACGTGAATACAGTCGTCCGCCCAATCGTATCCCATTTCTTTCAAAATCGCCTTTAGTTGTTGGAAGTGGAGATTTTGTTGACTGCCTACGACGTAAATGTTTTTGTAGAAATCGTAAGTATCTTTTCTGAAAATTGCCGTGGCAATGTCGCGGGTGAGGTAAATGGTGGATCCGTCGCTCTTAATAATAATGGCGGGGGGCAAGTTGTATTTGTCGAGATTGATGATTTGAGCGCCTTGATCTTCGACCAAAAGGCCTTTCGCCTTAATTTCATCGACGGCTTTCAGCATAAGATCGGAATAATAAGATTCGCCGCGGTAGGAATCAAATTCCACATCGAGCATATCGTAAACGCGTTTAAATTCATCGAGACTTAAATCTCTAAACCATTGCCAAAGGGCCACAGCTTCTTCATCGCCGCTTTCCAATTTGCGGAACCATTCTCTGGAGTTATCCAAAAGTTCTTTGTTCGTTTCCGCTTCCTGATTGATGCGGACGTAAAGTTTGACGAGCTCGGGAATAGGATTTTTCTCGATAACATCATCGTCGCCCCAGCGTTTGTACGCTTCGATCATCATACCGAACTGGGTGCCGTAATCTCCTAAGTGATTAATGGCTTCTACATTGTAGCCTAAGTGCTTGTAGATGCGCTTAATGGAATCGCCGATAATCGTCGTACGAATATGGCCGATATGGAAAGGCTTGGCAATGTTCGGCGAGGAATATTCCACAATGGTGGTCTTGCCCTTTCCTATGTCCGAAGAACCGAAGCGATCCCCTTCCTCCAAAACGGCTTTCAGCACATTTTCCGCAAGGGCGGTGGTGTCGATGAAAAAGTTAAGATAGGGGCCGGCGACGGCAATTTCGCGAACGCCCTCCACGTCGCTTAATTTTTCTTTAAGTTCCTGAGCGATGACCGCCGGATTTTTCCGCATGGTCTTGGCCAACATAAACGTAGGGAAAGCGTAATCGCCCATTTTTCGATCGGGTGGCGTTTCAATTTTGTAAAATAATTCATTGGCGTCCAAGCCCGTTTCCCGGGCGAGACCTTCTGCAATCTGTTCTTTAAAATTTATCATCGTGACTCCTATCTTAAATATGCAATGGTTACGCCGCTGCCCCCTTCGCCGGGCTCGGCCTCTTCGTATTTTTTAATCGAGGCATGGGTACGCAAATATTCCTTCACTTTTTTACGGAGCATGCCCGTTCCCTTGCCGTGGATAATGCGTATGTGATCGAGAGAGGCTAAATAGGCGTCGTCCAGCGCCTTTTCCAAAATAGGTTCAGCCTCTTCAAATGTTTTACCTCGAATGTCAAATTCTACTTTAGCATTTTTTGATTTTTTCTGCGACACTTTTCCCGTATTGGCCTTTTGGCGGTGATTATCCTGCACTTGCCGCTTCACTAAGGAATTGGCGGGTAGCGTCATTTTCATAAGCCCCGCCTGAACGAGGACATTGTTCTTTCCGTCGGGCTTTTCCAATACCGTCGCTTCCACGCCTAAGCTTTCAGCATAGACAGTGTCGCCGGGCTTCAGCTTCTTCGCCGGGTTCTTCGCTTGTTTCACTACGAGGCCGCGATCGCCGTCGCGGAATTTTTTATTGCCTTCTCGCAAAACATCTTGGGCTTCCTGTAGCGTTTTGGCCTCTTCGCTTTCGAGATGTTTTTTTAATTCTTTGATTTCCGATACGGCGAGATCCGCATCTTCTTTCGCCGATTTCAATACGCGGCGCGCTTCGTCTCGGGCTTTTTCTAAAATGCGATCTCGCTCTTTTTCTATAACCTCCGCCTTGCGTTTGGCCTGTTGCATTTCCCTTTGGTACTCGCCCTTTAATTGCACGAGCTCCGCTTCCCGTTTTTCAAGGCGACTTCGCTCCGCTTCCAACGTCTTCAGAACGTCTTCGAAGGCGATGTCCTTTCGCTCTAAAAAGCCTTCGGCGCCCTGTAAAATTTCCCCGGAAAGACCGAGGCGGGAAGAAATTTCGAATGCATTACTCTTTCCCGGCACGCCGACATGAAGCTTGTAAGTAGGCGTCAAGGTTTCGATGTCGAATTCCATGGACGCATTTTGTACGCCGTCCCGCGTCAAGGCGTAAAGTTTAAGCTGGGTATAGTGGGTCGTCGCCATAAACGTAATACCCGTAGAAATGCAGTGCTCGATAATACTCAGGGCGAGGGCGGCTCCTTCCGTAGGATCGGTGCCTGCGCCGAGCTCGTCGAAAATAACCAAGCTGTTTTCCCCGGCGCGATTCAAAATGTCGATGATGTTCATCATGTGGCCGCTAAAGGTGGAGAGAGATTGTTCGATGCTCTGTTCGTCGCCGATATCGGCGTAAACGCCGTCGTAAATGCCGATAACCGTTCCCTTATCTGCCGGAATATGGAGTCCGTGCTGCGTCATCAGCACCATAAGCCCTAAAGTCTTTAAACTGACGGTTTTGCCGCCGGTGTTGGGCCCCGTAATAATGAGCCCACCCGCTTCTCCTCCCAGTTCCAAACTTAACGGCACGACTTTGTCCGCCGGAATTAAAGGATGACGGGCGTTGATCAGCTTCGTGGTTTTATTCTTGGAAAGTTTCGGCGAAATGGCGTTTTGATCCGACGCCAACTTTGCCTTGGCAAAGATAAAATCTAAATCGGCAAAAAGCACCTCGTTGTTCGCAAAAGCTTCCGCATCTTCTCCGATAATGGCGGATAGTTCTTCCAAAATGCGCTGAATCTCTTCCCTTTCGTTGAGCTCCAATTCGCGAATGTCATTGTTGATTTCCACGACGGCCATGGGCTCGATGTACACTGTTTGACCCGAAGCACTCATATCGTGAACGAGGCCTTTTACCTTGCTTCGTGCGTCATGACGCACGGGAACGACGTAGCGCCCTTGGCGCATGGTGATCAAAGAATCTTGGAGGGATTCCTGGAGATCCGCCGAATTTAAAATGCCTTGAAGTTTATCCCGTACTTGATCTTTTTTCCGCGCTAAGGAACGACGAATACGCAATAATTCCGGCGTGGCGTCGTCGTAAATACTGTCTTCACTTTCGATGGTGGATTCGATTTTTTCCCTAAGATCGCCGCGCGTCCAAAGGGCGGACACCATGGTGCGAATTAAAGGATAGGGATCTTCCACTGTATCATCGGTTTGGGCGATATAGCGCTGCATGCGCGTTACGCCGCGAAGTGAGTCGCCGATTTCGAGAACTTCGGCGATGCTCAACGTTCCGCCGCGGGAAGCGTAATGAGCACTTTTCGCCACAGGACGGGCGCCACTTAAAGGCGGAGCGGATCGGGTGACGAGTAATTGAAAAGCTTCTTCCGTTTCCTGTTGCATCCTTAGAATTTTTTCCCTATTCGAGGTAAATGCCATAGCATCTACTCGCTCTTTTCCAATGCTTGAAACGGTAAGTTCTTTTAATCGGTCGATAATGTCGTAAAATTCAAGAATCGCTTCAATTTTATGCGCCATATCTCCTCCTCTTTTATCCTAAAATGCCGCGCATCCAATGGCCTCGCGTAAAATCTTTTACAGCGAGCTTTTCCACTTTCTCTCCGTCGATAACGCGCCGCGCTTCTTTAATTATATCGGTAATGTCTTCTCCCAAACGACTGCGAATTTTTAGGGCAGTAGGCTTCAAAGCCATTACCTGCTCTCTCTTATCGCCGAGATAAATGGGTAAGCTGTTGTAAATCTCCGTCATATCGCCGACGCGTCTAAAGGGAAAGGCGACATTTTTTTCATCCCGCAGGGAATAGCCACGTCTCAAATTACATGACGTGCAGTTTCTATCTTTCCCGCAGCCTTTGATTAGGCTCATGGGACAATGACGCATGGTCATGGAACGGGGATAGCCGTAATAAAGAACTTCGCCGCAAGTTCCGAACCTGCGCGTCATTCCCCGGAGTTGTTCCCGCTTACATTCGAATGAGGGGATAATATCCCCCTTTCCCGCAAAATGGCGGAAGCTGTAACTGTTGAAAATATTGATTCCTTCACCGATAACCACGTGACCCTCGGCGTTTTGAATTTGTCCGAGGTTTTGCACCACGACGCCGTCAAAGAAATCTTTTATTTTCTCATACCCTTCGAAGGATTCGTAAGGAAGGCTTGCGTAAACCGGAACGGAAACTGTATTTAAAAATGCCATCCCCTCTTTCGACGGAAGGAAATAAAGCTCCAAACGATCGATTAAGTCGTAGGGCAAATCCCTTAACATTTCCTCGTCGGCGATTTCCACAGTGATGATTGTCTTGTTGCTTTTTAATTTTTCAAACCGTTCGTAAAACTCGATAGGTTCGAGACTCCGCTCCTCCCCCGCTTCATACTTGGAGAGGGCTTCTCGCCTGAGGGCGTTGACGAGGGAGATGGGCAAGAAGACATCCTCGTCCACATCGAGCGTTAAACTTGCCAAACGATAGGCGGAGGTGTCAAATTTCGAGAGATTGGTACGAATACGCTCTTCGTTTAATTTTGCCGAACGGGCTCTTTCTAAAATCTCGTCGCCAACGGCTTCCGATGTGCGTGCGCCTTCCAGACGAAAAGTCGGCCGTTCGCCGATGCGAGCGATAAATGTGCCTTGAAGGCCTTCGCTGCCCATAACATCTTCCGGCGTTACCTTTAAACTTGCTTCCAATGCAGTAGATGTAAGACGGACGATGTTCGTTCCTTTATCGGGAATGAGGGAAACTTTTCCGTCGAAGGATTCTCGCTCCCCTTTCCCTTTGACCGTTATTTCCAGTAAATCGCCGACATCAGGAACGGTATTCCACAGAATTTTCCCAGAATCGTCGACCTTTCCAATAACGATCCCTCGGTGATTGGGTCGCTTCGTGCTGACAAAATCGTGGCCGAATGCGCCGAAGCCTAATCCCTTCGTATAGGAACGATTAAACATCTGTGCCATTTCGTCCCCATCGTATGACATATCGCCCAGCGCCAAATCGTAATTCCGCGTGACGGCGGCGACGTATTCGGGAGATTTCATGCGCCCTTCAAGCTTAAAGGAGTAGACGCCGGCATCTGCCAATTCTTCCACGGAATCGACTGTTCTCAAATCCCTTGGACTTAGTAAATAGCCTCTTTCCAGCACAGAGTTTCCATTTTCATCTTCAATGGTATAGCGCTTTCTGCAGGGCTGCGCGCAGCTCCCTCGATTTCCGCTCCTGCCGCCGATGTAGGAACTCATTTCGCATTGGCCGCTAATGGAAACGCAAAGTGCGCCGTGGCAAAAAGCCTCAATTTCCATGTCTGTATTTTCGTGAATCCTTCGAATTTCTTCGACGGTAATTTCCCTGCCCACGACGACGCGGCTAAAACCCATGTCCTCGATGTAGCGAGCACCTTCCAAGTCCATGATGCTCATTTGCGTCGAACCGTGGCGTTCAAAATCCGGAAGATAGCGGGCCAACAAATCGGCGACACCTATATCTTGAAGAATGACACCGTCGATCCCTATTCTGTAAAGATCGGCTGCGTATTCCACCGCCCGTTTACACTCCTCGTCGGATAACAAAATATTTAACGTGACGTAAACTTTTTTACCCCTAACATGGGCATAGGAGACGGCACGAGCCATCTCCTCCATAGTAAAATTCTGTGCACTTGCCCTGGCGGAAAATTCCTTTCCGCCTAAATAAACCGCATCGGCTCCATTCTCGATGGCTGCATAAAAAGACGCCATATTACCTGCCGGAGCCAGAAGTTCTACCCTATTTCTCTTCATGATTACCGCGGAGCACATAAATCTCCTTGTTCAAATCGATTAAACGCATCTGCGCTTCGTAATTCTTTTCTTCCAATTCCTGAATCGCCGCATCTTTCGATTTGATCTCCTCATCGAAGCTTTCGCTTTTATGCTTAAGCTCCTCAATTTCTTTTTGAAGAGATTTTCCCTCTTCTTCTTTTGCTTTCAACTCCGATTTTAAGCTTTCATAGCGCTTATTAAAACTTTCGATTCTCTCATCTTTTTCCGCAATGTGCTTTTTAAGATTTTCGATCTCCGAAAGCTTTTCTTTCATCGCTTCCCTATCGCCTGCAAGGGCTCCGGCCTCTTGATCGGAGCGTTCCAATTTGTGCATGTCATCTAAAGCATTTAACAAGCTCAAAATATACAATTGTACGTCATTCAGGCGATAATTATTATTTTCAACGTCCTTGATGCGGCTGTTGGCCTCATCAGCTAAACCCTTTACATAATCGGCATCGTCTCCGCCGACGACGTAAAACGTCATGCCGGCAATTTCAACTTGTACACGCTTAGATTCCATTTTGCACCTCTTATTTCGATCGCAATTGCCCTTGGAATTTCGTCTCGATACCTTCGATTAAGCTATCGACTGTGGGGACAATTTCCTTTTCTTTTAGCGTACGCTCTTTATGGCGGAAGGCCAACTTAAGGGCAATACTCTTCTTGCCGTCTTCAATTCCCTTGCCGAAGTATACGTCGAATACTTCCACACTTTCAAGGAATTCGCCGCCGTTTGCTTCCACATAATCCAGTAAATCCTGAGCGGGAAGCTTTTTGTCTACGACAAATGCTAAATCCCGTTCCATAGAGGGGAATCGAGCAATGGGCTTGTACGTCACATTATCTTTTGCGTAATCTACGATTTTCGTAAAGTCGAGTTCTGCCAGATAAACCTCTTGTTTTAGGCCCAAGTCGTCTTGTGCCTTGGGATGAATGCAACCGAAAATACCGATACATTCGTCGTGAATGTAAACTTCCGCTTGGCGTCCTTTATGGAACAATGGGAAATCTTGAACTTGAACGAAACGAAGTCCGTCGATTCCCAGTCTGGTCAGCACGGTTTCCACCGTCTTTTTCAGGTAATAGAAATCTTCTTCCCCGTAAAAACCGATGGCGAGCTTCATAAATTCCTTGGGAAGGCCTTCATCGTCGGTATCGACGGCAAAGACATTGCCGAATTCAAATCCGTAAGCCGAGGGATTTTTATAACTCATGTTCTTTACAAAAATATCCAACATATTAGGCAAGAGAGTGGTTCGCATAATGGAATATTCTTCGCCGAGAGGATTGGAAATTTTGATGGCGCGACGCAAGGGATCGTCTTCGGGAAGTCGAATACGATCGAATGCCGACGGACCCATAAAGGAATAGGTCATGAACTCATTATAGCCCGCAGCCAATAACACGTCTTGCGCCTTCTTTTCGACCTGACGATATAAACTCTTGCCGCCGCGGGTAAGAGTTCCCTTCAAAGGAAGGGGCGTAATGTTGCCAAATCCGTAAATACGGCCCACTTCTTCCGCTAAATCTTCCCAAATATGGAGATCGCCGCGCATGGTGGGAATGGTGGCATGTAAGGTATCGCCGTCGAGGGTGGTTTCGATTAAAAGGGATTCTAAAATACGCACCATGTCGTCGCCGGAAATAGATGTGCCGAGAAGACCGTTAATGCGTTTCACACTGGCATCGATCGTCCAGGGTTTTAATTCTTCGGGGTAGTGATCCATGGAACCCTTGGCAACTTTTGCCGCTCCGATTTCGACGGCCAACTCGCAGACGCGATCCACTGCTTTTTGAGCCATATTGGGATCGAGGCCTTTTTCAAAACGGGTAGACGCTTCAGAGCGCAAACCTAAACGTTTCGATGTTTTGCGGATGTGTCCGGCTTCGAAATTGGCGCCTTCCAAAACGACGGTGTGGGTTCCTTCGGATACGCCGGAAATGGCACCGCCCATAACGCCGGCGAGGCCGACAATGCCGCTTTCGTCGCAAATGACGATATCATCGGCAGTTAAGGTACGTTCCACTTCGTCGAGAGTCGTCATGGTTTCTCCGTCTTTAGCGAGGCGCACGTGAAGTTCAGGTCCTTTGAGGGAATCCAAATCGTATGCGTGAAGAGGTTGACCGTATTCCAACATAACGTAGTTCGTTAAGTCGACGATATTGTTAATAGGACGCACGCCCGATGCCATTAAATCGTTTTGAAGCCATTGAGGCGATGGAGCTACTTTAACATCTGTAAGCATTCGTAAATAAAAGCGAGGAGCAAATTCCGTCTCTACATGAAGGCCGTTAAACTTGTCGCTCATGGAGACATCGCTCGTCTCTTCCACAATAGGATCTTTCATGGAAAGTTTGCTGCCTGTAGAAGCTGCCGTTTCCACTGCCATTCCGCGAATACTCAAACAGTCCGGGCGATTAGGCGTGATTTCAAGTTCGATTACTTCTTTATCCAACTCTAAAAGCTTTAAGTAATCGGTACCCGGTGCTACATCCGATTCTAAAATATGAATGCCGTCGCGAGCGGATTTCGGGATCACGGACGTGTCCATGCCCACTTCTTCTAAAGAACACATCATGCCGAGGCTGGGAAGGCCGCGCATTTCCGTGTTGTGAATTTCCATGCCGCCTGCCAGCTTTGCGCCGTCCAATGCGACGGGCACGAGGGCGCCTTCAAAGACATTTTTCGCAGCTGTTAAAATTTGCTTAACTTCGCCGCCTACATCAATTTGGCAAACGACGAGCTTATCGGCATTGGGATGAGGCTTAATTTCTAAAATTTTTCCCACGACGATGCCGCTTAAATCTTTACTGCGCAAAAGGATGGATTCTACGTGATTGCCCGTCGCCGTAATCTCGTCGGCTATGGCACGCGTATCACCATTGAGTGTTACATATTTTTCAAGCCATGATTTAGGTAATAACATAATTCCTCCTAGAATTGAGACAAGAAGCGATCGTCGTTTTCGAACATGAGGCGAATATTGTCGATGCCGTATTTAACCATGGCAATACGATCGATCCCCATGCCGAAGGCAAATCCGCTGTAAACGTCGGGGTCAATGCCGCAGTTTCTTAAAACATTGGGGTGTACAACGCCTGCGCCTAACAGTTCCATACTCCATCCCGTTTCGTGACAAGCCGGGCAGCCTTCGCCGTGGCAAACCAAACAGGTAACGTCGACTTCCGTAGACGGTTCCGTAAAGGGGAAGTTGTGGGGACGGTAGCGAATGTGCATATCGTCGCCGAACATTTCTTTTACGAAGACATTGAGCGTGTCGATTAAGTTGGCGAGGCTTACGCCCTTATCCACTACGAGTCCTTCAAATTGATGAAACATGGGCGAATGGGTGTCGTCAACATCGTCGAAGCGGAACACACGACCGGAACTTACGATGCGAAGCGGCGCGCCGTATTGTTTCATAGCGCGAATTTGCATAGGCGATGTATGGGTTCTTAAAAGGGTCTTATCGTCGATGTAGAAGGTATCGCTCTTGTCGCGAGACGGGTGATTTTTCGGCGAGTTAAGAGCGTCGAAATTGTTGGCGACGCTTTCAATTTCAGGGCCGTCGACGACGGTAAAGCCCATTTCCACGAATATATCTTCCAATTCTTCCTTCGTCTTTAAAAGCGGATGGCGATGACCTACACGGAGTTTAGCCGGATTTAGGGTAACATCCAGGTACTCTTCTTCCATGCGCACATCGTAGGCCGCTTCTTTTATGTCGGTTTTTTTCTTATCTAATTCTATTTGAACTTCCTCACGTACCTCATTGGCATAAGCTCCCATTACCGGGCGCTCTTCTTGGGGTAAACCGCCCAGCCCTTTTAGGATTTGAGTAAGCTCACCTTTTTTACCAAAGTATTGGAGACGAATTTTTTCCAATTCTTCAACAGTCTTTGCGTTTTCAATGGCAGCGAGTGCATTCGATTCAAGTTGTTGTAGCTGCTCTTTCATAAGTACCCCCTTCGGATAGTGCTATCATCTGATGGTTTATTATATCACAGTTTTTTTTGTGATCCTATTGCTCCAACAAATAAGCGTCACATCTTTCCGTGAACTCCGGCTTGCTTAAATATAGACCCTATGTTATACTAGACAGGTCACAAGTTGTGGCGACATAGCCAAGTGGTAAGGCGCGGGTCTGCAACACCCTTATCCCCGGTTCAAGTCCGGGTGTCGCCTCCAAACCGTCGTTTCGACGGTTTTTTTATTGCTCTTTTCTATTTAAAATCCCCCTCTCCTTTTTTGGGAGAAGGGGATTTGTTTTATGCTATGGAATTTTCCTTGAGATGATTGAGATTCGTCAAGATGCCCACGACGGCGAAAAACAAGACGACGATTCTAAAATAAAACCACGTATAATCTACGAAGCTCATTAAAAAGAAACCGGCGAGGGATGCGATGCAGGCAATTTGAAGAATCTTTACCTTAACCTCATTCTGCGAAAAACTCGTCAGTGCTTTTAATACTGTCTTCGCCATGTAGGCCAAAAGAAAGATTACGGAAAAGATACCCGCTTCAATGGCGAGCTGCAAATATAAATTGTGGCTATGGGCGACGGTGGTAAGTTCTTTTACTTTATAACTTTCAAAGACTTTTTGGAAAATATCGCCGCCGAGGCCGACGCCTCCCAGCCACTGGTAATCTTCCCGCATAAGCGACGCACATTCGTAAATAAAACGCCGATAGCCGAGGGATGTGTCGTTTTTATTGAAAATAGACATGACACGCACCTGAATGGTTTGCGGCATAAAGAAAAACGAAATCAGCCCCATCATTAAAAAGATAGGCAGTAACCGAGGTTTATATAATGCGATAAACACCGCCATGGCAAAGGCAAAGGAGCCCCACGCCGAACGGGAACCTGTCGCCAAAAGTACGTACAACGAAAGGAAAAGGGTGACGGCCGCCAGCGCCTTTACGATTTTGGAATCGTGAACTAAGAAAAGCCCGCAAACCAACGGAAGAACGAGGAGATAAAACTCGCCCAATATATTCGGATTGCCCAAGGTGCTGTACACCCTGCCGCTTAATTCCTGACTGATGGAAATATCCGTTTGGGATAAATTGACGGACACGCCGATGACGTGTTTTTGTAAAATTCCGTAAAGGCTGACGACGAGGGCCGCCAATGTTAAGGCGACGATGACGTGGAGAATATCGTCTCGCGAGCGCACCTGATTAATAAATACGGAAAAAATAATGAACACGGCCCCGTAAGTCAAGCCGTAGGAAAGGCTCAAAGGGGGATGGATTGAAAACACCGTCGCCAAAGCGATGGTCATCATAAATAAGACGAAAAAATCCTCGAAAGATCGATGGGCCTTTTCCTCACGGTTCATAACCCCGAGAATCCAAAGACCGAAGGCCATGAGAAAAAGGTATTTATTGGACCACAAACTGTCGGGAATAATGCTGCATAAAATAAGCCCGATGCCCATAATAAAGGGAATGTATTTTGAAAATAGATCCAGTAAACTGAAGATCAAGCTCTTTTTTGTAAGCCACATCAACAGCTTTTGAAGATTACTTTCCAGTAGGCCGTATACATTCACTATTCCCTTTCGGATCAGGGAATCTTCCCAAGGATTGTAATTCACATTGGCTCGAAACCGTTGAATCATACGCTCCATTTAATCACCTAAATATTGGATTTTAGAAAGTCTGATTTGATCCAACATGACGATGCCGGCGCTAAATGTGTTGGACTGACCGACGAAGTAATTGGTTTCGCCGATGAGAATCCCCTTGTCCGTTTCCGTGCCTTTGGCTTTGACGTGAAGTGTTACTTTTTCATAGCGATCTTTGTCCACGGAAAGAGTCTTGCCGTTAAATGTAAAGTCTTCTTCGTCTAAAGGTTCCCTATCTACCGATGTAATAGTGCCCAGCGTAACGGATTGAGGCGCATCTTTAAAGGGTGCGCCGACTTTTATTTTCTCGGCAATTTCTTTTTCCATGTAGGGCACGACGATGGTAAGATCCGCTTCCCTCTCGCCGCCTTTAGCCGATGTGCGGCCTTCGGCGATGTTGATTTTATTTGCAAAAAGAATCACCGACGCAACGCAGGCCACGACGATGAGAATGTCGAAAATTCTAATTTTACTTTTCATTTTCTACCTCGATATTCTTTATTTTTCCGTGAATTTGCAAGTCGCCGACGGTAAAGGTCAGCTCTTCTCCCAGGAGACATTTCGTGCCGTTAATGTAAATGCCGTCGTCGCCGACTTTAGCCCGCGTGGCCACATTGATTCTGAGGGATTTAAAGTTTTTGCCCTCTCCCCGACCGTCTTCGATCCCCGTGTATTCAGAGGTCGGATTGTCGATGGGTTTGTCGACGGAGAAAGATGCGACGGTGCCGATCGTATTGTTTCGGCGTTTGTCGATGCAAATATCCCCTTCTTTGATGGCCTCCGTACTCGGCGTTTCGATTTCGTCACTTTCGATGGTGATGATGCTGTTGCCGCCTGTCATATCTTCTTTTTCCGCCGTCTTTTGGCGCACGACGACGATGAGAAAGGCTGCCAGGAGAATAATGAAAAGTATATCTAACAGCCTAAGCTTTTTTGTTGCCATAAATTGCTCCTTCATAGGTTTTTTCGATCTTTGAAATAATCTCCCCTTGATTAATTTCTTCGGTTACGATGCCATAAGCATTGTTGACGAGTTTTTCCCGCAAATCGGTATCTTTTAAAATCGCAGACGCTTTTT
The DNA here is from genome assembly GCF_001553115.1 of Aedoeadaptatus coxii. Classification (GTDB taxonomy): domain Bacteria; phylum Bacillota; class Clostridia; order Tissierellales; family Peptoniphilaceae; genus Aedoeadaptatus; species Aedoeadaptatus coxii. The sequence goes on from NZ_KQ960181.1 coordinate 16,105, forward strand.
TCGCAAAGGCGCGCTTGTCGCCGAAGGGATAGGTCAGGGCGCTTTTATTTCTCTCATTAAAATAATCCGATGCCCCGCAATTTTCCGTAATCAATAAGGGTGCCTTGCAATGGGCCGCCTCTACAATTGAAAGGCCGAATGCCTCTTCCCGGGAATGGTTGACGTAAAGATCGGCGGATTTCAAATAATTGTAAGGCTTGGAATTATATCCCAACATCACAATTCGCTCTTCCAAATGGTAATCTTTGATCTTCTTTCGGGTCTCCCCTTCCAAATGACCGCTCCCGATAATAAGGGCCTTGACATTGTCCACTTGGTGAAAAAGAGTTTCCAACGCGTCGATAAAAAAGAGAGGTCCCTTCTCTTCCGATAGCCTTCCCACGGAGAGAATCCACTTCTCTCCTTCGGGTTTTTCTATTTTTTCATCGCATTCAATCAAGGGAAAAGGCGGAGGCAGGGTAATGATTTTTTCCGGTTTAACCCCTTCTTCAATGAGCTTTTTCCTCACGATGGAGCTTACGGCGAAAATAGAATGGTTTCGCGTAAAAAACAAGCGGTTTAAAATCGCCGCATTTTTATTGATCACCGACACCATGTGCCGCGTGTTAATCACGGGAACGCCCATACCTAAAATTGAACTCAAAAAAGCAATGCCGTTTTCACGCATAAAGTGCGTATGCACGAGATCGACATTGTTTGCTTTTACATAGTGTTTGATTTTTATGGCGGCCATTAAGTCTAAAGATGAACGCATGGAAACTTGGGTCGTTTTCATGCCGATGGCCTTAAATTCGCTTAGCCCGCCGCCGTCAATATTATAGACGAGTTCATGCGTAATCGAATGATTATTTGTATTGACGAGGTTTTTGATGTAACTTTCACTGCCGCCTCTGCCGACAAAGTTTAGAATATGTAAAATCTTCATACCATCATCTTTCATTACGCACTTATTTTTTCCCGCTGTTTACCAAAATAATTGTAGCAATCCATAAAATAAAAGTCAATTTTCAAATGGTCGGAGCCCCTATGCCATGGGTTTTAGATGAAATTGAGCACAAAAAAAGCCCGGTAAAAACCGAGCTTTGGAGCGGAAGACGAGATTCGAACTCGCGACCCTCGCCTTGGCAAGGCGATGCTCTACCACTGAGCCACTTCCGCACTGGTGCCCGGAGCCGGAATCGAACCAGCGACACGCAGATTTTCAGTCTGCTGCTCTACCGACTGAGCTATCCGGGCAAGGTTGTTTGACAACCTTTGTCTATATTACAGAAATCTCATGAAGCTGTCAAGCCCCAATTAAAAATCTGTAAAGTCTACTCCTTTTCCGTCGATAACATGCTCCCCAATTCCTCTTCGCTGAATTGGTAGTGGCGATTACAAAAATGGCATACGGCTTCGGCGCCGTGATCTTCCTCCATCATTTCGCGAATGTCGCTGTCGGGCAATGCGCCAATGGAGTCCGCTACTTTTTCTTTGGAACATTCACACACAAACGCGACGGGGGCTTCGCTTAAAATTTTCAATTGTAAATTGGGAAGCACGGCATGGATTAAACCCTTTGCATCGAGACCTTCTTCCAAAAGTTCCGTTACGGATTTTACTTCTTTCAGCATGGTTTCAAGCTCCGCAATTTCCTCCTCGGTGGCGCCGGGCATAATTTCCACAATAAAACCGCCGGCTTTTTTGACACTTAAATCCGTATCCACGGAAACGCCGAGGCCTACTGCCGAAGGAATTTGCTCCGATTGAAACAAATAAGCCGCCACATCGTCGCCGATTTCCCCCGAGGCCAGGGCAACTTTACCCGTATAAGGTTGACGCATTCCGAGGTCCATTGTTACCGTCAGCGTTCCTTGGGTGCCGACAATGCCTTTTACATCCAGTTTGCCGTCGCTACTCCGCGCGGGAAGATCGGCCATCGGGTGATCCACATAGCCTTTTACGTGCCCGTCGTTCTTCCCCGTCACCACAATGCGCCCGAGAGGTCCGCCGCCGTCGATAATCATCGTGAGGGAATCCTCCACGTTTTTTAATTTGGTGCGGAGCAAAATACCGGCGATTAAACTTCTGCCCAAGGCAGCCGTCGCCGTCGCCGAGGTTTGGTGGGTAATGCGCGCCGTCTCCACGAGGGACGTCGCCGTAACCGCACTTACCTTTATCGTTCCCGATTCATTGATTGCACGAATACAAATATCTTTCACATAATCTCCTTTTCAATTTCTCCCCGCGACGTAACACATTCGCTCCGTTTCGTCGTGGGCTTTTTTCTTCTTATAGCCATCATAAACATCGATTAATCTTAAACCCGCTTCGTTTAAAAGGCGCTCCACTGTCTCGCGACTAAAGGCGCGTTCTTCGTGAATCTCCTGATAGCGGTCGTATTTTCCCTCATGATTGCGAATAAACATGGTAATGCAATATTCGTTGACGGGAGGCTCATAATGATTTTCCCAAATCAGGGTAAAATCATCTTCCTCCCGCATTTCCGTAAAATCGCCGTAATCAAGAAAGCGGGCATGGGTGTTCATATCGAATAAAAAGAGGCCTCCCTCTTTTAAATGCTCCCGCACCCTTCTAAAGCATGCGAGAAGTTCGCCTTCATCGGCTAAATAATTCATACCGTCGCAAAGACAAAGAATGTAATCGAAGGTGTGGCGTAGCTCGAAGGTTCTCAAATCCATTTGAAAAAGGGAGACGCTTCGCCCTCTCAAACGTTCCTCGGCCAATGCGAGCATGTCGGATGATTGATCGAATCCCGTTAGTTCCACACTATCGGCGAGCTTTTCCGCCAGCCGCCCCGTGCCCATGGCCATTTCGAGGATTTCCGATTTTTTGTCGTCGGGCAAAAAAGAGCTTACCCATTGAAAAACTCGGTCATAGTCGTAATTGTCCATCACCGAGTCGTATAGTTGACTGAATGTCGTGTAGCTATTCATTTAATCGCTTCTCCAGTTCCACCAATACATCGGCGGCGCTTCCCTTAAAGATGACGTCCGCTTGATGATCATAGGGTGTGGAACCTTGGTTTACGATAATCAAATGCTCTGCAAGGCGCGGCAAATAGGCCACGGGCATAACTTGCAATGAGCTTCCTACGACGAGCATCAAATCCGCTTTTTCCGCCGCCTTTACCGCCTCATCAAATGCCGGCGGCATGGCGTCGCCGAATAAAACCACGTTGGTGCGCATGGTGTGGCCGCATTTCGGGCATTTTGGCGGAATAATGCCCGCTTCGACCTGCTTGTCGAATTCGGCAAAATCCGTATGGAAATTACAGCGTTCGCATCGAGCCGTGGAAGCGTCTCCGTGGACTTGCAACACATTTTTTGCGCCGCCCCGCTGATGGAGATCGTCGATGTTTTGCGTTACGATTTCGTGTAAAAAGCCTTCTTCCTGCAACGCCGCCAGTGCGCGATGGCCCGGATTCGGTTCTTTTCCTTCCAGATCTTTTAAAATCGTGTAGCCCTCACTGTAAAAACGCTTGGGATCCGACTCCATGACCCCGACGGAAAGGGCGTCTTCGGGAATAAAGTTCGTGTAGTAACCTCGATTGCTCCTGAAATCGGGAATACCCGATTCCGTGGAAATGCCGGCGCCTGTAAGGCAAATGGCATACTTTGCTTCTTTAAAAAGTTTAACCGCTTGATCAAATCCGTCCATCATGACCTCCTATTGGAAAGTTTTAATTACGTAGACGAGCACGAGAGCCGCCACGGGGATCCATTCTTTTCCGCGAATAACGGCTCGCCCTTTAGCCAAAGGCCGTTTGAAGGATTTACGCAAAATTATAAAAATCCCGAGGACGCTCCCGACGAGTAGGGCGATGGTAATGACGTTTTTTACGCCGCCCACTCCCCTTACCAATGCCAACTCGCCGAAGGTTCTCATCCACGATTCGCTGAAAAAGTGAACAAATAAAATAGAGCAAAGGTTATAGAGGAAGTGAGAAAAAATCGACGCCTTCAAACCGCCGTAAAGGTAAATGTAACCTAATGCCAAACCGAATAAAAAGGGCGCCACGCTGTTTTGCCATTGAAAGTGAAAGAGGGCAAAAAGAATTGCCGAAAAAAACACGCTTCCCAATGGAGACCGCTTGGAGAATTGCTCGCATAGGACGGAGCGGAAAAAAAGTTCTTCAAAAAATGCGGGAACAATGGCCAAGGTTATAAGTTGTTTGATGAGAGAACCGCCGTTTTTTAAGGTATCTAAATTCTGATTCCCAAGGGGCAGAAAGTGATTGAGTCCCTGTAAAAAAAGTCCGTTGATTACGAGGATCACCGGGAAAAGAGCCAGGGTTAAAATCGCCGCCTCCTTTAAATTCATCGCCTTTCGCTTCCTAATGGGAAGCCGCTTTCGCCAATACATTGCCGGCAACCCAATGGCGACAAACTCCGTCAACACCACGCCCCAAAGAGGATCGAAGTGCGAAAATAAAGGCCCGAGCGCCAAAAATAAAATCGCCGCGCCTAAAATCCCGTAAAGTAGGACTAAGTAATTAGTCTTCGTAGGTGTAGATATAGGGCTTGTTTCTGTAATAGGGGCCATAATTTAATCCATATCCCACGATAAACACATCGTCGATGGTAAAGCCTGTAAAGTCGGCGGAGAAATCCACTTCACGTCGTGACGGCTTATCCAACATGACCGCCGTTTTCACCGATGCGGGCTCCAATGCGCGAATCGATTTTACTACCGTTTCGAGAGTGTGTCCCGTGTCGATAATATCGTCGACGATTAAAACATCTCTTCCCTTCACATCGGCGCGAAGATCGCTGAAAAGTTTTACATCGCCGGATGAAGAAAATTCATCTTCGTAGCTGGATGTGGTCATAAAGTCAATTTCCATTTTACTTTCCATGGCACGTACCAAGTCCGAACAAAAAACAAAGCTGCCGCGAAGTAAGCCGATGACGAGAACCTCTTTCCCGTTGTAATAAGCATCGATTGCTTTTCCCATTTCCCCGACACGTTCTTTAATCGCTTCTTCCGAATATAAAATGCGTTCTTTTCCTTTCATCTTGTCCTCCTTATAGCTATTCTCTCATTATATCAGAATAACGCCCTCGATTCTTCGATCAATGGTATAATTCTTGTAGGTGATTAAATGAACAGTGTACCCATTCATACATTGGCTTCGGATAAGCTTTATCTCTTGGCTACCATTAAGCAATCGGGCGGCAATATGAGTCGTCGCGCCCTCCAAGATACTATTCTCTCCGAAGGGCGAATGAATTATTTTTTCCTGTGCCAATATATTTTAGAACTTGTCGAGGCGAATTTTCTTTCGGAACGAGGAGATGATTTGCTTCTTACCCGTGAAGGCGAAGAAGCCTTCGCTATGTTTGCCGATCAATTAAATGACGACGACGCAAAAGCATTTCAGGTAGAAGATGTGGATTACCGCATTACCCGCGACGGCGAACATATTACTTACGAAAAGAGAATCGACGGCACCATGGTATTTTCCCTCTCGATTTTAAATTCCGAATCGACGGATATATCGGAAGAGCATAAAAAGGACATCATCGAAAACTTCATTCAGTGCATCAAAAAAGCGAGCATCTAGTGCCCGCTTTTTTTAATGATTACCATTGGCGATCATTATTTCCGTTATTGTTTACACTTCCCGGTATATTGCTGCCAATTTGATTGGCGATACTCTTTTGTTTCTTTTCTTCGAAATCTTTACGAGTTAAAACATCTACGACTTCCACATTTAATTCCACGAGGTTTAAGCCCGTCATTAATTTTAATTGTTGAGAAGCGTATTGTCTTAATTCGTCGAAAATACGAGGAGCGGATTGACCGAATTCCAGGAACATTTTGACGTCCAATACGACGTCTTTCCCGTTAATGGTGGCGTCTACGCCCTTGGTGGAATCGGATCCGCGGAAGCCTTCGGTAATGCCTGAAATCAAGCCGCCCTTTAGATCGAGCACCCCTTTAATATCTCTCGCCGCGAGGGAAACAATCTTTTCGACGACGGAGTTATTGAAAATTAAAGAGTCGCGGTGTTCTTCTTCCACTGCCTCTTCGCCGGGTACTTCCGGTTGATCTTTTAATTCTTCTTGAATATCTTTTTGTTTGTTTACATTTTCAGCCATAATAAACGTCCTTTCTTATCCTAAATTTTTCAAAAACTTCATGACAATCGGATGGCGGTCAAAGAAGCCGCCGACGACAAAACCGACGCCAATTAAAATAGCGAGCAACAAAGTTTTAAAAAAACCGATGGTAATCAATAATATGCCGACGATTAGCCCGATGGCCATTCCCGTCGTCGTCTTTCTGTAGCGGTTCATCAAACGTTGCGCATTGCCTCTCATGGGGCTTTCCGACATAGGGTTGCCGCTACGGCCGTCGATTAAATTTCCCGAGGGGGAAATATCGTAATCGCCGACATAGTGAAATTGATTTTCTGAAGTTTGCGTAAATAGTCTCATCTCATCACCCCGTAACCTTTTCATTGTCAGGTTCTTCAGGATCCGTAAATGTAACTTCCACATCGCCTACGGGAAATCCGACATACGTTTCGAGATCTTCGCGCACGCGGGATTGCAAATGTTGCGCGAGGGCTTGAAGATCTTCCTGCTCATGTACCCTACAGGTTACCTTTGAGCGAACTGTCGGATTCTTGCCGCCGTGAATGCTTACCGCCACATCAGGCTTCGATACCTGATGAAAACGACGCACCGAATAGTCGACGACGGATTTTACGGAGGATTCCGTTAAATAGACCTCGCCGTCGGCATTTTTCATTCGAATGCTGCGCTCTCTCGTCTTCACTACAAAAGCGCGAAGAAAGAGGAATAAGCCGTAAGCTGCTGTAATCGACGCCAAAACGGCTACGAGGTAAAAGCCCCACTCTTGATTTAAAATTGAGAGCAAGCTTTGTTGAGCCGATGCCATGCCGATCAGATTTCCATAGATGGAAAAGAAGCAAATACAGGCAAAGAAGAGAAGTATTATGGCCACTATAATATCCAGCGCCTTTTTACTTTTTCTCATGTTGAGCCTCCCTTTGGCGCGCAAGAATGCGACGCCACTTTTGTTTACACTCTAAATGTACCCATTACGCTTTAAAGTATGCAAAAATCGGGAGTTTTCCGAAAAAACGCTTCTATTTTAATTTTCAAGTTGAGATTGAACGAAGGCCATCCGTTCTTCTAAATTGGACAGATTGTTTTTATGGTTTTGAAGTTTTTCTCTTTCCTTTTCAACCACTTCCGGTTTCGCCTTGCTGACGAAGTTTTCGTTGGCGAGCTTTTTGTCCGCCCGTTCGATTTCGGATTTCGTCTTTTCAATATCTCGCGCCAAACGTTCCGCTTCTTTTGCGTAGTCGACGAGATCTTTCATGGGCAGGAACAATTCAGCTTTTTCAGTGACCACGGAAATTACATCGTCGGATACATCTTGGCGATTGTCAATAAGCTCGATTTCCGTAATATTAGCGAGGTTGACGAAGTGTCCTTCCATTTCTTTGTAAAGAGCTTTGCGCCCGTCGTCACTCGTTAAAACGTAAAGTTTGCTCTTGCGGAAAGGTTCGATATCCATTTCCGCCTTCGCATTGCGGATGCCGCGAATGGCTTCCCGAACGACGCCAATGCTTTGAACATCTTCGTCAAAAGCATATACTCCGGTTTCCGGCCATTGAGCGCCGATTAATTCCCCTTCCGTACCGGGTAGGAAGGAATAAATCTCTTCGGTGATAAAGGGCATAAAGGGATGAAGCATGGTGAGAATTTTTTCGAGAACATCGAGAAGCACGCCGTAAACCACTTCTCTGTCCTCGATGTCGTCGCCATAAAGACGCGGTTTTACCATTTCAATATACCAGTCGCAATATTCGTCCCAAATAAAATCGTGAACCGCTTCGGCGGCAAGGCCGATATCGTATTTTTCGATTTTCCCTGCCACATCGGCAATGGTTTCGTCGAGACGGGTTAAAATCCAGCGATCTTCGCCGCGAAGTTTATCCCGTTGTACTTTAGCGTGTTTGAAATCTTCGGGGAGATTCATAAGCACAAAGCGAGATGCGTTCCAAAGTTTATTGCAGAAATTACGATTATTTTCTACGCGCTTGTAGCTGAAGCGCATGTCGTTGCCCGGCGTAGTACCCGTAACCAATGTAAAGCGCAAAGCGTCGGCGCCGTATTCGGCGATAACATCCAAGGGGTCGATGCCGTTTCCTAAACTCTTGCTCATTTTACGTCCCTGTTCGTCGCGAACGAGCCCCGTCAAATAAACGTCTGTAAAGGGAAGTTCGTCGGTCAGTTCGAGGGCGGAGAATACCATACGAATAACCCAGAAGAAAATAATGTCGTAGCCCGTGACGAGGACGTCGGTGGGATAGTAGTATTTTAAATCTTCCGTATTATCCGGCCATCCCATCGTGGAAAAAGCCCAAAGAGCGGAACTGAACCATGTGTCCAGCGTGTCCTCATCTTGGCGAACATGATGGCCGTGACAAGATGCACATTCCTCTACAGGTTCTCTCGAAACCATAATCTCGCCGCAATCGTCGCAGTAGTAAACGGGCAGGCGATGACCCCACCAAAGTTGTCTCGAAATACACCAGTCGCGAATGTTTTCGAGCCAGTGGGTGTAAATTTTTCCGAAGCGTTCCGGCACGAAATGGAGATCGCCTTTTTCGTATGCTTCGAGGGCGGGTTTCGCCAATTTTTCCATGGCGACGAACCATTGATTGCTGAGCATCGGTTCGATTACCGTTTTGCATCGTTCGCAGTGGCCGACGGCGTGGTGGTGATCTTCGATTTTAACGAGATAACCTGCCGCGTCCATATCGGCGACAATGGCTTTTCGCGCTTCCGAACGTTCCATGCCGGCATATTTCCCGGCATTTTCGTTTAAATGGGCCGTTTCGTCCATAATCAGGAGCTGACCTAAATCGTGACGTTCCCCGACGCCGAAGTCATTGGGGTCGTGAGATGGCGTAATTTTTACGGCGCCAGTACCGAATTCGGAATCGACATAATCATCGGCGACGATGGGAATGGTGCGATCGAATAAGGGCAGGTGAACGTGTTTGCCGACGAGATCTTTATAGCGATCGTCTTCGGGGTTGACGGCTACCGCCAAGTCGCCGGGAATGGTTTCCGGGCGGGTGGTGGAGATTAAGATTTCCCCTTCTTCCCCTTCGATGGGATAGCGGAAGGTCCACATCTTGCCGTCTTCGTCCTCGTGTTCAACTTCCGCATCGGAAAGCGCGGTTTTGTCGTGAGGACACCAGTTGATGATGCGATTGCCTCTGTAAATCAAATCCTTTTCGTAAAGGCGGAAGAAAAATTCTTCGACGGCTTTTGAAAGTCCTTCATCTAATGTAAAGCGATCTCTGGACCAATCGCAGGAAACGCCGAGTTTTTTCAATTGGTTTTTAATATTTCCGCCGTATTCTTCCGTCCACGCCCACGCTTCTTCCAGGAATTTTTCCCTTCCCAAGCTTTCTTTCGACTTGCCTTGTTTGCGAAGACGTTCCACAACTTTTACTTCCGTAGAAATCGAGGCGTGGTCGGTGCCGGGAATCCAAAGGGCGCTGTAGCCTTTCAACCGCTTGAAGCGAATTAAAATGTCTTGCAGCGTGTTGTTCATGGCATGGCCCATGTGAAGATTGCCCGTTACATTTGGCGGCGGCATAACGATGGTAAAAGGCTTTTTGCCCTCCGCTTGATCTTTTTCTCTGTCGGGGGTAAAGGCGCCGTGATCCATCCACGCCTTATAAATTCTCTCTTCAAAATCTTTTGGATCATAGGTTTTTTGCATATCGTTCATAAATCCTCCTAATACAAAAAACCCCATCCTAAAAAGGACGGGGTTTCCGCGGTACCACCTTTGTTCCGCAATCTGCGGCGCTCGAACTCGGTAACGGCGAGTACCGTTGCTTGCGCAAATGTCGTAAGGGCGACCTTCAGTCGTTTTCGCAATTGCTCACACCAAACGCAATCTCTCTTAAGCGAAAATGGGACTTACTCCTCCCCTACCAAATAGTTACATACATTATAAAAACTTTCCCTACCTGCGTCAAGGAATGTTTAAAACTGCGCAAATCCAACCTTGCGATACACTTTTCGCAACGTACGTTGCGCAAGATGGGATGCTTTTTCAGCGCCGGTCTTGCAAATGGATTCGAGCATGTCCTTATCTTCCCGAATTTCCTTATATCGTTTTTGAACGGGCGCAAGACCTTCTACAACAGCTTCTGCCACGGCTTCTTTCAATTCGCCGTAACCTGCTTGAGCAAATTCCTTTTCCGCTTCTTGTGGCGTAATATGTTTAAAGGAACTGTAAATGTCTAAGAGATTTTTGACGCCCGGTTGATCGTCACTGTAGTGCACCTCGCCGATGGAGTCGGTAACGGCGCGTTTAATTTTGCGGCGAATAACATCGGGCTCATCCAAAATTAAAATAAAGGCATTTTCATCTGCATCGGATTTGCTCATTTTAGAGCTCGGGTTTTGGAGGCTCATAATGCGTGCCCCTACCTTCGGCGCTAAAATATCGGGGATCGTAAAGGTCGGTGAATAGCGCGTGTTAAACCGTTCGGCGATGTCGCGGGTAAGCTCGATATGTTGACGTTGGTCTTCCCCTACCGGCACATAAGACGTTTGATAAAGCAAAATATCCGCTACCATGAGCACAGGATAATTTAAGAGACCGGCGTAAACTTCTTTTTGTTTTTGAGACTTATCCTTAAATTGGGTCATACGATTTAATTGACCTACGGATGTAATCGTGTTTAAAACCCATGCAAGTTCCGTATGCTCCGGCACTTGGGATTGAATGTAGAGAATGCTTTTATCTGGATCGATACCGCATGCCACATAAAGAGCGATCAAATCCAATGTGCGGCGGCGTAAATCCGCCGGCTTTTGAGGCACGGTAATGGCGTGCATATCGGCGACGCAATAAAGGCAGTTATAATCTTTTTGCAATTCCGAAAAATTACTGAGGGCGCCTAAATAATTGCCGATGGTTAAACTTCCGGAAGGTTGAATGGCTGAGAATACTATTTTTTTATCCATAAGGATCTCCTTTGATTAGGCTTGTTCTTTTTGGGCTTTTCGCTCTAAAAGTGCTTGGAACTTTTTCTCTACTTGATGGCGAATCTCCTCGAGGTCCACGCGGGTAAAACGTCTATCCCGCATGACGAACTCGCCGTCGATCATCACGTGCTTTACATCTTCCGATTGGGCGGAATAGCAAAGGGCGCTGATTAAATTATTAATGGGCGTGAAACTGGGCGAATCTAAATTGAAGCAGGCGATGTCCGCCTTTTTGCCCTCTTCGATAGAGCCGATTTCATTTTCAAGGCCAAGGGCATAGGCGCCGTTAATGGTGGCCATGCGTATGACATCCGCCGCCGATACGGCTTCGGGATTCATGGTAACCGCCTTATTGACGATGCTCGCTATGTGCATTTCTTCCAACATGTTTTGATTATTGTTGGAGCTGTCTCCGTCGGTTCCCAGGGCGATACGGAAACCTTTCTCCAGGAAAGTTTGCACCGGCGTAAACCCACTGGCCAATTTTAAATTGCTGGAGGGATTGTACACCGGGAAGAACTTGGATTTGTCGACCAGATCCATTTCCTCTTCCGTCATGTGCACGCAGTGGGCGGCAATGGTGTGCACTTCACCCAGGCCGAGGCCCATCATATAATCTACGGGCGTCTTGCCGTAATTTGCCACACTGTCTTCCACTTCTTTTTTTGTTTCGGAAGCATGTAAATGGAGCAGGCCGTCCATTTCCTTCGCCAAAGAAATAATCTCTCGAATGTAATCGCCGCTGCAAGTGTAAATAGCGTGAGGTGCCGGCGCTACGTGAATTAAATCATTCCCTTTCCCGTGGCAGGACGCGTAGAGCATACGTGTCTCTTCCAATTTTTCATCGCCGCTTCCGTCGATATCCGTCAGACCGCGGGTTAACAAACCTCGCATGCCGATTTCCACGGCGGCATCGGCGACGCGATCCAATTCGTAATACATATCGCAAAAGGTCGTGGCGCCGGAGCGAATACCTTCCGCCATGGAAAGCAAACTCGCCCAATAAATATCATCCGGCGTCAAATGAGCTTCCAAAGGCCAAATCGCCGTCGTTAGCCAGGTGTTTAAATCCATGTCGTCGGCATAATTTCTAAAAAAACTCATGCCGAGATGGGTGTGGGCGTTGACAAAACCGGGCACGAGAAGAAGATTCGATCCGTCGATTTCCTCTCCGCCGGATAAACTGCCTCCCTCTCCAATGGTTTTAATCTTTCCGTCCATGATTTCAATGTCCTTGTTCTCTCGAACGACACCTTCGATGACGTCGATAAAACGCGTGTTTTTGAAAATAGTATGCATGTTCCACCTCTTTTTTCTCATAGTGGTAGTATAACATAGGAAAAGACGTGATGTTAGGGGATTCAACCCTTTACATATGGAAATTTTTCTTATATAATAACTGAGGTTCTAAATTATCGCGGCAAATTATAATTTAGGAGTGAAAGATAATGGCAAAAATGATGGGACCTAGATTTAAACAATCCAGAAGATTAGGTCTAAACGTATGTGGACACCCGAAAGCAATGAATCGAGCAGGTAGAGGTACCGCTCGTTCCGATAAGAAGTTAACCGAATACGGTAAACAATTATTGGAAAAACAAAGACTTAGAGCATACTACGGCGTCATGGAAAAACAATTTTTCCGCTATGTCACTGAAGCTCAAAAAGCCGAAGAAGAAACCGGTCCCGCACTGGTTAAACGCTTAGAAGTCCGCTTAGATAATTTAACGTATCGTATGGGATTTGCATCTTCCATTCGTCAAGCAAGACAAATGGTTACCCACGGTCACATTCACGTTAACGGAAAGAAAATCAACATCCCCTCTTATCGAGTAGAAGTCGGCGATGTTATTTCCTTAAGCGAACGTGGACGCAAAGTTGACATGTTCAAAGAAAACTTTGAAAACAACTTCGTCAACAGCTATCCCTACATCACGAAGGAAAAGAACAACAAAGCTACTTTAAGTTCCGAACCTGCTCGTGAAGATATTCCCGTTGAAATCGAAGATCAACTGATCGTCGAATTCTATTCCGGAAAATAATGAAAATTGCGGAGCTTTCCGCAATTTTTTTATTTGACATTCTTTAAACGTAAACTAAGGAAGCGAGGAAAATATGTTTCAGTTTGAATTTGGTACGGACCACTACCACCACATTCACTTTATCGGCATTGGTGGCATCAGTATGTCCGGCTTGGCGGCTTTAATGCTTTCAAAAGGCTATAGCATTTCCGGCAGCGATCAAAAAACCTCCTCCATTACCGATCATTTAAAAGATCTCGGTATTACCGTCTATGAAGGACACGATCCTTCAAACATCAAAGGCGCAGATCTTATCGTCTACACAGACGCCATCCACATGGACAATCCAGAATACCGCGCGGCGGTTCAACAAAAAATCGACATCGTCGACAGGGCAACTTTTTTAGGCGCCATTATGCGAAACTTCCACGTTTCCATCGCCGTATCGGGCACCCACGGCAAGACGACGACCACATCCATGATCGCCACCGCCATTAAAGACGCCCCCTTCTCCCCCACCATTATGGTCGGCGGAAACCTCGGCGAAATCAGCGGCAATGTGCGCATCGGCACCGGCGATTTCTTCCTTACGGAAGCCTGCGAATACCGTGCCAATGTGTTGAAATACTTCCCCTCTACGGCGATCATCTTAAACATCGACGAAGACCATTTGGATTTCTTCGACAACATCGATCACATTTTAGATACCTTTAGAAAATACGCCGGCAATTTAGGAGAAGGCGACACGCTGATATTAAACAAAGACGACGAAAAAGCGTACAGTATGCGCGAAGCCACCAAGGCGAACATCGTCACCATAAGCATTAAATCCGACGCGGATTACATTGCGAAAAACATCGCCGTCGATCCCGAAACAGGCCACACAAGTTACGACCTCGTCATTCGCGGAAAAGACTGCGGCCATATTGCCATGCGCGTCATGGGCCTTCATAACATTACCAATTCTCTGGCGGCCATTGCGGCATGTGTGGAAAACGGCGTTGCCATAGAAGATGCGGTTAAAGGTGTGCAAAGCTACCACGGCGTGGGAAGACGTCTGGAATTTAAAGGCGTCGTCGACGGCATTCGCGTCATCGACGATTACGCCCACCATCCGACGGAAATCGCCTCCACCCTTCACGCCTTAAAACCTACCGTGAGCAATCGCCTGATCTGTATATTCCAACCTCACACCTACACGCGCACCAAGCTGCTCTTGGACAGTTTCAGCCACAGCTTTAAGGAATCGGATATTACCATCATCGCCGACATTTACGCGGCGAGAGAAAAAGATTACGGCGACATACACTCGAAAACATTAGTCGAAGCGGTCAAAGCCAATCACGACCAAGCCCTTTACATCGGCGAACAAGACGGTATTCTGGATTATATAATGAAAAAATCCAGACCGGGCGATGTGATCCTTACCATGGGCGCCGGCGACATCTATCGTGTCGGCGAACGCTTCTTGGAAAACTACGAACCGCAAAAATAAAAATGAAGAGAAGTTAAAAGCAAAAATCCGACATCCCATAACGATGTCGGATTTTTTTATATTAGAAAACACTCTGTTAGCAGAACGACGTAACGTCGAAATCTTTGTAAATTATATGTGTGGCACATTTAAAGGCGTTAAATAGAACTTCTTTTCATAAAGCACGCATGTCACTAACCGCACCACTTCATTCGTCAAATCCATTGGGCTATAGTGAACGTCAGGAAACGAGAGCAGAAACGGATGACGATAACGGAGAGAAAATTGTTTAAAAGAAGCCGCAGCCTCCTTAAAAAGGCGGCTCAGAATCTTACAGAAACGGAGAAAGGTCTTGTCGCCGCCATGCACGAAAAGAGCGATTCCATTCGACCGCTTACATCTTAACAAAAGGCTTTTATACCTACATCTTTTCTCACAAAAACTAAGAAGCAGCTACTACTGCTCTTTCAACCTGGATAGAAGAGGCAAATAAAAGTATGCTAAATGAGTGGCGCTTCTGCTTGCGAGCCTATAGAAACCAGTTCGAGGTGATTACCAACAGCTTTAATTGCCTATAGAGGAACGGCTACGTAAAAAGAACACAGAAAGTGAAGCGTGTCGCCTTTGGGATTCGTGACTTTAATCATTACCGAACGAAACTGCTTTTCGTTTGTTTAAAGTATCAGTAATGGAAGGCGTTTAGAAAAACAAAAAGGAGCCTGGTTTTCACTAGACTCCCTATGATTGACATAGAACCAAAAAACTAGAGCTCAATCGTATAACATGTGATCAGCCTCTAGTTTTTCGGTTTTGGTGTAAAATGATGAGCTAGTTTCCTTGTTTTAAATCGTCAGCTTTAATCCAACTCTCTTAATTTCTCAACTTGTTTAATGAACTCTCTCAACATACTACAAAGCTAATGATTAAATAGATAGTCTTTGTACTCATCATCTAAATTTTATTTCAATAAAATCTACTCAGCATTTCTTCTAATTGAAGTTTGAAAAATATTTTGCTTTGACATTAGACAGTAATCAGGTAATGTGGTTTATATTAAAAATTAAAATACCGTATTTCTATTAAAAACGACCGATGTTAAATAATACTTGTGCAACTTGAGCGCGTGTAAAACTGGATTTAGGTCTAAAATAGCCATCTTCCATGCCTTTAATAATTCCTTTACGTGCAAGTTCATTAACACACTCTTGAGCCCACGGAGCAATGGCTTTGTTATCTATAAACTGAATAGTTTGAACTTCAGTAATATTCTTTCCCGATTCTTTAAGGAAATTTGACATCATTACTGCCATCTCTTCCCTAGTTATCGCACGGTTCGGATCAAATTTCCCTGCTCCAGTACCGTGAACTATTCCTTTTTCAGCTGCCCAGATAACATAGGAGGTGTAGTAATTTGTATCAAGATCCTTAAATGGATTTTTTGTGAATTTTGATTGGTCAACTTGTGCCATACGACCAAGGACGGTTACAAAATCTGCACGGGTTATCGGTTGATTTGGAGCAAATAAATTATTCCCAATACCTTTAAAATACCCCTTTATAGCAACGTAATTTATTGCATCCTTCGCCCAGTGATTTATTGCATCGCTATAACTGATCATAGGTATTTCCGGTTCTTTTATCTTTTCCACAGATTCATTTCCAATTTTACTATGCTTGCTTTTGTTCGATTGCTGAGTTGACTCTCCAGTCACGGGGCTTATTGGTGTAAGACTAATATAGTTGTCCGATGAATTATGGTACTCAACTTTAGGATCTACTTCATGATTTACTGAATCACTTGTCTGATTTTTAATTATATGATTCGAAATAACGTAATCTGCAAAGCCTGTCGCATCAATTCTTATATACCTATCAAGACGATCTATTTCAAGTGGCGTATATTTGCCATCTTCATATTTATATGCAAATAGATTCGTATATGCCTCCTCCTCTGGTTTTAATTCAATAACTAATTTTAAGGGATTAATCAAATTTTCTATCGATTGATTTTCTTCATATCCTTTTATAGCAATTCTAATAATTTCATTGTCTTTTGTCTGTTTGCCAGTTACTTCAAGCCGGAACTTCGAATCATGGTTTTTCGTAGATAGTAAACTTTCCAATCTTTGTACTTCTACCTTACGATCACACTTTTTAATATAATCAAGATCGATGAGTTCAAATCCTTTGTTATTTGCCAATTTTTTAATTGTTTGATTGGCTTTATGGCTAAAAATGTAGAACTTGTCATTATGAGATTCATTTGACACAGTATTATTTTTAGACGCTTTAAGAAATTTATCTTTAAATACATCTTTTCCTACTTTAATATTTCCTGGTATATATGCAGACTTCAAATTAAATGCAAGTGAAAAACTTTCATCTCCAATGCTTTTTAGACTACTTGGTAACTCTAAATAATCCAAGTTTGAACACATGCCGAACCCCTGATAGCCAATAGTTTGTAATGTCTCCGGTAAATATAAATCTCTAAAACTTGTATTGGCAGACATCCCACATTTTTCAACCGTCTTCAAGTATCTTGGTAAAATGATAACTTTCGCTGATTCTAAACCTGCTACAGCATGCTCTGGAATTTCAGTAATAGCATCCGGTAATTTCAATGATTTCAAACTTTCCATTTCATAAAAAGATAGATTTCCGATCTTTTTCAAGTTTTTTGGCACATTAATTGATGGCAATTTTTCCGTTGCTAAAAATGCGCCAGCACCTATGTATTCAACAGTATCAGGCACATTGATCGATTCTAAATTGTGGCAATCTTGAAAGGCAGAGGGTTCAATTCTTTTTAAACCCTCCGGTAATATTACCTTTTTTAAATGATTAAGGTGTGTACCAAATGCATATTCACCAACAATCTCTGTATCTTTTTTTACTATAACCTCTTTTTTTGCTTGAGGGGCATAAAGTAAACTTTTACCTTCATATATGCAGCCTTCATAAGATTGAAATCTCGTATTCTTTGGGTTGACATTTATTTGTTTCAACTTTTCATTAGAAACATCGGAACGGCTCTGGAATAATTCTGGAATAATTGATCCTGGATCTATCTCTGTAAATGTTGATGGTAAATTAATTTCTTCTAAATTATTCATATTCAAAAACGCGAATTTTCCGACATGTGTAACTGCTTCTGGTATATCTAGTCGTTGAATAGAACTACAGCCTGAAAACGCTCCATTTTCAATACTTCTTAGTTTCTCTGGAAATCTTATGTTTCTTAACGATCTGCAACCAGCAAAAGCACTCTTATCTATAACACTGAGCTGATTAGGTAACTCAATATTTTCCAATGCAGTACAATTTTTGAAGACAGCTTTCCCAATGAGAGACGTTTTGTTATCTATGGTTATTTCTTTCAAATTTACACAATTTTCAAAGGCATTATCTTCGATTTTTTCTACATTTTTTCCGCAAACAATTTTCCTAATCTTTTGATTGTTTTTGAAAACGGATGAGGATATTGTAGACACGTTATCGGGAATAGTAATTTCTTCGTCATGTCCGCTATAAGCGACTAGCTTTCCATTTTCTACTTTAAATAAATCTGATAAATTATCAACTTTTACTCTAATATCTATACATGCTAGCTTATTACCACCAATAGCAAGTATCTTAGTCTTGCCAATTTTCATGGCTGTGATTTTTCCGCCTTTATCAACTTTTGCAATATTAGGGTCTATCGAAAAATAATTAACGGTATCAAAAGATACATCTGCAGGCTTCTTTGATAAAATGGGTGCGTATACTTCATCCGGCTTTAAATCTTTTGATTTTTCAATAAAGCTAAACTCACTATAGGAGACAAATGTCGATTTGTCATTAAACTTCAATTTACACTTAGTAGGTTTTTTATTATAGATAGCATCATAGTGACTTTTGAAGTTAGAACTCAAGCCTCCAAAGTATGAAATATTCATGTTATCAGTTAATGATTTGCCTATATTAGCGTTATCATTGTCTATAACTAAGTACTTAAAACTTGATCCGTTATCTCCTGCAACAGAGTTTCCTATAGATGTTACTGAAGAGGGTATAAAAAGACCTTGAAGGCTATAACATGTTTCAAATGCACTTGAACCGACTGTTTTCAAGCCTTTATTTAATGATACTCCAAATAGTTTAGTGTTAAAAAAAGCACTGTTCCCTACTTCTTTCAATGTGGATGGAGTCTTTAAAAATACCAGGCTTGAAGAACTAAATGCCGATTTCCCGATTTTTTCTACACCCTCAGGTAGCTCAATTAAGTAAAGAGATTTGCAATTAGAAAATGCTTTCTCACCTATTTCTTTAAGTTTATTTCCATCAATACATACTTCTTTTAATTCTTTGCAGTTATAAAATGCATCTTTCCCAATATAAGTAACCGTTTCAGGTATGATGACCTTTTTTAAACCTTTACCCAGAAACGCTTTTTCACCAATTTCTCTTACCGTATCTGGGATTATAACATCTTGTGCGTTTCCTTTGTATTCTGTTAAAATACCATTATTAATTACAAATTCATTCTGAACAGAACCATTTATAAGGTTATCTTTATCTGTCTGGGCATACACCAATCCAGCCGAAGATACTGTAACTACACAAACTGATAAAATTAAAACCATTAGCGATGAAATTACATGTTTATTCATGTTTCCTCCTTTAAAACTAGGTTCATGGAAAATCTCAAATAGCGCAACACTAATTATGATAATCATTACCACTTTCTGTTAGTCTAGCACGCTCTATTTTGTTTTGCAATAATAAAATAAATTAGTTCCGAATTAGCTATTTGAGCCTGGCTACCTGAACTTAACATTTAAGTGCAATTAAAGATTCTATACTATCCATTGGAGTAGAGTAAATCTAGAGTGACCCCATAAATCGAGTAAGCATTTCGCTTGCTCGATTTTGGTTTACATATCATTCGTTCTATGCGGATTGCATCTGTTCGCGGTATTGTTTCGGACTTAGGCCTCCTAACTTTTCTTTGATTCGGTCGTTGTTGTAGTAGTGGATAAAGTCTTCGATCGCTCGCACGAGTTCTTGCCGGCTTCGATAGACGTGGTCTGCATAGATTTCTCTTTTCAATACACTGAAGAAGTTCTCCATGAGTGCGTTGTCGTAGCAGTTGCCTTTTCTCGACAT
>NZ_KQ960181.1:35910-139714 GCF_001553115.1 Aedoeadaptatus coxii
CGTTGTCGTAGCAGTTGCCTTTTCTCGACATGCTTTGGAAGATGTGGTGTCCTTCTAACATGCCCTGATATGCGGTCATTTGGTAGCCGCAACCGCGGTCGGAGCGGAAGGTACGGCGATAGGTGCGGGCATAGGTTTGTTTGAAAGCTTCTCCGAAGCTTTTTGAGACAATAGCGCCGTTAGGTTGACTCTTATCGTCTTCGCCCCACTTTTTTCTGCCAGTATATGAAGGTGGATTTGGGAAAGTTGATGGCGGCAAGAATCTTTCTTAGTTGGAATTGCTCTCGGAGTTTGGCGACAATCCTCGCCTTTTGTTCATTGCTTCTTCCCTCTCCAAACTCCTTAGCTGTTCCCAGAACATCTTTTGAATGGTGAGCTTTTCATTTTCCGCTTCTAATTCTTTGATGTGATTTTCCAATACCTCCCACATGGGTACATCAAGGGGTTCGCTTTTCTTTGACGTCTGTGGTGTTTGATGGCGATCGTTTTTCTTTGTCACAGGTCTCCCTCACTTATGTGATTGCAGCCCCTCAATGCCCTCCTCTCGGTACTGTCTGCACCAGTTAGCGATCTTGGTTGGATTCGCCAAACCAAGTTCGAGGGCCAATTGCCGGTAGCTGCATTCGCTCGTTTCGTAGCGTGTAATGGCATCTAACTTAAGTACTCACGTTTATTTCTAGAACGCATTAACCCTTTATCACCAAAATGTCTGTAATTATTAACCCAGCGTCTGATCAGTGATTCATTGATTTGATATTTATCCTCTAAAACGAGATAGATTGACTTCCCGGACAAGTATTCCTCGACGAATTTCTTCTTAAATTCATAATTGTATTTTGCCATTAAAAGACCCCAAAGGTTGGATTTCTTGGTCCAACTTTTGAGGGTCAGTGCAGCTTCTTATTTTATTTTATTAATGTTGTACACGATTTGGGCAATTTCCGCTCTCGAAAGTTGTTTTTTCCCTTGGAAGGTTCCATCGTCCATGCCGTTAAGGATTTTGGATTTGGAAAGTTCCTGTACGGCTTCTTTTGCCCATTTAGGAATTTTATTTCCATCTTTATATTGTTTCGCTTCGCCTTCGAAGTTTATTTTTTTCATTTGTTTGTAACGGTAAAGTATGGTCGCCATTTCTTCTCTCGAAATGGTTTTGTTCGGCGCAAAATTGGCCGCATCCATTCCGTAAACAAGGCCCGCATTTTTTGCCCAGTTCACGTATTTACCGTAGTATGCGTTCATATCAATGTCTTGAAAACTTATATTGGCGGTAAATTCATTTACTTTTTCAAATCTACCTAAAATGGCAATAAATTCGGCACGCGTCATGGCTTTGTTCGGTTCAAAGCGATTGCCTTTTACAATATCGTCGAAGAGTCTGCTCTCCAGGCTGTAATTGATAGCTTCTTTTGCCCAGTGATTTTGAATATCCGCGTAGGTCTTCGCTTGATTTCCACTGTTTTCCGTTTTTGCTGTATGGGGTTTTGATGGGGTTGTTTTTTGGAAAGTAAAGTTGAACCATTTCCCTCTTGGAGCCGGTTTTTCTTTTTCCTTCGGCTCTACCGACGGTTTCGGTTTCGAAGGACTTGGAACTGTCGGTTTAGAAGGACTCGGTTGTGCCGGATTACTCGGACTTGGAGCCGGTTTAGAGGGCTTGGGTGCCAATGGATTGTTCGGCGCGGGGGACGGCTCCGATGGGCTCGGTTCCTTCGGATCCTTCGGCGCGGGAGCCTGCTCTTGTTCTTTCTTTACTTCCTCCATTACCCGTTTTACGTCTTGGATCGCCCCATTCATAGCATCGAGAGATTGCCCTTTAAGTGCTTCTTCGGCCGCTTTTAAAGTATCCTCAACTTTTTGCTTCAATTTTGAATCTTGGGAGAGCTTAATAGCTTTTGCTTCCTCAACAAGTTTCCCCAACTCTTTTTTAGCCACTTCCAACGTTTGGGCCTTATTCTTTTCAGCTAAATTTTCGTCATTTTTACGAATGGCTTGCTGTTTAATGTCGTTAATTTCATTCGCACTGGTTGCCTTCTTAATGCTCTCTTCAAATTTCGCCATCTCATCCTGCTTCAAGTGAGCAAGCTTATTCACAGCGGCGATCGCTTCTTTGCGAGCAGCTTCAAGTTGCGCTTTTGCCATGGCTTTTTCTTGATCGAGCTTTTTGTATTTTTCTACAATAGGTTCGATCTCGCCGAGTGCTTTTGTCGCCATAATTTCTTGTATAGCTGCGTCAATTTCACTCTCGCTTAAATTTTCCAATTTCGTAAGCTTTTCATTGGCTGCGGCTTTGGCCTTGCTCAAATTAACCTGAACTGCACCGTCAAATGCTTCTTTTACGAGTTCGAGAGTGCCGGCTTCTTGAATTTCTTTCGTAAACCGCTGTTTATCATTGGAACTTAATAAAGTAAGAGTCTCCAACTTGCCTATATACTCTTTCTTGGCAGCGTCGAGATCTTTCTTCTTCATAGTATCTTCACTTAACGTTGTGTACTTGTTGACGATCTCGTCAATTTTCATCTTGTCGGGCGCAGATTTTAACTCATTCTCAGCTTGAGTGAAATGCTCGTTCGTTAAGCCCGGTAGCGCTTTAATCTTTTCGAGCGCTACTTTTCTCTGCTCTTCGAGTGCCTTCGCCGCTTCTTCAGCTTCTTGAGCCTTGGCTTTGTTGTTCGCTATATTCTTATCTTGAGCCCTTTGGTAAATACTTACTATTTGATTTCCCGTAGCCGCTTGCTCTATCTCACTTTCGTAGCCTTTTCTTTCTTCTTCCGTAAGGTCTTTTAGGTCTTTAAGCTTCTTCTTGTAATCTTCTTTTAAAGTTCCTAAATTTTTCTTAACGCCATTTTCTGTATTAAGGTTTCGATATTTCTGAGAAATAGCGACAATGCTTTGTACATCATTGGCAGCATTCAATTCCTGTTCAGCATCACGCTGTTCTTGATCCGAAAGATTTTCTAATGCCTTAATTTGTTCCAGCGTGCTCTTACGGAATTGCTCAAACTGAGCCTTTTTCGCCTCTTGGTTCTTAGCTTCCGCTTCTTGTAGGAAAGTTTCCACTTCGGGAATCGTCGGGGCATCCTGAATCTTTTTGATGATCTCCGTCTTATAAGCTTCATACGTTCCCGTTAAGAAAGTGTATTCTTCCTTAATCTTTTTGATTGCGGCATCTTTCTTCCCTTGAAGTTCAGCGTTCTTTGCATTTTCCGCTTGTTTATCCTCAGCTTTTGCCTTCTCTACAATACCGGCAATATCTTTTTCCGATTTCGCGCCTGTAACTTGAGCTTGATAAGTCGTCTTTTTCTTTTTATCGAGATATTGTAAAGCTTCGATAGTTTTGATGGCTTCTTGCCGTTTAGAACTCAAGCTATCTCTAAGTTGCTGTAATATAATTGAGTCCAATGCTTGCACAGCTTGGTCTACTTCTTGCTGTGTTCTATCTTCTTTCTGAAGTTTGCCCTTAATGGTGAAAATAGGTTCTTTAAAGCTTTCTTTTTTATCCTCGGGATAGCTATTAAGTTCCGCCATAAGTTCATTCGCCTTTTTCATATCCACTTTATAGGTCATGGTTACAGGTTTAGAGGAATTAAAGTTCTCTCCTTCTTGAGAAAATTCGAACGTCGTATTGTTCGGCGTATCTTTCGGGATGGCGTAAGTGACACCGCCCATAACTGCTTTAAGTTCTTGGGGCATTGACGCCTTGTTGAGGGTAAAGGTCTTTGTTTCGTTTCCTTTGACCACCTTCAGCTTCGGCAAATGGTTTTGGATCGGCGTGGGATCGAGGTTCGGATTGTCGGGCAGAGAAATCGTGTAGCTTGCCGACTCGTCCTTATTGGCTCTTTCCTTAAATTCCACATTCGGCGCGTCATAAGTATCTTTAAGAACCATTTTCTTGCTAATGGTTTTGCCCTTGTTCGCTTCTTGATGGACGACGACGAATTCATCGCCAACACTTGCACCATACGTTTCCCTCAATTTCTCCATAGGAAAATCATAGGAAATCGCATTGGGCTTATTTTCTTTGGCTAAATCAAAGATCTTCCATTGATTATCCTTCTTCGTACGGAGAAACATTTTGATTGAGCCCGTCATCTTGGACGACATCATGATTTTATCTTTCGTCTGTTCCACAATGGGGGTTAAGCTTTTCTCCCCTTTAACCGTAACATTGCCAACCTTCGTTTCTTGAGCGCCTCTTACAACATAAAGCTCGACGACATCGCCGGCACTAAATTCTCTAAAGGGAATCAGCGGTCGTCCGCCCGGACCCATTATTTGCTCAGTAGTATAATCATCTTTAATGTCCCCTTCTTTTACAGAGTCCACTAAAATCTTTTTATACGTTTCGCTGCCGGTAATAAGCTTCATTTGTAGTCTGTCGCCAATGGCAAGTTTATTCTCATCTTTTAATTTTTGCGTGTTGATGTGCAATGTCGTATCGCCGATAGCAGGTAACTTGCGGAAATACGATACGTTTTCTTGGGCCTGCGTTTCTACATTTCCTTTTTCAATGGCTCCACTTTGATCCGCAGCATAGGCTAAAGTATTAGACAATGATACGGATGCAGTCGCAAGGCTTAACGCCAAAGCGAGCGTTCGATTGACTTTGTAATGTTTTATCATAGGTCCTCCTATTATTTTTTTTATATTTTAACGGATACAATATTCCCCTGTCATCCAACTGCGGATTCTTAAAACTTTCCACCTCTCTTCATAAAATGAACACATTGATTCTGTTCTGAAATAGATTCTCAAATAAAAAATCGCAAAATGGAAAATCTTTTTTTACAAATTGTGTATTTTTGTTTATGCTATCGTGTATGTTTTACGTTGTTTCGTGTGTATTCTATTGGATATAACGGTTTATAACATTTACTTTATAGTTTTAGATATTAGTTCCCAATTTATTTTTATTTTTTCCTCAATTGGCTCTCACTGAAATTTCACCCTATTCAAACGACGGCCTCTCGATTTGCTGAAGACACCCTTCCTAATTTTGGGCATTATAAAACCACGGGATCGTTCCCGTGGTTTGGCTCTCTTATAACACTTTATTTAAGAATGATTGTGTTCTTTCTTCTTTCGGATGATTGAATACTTCGTCGGGGGTTCCCTCTTCCACGAGCAGACCTTCGTCGAGGAAGAGAATGCGATCGCCCACTTCTCGTGCGAAACCCATTTCGTGGGTAACGACCACCATGGTCATGCCGTCTTTGGCAAGTTGTTGCATAACATCCAACACTTCGCCAACCATTTCAGGGTCGAGGGCCGATGTGGGCTCATCGAAGAGCATAACCGAGGGATTCATGGCGAGGGCACGCACGATGGCGATACGTTGCTTTTGGCCGCCGGAAAGTTGATTGGGATAGGCGTCCCGCTTATCGGCAAGGCCGACACGTTCCAAAAGCTTCATCGCTTTTTCTTCCGCTTGGCTTTTGTCTTCTCCTTTTACGAGAACGGGTGCCATGGTGATATTTTCCAAAACGGTTTTGTGGGGAAAGAGATTAAAGGATTGGAATACCATGCCCATATCTTCCCGCACTTTTTCAATATTCGTATCTTTGTTATTGACGTCCACGCCTTCAAAAATGATTTCGCCGCCGTCCGCTTCTTCCAAACGATTCAAACAACGTAAAAAGGTAGATTTCCCTGATCCGGAGGGACCGATCACCACAACGACTTCTCCGTCTCCGATTTCTGTGGAAATACCTTTTAGTACGTGGTTGTCGCCGAAACTTTTTGTAAGATTATGAATGCGAATCACTGTTTGCTAACCTCTTTTCAAATAGACCGATGACCTTGGAAAGGCCCGTTACGAGAATCAAGTAAATAAGTGCCGCCGTAATGTAAGGCATAAAGGGCTTCAAGCTGCTTCCTTGTGCGGTTTTAGCCTGATACATCAAATCGCCGATGCCGACGAAAGCGACGATGGCCGATTCTTTAATTAATGTAACGAACTCGTTGCATAGCGCCGGAAGTACGGTTTTAATGGCTTGGGGCAAAATAATGTAGCGCATAATTTGTCCCTTTTTCATACCTAAAGATGCCGCCGCTTCTCCCTGACCCTTATCCACCGCATTGATCCCCCCGCGAATAATCTCCGATACATAGGCGGAAGAGTTCATACATACGGCGATTAAGCTTAGAACAAATGGATTTTTCAACGATGCATATTGATCGGGGATCACGGATGCAAATCCGTAATAAGCTATTAGGACTTGTACGAGTAAAGGCGTGCCGCGGAAAATTTGTACATAAAGTTTAGCAATGGCTTGCAGCGGTTTTAATTTGGATCGGCGCAGGAGCACGATTAAAATGCCCAAGATAAAACCGAAAAGTACGCCTAAGAAGGATAGCTTTAATGTAACGAGAGTTCCGTCGACATATGACGAACCGTATTTGTTCAAAAAGGCCATCCAGGATTTCATTAAGTTCATTATTCCTCCTCGATAGAAAAAACTGTTTCACGAGGAAACAGTTTCTTCTCTATCATTCGAACAGTTTACATACTATTTATTATTCGCCTACCGATTCGTCGGCAATTTTTTCGTATTCGCCGATCCATTCTTTAATCTTGCCTTCGTCGATAAGTTTTTTAAGGACTTGGTTGACATAGGCGGTTAAGGCATCGTTGCCTTTTTTCATCGTAACGCATACGCCCGGTTCTGCCGGTACGCCGGGATCGATGGCGACGAGTTCGGGGAATTGTTTATCGTATTGTGCACCGGAGCTCTTGGAAATAACGAGGGCATCGGCCGTTTTATTCTTAACTTCCATTGCCAAATTGTTTAATTTGGAAAGGCTCTTTAATTCCACATCTTTCGGGAAGTTTTCGCGAACAGTAGATTCTTGAACAGAACCTGTTTGCGCACCGACAACTTTGCCGGCGAAGTCTTCCACTTTTTTGTACTTGTCGGCGTCTTCTTTGCGGACGAGCACGACTTGTTCATTTTCAAAATAAGGAATGGAGAAATTAACCGCTTCTTCACGTTCTGGCGTAGCCGACATACCGGCAATACCGATGTCCGCTTGACCGGAGGCGATGCTCGGAATAATGCCGTCGAAGTCTAAGTCTTTAACTTCCAATTCAACGCCCATTTCTTGGGCGATGGCTTTGGCGATTTCCACGTCGAAGCCGACGATTTCATCTTTTCCGTCTTTCATTAAGTGCCATTCGTAAGGAGGATAGTCGGCGCTGGTCGCCATAACCAATTTACCTTTTTCCTTAATTTCTTTAACGGCGGCGTCCATATCTTCTTGGCTTACTTGAGCCGCTTCTTTTTTCTCCGAATTGTTTGCTACATTTTCACCATTTTTGGCACCGGATCCGCAACCGACCAATGCAAATGCCATGACCATGGCCAATAATGTGAGTAAACTTGTTTTTTTCATCATGATCTCCCTTCAATCTCGAATACATTGTCTTTCTCTAGGATTGCTTATGTCTCATGGAGCCGGATGTATTTGCACTATTTGCCAGATACTTGCATTCAATCCGACGGCTCTCGAAAAATTTTGCTGTATTCAAGATTAAGACCTCCTTCTGTGTTTTTCTTTTTTGAAATTATACTATAGCACGCTAAAATCTACAAGAAAATCGGCGGGAAAACGAGAAACGGTGTTTCTCGCTATACCTTTAACATTTTCTTCAAATATTCTCCCGTATAACTTCCCTTTACTTTCGCCACTTCTTCAGGTCTTCCCGTGGCGACGACAGTGCCGCCGCCGTCGCCTCCGTCGGGTCCCAAGTCGATAATGTGATCTGCCACTTTAATGACATCCAAATTGTGCTCGATGACGACGACGGTATTTTCCCGATCGGCCAATTCCTGGAGCACGTGAATGAGCTTGCGAATATCTTCCGTGTGCAGACCCGTTGTGGGCTCATCTAAAATATAGAGCGTATTGCCCGTTCCCCGTTTGGAAAGTTCGGTGGCGAGTTTAATGCGTTGAGCTTCCCCGCCGGAAAGCTGTGTGGAGGGTTGACCGAGCTTAATATAGCCGAGTCCCACGTGTTGGAGAGTGGTAATTTTCCGTAAAATCCGCGGATGGTTTTCGAAGAATTCCGCCGCCTGATCCACCGTCATATCCAAAACATCTGAAATGTTTTTGCCTTTGAATTTCACCTGCAGGGTTTCCCGATTGTAGCGCTTGCCGTCGCAAACTTCGCAGGGCACGTAGACGTCGGGGAGAAAGTGCATTTCCACTTTTAAAATGCCGTCGCCTTTACAAGCTTCGCAGCGGCCGCCCTTTACATTAAAGGAGAATCTACCCTTTTCGTAGCCCCTGATTTTCGCTTCGTTGGTTTGCGCGAACACGTCGCGAATTAAATCGAAGGTGCCGGTATAGGTTGCCGGATTGGATCTTGGCGTTCTGCCGATGGGGCTTTGATCGATGGAGACGATTTTATCGACATACTCCAAGCCTTCGATGGATTTATATTTTCCCGGACGCACTTTGTTGCGATTTACTTTTTGCTCCACGGCTTTTTTGAGAATTTCGTTGACGAGGGAA
Organism: Aedoeadaptatus coxii; assembly: GCF_001553115.1. GTDB lineage: Bacteria > Bacillota > Clostridia > Tissierellales > Peptoniphilaceae > Aedoeadaptatus > Aedoeadaptatus coxii. Next base: position 44,419 of record NZ_KQ960181.1, read on the forward strand.
CTCTTTCCCGATCCCGATACGCCGGTAACGCAAATAAATTGATGGAGCGGAAATTCCACGTCCACATTTTTCAGATTGTTTTGCGCCGCGCCTTTAATCACGAGAGTTTCGTCGGTGTAGGGGCGACGCGCTTCGGGGATTTCAATTTTCTTTTTCCCCGAAAGGTATTGCCCCGTAATGGACGCTTCGTTTTTAATGATTTCGTCGTAAGGCCCTTGGGCGACAATGTGTCCCCCGTGAACACCGGCGCCCGGCCCGATGTCTAAGATTTCGTCGGCTTCGCGCATGGTTTCCTCATCGTGTTCTACGACGATAAGGGTGTTGCCGATCTCCGTTAAATTGCGGAGAGATTTTAACAACATGGCGTTGTCTTTTTGATGCAAACCGATGGAGGGCTCGTCCAGAACATAGGTGACACCGACGAGGGCGCTGCCGATTTGCGTAGCCAGTCGAATGCGCTGTGCTTCGCCGCCTGAGAGGGTACCCGCCATTCGCGCTAATGTTAAATAACCGAGGCCCACTTGAATTAAAAAGGATAGCCGCTCGTGGATTTCTTTTAAAATTTGACGGGCGATGTTTTGTTCCATTTCGCTAAGTTCCAACCCGTCGAAAAAGTCGATGGCATCGACTACGGCAAGTTGTGTGGATTCGTAAATGTTTTTTCCCCCCAGTTTAAAGACGAGGGATTCCATTTTTAACCGGGCTCCGTGACATTCGGGGCAGGGAATGTCCGCCATAAACGGTTCGATACGTTCCATGGTGCGATCGCTGCCACTTTCAGTGTAACGACGGTTCAGATTTTCCAAAATCCCCTCGAAATGACCATTGTATTCTTTCGCTCCGCTAAAATGGGAATGAAAGGTAAATTTTAGAGGCTTTTTGGTGCCGTTCATCAACTCGTCGATCATTTCTTTAGGCGCATTTTTTATGGGTTCTTTCGTGGAAAAATGGTGGCGCGCCGCAATTTGGTTGATAATTTCCTTATAATAAGTTCCGTCGGAGGTGCCGTAGCAGGAAATGGCGCCCTCGTCGATGGAAAGCTCTTTATTGGGGATGATGAGAGAGGGATCTGCCCGTCTACTGCTTCCCAAGCCTTTACACGTAGGGCACGCGCCCATGGGCGTGTTAAAGGAGAAAGAACGTGGCGTTGCAGGTTCAATGGATATATCGTGTTCGGGGCAGGCATAACTTGTGGAGTAAAGTTTGTATTCCCCGTCCAATGTATCTACGATCACCGTAGAGCCCGAAATTTCCAGCGCCGTTTCGATGCTGTCCGTTAAACGGGTTTCGATCCCTTCGCGAATAATGATTCGGTCCACGACAATTAAAATATCGTGAACTTTGTTCTTATCCAGCTCAATGTCCTCGTCGGCGTGGCGCATTTCCCCGTCGATGATCATGCGCAAGTAGCCTTCTTTGCGAATATTCTCCAGGAGCTTTTTATGCTGCCCTTTTCGTTGACGCACGACCGGGGCCAAAAGCTGGAATCGGGTGCCCTCTTCCATTTCCAGTATCTTGTCCACGATTTGATCTTCCGCATAAGCTTCGATTTGACGTCCGCATACAGGGCAATAAGGCTTTGCCACTCGAGCGTAAAGTAAACGGATGTAGTCGTAAACTTCCGTTACCGTCCCCACTGTGGAGCGGGGATTTTTCGACGTGGTCTTTTGATCGATGGCGATGGCCGGGCTCATTCCCTCGATATAGTCCACATCAGGCTTGTCCATCTGTCCTAAAAATTGACGGGCGTAAGAGGAAAGACTTTCCACATAGCGCCGCTGACCTTCGGCGTAAATGGTGTCGAAAGCGAGGGAGCTTTTCCCCGATCCCGAAAGACCGGTGATGACGGTCATTTTATTTCTCGGAATGTACACGTCTAAATTTTTCAAATTATGTTGACGTGCTCCGTGAATATGAATGGCGTGTTCTAATGTATGATTCATCCGGTTCCTTTCTAGTCTTTAATTTTATATTGCTCTTTTAATTCCGCAATTTGATCGCGAATATTGGCGGCGCGCTCGAAATCCAGTTTTTCCGCCGCCTTGAACATTTCCGTTTCCAAATTTTGCAACATGGCGACGATGTCGTCGATGGAAAATTCTTCTCCAAACTCCGTTTCTTCTTCGGCGGCCATGGTATTTTCGATGACGTCGCGAATGCCTTTGGTAATGGATTTCGGTGTAATGCCGTGTTCTTTATTGTAGGCCATTTGAATTTTCCGGCGTCGCTCGGTTTCGTCGATGGTACGTTGCATGGAGCCGGTAATGGTGTCGGCATACATGATGACGTAGCCCTCGGCATTTCGCGCGGCGCGGCCGGCCGTTTGAATGAGGGAGGTTTCCGAACGCAAGAAGCCCTCTTTATCCGCATCTAAAATTGCCACGAGTCCTACTTCGGGAATATCCAGCCCTTCCCGCAGAAGGTTGATCCCTACGAGTACGTCGTATTTCCCCAAGCGAAGATCGCGAATAATTTCCATCCGCTCGATGGTCTGTACGTCGGAATGAAGATAGGCCACTTTATAGCCGATTTCTTTAAAGTATTTCGTCAAATCTTCCGCCATCCGTTTGGTCAGTGTCGTCACCAAGGTGCGCATGCCTTTTTCTTTAACGCCGTTAATTTGTTCCGTCAAGTGGTCGATTTGATTTTTCGTCGGCACCACGGTAATCTTCGGATCAACGAGTCCTGTGGGGCGAATAATTTGCTCTACGCGCTGCTCTTCATGTTCTTCTTCGTAAGGCCCGGGGGTCGCCGATACATAAACCACTTGATTTTGCATACTTTCAAATTCCTCAAAACGAAGAGGGCGATTATCCAGTGCCGAAGGTAGACGAAAACCGTAATCAACAAGGGTTTGCTTGCGCGCCCTATCCCCGTTAAACATGCCGCGAATTTGAGGCACGGTAGCGTGGGATTCGTCGATGATCGTCATAAAATCATCGGGGAAATAGTCGATTAAAGTATAAGGTCTGCTTCCCCTGGGCCTTCCGCTCAAGGGCTGAGTGTAGTTTTCGATGCCGGAGCAAAAGCCCATTTCTTCCAGCATTTCCACATCGTAATTAGTGCGCTGCTCGAGACGCTGAGCTTCCAATAATTTTTCCTGATCGCGCAACGTAAAGAGCCGCTCTTCCAATTCTTTCCGAATGGCTTTTACCCCGCGCTCCACCTTTTCAGGTTGGGTCGCAAAGTGAGAGGCCGGAAAAATGGAAACGTGATTTCTGTAGCTTTCCACTCGCCCCGTCACGGCGTCTACTTCCGCAATTTGATCGATTTCGTCGCCGAAAAATTCCACACGTATGGTTTTTTCCGAATTTCCTGCGGGAAAAATCTCCAGAACATCGCCTCGTACGCGAAAAGTGCCGCGGGAAAAATCGATGTCGTTTCGCACATATTGAATGTCCACGAGCTTGCTCATGAGCTCGTTTCGATCCCATACCATGCCGGGTCGCAAACTGACCACGAGGTTTTTATAGTCGATGGGGTCGCCCAAACCGTAAATACAACTAACGGACGCCACGATGATCACGTCTCGCCGCTCGAAGAGAGCCATCGTAGCGGAGTGGCGAAGCTTGTCGATTTCATCGTTAATGCTGGCATCTTTGGCGATAAACGTATCTGTTCCGGGAACGTAAGCTTCCGGTTGATAGTAATCGTAGTAGGACACGAAATATTCCACGGCGTTTTCCGGGAAAAATTCGCGAAACTCCGATGCCAATTGGTAGGCCAACGTCTTATTATGGGCGATGACCAACGTCGGCTTCTGCACTTTTTCGATTAAATTGGCCATGGTAAAAGTTTTGCCACTTCCGGTTACGCCGAGAAGGGTTTGATGGTGCATACCCGATCGGATTCCCTCGGCCAGTGCGTCGATGGCCTTTGGCTGATCCCCGGTAGGTTTATAATCCGAATGTATTTTAAAATCCATACTGCCTCCTGCACGAAAAGAGCGATCTTAACGACCGCTCTTTTCTATGACTTCAACTGCTTTTTTCAGTTGTGTATCCTGATGTTGATATTCCAAGCCGATGCCCTTGATGTTTTTAGGCAACTCGACCGGAATAGTAGGTTCGATCCCTTTCTCATGAATACTTACCCCTGCCGGCGTAAAATATTCACTGGTCGTAAGCTTTATACCGCCGCCGTCCGGCAAGGGCACGAGAGTTTGTACGACGCCTTTTCCGTACGATTTTTCTCCGATCAAGTCGCCCCGCTTATTGTCTTTTATGGCGCCTGCGACAATTTCCGATGCGGAGGCGCTGCCTCTGTTAATTAAAACTACCACAGGTTTCGTCCATTCTTTTTCGTCGGATGTGTAATGGAATACTTCTTTTCCCTTATTGTCCTTTGCGCTCACGATGTCGGCTTTCGGAAGGAGCATATCGCTTACGCCCACTGCCGCTTCTAAAATACCGCCGGGATTGCCGCGAAGATCTAAGATCAAGCCTTTTTTATTTTTGGCCGCTTTTAAGGCCTTGGCGAAATCTTTTACCGTGTCGTCTTCAAATTGAGTCAGTCCGATATAGGCGATGTCGCCGATAGAGCCCGTCACCACAGATTCTACGTGAATTTCGTCGCGAACAACTTCCACATCTTTTACTTCGCCGCCGTCTTTTTTCATAATGCCTAAGGTTACCTTCGTACCCTTATCGCCTTTAATATGTTTTACCGCCTCTTCCATTTCATCGGCGGTGTACTCTTCTCCGTCCACGGAGACGATTTTATCTCCCGATTCGATGCCCGCTTTTTCAGCAGGGCTTCCCTTAATCGGCGCAATCACCGTGATAAGTTTCGAATCGGCAACGGCGCCGATTTGAACGCCGATGCCGAAAAATTCGCCGGTAGTGGATTCTACAAAACGCTTGTATTCATCGGGGGTAAAGTATTGGCTGTAAGGATCGTTTAACGCCTCCACCGTACCCTTTCGACGGCCGATTACAAAGTCCTCCTCCGTAATGTCTTTGGAGCGGAGATAATTTTTCTTCAGGAAATACTCCAGCATTTTCGTAGCCGCCGCCTCTTTGGCATCTCCCGTAACGTATTGAACGGCGAGCACCGCCGAAGCCACATTGGTAATGATTAAAAGGGCTAAAACCAGGGCGATTTGTTTTTTCTTCATTTTGTCTCCTATGGAAATAAGGAATCTTCGGCGTGAAGATTCCTTATGATGTCATGCTTATGTTTATAAATAGTTAAGAGGATTTTGTACCGATCCGTTGACGCGCACTTCGAAGTGAAGGTGAGGCCCGGTACTCATGCCGGTACTTCCGATATAACCAATGGTTTGGCCGCCGCTTACGCTTTGGCCTACGCTTACGGCACGGCCGGAAAGGTGACCGTAAACTGTCACTTTCGATCCGTGGTCTACCATAATGCAGTTGCCGTATCCTCCCATAAAGCGAGAGGCGATGACGGTACCGGATGCAGCCGCCACCACAGGCGTTCCGTTGGCCCCGCTAATGTCGATGCCGGTGTGGAATTTTTTATAGCCTAAAATCGGGTGAATACGATAGCCGAAAGGCGATGTAATGCGATGATGACCGGGTACCGGCCAATATAGTTCACCTTTTTTAGCTTCAGGTGTGGCCTTGGCGCTGCTTGTCATTATATCGTCTGCGCGATAAGAAGATACGCTCGACGATTTTCTGCTGACGGATGTGCGAGGGGATGCCTTATCCCTTTGCATTTGCGCTTGGCGTGCCGCTTCTCGTTGGCGAGCGATGCGCGCCGCTTCCGCTTGTTTCGCTTTTTGAATGGAAAGCTCCAGATTTTGGATTTGCGATTCGATCACGCCGGATTCTCTGAGCATTTCATCATATTGCGCCTCGTATGCGCTGATATTGCTCATGAGGGAATTCATGTACGCAGTCTTCTTGGCGTTTGCCGCCTCGAGATTGGCCCGTTGTTGACGTACTTGCGCTTGCTTGGCCGCCAATGCTTTTTCCTGTTGATCTAATTGGGCTTTTTTCGTCTCAATTTCGTTTACTTTTTGCGCAATTTCTTCAACTAAATCTCTATCACTTTTGGCGATGGAACGAATCATGCGCATATTGCCGATAAGGGATTCCGCATCGGCCGAATCGAGGAGAATATCCAGATACCCTCTGTCGTTGGCGATGTACATGGCGCGAAGTCGTTTGGCGTAGAAATCCTTCTTTTCCGCCAATTCTTCTCTTGCCGCTTCAAGTTCCGCCTTTGTCTTTTGGATTTCCACTTGCAACCGTTGCATTTCACCATTTAATTGATCCAATGTCACGTTCACGGCGGTGATTTTTTCATCTAAAGCACGAATTTCCGCTTCCACACCGGCCGCTTGGTTGCGCGCCGAGGAAATTTTCGATTGAGTTCCACTCATTTTCGAATGCACGGCGTTGCGGCGTTCTACCGCTTTCGCCTTTTCCGCCTGTAAATTCGTCGCCAACACCGGCTGTGAACTTAGCATTAGAATCGCCAATGCTGCCGATAGCTGCTTTTTGTGGTTCATCTAAAACCTACCTCCTATTGAAACTCTACTACACGTCGAGGTAACGACCCAAGGAAAGGGAGCTACCGAGCAAACCGACGCCTACGCCGATGCATACGAAGATGATCGCCATATCTTTTAAAATTAAACGGGGCTGAATAAGTTTCATGCCCATGAGAATATCCAATCGTTCATCGAAGAGACCGTAAATTCCCCTATATCCGAAATAAACTAACGCCAAGGCGATGGCCCCTGCCACCAATCCGAAGACCAGCCCTTCCATAAGGAGAGGCCTGCGAATATATCCGTTGCTGGCACCGATATATTTCATAATTTGAATTTCGTGGCTGCGATTGGAAATCGTGGACTTCACCGTGTTGTAAATAAGCACAATGGCGATAATGATCAGAATCGTCACAACGACGACGCCGAGTGTCCGAACCCAATCGTTTAATTGTACGATTTTTCCGATAAGTTCATTTAAGTAATCGACTTGATACACTCCGGCCATTCCCTGTACCGAATGAGCCACAGTCTTAGCTTCCTTAATGTTGGAAAGCTGAAGTGAAATCGATGCAGGCAAGGGATTCTCATCCATGCCGTCGAGAAAATACGAATCGTTCGAAAGTTCGAGATTTTTGGAAAAATCTTCCCACGCCTGTTCTTTCGAGGTAAAAGACGTATCTTTTACGTAGCCCGTAGCTTCAGCTGCGGAAATAATTTCCCGTACATTTTCTTCCGTGGCGCTATCGGTAAGATAGACCACTACCTTGTCCACTTTCTTTTCCGTCTCGTTGACGAGACCCGTCATGTTTAAAACCAAGAGCAACACGACACCGAAAAGGACGAGTACAGCCGTTGTGGAAATAATGGAAAGTAAACTCATGCCTTTGTTACGGGCGATGCCTTGGAAGGCTTCTTTTATGTTGTTGCCGAATTGCCTAATGAATCGCATCGTAACCTCCCACATTGACATCGCTGATCACGCGACCGTCGTCTAAGGTGATGACGCGTCGGTTCATGTGGTTTACAATATTACGCGCGTGGGTCGCCATAATGACCGTGGCGCCGTCTTCGTTAATGCGCTTTAAAGTTTGCATAATGGTCATGGCCGTCTCGAAATCCAAATTGCCCGTGGGCTCGTCGCATACGAGAACCGGCGGACGATTGACGATGGCCCTCGCAATGGCGAGCCTTTGTCCTTCCCCGCCGGAAAGTTCGCCGGGGTAACTGTTTTGTTTGTCGCTCAATCCTACCAGTTCCAAAACCTCAGGCACTCTTTTTTTAATAGTGCGTCCGCTTTCCCCTACGATTTCAAGGGCGTACGCCACATTTTCGTAGGCCGTCTTTTTTTGCAAAAGGCGGAAATCTTGAAAGACTACGCCGACACGACGACGTAATTTGGGTATATACCAAGGAGCCAGCTCCGTAATGTCTTTTTCGTTGACAAAGATGTGACCACGGGTTACTTTTTCTTCACAGATTAATAACTTGATCAGCGAACTTTTCCCCGCGCCCGAAGCGCCTACGATAAAGACAAATTCGCCGTAAGGTATTTCTAAATTGACGTCTTTCAACGCTTGTACGCCGTTACTGTACTCTTTAAAGACGTTGCGAAATGTTATCAACGGTCCACCTCATTCCTTATAATTATCTCATTTATTATAGTATAAGTTACAAAAATATGAAACCTTGGAGGGTCTGCATTGTGAAAAAGACTTCTATTCGTAATAATTTAAAACTCGCCCGTAATGAAATCTCCCCCGATATTCGAAAAAAAGCCTCGGACGAAATTTTTTCGCGACTACAATCTCTTCCCATTTATAAAAAAAGCCGTTCCGTTTTTATCTTCGTCTCCATGGGAAGCGAAGTGGAAACCATTCGTTGGATTCCGAAAATGTTAAGAGAGAAAAAGGTTTACGTCCCTCTCGCTCCGAAGCACGAGCCCATGATCATGACGGAGATCGAAAGTTTAGACGAATTGGAACGGAATGCTCTCGGCATTTTAGAATTGCCCACCGAAAAAATAAGAGACCGACACCGAGAAAGTGTCGATCTCATTATTACGCCGGGCCTCGCCTTCGACGAGGAAGGTTACCGCATGGGATACGGCGGCGGCTATTACGACCGTTTTTTTGCCACCCACGCGGGCTATCGCCTTGGCGTAGGATTTCACAATCAGCTCGTAAAAAGCGTGCCTCGCGACGAATACGATTTGCCCGTACACGCCTTTTTATCGGAAAAGGATTATTTGGTTTTTTCGTAAATTTTCATGACCATCTGCCCTGCCATATAGGCGGCGCCGTACCCGTTGTCGATGTTCACTACCGCCACCCCCTCGGCGCAAGAATTGAGCATGGAAAGTAAAGGCGCAACGCCTCCAAAAGCGGCGCCGTAACCTACCGAGGTCGGCACGGCGATAACGGGAGATGACACGAGGCCCGCCACGACCGATGGAAGTGCCCCGTCCATGCCGGCGCACACGACGATACTGTCGGCCTGATGTAATAGATCCAGTTTATGGAACAAGCGATGAATGCCCGCCACGCCCACATCGTAAACGGTTTCGGTGCCGATACCGAAATAATTCAAAGTACGCACACATTCTTCCGCCACCGGGACGTCCGATGTTCCCGCCGTTACCACGGCCACTTTCCCAATGGCGGTTTTTTCTTTTTTCGCCATGGCTGTTTTTGAAAGGGGATCGTAATCTAAAAGGTTTTTAATGTCTCCCAATCCATTAAACCGTTCCTCACTTAAACGCGTGACTAAAACTTCCCCGTCGTGTTCCAACATTTTTTCAATCGCCGCTTTTAAATGATCCGCCGTCTTGGATTCGCCGAAAATAGTTTCGCCGAATAGGCGGCGTTTTTTGCGCTCAAAATCTGCGGTAATAAATTTCTTCGGCTTTTCACCTTCCATTTTTTCCCTTTCTATTTTTTAACTCACTGTTATATACTGTTTTGTAACTTTTATTGGGAATAGATCTTAAACTTTCCTAAACCTATTTTATGATATTATGGCAAAAAGGATGTGATGATTTCGTGTCATTTATCAGTATACGGGATTTATACCGCGTGTACCGCATGGGAAATGAAAAAGTCTATGCTCTTCGCGGCGTCAATTTAGATATTGAGCGGGAAGAAATACTCTGCCTACTCGGTACATCGGGCAGCGGAAAATCCACTTTGCTTAATTTAATGGCCGGTCTCGACAAACCTACGAAAGGCGAGATCGTCATTAACGGAAAAGTACATATGGAAAAACTTTCAGAAGAACGGCTCACGAAATTTCGTCAGTTAAACGTGGGCTTCGTCTTTCAATCTTATAATTTAATTCCTACCCTTACCGCCACTGAAAATGTGAGTTTAGGTTTAATTTTTAAAGGCGTCGGCAAGGCGGAACGGGAAGAAAAAGCCCGCGAGATTTTAACCCGCGTCGGCCTTGGCGATCGCCTCGAACACAAACCTATGGAAATGAGCGGCGGTCAACAGCAACGGGTTTCCATTGCAAGAGCCTTTGTGGACGCGCCGCCGATTCTCTTCGCTGACGAACCTACGGGAAATTTAGATACCGCTACGTCGGTGGAGATTATGGAGATGATGTGCGATCTCGCCAAAGAGCACAAACAAACTCTCATTATCGTCACCCACGATTTGGAAACGGCAGTATACGCCAACCGCGTCGTGGAGCTGAGGGACGGCATTATTATTCGAGATGAAACGCAAATGGTAAAAGAGCAGGCCGAGCAATTAAAGCTTGCAGACCATTAAAATAGTTAGGAGAAACTATGAAGAAGATGAGATCAAAAGTATTGTTAGTCACCGCAGGCGCTTTGTGCCTTGCCAATGTAGGCGGATTCGTACAGGCGACTCAAAATTCGGGAGGTATGCCCCCTGCCAAAATTACCCAAGGCAGCCATGCCCCTATGTCCCTTTTAGAATTTTGCGATGTCTCCTGGCCGGAAGCCGCATCCCCGGGAAAAGACATTCCTATTCGTTTTTCCATCGTAAACAACGGAGCGGCTCCGACTAAAAATATTTTGATTCGCGCCGAATCCCAGGACTTGGACGCCCTCGTGCCGAAATCGACGAGCACCGTCAATGCGCAGTATTTCGCGCCGAAACAAAAAGAAACCTATACCTTTAATTTCCGCCTTACATCCAATGCCAAAACAAAAAATTATCCCATTAAATTAACCGCTACTTACGTGGACGCTACTAATGGTGAAATACGCGAGTCCACCCAAATCGTGACCGTTATTTCCAGAGGCGGCAACGGTTCCGAAGTTTCCGATGCCGGCAGCTCCTCTCACTCCTCACTGGGAGGCGGATCCGGCATGGGCGGTTTTTCCGGCGGCGACATGGGGGATCTCGGCCCCTCTCTCCCCGTAACGGGATCAGGCGGCGCGCCCTCGGGGCAACCTGCTACCGGCGCCAATACGCCGAAAATCGTTATCGACAGCTACACCATGGATCCTGAAACGGCAAAAGCCGGCGAACCTTTTACCCTCTACTTCAAAATTTTCAACACCAATCGAAAAAAACAAGTGCGCAATATTCGCGTCGCTCTTTCAGCCGATGCCGCTGAACCTGTAAGTCTTCCTTCCGGATCGTCTTCCGGTGACGGAGCTGCCGCAGCCGCTGCAGCTGCTGCATCATCCGGCGGAGGCGATGGCGGCAGCGCCTTTATTCCCGTGGGAAGCAGCAATACCTTCCACATCGAATCCATTAAACCTCGCCACAGTGCCGAGAAAGAAATTACGTTAACCACTGCACCTGATACGGCGGCAAAAACCTATTCCATTACCGCCACCTTCGAATATGAAGACGGTAACGGCAATCCTTATACGTCCACGGAAGTCATCGGCATTCCCGTGGTACAAAGCTCCGTATTGGAACCCGGCGATTTAAAAGTGGATAAAGAAGGCTTCGTCGGCGAAGAAATGCCCTTGTCTTTTGAATTTTTCAACACGGGCAAATCCGTTCTGGCCAATGTCATGGTGAAGCTGCGCGGCAACTTCGATGCCGACACCAATACCTACTTTGCAGGAAGCGTCGCACCTTCCAGCGCCGAAACCTACGACGTCAACATTACGCCGAGAGAAAAAGGTGAGCAAAAAGGCGAGATCGTCATTTCCTACGACGATTCTACGGGAAAACGTCAGGAATTTATTAAGCCTTTCGTCGTCAATGTCTCCGACGGCGTAGGTAATGGAGACGAAGAAGACGAAAATGAAAACAAGCGCCCGGCATGGGCCATTCCCCTCGGTCTCTTCTCACTGGCGGCCATTGGCGGCGGCGTTGGATTTTACGTCTATAAAAAACGGAAACAAAAAGAGTCGAGCGACGAGGATTTGATGGTCTAATGAGCTTTAGAGATTTATTGGATATGGCGAGGCGCAATCTCCTCGCCAGAAAACTCCGTACAGGCCTTACCCTTCTCGGCGTAGTCATCGGATGTGTCTCCATTATTTTAATGATGAGCTTCGGCTACGGCATTACGGAGAACAATCGCCGTATGATGGAAGGCTTCGGCGATGTTCTCAACATTCAGGTTTCGGAAAACAGTACACAACCCGGCGGAAAAAGTAAGAAGACGCCTAAAAAAATTACCGATCGCTCCATTCAGGATTTCAAAAAAATTCCCCACGTCATCGACGTTACGCCGGTCTATAACGCCACTATTTCGGCAAAGTACAGAAACTATACCGGTGACTTTTTGTCCATTACCGCCATGAACAAGGAAACCTACTCGACTTTAAATTGGCACACGGATAAAGGCAGCCTCTTTCACGGAAACGGCGAGGGGCAACTCATATTCGGAAGTGAAATGGTCGATAGCTTTTACGATCCAAAGGTTACCGATACGGAAATGGACGCCGATAATAAAGACGACGCACCTCCCCTGTTCGAGGCGGCGGGAAAAACATTAAGCGTAACCTCTTCCGATATGCCGGATATGGGGTTCGGCGGGCCGTCGGAAACGCCATCAACCAATGGCAAGTCGACGGATTTAAAAGTAGCGGGCGTCTTAAAAAAGACGAAAAAATCCCAATACGATAACGGCGCATTTATGACCATAGACGGTTATAAAAAATTGGCGGAGACCTTAAACCTTCCCGCGCCGGATAAGGGTAGCTACCCGACGGTACAAGTTCGCATCGACGATACGGAAAATGCAGAAGACGTTACCGATGCCATTAAGGATTTAGGCTACGAACCTTCCGGTTTGCTGGAAGCCATTAAGAGCATGAATCGCGGCATGGCCATCGTCAACGCCATCTTCGCCGGCATCGGTTCCATTTCCTTTATCGTCGCTGCCATCGGTATCGCCAACACGATGATCATGTCCATTTACGAACGTACAAAAGAAATCGGCGTCATGAAAGTTATCGGCGCCTCTATTCAGGATATTCAAAAACTCTTTTTAACGGAGGCGGCGCTTATCGGTTTTATAGGCGGCGTCATCGGCGTCACATTGAGTCTTATGATGAGCGCAGGATTTAACGCCATAGGCAATCGGTTTGCGCAAGCACAGGGTGCGGAAGAAGCGATTAAACTTTCCTACATCCCCTTCTGGCTTATTCTCGTCGCCCTCATCTTCTCCACTTTGGTCGGCGTCGCCGCAGGCTATTTCCCGGCAAAACGCGCCATGAATCTTTCGGCATTGGACGCCATCCGAAGCGATTAAAACCCATATAGATTTCCTCTATGTAGCTATGTTTTCCATTGTAAAATACAATGGAAAAACGGGAATTTGTCCCGGATGAAGGTGAAATATTTGTTAAAATACTAGTAGTGTTATTTATAGTTCAAGGAGGAAATTTAAATGAACAAAAAACTGAATATCGTGGCTCTTGCCCTCGTACTTTCCGCAGGTCTTACAGCTTGTGGTCCGAAAGCTGAAAATGCACCGGCAAACAATGCTGCACAAAACAACGCTGCTGCAAACGCAAACGCTAATGCAGACAAGGAAAAAGCACCTGCAGCTGAAGTCGGCGAAATGAAGGGTGAAGAACTCGACAAAATTATGGAAGATAACAAGGCTAAAGAAAATGTCACCGTTATCGACGTTCGCAGCCCCGAAGAATACAACGAAGGCCACGTTAAATATGCTATTAACATGCCCCTCGATACTTTTGAACAAGATCTTTCTAAAATTGAAGATTTAAAAGATGCTGAAGTTATTACCATTTGCAACTCCGGCAAGAAGAGCGGCGAAGCTGCTAAGATCTTAGTAGACAACGGCTTCAAAAACGTTAAAAACGCAGAAGGCGTTAAGAAATTCGACTACACGACCATGACGAAAGTTACCAACGTTCGCGGCGCTGAATTCGTTGAACTTGCTAAATCCGGCAAATACACCATCATCGACGCTCGTGACGCTAAAGATTTCGAAAAGAGCCACGTAGACGGCGCTATCAATGTTTTAGTCGACGAATTCGACGCAAAATACAGCGAACTTCCCACCGACAAACCGTTCTTAACCTACTGCTACTCCGGCAACCGCTCCTGGGAAATTGCTTCCAAGTTAACTGAAAAAGGTCACGAAGCAACCAACTCTTTGGACGGTACCAAAGAATTTGACGGCTTTGAATTAAAGTAAATTAAAAAGTGCCTTGTCAAATGACAAGGCCTTTTTCTTGTGGAGACTTTTATGAATACCATTATCTTTTTCTCCCGCACGCCGGAGCCCGGCCACGGAAAGACGAGGCTCCGCAAAGATGTTCCCGACGAAAAAGTCGATGCCATTGTCGCCTATCTCTACGAAAAAATGTATGGTACTTTGGCGAACACCCCTTTTCGCCTCGTCATCCACTACGACGGCAAGGTTCCCGCAAAAAATGTGCCTTCCTTTTTACAGGAAGGACGCGATCTCGGGGATAAAATGGCTCGCTCCCTGCAACGGGAATTACCCCATGGCCCTGCCCTTTTAATCGGCTCGGATTTAATGGGCGTCGACGAAGATTACATTGCAGATGCTCTCCGCGCTTTGGAAAAAAAGGACATCGTCTTGGGTCCTGCCCACGACGGCGGCTACGGCCTCGTCGGCATGACGCATTTCGTAGATATTTTTTCGGGGATCACGTACAGCCAAGAGGATGTACTGGAAAACACCGTAAAAAAAGCGAAAGCCCAAGGCAAATCCGTCGCCCTTCTCGACACCATTCGCGACATCGACGATATTAGCGACCTTGCCGCGGAAGTTTTGGAATGCCCCATTGCATCTTTTTCGGAAAATGAAACGTGTTTTCTGTTTTGCAGCAACGACGGAAAAGAGTTAAAGGTATTTAAAAGAGATCCTAACAATACATCGGGACTACTCCATCCGACGATTATGATGCCATTCTTTCATTTCATTTCCAATAACGTAAAGGAGACATTATGAAGCTAAACAAAAAGATCATAACCATAGGCATAATTATCGCCTGCTTACTCGTCTATTTTTTCGTTCCCTCGGTAAATCAGGGAATTAACCGCGCCATACGCGTCCTCACAACCGAAGGCATCGACGGTATCGCCGCCTACATTCGCAGCTTCGGCGTCTACGCCGTCATCGTATCCTTCCTTCTAATGGTCCTCCAATCCATTATTTCGCCGATTCCCGCATTTTTTATTACCCTGGCAAACTCCGCCATTTTCGGCTGGGTTAACGGCGCCATTCTCTCCTGGTCTTCCGCCATGGCAGGTGCCGCCCTTTGCTTTTATATTTCCAGAATTTTAGGGCGGGACGTCGCCGAAAAATTTACCGGCAAAGGTATGCTCGAAACCGTAGATAAATTTTTCGAAAATTACGGAAAATACGCCATCTTAATCGCCCGCCTCCTCCCCTTTATGAGTTTCGACTTGGTTAGCTACGCCGCCGGTTTAACGGGCATGAGCTTCCTCGCATTTTTCGTCGCCACAGGCCTCGGTCAACTTCCGGCGACCATCGTCTATTCCTATGTAGGCGGTACCCTTACAGGCGGCGCACAAAAACTAATGATGGGCTTGCTTATTCTATTTGCCCTCTCCATTGCCATTTTTGTAGGCAAGAAGGTTTACAATGACAGACGCAACAAAAAAGCAAACCAAATGGATTAAAATTCTTACGGCTATACTTTTGGCGGCAATCTTTTTTGTCGCCTTTAAGTATATTAAGGACTATTTTACGGAAGAACGGATTCAATCGATTTTAAACGACGCCGGACTTTGGGCGCCTGCCATTTACATCTTGCTTTGGGCGACGCTTCCTATTTTTCTATTTCCCGTTCCCCTTCTCGTCGTACCCAGCGGCTATATTTTCGGAACGACCATGGGCGTCGTCTATACGCTTATCGGCTGCGCGGTGAATATTGTCATAATGTATTACCTTGCGGCGAAACTGGCGCGGAAACCGATTAGCGAATTGGTGGAAAAAAAGAGCAACGATAAAATCAAGAAGATTTTCTTTCATCCCTCGGGCACGAGTCAAGGCGTATTTTTTATCTTCCGATTGATTCCCCTGGTCTCTTACAATCTCATTAACTACATGGCGGGTATTTTACAGATTCAATTCCTGCCCTACTTTGTGTTAAGTTTAGTGGGCATTACGCCGGGGATCTTCGCCTTTATTTATTTAGGAGAGCAAATCCACGATCCGAGCACACCGGAATTTAAGCTGGCGATTTTCTTCCTCTTACTTTTAACGGCGCTATCCCTCATTCTCCTGAAGATTTATAATAAGAGGCATCGGAATGATTAGTATCATCATCCCCTGTTACAACGAAATCAAAAACATTGATCGACTGCAAAAAGCCTTAGATGCTCTGGAGGGCGAAAGGGAAATTCTCTTTACAGACGGCGGCTCTACCGACGGAAGTTTTGAGCGCATTCGCTACCCTAAGATCCAAAAGGCGAAGGGCCGCGGCGCACAAATGGATCTGGCCGTAGAACAGACAAAAGGGGATGTGCTTTGGTTTTTACACGGAGACACCTTCCCCGAAAAAACCGCCCTTCGATCCATCGAAGAGAGCCGGGCGGAGTGGGGCTGTTTCAAGCTGCGCTTCCGCTCGAAGAAAGCCATGATGCGCATCGTCGCTTTTAATTCCGATAACCGCGTGCGCTTTCGCCACATCGCTTTCGGCGATCAGGGTATTTTTATTCGCCGAGCGCTTTACGACGACATCGGCGGCTTTCGCCATATTCCTCTTATGGAAGATTACGATCTTTCCATTCGATTAAAAGAAAAAGGCTACAAGCCCGCCCTTTTAAAAAACACACTCTTTACAGACGCCAGACGCTTTGAAGAGAACGGCATTTGGCACACGATTTTTCATATGCAACGCTTGCAACGCGCCTTCCGCAAAGGCGTGGATCCTGCGATTTTAGCGAAAGAATATTAAGGAAAGGAGTTCATTATGATCTCATACGCATTGGATTCCTGCATCCACTGCGGCAAATGCAAAAAGGTCTGCCCTTTTTTAGCACACTACGATATGGACCTGTCCGAATTTGCCACGCGGCCCGAACTG
Source organism: Aedoeadaptatus coxii (assembly GCF_001553115.1). GTDB lineage: Bacteria > Bacillota > Clostridia > Tissierellales > Peptoniphilaceae > Aedoeadaptatus > Aedoeadaptatus coxii. The sequence goes on from NZ_KQ960181.1 coordinate 61,374, forward strand.
AAAGGGGAATGTTACCTCTGCGATAATTGCAAACGCACTTGCCCCAAGAATATTTCGGGGCGCGGTATCGCCATGGAACACAGAAAAAACAAGCCCCTCCCGAGCCTTAAAGTTCGTCTGCAAAAAAATCCCTATCTTCTGCGCAATGTTCAGAAAAAAAACACGAAGAGTCTACTCTATCTCGGCTGCAACTACCCCGGGCAGTTTCCGGAAACTTGCAAAAAGCTTATTGGGATTTGCAGGGAAGACGGAATTGATTTTTCCGTCGATTGTTGTAAAAAGCCGGTGGCTCAAACGGGAGTCGAACTTTCAAACGATTCTATTTTCGATCACGTAAAGGATCGCGGCATCGAGCGCCTTATTTGCTGCTGCCCCAATTGCTACAATATGATGAAAGGGCGGAGCGACATCGAGGTTATCTCCATTTTTGAGTATTTACACGAGCGCGGGCTTTTAAACGAACTGCCCCAAGAAAATATCCCTCTCTATATTCCCTGCGGCGATCGGGAACATCTGGAGTTTTTTAAATACATCGAGCCCCATTTAAAAAGCTATCACAAGGAATATAATAAAATTCACTGCTGCGGCCTCGGCGGTGGCGGAAAACATACTCCTGAAGTAGCGGAAGAAGTAGAGAAAAAATTCCAAGCCCTCCACGAAACCTACGGCGAAATCTGGACTTATTGCGCCAGCTGCTCCATCGCCTTTCAGCGATACAACATGGATCACATCGTCAATATCCTCTCCGCTTTCTTAGGTGTAAACGAGGCGCCGTCTACAGAGTACATGAAAAATGTGCTGGCCTTTAGGAGGCTTCCCCATGACATCTAAAGAAAAAAACTGCGCGCAAAACGTACTGGGTGCTTTCGGAAAAGAATTCGGTTTGAGCGAGGACATCACCGACCGCATGGCCGCTCCCTTCGGCGGCGCAAGATACAGCGGCGAAACCTGCGGTTGCGTTAGCGCCGCCACCATGGTGCTCGGGCTGAAATACGGCGACGACGAAACATATTTAAGCGAAAAAGTCGCTTCCTTCGACAAAGCCTTTAAAGAAAAACATCGCTCCACACAATGCAGAGAGATTTTAGGCTACGACTTTTCCAAACCCGGCGAACTCGCGAAAGCTTACGAAAGCGGCTCCATCGCCGAAAATTGCCCGAAATGCGTTTCCGACAGCATCGCCATTTTACAGAAATTACTGGATTCATAACCTCACCGGTATTAAAATTTCCCTTTGAATCCGGCGAAGTATTTCCTTCGAAACCAAGCAAATAAAAAAATAACCCCCGTTTCCGGAGGTTATCTCGAGCTCACCCTCAGGCTGGGCTTTTTATTTTGCTCGTTCCAAAGCTTTTTCAACGGCATCTTTAATGCCTTTCGAAGTTTCCGTAGCCCCTGCTATGGAATCGATGTACGTGGTATTTTTCTTCACCATGGCGCCGGGCAAGGTATTTAATGCTTCCTGTACTTGTGGCACTTGTTCTACATATTCGCCGTGGTCCACCACTTCCACCGACACCATGTTTCCGCCGGCGACAGTAACTTCCACTTTTATAGGCGTCTCTTTTGAATAGCCCATTGCCTCGCCGCGAAACACGCCGTCGCGATAAACTGTTTTGCCGCTACAAGCCGTGAGAAAAAAGAGCGCTACCGTGGGAAAAATCCATTTTTTCATCGGCGATTTAAATACTCTTTTATAGCTATCGTAACGCCTTCAGTCGTCAAACCGAAGGTTTCAAAAACTTCTTTCGCATTGCCGCTGGCGCCGAAAGTGTCGATGCCGAGAACCATTCCGTCGAGGCCCACGTAGCGGTACCAGCTCATAGTCGCGCCCGCTTCCATGGCCACGCGGTGGCGAACATCTTTTGGAAGAACGGCTTCTTTGTAATCCTTCGATTGCAGTTCAAATAATTCCTGAGAGGGCATACTGACGACGCGAACGCCAAAGGATTCCGTTTCAATGGCTTTTGCCGCATCCAACGCCAATTGCACTTCACTACCCGATGCAATGAGGATGAGTTCGAGTTTCGCCTCTTCTTTTTTAAGAATATAGCCGCCTTTTAAAGCGTCTTTCGAACTTCCATCGAGTTCAGGCACGGTTTGACGAGTCAAAATTAAGGATACGGGCTTGTCTTTGGAATGCATGGCCGTGTACCACGCCGCCGCCACTTCCGTGGAATCCGCCGGGCGGATGGTAATGGCGTTGGGAATACTGCGAAGCATGGTTAAGTGTTCGATAGGTTGGTGTGTCGGCCCGTCTTCGCCGACGCCGATGCTGTCGTGGGTCAAAATATAGGATACGGGAAGACCCATTAAAGCGGCCAGGCGAATTTGTGGCTTCATGTAGTCGCTGAAGACGAGGAAAGTAGCGCCGTACGAACGGAATCCGCCGTGTAAATAAATACCGTTGACGATGGCGGCCATGGCATGTTCCCGCACGCCGAAATTAATATTGGCGCCTTCGCGATTTTTCACGCTATATTGGCCGGCGCCTTTTATGTCGCTCTTGTTGGAGGGCGCCAAGTCGGCACTACCGCCGAATAAGTTGCCCATACCTGCTGCTACCCGTTGCAATATTTCGTGGGAGCTTGCGCGCGTCGCCATGTCTTTTTCCACAGGCTTCCAGAAGCTTTCCTCGTCCATAAAGGAAAGATCTTGCGCTTCTGTATCGTAATGGGCGATGAAAGCTTTATATTTTTCGGGATAGCTTTCTTTGTAGCGCCCTTCCATTTCTTTCCACGCGTCGTAGTTTTTCTTTTTCTCGGCGAGAATCTCGTTCACGTATTCTTTTACTTCGTCGGACACCGTAAAAGGCGCTACATCGTAGCCCAAGGCTTTTTTCGTCGCCAGGTTTTTCTCTTCTCCCAAGGGTGCGCCGTGAACGCCGGCATTTCCTGCGAGAGGAGAACCGTACCCGATGACCGTTTTAATTTCGATCATCGTCGGCTTCTTCGTTTCCTCTTTCGCCTCTTCAATGGCCTTTGAAATGGCGTCTACGTCGGTGCCGTCTTCCACCGTCAGCACTTGCCAACCTAATGCGCGGTAACGATCGGCAATGCTCTCCTTAAAGGAAAGGGAAGTATCCCCTTCGATGGTAATATTATTGGAATCGTAAAGGACGATCAATTTTCCCAGTTCCAGCGTGCCGGCAATGGAGGAGGCTTCGTTGCTGATGCCTTCCATTAAATCTCCGTCGCCGCAAAGAACGTAAGTATGGTGATCGATGAGATTCATGCCTTCTTCGTTATAGAGAGCGGCCAATCGCGTTTCCGCCATGGCAAAGCCTACAGCTGTGGAAATGCCGGCACCTAAAGGACCCGTCGTCGTTTCCACCCAATCGGTGTGGCCGTATTCCGGATGCCCCGGCGTTTTAGAATGTAATTGTCTGAAATTTTTTAGATCCTCCGCTTCGAGGCCGAGGCCGAAAACGTGGAAAAGTGAATATAATAAGGCACTTCCGTGGCCGGCACTTAAAATAAAACGATCTCGATTTACCCAGTTTCGATCCGATTTTTCAAATTGTAAGGCTCCCGACCAAAGGGCCCACGCCATAGGTGCCGCACCCAGTGGCAAACCCGGGTGTCCGGAGTTGGCTGCATCGATTTGATCGATGGAAAGGGCGCGTAAAGTGTTAACCGCTAATTGCTTTTTAGTTTGCATGAGATCCTCCTTTGGTCGTCTTCACGACGGAAACCGATTGGCCGTCGCGCCATACTGTCCATAAAAATTTGGGAATGACGAGCTGTCTCCGTAATCGAGACGGGTTTTTTAATAAGCGATAAAACCATTCTAAGTTTAACTTAATGAAAATATCCGGCGCACGTTTCGCCTTTCCGGCTAATACATCTAAGACGCCGCCGTTTCCGATGGCGATTTTCAAATGGGAAAATTTCTCCCGATTATTCAAGATAAACTGTTCCTGTTTGGGAAAGCCGAGGCCTACAAATAAAATGTCCGCTTCCGATACGTTGATGGCGTCGATCACTGCCTTTTCCTCTTCGTGGTTCTCGAATCCTCGATGAGCGCCTTTAAAATAACCGTGATGCACGCCGGCCACAATCTTGCCGTAAACAGCCTCCACTTCTTCTCTCGCCTTTTCTCCTACGCCGGGTTCGGCGCCTAAGAAAAATACTTTCTTGTCTTCTTCTTTCGCCAGTTCCAACATGGCCATGGAAAGATCGAAGCCCGTTACCCGCTCTCTCAGGGGATGTTGCTTCATCTTGGATCCCATAATAAGGCCGATGCCGTCGGCTACGACGAGGTCGGCGGAATTAATCGCTTCCGCCAGTTGCTCATCGTCGCGACACGCCATGACGATTTCCGTATTGGGGGTGAAGAGGGTGTGGAGTCTTTCCTCCCCGAGCATTTCTCTTAAAATTGCCTTCCCTTCGTCGAAGGAAATATTATCCACGACGGTGTTGAAGATTTTAATTTTCTCTCTACTTTTCCAAGAGTTCGAAGACATGATGAACATTCCTCCTACTCTTTTCCCGCAGATCATCGTGCATGAGCGTCAACTTTTTCCGCGCACCGTCTCCGTCGTTAAAGGTGGCGACGACGGCGTTTAAAAGTTTTTTCTCATCCATTCCTTCCGACTCAATATCCGAAGGAATGCCCAAAGCTTCTAATTGGGATTTTACTTTCGGGTCGTACACCACGCCCACCACCGGCGTCTTGGATGTGACGGCATAAATCAATGCGTGGAGCCGCATGGCGATCATGACATCGCATAGACCGATAATGCCTTCCATTTCTTCCACGGCGTAATTTCCCGCCAACACGTGGCCGTGCTCTTTGTGTACCATGGCCGCCTTGATGCTGTCGGCGAAATGTTTATCTTCCGGATAATGTAAAGGCGTAAAAAGTGTGTCGATGCCACATTCTTCGTAAACGCGATCCGCCACATAGGCCATTTTTTTTGCAAGGGCAGGCGCCTTCTTCCATTGGCGTACGGCGACGCCCAAAAAGCGGCGATCCACGGGGATACGCTCTTCCCTTAAAAGGGCGCGAGCCGCCCCTTCGCCGATACCTTCGATGCCGTAAACGGGATCGGCGGTAACTTCCATTTCAGGTTTCGTGACGCCGATATCCCGCAATACCTCGAGAGAATCGTCGTCTCGAAGGGTAATAAAGTCCACGCCGTTTAAAACTTTTGCGGTGAGTTTTCGATTAACGGTTTTATGAATAGGGCCCACGCCGTTGGCATAAACGTAGATTTTTTTCTTCATTCGTTTTGCCAAGGCCATAACGCCGAGATAGTAATAAAGGGAACGGGACGATGTTTCATCTTGAAGTAAAGACCCACCCCCGCTAATCAGAAGATCGGCGGATTTAAGCGCCTTTTTGACCGAGCCGTAATGGAAACGCTGGGTGGCGTTCACATTGTAAAGTCGTCTCGTTCGCGCCGGATCGTAGGAAAGGACGTTTAACTGAATCGTCGGATCGATGGCGCGGATGTCGTTTACGATGGCGTGCAAAATGGCGTCGTCGCCGCTGTTGTCGAAGCCGTAATAGCCGCTAAATAATACTTTCTTCGCCATAAACACCCGTCCTTTCTTTCATAAGTTCCAAACCCTTTCGCCGTCTGCACATTCTCGCAAGAGAAAATGCAATGCCGAGAAGGAGATAAAAAGTCGTCGTAATTTTCGTCATGTAAAAAATATTTTCAAACATTCCGTGGAACAGCATCCCGGAAAAGGACGCTACCATCGCCGCCCCCATGGTTCGCATGTACCGGTCTTCGCTCTTAATGGGATAGCGGAAGAGGGCGACGAAAATGGCGATGACGAACAATACAAAGAAGAAAAATCCCAACACGCCCATTTCCGCGAAGATTTCGATAAAGGTATTGTGGGCGTGGAAAATACCCAAAGTCGATAAATACCGCTCAAAGGTACGCTTAAAGGGCATATATCCTAAGCCCAGGCCTAAGAGGAAATTATCTTTTATAATCCTGATCGCCACTTTCCAAATTTGAAGGCGATAAGACGCCGAGGATTCGTTCATATTAAATATGGTCATGAATCGGGCGATAAAGGTTTGTGGAATAATGTAAACCGCCGCACCTGCCATGGGAATGGCGAGAAGGAGCAGTTCTTTTCGTACGATGACGATAAAAATCAACAGGGAAAGGGCAAGCCCCAGCCAGCCACCGCGGCTCATGGTCATGAACAGGGCGGCCAATTGCACCGCAAACATAGCTAAGAAGCTGATGCGCACCCCGTCTCGCTTGGAAGACCACAAGACCCCGACGGTAAGCGGCATGGTCATCACCAGGTATTCCGCAAAAATATTGGGGTTTCCGAAAATAGAATAGACGCGCGCCCGAATATCCGTGTTGAATTTTTCATCGAGCCAGCCTTCTTTTATATCGACGCCCACAATGTATTGAACGATGCCGATAAGGGCTAAAATCGTCGTGGCGACGACGACGGCGGTAATGATTTTATGCAGCCGCTTTTCGTCGTAGGATTCGTTGACGATCATCATAAAGAGCATGAGCCCGCCGGTATGAATGGCGAAATCCCGTATAGACCCTGCCACGATCATAGACGTAAAAGTTTGAACTGCGAGCATTAAAAAGTATACGTAGATCATGGTCTCCTGCCCTTCAATTTGTAAGGGCCGATTTTTTAAGAAGATCTTTCTCAAAAGATAGAGACCGAAAATGCCGTAAAGAAGGGCTAAACACAGGGTATCCGGTAAAAAAATGTAACCGAAAGCGGCGCCGATAATGCCGGCCATGGGATTTTCAAATAATACGGCGATGCCGAAAAGTGCGGCCCAAAGGCCGATGGTAAAGGACAGTTTAAAATACAAGGCAGCGCCGCCGATCACAAAGCCTACGGCGAAGAGGAGGAGGGGATTTAATTTTAGTTTTCGTTCCACGATGTCGCCTCCTCGTCATGAACTAATAAGCTCGCCGCACCTTTTACCATCGCCATGCCCCGTGAACTGCGAAGCTTCTCGTCCGTATTCCGGGAAAGGAATCCGGATAAAAAGCCGATCACTAAAAAGGGGATCCCTATCCAAAGGGGTACTTCCCTTTTTAAAATACCGATCACCAATAGGGAAAAACCGAATCCGACGGAGATCATGCCAACGGTTTGCAAAGCGCCCTGTAGGGTTTGAAACCGCGCCATGCCGTTAATAAGTTTGGATCCCGATGCGACGTTTTCCAAGCGAATACGCATCCATTCCGCCACCGTATTCATGAGGCGGAATAAAAAGCGAAAACATTTAAAGAAAACGGAACGATCGAAACTGTTCATTAATCCGTAAAAAATGCGATGGAGAAAACTTCCCCTATAAGCGATCGCCAGGCCGTTTAAAAATCCCGCCACCACACGGTGAAAAAGACTGCCCCCGTACCAGCGTTCCAATATCTTTAAGACACGGTAAAGGAATTGAATCAGCACACTGGAACTAAGCATACGTTACTCCCCGGTGACGGCGATGCCGACGCAAATACCGTTAAAGGTGCAGGTTTTCGATTTTAAGCGATATTCCCCGCCGACGCGCACTTCGTCGCCGCTAATTAAATAGGCTCTGTCGTTTTCGGCAATGTCCACGTCTACGTCCACATAAACGGAATATTTGTCGGGTACCGGCGCATTAATCCATTGGCCTTTATATTCCGTAGCATCTTCGAAGGGCACTACTTTTTTCGCGCTGACCTTTCCAAAATAGCTTCCCTTTTCAAAGGAATAAAGTTCGGAGCCTTCCATAATGTTTTCCACCGACGGCATACGAACCTCTTCTACGAGAAGGGTTACTTTTCCTTTGGATGTCTTTTCGATTGCCACCGGCGAATGGCGCATCCGGGAGAAACCTCCTACGACGGCCACGATTAAAATCAGCAAAAACAATAAATCGATAATATTGATCTTGCCGAAGAGTCTTCCTTTACGATCGATCATGCTATCTCCTTTCGAGAATGTGTTTATAAATTGAGACATGGCTTTTTGCCATGGCGTGTTCCGAAAAATGTTCGTTTACAAATGCATTGAGGGATTCGCCGCGGGATTTCATTTCGTCCCGATGCTTGAGGGCATAGATCAGCTTTTGCGACAGCCCCTCTACATCCTTAGGCTCAAAGGTAAAGGCGGCATCTCCCGCCATTTCCCCGATTCCCCCCACATCTGTAGCGATAAAAGGAATCTTCGCCTTTGCCCCTTCCAGTAAGGCATAGGGGAAACTTTCTGAAACGGAGGTTAGAACATTAACTTCCGATGCATAGTATAAGCTGAAGGGATCGTCTACCTGACCTAAGAAGGTCACCAAATCTTCTAAACCGTGTTCGGCTACATATTGTTTTAAATACGCGCCGTCGGCTCCCTCCCCTGCGATTAAAAAGTGGGCGCCCTTTAAATTTTCCCGCCCCTTATCGATGGCGGCTAAAAGGGTGCGATGATCTTTTACGAGATCCAACCGTGCGGCGGTGGCAAAGAGCATACGATCCTTAAATTTTTCCAGCCCGTAACGTGCGAGAAAAGCATCTCGATCCACGTGGCGCTCTTCCTTTTTCATATCGATGCCATTATAGACGACAAAGATGCGATCCGAAGGAAACCCCCGCTCAATAAGCATATTTTTAAACCGCTCCGTAATGGCAATATAGTACGGGAAGCGTTTCAAGGCGTAGCGATTTAAAGGTGTAAATACCTTATCTTTAATAAAATTGTCTTTAAAATCCAATAAGTAATCACTATGCAGCGTCGTCACCATGGGGATATCCACGCGACGCCGCAAGTAGAGGGCATTAAAATTGGCTCGGGCACCGTGACAGTGCACGAGATCGAATTTTTCCCTGCGGATCATGGCCACCACTTCTTTTAAAGCCCCCATATCGAAGCGGTTTTGTTGCTCCACAAGACGGGCGTCGATTCCCAATGCCCTTGCTCCGTCGAGAAAGGGGCCGGGGGTAAAGCACACCATGCTGACGTCGGAATATTCTTCCAGACCTTTCAGCAAAGTATAAATATGGGTCTTTGCCCCGCCGGTATCGCCGCCGCTAATAAGATGAAGAATTTTCATCGTCTGCTCCCACTATTTATCCACACGATAGCTTCCGCGCACCATGACGATGGCATCCGTCCTCGCTTTTAAACCTCGACCGTCACTTCTCGGTGCGATAAGTAAATGGTCTAAGGGCGCTTTTTTATCCTGATCGAGATTGGCGCCTTCGGTAATATCGCTAAGTCCGCCGCTGGCACCGGCGATGGCGGTTAAAGAACCTGTACGGGGAATCATTTCCGTGCCTTGCGCCACGATCAAAACGTCGCCCGATTGTAAATTCACAACTTCCAAATTGGCCGCACCGCCCTGGGCAGGAGCCGCTCCGTTTAATTTACTTTCGATTTGTTCTAAACGTTTATTTAGATAACTTAAGGAAACCAGTGGGTCGCCGTTATTTGCAAAAGCAGGCAAAGCTGCGCCGACGACGAGGGCCAACGCCAAAGCAGGGCCGCATTTTTTCCATTTGCTTCTCACAGTCTCATCCTTTCTCAACTAGAAATATTCACAATTTCTATTATACAACATCCAATGGTGGACACCAATGAAAACGACGATAAGCGCGAGAAAAACCTCGCGCCTATCGCCGTTATGTACTATAATCCGAAACTTATTTTAATTGCTTCGTCAATATCCTCCATGATTTTCGAACTGAACTTTCCGATTTTTTCTCGGAGCCGTTTTTTGTCGATGGTTCGAACCTGCTCGAGCAAGATAACCGAATTTTTCGGCAAGTCGTTGGTCGCCGCCTTGACCTTGACGTGGGTCGGCAATTTCGTCTTGTTCATTTGGCTCGTAATGGCGGCGACGATGGTAGTGGGGGAATATTTATTCCCTACGTCATTTTGTAAAATAACCACCGGACGCACCCCGCCCTGTTCCGAACCGACAACCGGCGAAAGATCAGCATAAAAGATGTCTCCTCGTTTTATAATCATGGATCACACCCTTTCTATTTAGTTGTCATAAGTAAAGCTATTGCTTCAGTAGCTCAGATGCCCTTCAAATTTTTCCATTAAAAGAAAAACGTCGGGAAGATACTCGATTAAGTCGGAGGCGATAAGGCCGTGGCGGCTTTTATGTAAAACGCCTATGTCTCCGCTCATTCCGTGAACATATACCCCTAAGCCGGCGGCATGAAAATAATCCAAACCTTGGGCCAAAAAAGACGTGATAATGCCCGTCAGCACATCGCCGCTACCCGCCGTTGCCATGCCGGCATTTCCCGTAGGGTTAAGATACACTCTCTTCCCATCGGTTACGACCGTATCGTTTCCCTTTAACACGACGACGCCGCCGTAAAGGGATTGGCACATTTTCGCCGCTTCCACTCGATTTTCATGAACCCACTTTACATCGCGACGAATTAGCCGCGCCATCTCCCCTTCGTGGGGCGTTAAAATCATATGATCTCGACGTTTGTTATAGTGCGATAAGTGAAAGAGGCCGTCGGCGTCCACGACGAGAGGTTTGCTTTCCGTGGAATAAACTTTTTTGAAAAGATCGAAACTTTTTTCGTCTCGTCCCATGCCGGGCCCAATGGCCACGGCCTTCATATCGTCTAAAAGGGAAAGATCCTCCCTGTTTTTCACGATTACTTCCATGGCGCGGAGGGCAAAGGAAGCGACGGATTCTTCGGGAAGAAGGGCGTACGCCAAACCGGTGCCGCTTCTTAAAAGGGCGCGAGTTGCCAAATCCACCGACCCGTACATTCCCGGGCTTCCACCGATAATCGCCGCCTTTCCCCGACTTCCCTTGTGGTCGTCTCTTTTCATTTTAGGAAGAAGACGAACCCATTGGGGATCGAGGGAGAAAGTTTCGTAAGGATAATGTTTACTCACTATCTGAGCTATACTTATAGCATAATCCTTTTCGTGGCTAATGGAAAGATGAAAATATGTATTTTTATAAAATCCGTAGGGTTTCCCCGCATTATTTTTCCCGACGTGCAGGTGTTTAAGCCCGGTAGAAAAAATTCCCTCGCCCAGTGCTTTTCCCATAGCTTCCTTTGCGGCAAAAATACCGGCAATATGTTCCGGCGTTCTGTTTTTCAAATTGTTAATGTCGTCGCCGCTTAATATTTTCTCTAAAAACTTTTCTTCTCTCCGCGCCAATGCTTCCGCAATGCGGGGAATGTAAACCATATCGATTCCTATCATATGCGCCTCCTATTTTTATCATAGCACAGATATTTTAAAAACATTGAAAATTTTCTTGACAAGTCTTTTCAATCAAGATAGAATGGAGAACAAATTTAACATATACGATGAAGGCGTCCTCAAAATTACAACGCCGGAGTATAATATTTTCTTAAGGCTTTATGCGAAGAAAGGTGGTACCGCGTTACACGACGCCCTTTCGCAAAGTCTTTTTTTGTGCTTAAAAAGGAGGCATTATGACTGAAAATGTATTTGACCTATTAGAACGAAGAGGTTACATCGATCAAGTAACTTTCCCGGAAGAACTGAAAGAACGTTTGGCAGAAGGGCCGATTACGTTCTATATCGGTTTCGACGCGACTGCCGACTCTTTAACTCTAGGCCATTATTTACAAGTTAAAGTGCTTCAACACTTCCAAAGAGCAGGTCACAGACCGATCACTCTTTTCGGCGGCGGCACCACCCTTATCGGCGACCCTTCGGGCCGTACGGATATGCGTAAAATGTTGACCAAAGAAGACATCGCCCACAATATCGACTGTTTCCAAAAACAACTTTCCCATTTCATCGATTACAACGACGGAAAAGCCATTATCGCCAATAACGGCGACTGGCTTTTGGATTTAGGTTACCTGGATTTTATGCGCAATATCGGCGTGCACTTCTCCGTAAACCAAATGTTAAAACTCGACGCTTACGCTAATCGTTTGGATCAAGGGCTTACTTTCTTTGAAATGGGCTACATGCTCATGCAATCCTACGACTTCCTCGTGCTCTACAAAAAATACGATTGCCAATTGCAATTAGGAGGCAGCGATCAATGGAGCAATATGCTCGGCGGCTACGATTTAGTGCGCAAACTGGAAAATGGAAAAGTCTACTCCATGACGTTCAAATTGCTTTCCACTGCCGACGGACAAAAAATGGGCAAGTCGATGAAAGGCGCCATCTTCCTCGATCCGAACAAGACGCCGCCACACGACATGTTCCAATACCTGCGTAACACCGACGACCGCGACGTCATTAAATTTATGAAACTCTTAACTGACGTCAGCGACGACGAAATCGCCGAATACGCAAAACTTGAAGGACAAGAACTGAATAAGGCGAAGGAACGCTTGGCTTGGGAAATCACCGCGGAAGTTCACGGCAAAGACATTGCCGACGAACAATTGGAAGCTTCCCGCGTCCTCTTCGGCGGCAGCGGCGCTACGGAAAATATGCCCACCACCGAATTAGACGCCGACGATGTTACAGGCGGCATTACCGTCGTAGATCTTCTCTTAAAGGGCGATTTAATCGCTTCCACCAGCGAAGGCAGACGTCTTATTAAACAAGGCGGCGTTTCCATCGACGACGAAAAAGCCGAAGCCCATGATCAAATCGTTTCGAAAGAAGCGTTGGAAAAAGGCGTACACGTTCGTAAAGGAAAAAAAGTTCACCACTTATTTAAACTTAAATAAAAAGAGAGCACCTACTACAAGAGTAGTAGGTGCTTTTTTGATGAATAAAATAATGGCAATAGTTTATTCCACAGGTTTTGCAAAAATCATTTTTCCCGCGGATGTTTGTAACATAGACGTTACCACACAATCGATGGTCTCGCCCAAATAATCGATTCCGTTTTCGACGACGATCATGGTGCCGTCATCTAAGTAGCCGAGGCCCTGTTTGTCCTGGCTTCCGGGCTTGACGACGAAGACATTAATGCGCTCGCCGTTGACAAAGACAGGCTTCATGGCATTGGCCAAGGCGTTAATGTTTAGCACTTTGATGCCCTGCACTTCCGCCACTTTATTTAAATTAAAATCGTTGGTGACGATGATGCCTTTGCTCTCTTTTGCAAAACGCATGAGCATATCGTCTACTTCGTGGAGATCGTCGTAGTTTTTTTCCACGACGTTAATCTTTCGCTTGCCCTCATCTTGCAAGGCCTTTAAGCTGTCCAACCCCTTGCGCCCTTTTGCGCGGCTCATACCGTTGGGCGAATCGGCGATGCCCTGAAGTTCGGCGAGCACGAAGGTGGGCACGACGATAGGCTCTTCGATAAAGCCCAAATCGATAATATCCACGATTCTGCCGTCAATAATAACCGACGTATCTAAAATTTTCGACGGCGCCGTTCGCTTATCGCCGAGACGGCTGCGCCACTCCCCGCGATTTTGTGTAAATAAAGCGCGGAGCCCCGTGGCGAATTCTTCACGCTTAGTCAGCATGACCCGTATCCCTAAAATACCTAAAACGGCATAAATAAGGAGGGAAACAAAACTGCTGACGTAAGGAATATTGAAGCGATACACGGGAATAGACACGAGAAAAGCCACAAATATTCCTAAAACGAGGCCGAGAAATCCCCAAAGAATATCCCCGGCAGGTAAATCTTTCATATCCGACTCGATCAATGAAATTAATTGCTTTAAAAAAGCAAAAGCGTATTTACCCAAAATGAAAAAAATAATGGCAAAAATAATAAGTACGGGAATGGGTAAATAGCGCGTCGGTATCCAACGATGGATCGACGTCATGGCATCGAGGCCGGGTAAAAATGCGAGAACCATACGACCTACCGCTACGCCTAAAAGCGTAAATAAAATGCGGAAGATCACATGGACAATGCGATCGGATTTGATACGCATGCTCCTTTCTTATTCTTCCCCTTTAACCCCCTGCAGGCAACCTTCTTCCATGGTCTTGTCGACGATTTCTACAACTTCATCGTATGTTTTATCGTAAACCAATACCATTTCCGATAAAATAATTTGCCGTGCATTATTTAAAATCTTACGTTCCCCGGTGGAAAGCGCCTTTTCCCGATCCAGACACTCGAGATTTTTAATTACCTTTGCGATTTCTTCTAAATCGCCGGTTTTAATCTTGTCTTGATGGAAGCGGTAACGACGGTTCCAGTTATTGGGCATTTTTTCAATGGTCGTGTCTTTTAAAACATCGAGCACGCGATCCATTTCCTCGGGGGTTTTAATTTCCCGAATGCCGACACTGTCCATACTGCCGATGGGTACTAATACTTTCATCTCGTTTACGGGAATCTTTAAGACGAAGTATTCTTTTTTCTCGCCCAAAATCACTTTGTTTTTAATGTCGACGATGACACCTGCGCCGTGAATCGGGTAGACGATCTTATCTCCTATTTCAAACATATACTCCCCCTTTTTTAAAACGACTGCGTCCTTCTGTATTATATCATATTTTTAGAAAATTAAATATAGTATCACAACTCATACTAAGATTCAAGTAATTATCATAAATAATATTAAAAAATCCGACGATCTTTCGATGCCGGATTGTTGACTATAGCATTTTCAAATAAAGACAGGTCATGTCGTCGACGATTTCCGATTGCACGAATTTCTCGAGCCTATCCGTAATATCCGTCAAGGGATTTTCTCCCACTTCGGCGAAACATTTCTTTAAGCCGTCCACCCCGAATTGCTCGCCGTCTCCGGAACGACATTCCGTCATGCCGTCGGTATAAAGGAGAAGCTCGTCGCCTCGTTGTATATATTCCGAACGGCATTCGTAAAAGCTCGCCTCCACAAGGGGCGTTACGGGAAAGCCCGCATTCATTAAAAGGCGCACATTGCCTTCCCGCTTGATGAGCGGCGGGCAATCGTGGCCGGCATTGACGTAGGTAAGTTTCCGTTTTTTTAGGGAGTACACGCCTAAAAACATGGTGAAGTACATGGTGTCCGGTAAATTTAATTCGCGGAACCGATGAACCAACTCCAACATCGCTACCGTAGGATCGACGAGGAGTTCCGGCGCCATGTTGCGCATGGTTTGGGAAATAAACACCGTGGTCATAGAGGAAGAAAATCCGTGACCTACGGCATCGGCGATGTAAAACGCCACGTGGTCGTCGTCGATTTGCATGACATCGAAGAAGTCGCCGCTTAAAAGTTCCGCCGGTCTGTAGTAGTAATCCATAAAGAGGGCGCGCATAAACCCTTTCGGCGGCAAGAGGGAGCGTTGAATCGCCGAGGCGTTCACTTGCTCTTCCGTAAAGGAGCGGTTTTTTTCCACGAGCTCGATCTGAAGTTTCTTTTCCACGCCTTTGTCCCGGTACACTTCCACGGCACCGATGATTCTGCCGTCGTGTCCTCGAATGGGATTGGTCTTGACGGAATAATACACATCCCCTACATAGGTTTCCCGCTGTATGGTTTCCCCTCCGGCGAGGCAACGGGCCGTCATGCGAAAATCAAAAAATCCGTAGTCGTCGGAATCGTACGCGTGGTACATTTGATCTTCCAGGGCAAGACGCATGGCCTGATTATAATAAACCACCTGATTGTCCTCATTGACGACCCGAATTAAATCGGAAATCGTATCGAGCAAGGCCATTTCTATTCGGTTGTTCAATAAATTATGTTCAGCCATGCCACCACACCTGTCTTACGGTCTCGGACCGTAGTATTGATAGTAATCTGTGCGAATACTTCCGTTAAATAACTTGCGTTTACGATCGGCTCGTTTGCCGAAGCCTCTTTCAAATCCCTCGTCAGCGGTAATAATGTACTCGCTCCACGTGGGAAGGCTCCGCGCCAAATCGCCGAGGGCGCGGTTAATTTCTTTTACCGATTCTCTATCCTCAATACGTTTACCGTAAGGGGGATTCGTAATAATAATGCCGTACTCTCCGCCTAAATCTAAGTGGGCCACGCCCTTTTCGATTAAGCGCACGTCGTCGGCCAGCCCCAATCCGTCGAGATTAATTCGCGTCGCTTCGATGGCCTTAGGATCGATATCGAACCCGAAAATTTCCAATTCGCTGTCGTAATCAATCATGGCGAAAGCTTTTTTGCGCATGTCTTTGGCTTGGGCGCTTTCCATATTCCAATATTCGAAATCGAAACGGCGATTAAGACCCGGCGCAATGTTTCTGGCGAGCATAATGGCTTCGATTAAAATGGTACCGCTGCCGCAGAAGGGATCTACGAGCATACGATTTTTATTCCAAAAACTGAGCTGCACGAGGCCGGAAGCCAATGTTTCCGTAAGGGGCGCCTTTACCGAACGTTGGCGGTATCCGCGATCGTGCAATCCGTCGCCGGAAGTATCGATATAGACTGTGGCGATGTCCTCAATAATGCGGATGCCGATGCGGTAACGGGCGCCGTTTTTTTGAAACCACTCGGTCTTGTAACGAGTCTGCATTTTGTTGACGATGGCCTTTTCGCTAATGCGTTGAATGTCCGAAAGGGAAAAGAGCGCAGATTTTTTGCTCTTCGCTTCCGTTATAAAATTCGCCGTCTTCGGCATAATGTCTGGCCAGGGAAGATCGTAAACGCCGTCGAAAAGTTCCGTAAACGTCGTTGCGCGGAAACGCTTCAGCACCCAATGCACCCTTTCCGCCGTGCGCAAATGTAAATTTAATCGCGCCATATCTTCCATTTTTCCCGACATGGAAACCAAACCGTCTACTACGCGAATATCTTCTAAACCCAATGCTTGAATTTCACGTTTTAAAACCGCTTCCATGCCGACATTTGCCGTCGCTTCAAAATTAATCATAGACCACCTCTCGTTAACAGTATACTAGAAAAATCTGTAAATTAACATCGCTAAAGATTCGTCGCCTTTACGCTATTTTATTTTTTTAATATGTGATAATTTCTCTAATTTGGGTATATCTTTTAGTGGAAAACAAAACTATGAATATATGGAGGTTCACTTATGTCTTTATTAACTCAAACCGTTAAATCCGGTGATTGGAAAAATGAAAAACACGTTCCCGAAATCGAAGCAAAGCTCGAAGGCGGCGTGGCAAAAGTAAAAGTTTCCGTTGGTTCTGAAATCGAACACCCCAACACTTTGGAACATCACATTTCCTGGATTAAAGTTTTCTTCCTTCCCGAAGGCGGAGCTGCACCCGTTGAAGTTGGAAGCTACGAATTTAATAACCACGGCGAAAGCGATGTCTTTACCGTACCCCACGTTCACACCACCTTCAAAACCGAAAAACCCGGTACCGTCTTTGCACTCAGCATGTGCAATATCCACGGCCTCTGGGAAAATGCATTGGAACTTAAGTAAAATAGAAGAGCACCCGGCATCGGGTGCTTTTTTTGTGCTTCCTTTTCTATTCTCTCGGCCCGTTTCCCCGGACTTGCTCCACCATATGGCGCCATAAAGACTCCAAATTGTCCCCTTCCAATTGAATGGGAAGTCGATCCTCTTCCGTCCACTGCCCGACGTACAGAACTTCGTCGACCACTGCCGGAAGATACATTTCGCCATAGTGTAGGAGGAATAGCACGTGGGCATCGAGAGCGCGGGAAACGGATAGGAGCATCTCCCGATTAAATTCCCTGCCGTTTAATTCTACCTGCACGATGTAAATCGTATGTACATTTTCCGTAGCCGGGAGGCCGGTGGTGCGTTTTGTCAGTTCACCTTTTAAAACCACGCGGTCCACTTCGGCATTAAACACATCTTTAAGATGAGCACTTACTTCTTTCGGCCAGTGCTTCATTAAAATAACTTTGGCGATGCGCACTTTCCGTTTTGCTTTTTTCGGTACTTCGAACATCTCGACTCCTTCAATTAAAAATAGTCTCGGATTAGTTTCCGTTTCCCTTTAATTATAATGGATTCTAATAGATCGTATCATCAACAGCGGCGTTCTTCTACTATTGTTTTTGACAAAATCATCGTCCTGTTTAATTCCTATTCGTCGCGCCAACTTTTTGTCCCTTTTTCCCTTGTTCCCTGCTCATTCTAAAAATTACAAAAATTTTTAAAATTATTTTCTGAAAAAATTGATTTTTTGAAAAAAAGGGAACATAATAATCCCTGGAGGTAACAAAATGCTAGATATTATTATTATTGGTGGAGGTCCTGCCGGCGTCAGCGCCGCATTGTATGCGAAAGCTCGTGGCAAGAACATTCTCCTACTTGAAAAAGAAGCTATCGGCGGCCTCATCGGCCATGTTTCCAAAGTCAGCCATTACGCTACGGTGGGAAAAGACGAAACCGGCCCAAGCTTCAAGCAAAAATTAATCGATCAATTAAATAGTTCTGAAATTCCCTACGCCATCGAGGTGGCCAAAACATTAAAAACTACAGACGACGGTTTTCTCGTGGTGACAGATAAAAACGAGTATACCGCTAAAAAAGTAATTTGCGCCACCGGCGTCAAACTGAAAGAACTTCCCATCGCCGAAGACCTTACTAAACACTGGGCCTTCGGACACGAAGACAGCGTAAAAGGCAAAACCGTTGTCGTCAACGGCGGCAGCGACGGCGCCTGCAAAGAAGCTCTCTACATCGCGAAGTTCGCCAAAGAAGTTCACATCGTGCAAATGCAAGACAAGCTCATGTGCATCGATGAATTTAAGCGACAAATCGAGGCGGCAGACACGATTCACGTCCACACCGCTTGCAGCTTAAAGGATGTGGAAATGAAAGACGGCAAGTGCACGAAAGTCCTTCTCGATAACGGCGACGTCATCGAAGGCGACGGCGTTGAAATTTATGTTCAAATCGGCCAAGTCGGCAACACCGATTTGGTTGCGTCGTACACCACCGTCGAAGACGGATTCGTCGTAGACGATATTCAATCGAAAACCGACGGACTGTATTTCGCCGGCGATATTCGTAAAAAAGCGGTTAAACAAGTCGCCACGGCTGTAGCCGACGGTTGTTTAGCCGGCGTTCTCGCTTGTAAATAGACAAAAGCCTGTTTTAACTTTTCGTTAAAGCAGGCTTTTTCTATGCTCACATTTACAAGCTGTCGGTATAAATGGCGGATACGCCTTGATCTAAAAGTTCCTTCGCCCGTTTTTCGTCGTTGATCGTATGGACAAAGACGGGTTTTTTCGTCTTTAAAAGTTCCTTCCAGCGTCCCGACTTAAACTTTTTATCGGAAATGGTGACGCCGTAAAGGGGATGGGTGTTCACAAAATCGATGACATCATCCACATTATCTTCCGATTGATAGAGCGTGTAGATAATGTTGTGGAACCCCAACGCTCTCGCCTGATCGTATTCGTCGCGGCGATAAATTTGGGGAATGAATCGCCCGCGCATACCGGCGAAATTCTGGGCGATGTAGCTTAAAAACTCTATATTGTCTTTTTTAATATCCGTCACGATGTAGACGTCGGGATGTTCTTCCATCCATAAAACGAGGTGATAGAGATCCAGCTGTTGCCAGCCGTGTTTTTCTTCCATGGCCATAAACTCTTCGTGGGAAATAGGCTCTTGCCCCTTCCCCTCTCTTTGAGGGAAATAACGTTCGATGGAGCCGTCCCAGCCGTGAAGGCCGATATAATGTCCGTCGGTGGTTTTCGAAAAGTCGATCTCCATAATCCGCTTGCCGCGGGCGTAGGAATTTTCCACCGCCGTCATCATATTGGTTACCACATTGGTGTCCAACTCACCGCCGCCATGCATAATGGTTTTTTCCTGGGGAAGATCGTCATTTTTCGATTCGATCAAATCCATTAGCCGATTATCCCGCATGAGGCGGTATGCGTAATCCAATGTAAGCGTCGCCCGTTGATAAAGTGTCGCCGCTTCTTTTACAGGTCGTTCTTTGCGGGTTTTGCGATCGATAAGGCGAGAGTGTTCGAAAATATTGTCGCGACTGACTTCAAATAGACGATCTTTCGTAATAAAACTTCCCTTGAGCAAGTGGGTTTGAGGGAATACGACGTTGTTTTCCGTTTCCTTATCGTCATTTAAAAGGTCGATCCCCATAATAGGCAGCTTGCTTCTGTCCCAGCCCAACAAGTTTAAAATCGTGGGATAAAGGTCGACCTGACTGCCGATGTTTTTCCGTTGCACATTTTCTTGGAGTCCGGGAACGGTAATGACGAGGGGAATGTTCATCATTTCGTCGTAGTCGATTTCTCTGCCGAGCCACTTTGTCATGGAGTTAAACCGTTCGGGGTTTTTGATCGTCATGGCGTGGTGGTCGCCGTAAATGGCCACCACCGTATTTTGCAAAATGCCGCGAGCCGCCAGATCTTGGAAAAGGGCCTTTAAACTGTCGTCGGTGTAACGGGCGCAATTGGCGTAGTTGTAGACGAAGTCGTTTTCGTCGCCGGGCTTCGGCTCAATGGTTTTTAAATTTTCCGGCATGACGAAAGGCGTGTGGGTCGTAAGGGTGACGGCGAGGGCGAAAAAGTTTTTGCCGTCGGCATTGCTCTTTGCGAGAATAGGCGCCATTTGACGGAACAAACTGCCGTCGGAAAGGCCCATATTAATAACTTCATCCTGCACCAGATTTTCTCCGAGATAAATGCCGTTAAAGCCGAGAGCCGGATAGTGTTTGTCCCGATCGTAATAACTGCCGCTGTTTCCGTGAAAAGCCAGGGTATCGTAACCGTGCTTTTCCGCGACCTGGGGCATGCCGTAAAGTTTCGTGCGATCGAATAAATCGTAGGCTTGCCCTTTTGCCGAAGCGTATACGCCATTCATGGAAACAAATTCCGCATCCGACGTGTTGCCAAGCCCTAAAAGCTCGAAATAATCGTCAAAGTAAATAGTACCTTTTTGCTTAATCAACTGATTGAGAAAAGGCGTAATTTCCTGTCCGTTGTACTTTCGATTGACGAAGGTGTTTTGCAAGCTTTCGCATTGAATAAAGAGGACATTCTTTCCCTTGGCAATGCCCGTAAAGCGATTGGTTTTAATATCGGGATACTGGTAGCGCTCTTTAATTTGTTTGATGACCGCCGGGTCGTAAAGTTTTTCCGTATTAATCTTTTGCACTAATTTGCCGGTCAACACCGTGGAGTACATTTCCACGCCGAGAGTATGAGCCGACGTAGCGACGGGAACGGCGGTCAAAATGGCCATGGTCGCCACGGAAAGAATGGCGCGATTCTTATTAAAGGGCAACAGTTTTTGCGCCTTATAAAGTCTCCAAAGTCCCCATGCCATCAGGGCGAGCATAAGGACCATTAAAAAGTTTATATCGTGTAAGATGACGGGAATGACGCCCTTCAACTCCCCGGCTTGTCCGCTTCTGGAAAAAATATCGAAGTTTCCGAATTCTTTATAGAAAACCGAAAGAGATACTTTCAAAAGCGTCGTGAAGATCAATAGAACTGCGCGATACAATTTCTTCGGGAAGAGGAAGTAGAGAGATGCGTCGAAAATCGTCGTCAGAATGGGACTGAGGATTAAGACATAAATAGGAAGCGACATAGGCTCCGCCACTTTATAAATAAACGTCGTAAAATAAAATAACAGATTAATGCCCAGCAATAAAAGGAGCTTCGGCATTATTTTCTTTTTCCACATAGAGTTTCTCTCCTATCAAAGCGCAAAAATATGTAGATAACGAACATCCCGTAGAATATATGAGGAGCGCTCGCCTGTTTTTAACAATTTCCTTCCTATTATACACCCCTTGACGAAAAGATTGAAAGTTTTTGATACATTTTATTAGTCTTAAAAAAAATCGAGTAAGTATTCCACCTACTCGATTCGCTCTACGGTTCGGGCTGGCGCAGGCCGAAAAGAAGGTGCTTCTCATTGACGAGGACCCACAGGGCAGCCTTACCATCAGTCTAGGCAACTCCCAGCCAGATAAATTACCCTTCACCCTCTCGGACGCCATGGGCCGTATCCAGACAGATCAGCCCCTTTGCCCGGCGAAGGTATCCTGCACCACCCGGAGGGCGTGGACCTGATGCCAGCGGATATTCAGTTGTCCGGTATGGTGGTGTCTCTGGTGAACGCCCTTGCCGCCGCGGGCAGGATCATAATCCCCGTCCAGGCCGAGTACTTAGCCGCCAAGGGGCTGGAACAGCTGCTTCAGTGTGAAACTCAGATTCAAAAATACATTCGCCTAACTGAGTTAATTCCCGAATTATTGAACATGGGGGACGAGAAGAAAATCGCCTTTAATCCGGCCTATGAGCTGTCTTTTCTCAAACCAGAGGAACAGCAGGTACTTTTAGTCGCGATAGATTATAAGCAGGCCACCCCCTTCTCTCTCAGGCCCAGTGCATTAAAAAGTTTAGCCGGGATGGGAAACTCCCCAGCGAATCCAAGCTGTCGTTTATGTCGGAGGAAAAGATAAGCGATCTGGACAAAGTGACCTTTTCTTCCGATACCTTGCGGAAGTATTTCCCCAAAAGCTATACCCCCAAGCGCATGGAGGAAACCATCATCAAGCTGCTGGAACAATGGCTGCGCAAGAGATCCGTGGCTATCCTTGAGCATTGCTTGCCGGTATTTACTATTTTGAGATTCATTGTGATACAGTTAATGAATTGGGCACACGCTGCACTACCTTTATGGAAATGCAGGAGGAATTGAAAAAATCACTTTCAGCACAGTGGAAGATGACGCAGAAACGTGTGGAAAGGGTGGTAGCTCTTACGCATGATTTAAAAATACCAGGGTGCTTTTCAAGAATTAGATGCAATTATTTGTAGCATCATTTTAGATATTTCTTTTGGAGACGGACGATTTTCCATTTGCATCCATTCGGAAAGAAGATTCCAAAGTGCACCGGCACTGACAAGCAGTGCAGCTTTCTTTTCAAAGATGCTGTCGTACAAATTTTGATTTCCACGAACGGTATCATGAATCACAGGTAAGGCCTGGTTGAATTCTTCCAGCAGATAATAGAACAGATGATTCCGCTGCAAAAGACGCAAAAAGTCGATCTGTTTCTCCCAAAAGGTAAAAAACACTTCCACAATCTGCTCCAGTGTATAGTGCCTGTCTTTTTGAAAATAAGTAATGTAGTCCTCACATCTTTCTAAGAAGTATTGCTGTAATACCTGCTCCTTCGAATCAAAGATCCTATAAAAAGTTCTCCTTGATAAAAGCGCATGTTCGGCGATTTCTGTTACGGTAATACGAGCGTAGTCTTTTTGGCTCATAAGATCCAACAAGGACTGCATCAACCATTGACGGGATTGCTCAGCGATGGGATTCTTTTCCTTTTCTACCAAACTCATTTTGTTCCTCCTGTCACACTTTTTCGGGATTGTAGCACTTGAACTGCTTCCATTGACAATCATATCTTTTTGATTGTACTGTAAATCAGAAGGTGACACAAGTGAGACAGATGGAGGAGGCTCAATTTTATGAATACAATAAATACGATTGTTTGGCTGTTCCCGGTTATTTTTATGCTGCATGACTTCGAGGAGATTATTTTTGTGGAGGCATGGAAACGGAAATATAAAAGAAAAATACAAACAACAAAAACGAAGAAGATTCCATTTGCCGATTTGGGAAGCACCCCGTCATTTTCCATTGGTGTATTGATTGAATTTTTCATTATTTCAGCTTTATCCCTCTCTTCTTGTATCTTTGATTGGTACTTTTTGTGGCTGGGATTATTTTTTGGATTTACCATTCACCTAATTGTGCATTGTATGTTGGCGTTGAAATTTAAAGCCTATGTACCCGGAGTGGTCACCGCAGTCCCGTTCCTTCCGTTTTGCTTTTATATCCTTTGGGTTTCAAATAAATTCCTTTCTTTTACCACAGCTCAATTATGGATGAGTTATGTAGTAGGCGCTATTTTGATGCTCTTAATGGTGGCTGTTTTGCATAGATGTATGAAATCGTTTGAAACTTTTATCAAGAAGTGGGAAGTTTAATTACCCACAAATAGCAAATTTTTAAGGAGGTCTTTTGCATGGAGTTGGAATTTAAAGAAGGTATGTATCACCTAAATCCTGATCCTAATTTTAACTTTCAGCTTAACCGCGTCATTCTTTGGGATGGCGGGGATTTAAACGATGTGATGCAGGCTGCCAAAAAGATTACAGACAGCACAAGCTGGAAGCAGGAAATGATTTATCTTGGGGATCATGCACTCTCTCAAAACAGAATCCCTCAGGCAATTGCATATTACCGGATGAGCGAATTTTTTGATAGAGATCCTGGCAACAAGGAATACTATATAAAAGCCACGGAACTGTTTTATGAGTATTACCATTCTTATTTCGATGAGGGACGTGTCCAGAAAATTCAAGTTCCATATGAAGATGTTATGCTGCCAATCATGGTTGCAAAAGCTCAAAAACAATGTAAGGACACCATTCTTTTACACGGTGGTAACGATTCATGCTTTGAGGAAATGTTTTTGCCGATGTTGTATCTTTCTGAACAAGGGTATGATGTATATCTTTTTGAAGGTCCTGGACAAGGCAACGTTCTTCGTGTTCAAGGGAAACACTTTACATATGCTTGGGAACGTCCAGTTAAAGCAATATTAGATTTCTTTCACTTGAATGACGTCATTATTATTGGTGTTTCTTTGGGAGCTATGCTGGCCCTGCGTGCTGCTGCATTTGACAAGAGAATTACAAGGGCTGTATCTTGGTCTGTTATTCCGGACTTTCTTGACGTGGTTCTCGACCAAATACCAAAAAAGGTAGCCGGTATCGTTAGGTTTATGTTGAAACATAATCTCAGCATCGTTCTCAGCCCTATTCTTTGCATGGTGAAATTGATAAGGAAGAATGACGCATTATTTCAATGGGGTGTCAATCATGGAATGTACGCCTATGGAGCTGACAGCATTTATGATTATCTGAAGAAAGTGAGTAAATATCAGATTATGGATGTGGCCTCCATGATTAAACAAGATGTATTGATTCTTGGTGCCAACAAAGACCACTTAGTTGATTACCGAATGATTGGTAAAGAAATCAACGCACTTACCAATGCGAACTCTATCACATTTCGCCTTTTTACTGAAAAAGAAAATGCGGGAAATCATTGCAATTTAGGAAATGCCAAACTGGCTTTAGATGTGATACTGCAATGGTTGACATTTTTAAAACAGCGTGATTTAGAAGTTAGAAAGAATTGAATCCATTTCAAGAATCTCATGTACATCTGTCGTGCAGGGTATAAGGCCTTTGTGCGTTAACAACTATATTACCGATGCCAATTAGCCTTGCTATTGTTCGAGACTCTTCTAGTATATTACCGTCTTTGATACAATCAAACTTTGCCTTTGAACTCCTAAACTATTCCTCTAAACCCTGAAACTTTTCATTTCAGGCATAGAAAAAGACGGTATCGCTACCGTCTAAAATGAGCATATCATTTTATAAAGCTGTGATTTATGACTTAACTATTGGAATCCATAACTCCATTCTGTAGTCAGGACTATCCATATCACCTTCATAATAATATTCAAAGTCAGGTTTTCCTGAATGAACATATCCATGCTCTGGGAAAAATACTTCCATCACATATTTCCAGCCCTTGTGAATACACTCTGGAACGCATCCTGTTAACTCAACAATGGCATATTCTGCCTCTTCGACTTCCAAAACATCTAAGCCCATATTTCTTGCTTTATCTACATCCGTAATGATGTAGCCCGCCATATAATTTATTGTATTCGGACTTTCTACATCATGGCACATACCTACGCTTTCTCCTTCTCCAAGGATTGCTAATTCATCATGACTATATTTTTTATATAGTTTATCCCAAATAGTTGGACACAATGATGAATTGATATTTTGTTCATTTACACCTGCAACTGCAAATGCTTTTTTCTTTTGAATTTTAATATTCATACTTCTTCCTCCTCTTACACTTAATGCTAATTGCACTCGTGAAACTAGTTTAAATGGTTTACCATTCCTAACCTCTGAAGGGGTATATCCATGAAAATTCTTAAATGCTGTTCCAAATGAATCTGATGACTCATATCTAAACTTAAATGCAATATCTATAATTTTTCATCTGTATCTCTTAATGAAATTGCAGCTTCTGTTAATCTTCTACTTCTTAAATATTCTGAAAGAGTGATTTCAGTTAAGATAGAAAACAAGCGACTAAACATAGAATAAGAATATCCAGATAAGTGAGTTACCTTCTTTTCATCTATTTCATCATCAAGAACAGTTTCAATATAATCAATCGTATCGTTAAATGCTTTTATAATATTCATTTTATTTACCTCCCTTCTTTCGGTTTATTTTAGTATAGAGGAATATTTATTTTCTTACCCGAGAATACTCGTACAAATTTTATAGGATTCATCCTATTAATTCTAATTCATATTAATATTATACTATCCCATATGCTACCTATAAATCACAAAAAGACACCTCACCAATTTTTGTGAAGTGCCTTTCTGCTTTTCTGTCTATTTAATTCTAACTTACTTCCATCAAGGGCATCTTTTACCATTCGCTTAAAACCATCACGCTTTTTGGTATTGGTAGCTGATATTCCCTCATCATAAAACGTATCTTATTTCAATTGTTCTATCCCAAAATTTTTTTACCGTTCCATAGACCATCTCCGGGACAACGCGAAAAGTATAATCCATATCTACTCTTTCCGTTACCTTATGCCCGTCATAGCCGACTGTTCCTATATTGACTACGGGAACATCGATTGTTCTTACAGCTTCTGTAGGGTGCTCATATTTAGTTCCCCATGCCGGCATGTTTTTCTAAGTGCTGAGAGTCCTTCTTCATCATCATCTACTTTCATAAAAGAAGAATCTGAAATAAAAGGATAAAAATACTTCGTGTGAATGGTTTTATCATAATTTTTCTGAGCGATTTGGATACTTTCCTTCACAGCTTCAACTAGCGCCACCTCTTTTGGGTCATCTCCACTCAGCTCGATAGGCGCTATGTTATAACTTTATTCAGAGAAAGCGACCTTTTTATATACTTATATCTCCGACGTTTCAGTAAATGAATATTTGATGCCACAATCGAACCACTTACTTTTTCCACAAAAAAATATCTCTACTGGCCGTAGCCTTTAAATTTTTCGATGACCTCGTCCATTTTGTCATCGGGAATAAAGTTTATCTTCTTTCCCGTGGAAAGGGCGGTGACGTACATGAAGGCACAAAATTCAATTTCCTGTGCCAAGCTGAAAGCCTGCGCCAACGTATCCCCTCCGGCAATGAGCCCGTGGTTTGCCAGCATAACCGCTTTGCAATCGCCCATAGCCTCTACCGCCGCCTCGCCCAGTTCTTTCGTGCCGAAGGTTTCGTACCGCGCAAAGGGAACGATACGGGTGCCCGCCGATGCGATTAAATAACTAATGGGCGGCAACTCTTCTCCCAGTGAGGACACTACGCTTACATAGGGCGAATGGGTATGGATCAAGACTTTAATCTCCGGCCGGGCATTGTAAATAGCCCCGTGCATATGCCATTCCGACGAAGGCTTTCGATCGCCTTTTAGTATTTCGCCTTCGGACGTCATTACCACGAGATCCCGCTCTTTTAACGATTCATATGCCATGCCCGACGGCGTAATCAAAAAACTGCGGTCGTCGATTCGGATGGAAAGATTTCCTCCCGTGCTAAACGTTAGATTGTTTTCCACCATTTTCTTTCCATATTGAATTAATTTTTGTCTTTTCTGAATGTCCATGGCAACCTCCGATTACCTTATTATAGCATGGCCACATGTTTTTATATACCTCGTGTATAATAGAGGGGGTGATCCTATGAACAATCGCTGGTCGGTTCGAAAGCTCGTGGAATTTACCATGCGCAGCGGCGACATCGACAACGGACTCTTTTCCAATCGTCGCGCCCTGGAAGGCATTCGGCTCCATCAGAAATTACAAAATCAATATACAGACGGCTTCGAATCGGAAGTCACCATTTCAGGCGAGGTACATTACGGCGAAACCTCTATTTTTTTAGAGGGCCGCATCGACGGCATCAATAGAGAACGCCACATCCTCGACGAAATTAAATCTACTATTTACACGAAAGAAGCCATCGATGAACGACCCAATTCCCTTCACTGGGCGCAGTTGAAATGCTATGGCTACCTCTATGCCCAACAACGGGATCTCGACGAGGTAACCCTCCGCTTAACCTATATTCGAGTGGAAGACGAAAGCGTGTTTCGCTACGAAAAAGTGTTGACGCGCGAAGAGCTCGCGGAGTTTATGAACGACGTCATGGAGCGACTCGTGAAAATCCAAAGCCGTTTGGAATCGTTTCAAGAGATCATGACATCCTCCGCCAAATCCCTCGCCTTTCCCTACGGCGATTTTCGCCCCGGACAACGTGATATGGCGGTTTCAGTGTATAATATGGTGCAGGCGAAAGAAACTATTTTCATTCAGGCGCCGACGGGCATCGGCAAAACCCTGGCCGCTCTCTTCCCCGCCATTAAGGGCATCGGCGAAGGAATGACGGAAGAAATTTTCTACGCCACCGGTCGTTCCACGCAAAAAACCGTGGCCGTGGAAACCCTCGCTTTTTTAAAAACCCATGGCCTCCGTATGAAATCTGTGGAGCTGGTGGCGAAGGAAAAGGCGTGCCTCAACGATTCCCTGGACTGCCGGCCGGAAGCTTGCCCCTATGCCAAGGGCCATTACGATCGCCTGCTCGGCGGCATCCTCGCCATATACGATCACGAAGATATTTTCGACGGCGATACGATTCGAGCATACAGCGAAAAGCACACACTCTGCCCCTTCGAGTTCGGGCTGGATCTAAGCAATTTTGCGCAGATCATGGTAGGCGATTACAATTACATCTTCCACCCGAAAACGTATTTGGAGCGGCTCATGGAAGATAGAGATCGCACGAAGGCCACCACTCTTTTAATCGACGAGTCCCACAATTTAATTGATCGCGCCCGGGATATGTATTCCGCCGAGCTTTCCCTTCGCCTGATAGACGACGTTACCTTTAAGGACAAGGTGGTTAAGCGAGAGGCGAAAGCTTTCCGACGTGTTTTTCAGGAGCTGACGAATACCGCACCTCTTCCCCTGGCCGATTTGCCCGATGTTTTTCACAATGCTCTCGACGATTTGGAAGAGGCCATGGCGAAAGTATTGGCCCGCGCCACGGAAGAGCCGCCGGATGAATGGATGAACCTTTACTTCGCCATTTTAGATTGGCAGAATCGAAACCTTTACTACAATCAAAGGCGCTTTACTTATTTCGTGCCTGAAAACGGCACCCTTTCCATTCTCTGTTTGGATCCCTCTCAAGTTTTATGGGAGCGGAAAAATCTCTTCGGTGGTGTCGTCTACTTTTCCGCCACTCTTTCGCCCATGAGTTACCATAAAGATATTTTAGGTGGCGGCGAAGAAGCGCACCACTTGATATTGCCCTCGCCCTTCGACCCCGATCATCTCCTCGTCCTGCACCCGCCCTCGGTTTCCACAAAATACCGCGACAGAGAAAAGACACTGCCTTTGGTGCAGGATTACCTGCGTACATTTTCCGAAAGATCCGAGGGAAATTTAATCCATTTCTTCCCCTCTTACGCCTACAAAGATCAGGTCCTCGAGGGAATAAAAGATCCCTATCGCCTGGATCAGGAACGGTCCATGACCGAAAGGGATCGGCAGGATTTCATCGGGCGATTTTTCGGCGACGAAACCGTCCACGGCTACGCCGTCATGGGCGGTGCTTTTTCCGAGGGGATCGATCTCGCAGGAGATGCACTTCATGGCGTAAGCATATTAACCCTCTCCCTTCCGGGCCTTTCCCCGGAGCGGGAGCTGATTAAAAATCGCTTTAACGACATGGGAAAAGACGGCTACGCCTACGCCTATCTTTATCCCGGCATTACGAAAGTGGTGCAGGCCGCCGGTCGCATTATTCGCACGGAAAAGGATAGAGGACAGCTTCTCCTCTTAGACGATCGCTTCGCCCGAAAGGATATATGCGCCCTCTTGCCCCGTGAATGGCACATACAAACCGTCCGCTCCCCCGAGGAAATGGCGGATAAAATAAAAGACTTTTGGAGGTCAGTATGACATTGCATATTTGTTTAGTAGAACCTGAAATTCCCCACAACACCGGCGCCATCGCCAGAAGCTGCGGCCTTACGAAGAGCGTGCTCCACTTGGTGCGCCCCCTCGGCTTTTCAACCGACGACAAATATTTAAAACGCAGCGGATTGGATTATTGGCATCTCGTGGACATTCACTACCACGACAGCATCGACGAAGTGTTTGAGGAATACAAAGATCACCGCTTCTTCTTCGCCAGCACGAAAGCGGAAAAACGCTACTGCGACGTGGAATTTCAAGACGGGGATTTTCTCGTCTTCGGAAAAGAAACGAAGGGGCTTCCCGAGGAGCTGATTAAGGCGAATTACGACCACGCCATTCGCATTCCCATGCTGAAAGATTTCGGCAGAAGTTTAAACCTTTCCGTATCCGTGAACATTATTTTATTCGAAGCACTTCGTCAATTAGATTATCCGGGGATGGCATAATGAAAAATAAAGACTACATTTTAAAACAACTACAGGAAGCCGATGATTTCCTCTCCGGTGAGGAACTGGCCGAAACCCTCCACATTACTCGCGCCGCCGTGTGGCAATCCATTCGCGATTTGCGAAAAGCGGGCTTTCATATTGAAGCGGTTACCAATCGGGGCTATCGCTTAAACCGAGATTACGAACCTCTCGCAAAAGAAAAAATCACCTCATATTTAATGAAGGAACTTAAAGATATCGACGTGCTCGTGGAGCAATCCGTCGACTCCACCAATGACGAAATCTTTCGCCGAGACGACGAAAACCCCCTTCCCTCTTTCTCCTTTATGGTGGCGGAAGAACAAACCGCCGGCAAGGGAAGGGTGGGGAAATCTTTCCTCTCCCCCTTCGGTAGCGGCCTCTACCTTTCCACTATTTTAAAAGGATCGGATGATTTTACCCCGGAACTGTTGACGATCATCGCTGCCGTCGCCGCACGGGAAGCCATCGGTAAGCAAACTGAAAAGCCCGTCTTAATCAAATGGGTCAACGACCTTTACTTAGACCATAAAAAAATCGTCGGCATCTTAACGGAAGCTAATTTCTCATCCTCTTCGCCGCGTTATGTGGTGGGCGTCGGCATTAATACCGACACATCCAGGGAAACATTCGATAAAAAAGAGCTGTTAAATGCCGGATCCATCGGCGAAAGCAAACTTTCGCGCAATCAATTGGCGGCTGATTTTATAAATGCCCTCTATTCTTGGTGCACCCGCCCGAAAAAAGAAATCCTGGACGATTACAGAAAATACAATTTAACCATCGGCAAGACCGTATCCTTCTCTAAAAAAGATATCGAATACACGGGCACGGTGGAAAACATCGACGACGACGGCGGACTCGTCGTGAAAGTCGGCGGTTCTCACATGACCCTTACAGCCGGCGCCATTTCCATTCGCGGCGACTGGTAAATCTTTTTGAGCGATCACCCTTGACAAAACACGCCACCTTCCATATAATTATATACTGTAATCCAATGGAGAGATGGTTGAGTTGGTTTAAGGCGCTCGCCTGGAAAGCGGGTATACGTTAATAGCGTATCGGGGGTTCGAATCCCCCTCTCTCCGCCAGGAAAAGTTTGCCATGCTAGATGGGGAGTTAGCGGTTCCCTGTAACTTGCAGTCCGCTATAGCAAGATTGAATTCCCGGCATAGCATTTATTTTTTTGCAGTCTGCCCGAAACAAGTGATGTTGATGAGCAGGTCCTGCGCAATAGACCCTTGCGAACCGTGTCAGGTCTTGACGGAAGCAGCACTAAGTAAGTCAGTCTATGTGACGCAGATTAGCCTTCTCTGAGTTAACTATTTCGGTAACGTGTGGAGATTAAATGCAACGTCGGGTGCATGGTTACATATAAAAAGGGAGCGGCATAGCCGCTCTTTTTTTGCGCAGAGAAAAGGTCTACGTCCGTGACGCAGACCTTTTTCTCATTCTATCTATTCATACATATCGAGAACTGCTCCCTTGTCCGATGTGGTGACGAGGCCGCGATAGCGTTTCAACCACCCTTTAACGGGGCTCAGCTCTTTCGGTTGAAATTTTTCGCGTCGTGCTTCGAGTTCGTCATCATCTACGACCAAGTGAATACTGTAATTGGGAATGTCGATTTCGATTAAATCCCCTTCTTCTACCAAGGCGATGATGCCGCCCAGAGCCGCTTCCGGAGACACGTGGCCGATGGAGGCGCCGCGGGAAGCGCCTGAAAAACGACCGTCGGTAATTAATGCCACCGATTCATCGAGCCCCATACCCGCAAGGGCCGATGTGGGATTTAACATTTCCCGCATACCCGGCCCGCCCTTCGGGCCTTCGTAGCGAATGACGACCACATCCCCTTTTCGGATGTCGCCCCCATAAATCGCCTCGATGGCCTCGTCTTCCGAATCGAAGACGCGGGCAGGACCTTTATGGGTCAGCATTTTATTGCTGACGGCACTTCGCTTGACGACGCAACCTTTAGGCGCAAGATTGCCGAATAAAATGGCCAAGCCGCCTACTTCCGAATAAGGCGATGCGATAGGGCGAATAACGTCGGGATTGAGGTTCTCGCCGCTTTCGATGACGTCACCGAGATTGCGACCGGTAACCGTCATAACATCTAAATGAAGCAAGTTCTTTTTCGCGAGCTCCTTTTGTACGGCTCGTATGCCGCCGGCGCGGTAAAGATCTTCCATGTGATGATGACCTGCCGGTGCGAGATGGCAAAGATTAGGCACCCGTTCGCTCATGGTATTGAAAAGATTTAAATCCACATCGATGCCCGCTTCCGTGGCAAGTGCCAGGAGATGCAATACCGTATTGGTGGAACACCCTAGGGCCATATCACAGGTAATGGCGTTTTCCACGGCCTTCGCGTTAAAGATATCGCCCATACGCACATCTTTTTTCAAAAGCTCCATGACGGCAAAGCCGCTTTCCTTTGCCAGCCGCCGTCTTTCGGCGTAAACCGCGGGAATCGTGCCGTTGCCGGGAAGGGCGAGGCCCACGGCTTCACTTAAACAGTTCATGGAATTGGCGGTATACATACCGGCGCAGGATCCACAGGAAGGGCAGGCGCTTTTTTCAAACACTCGCAATTCCTCTTCGCTCATGGTGCCGCCTTTGACGCTCCCTACGGCTTCAAATACTTTGGAAAGAGAGGCTTCTCCCTCTCTCCCCTTTCCCGCCAACATAGGGCCTCCGCTTACGACGACGGTGGGAAGATTTAATCGTAATGCGCCCATGATCATGCCGGGCACGATTTTGTCGCAATTGGGAACGAGAACCAGGGCATCTAAAGCGTGAGCAACGGTCATGGTTTCTACGGAATCGGCGATCAATTCTCTGGAGGGAAGAGAATATTTCATGCCCTCGTGGCCCATGGCGATGCCGTCGCAAACGCCGATGGAGGGGATTAAAATCGGCGTGCCGCCGTTCATTAAAATACCTTCTTTTACGGCCTCGCTTACTTTATCTAAGTGGGTATGCCCCGGCACCATTTCGCTGTAGGCGCTGATGACGCCGACGAGGGGCCGTTCAAGTTGGGCGTCGGTAAAGCCTAAGGCGTAAAACAAACTTCGGTTCGGCGCCCGATTGACGCCGCGAAGCACGCGATCGCTGGTGCGCTCCATGTTACGACCTCTTCATCATGGAACGAAGATCGGCGCCCACCTTTTCTAAAAGATGTTCATTTTCTCTTGCCCGCGTCGTGAGGAAACGGATCTTGCGTCCGGAAGAGAATTCCGTCATAAATTCACCGGCAAATTCTCCCGATTGGATAGCGTCGAGTAGCGAGCGCATATTTTTGCGAACATCTTCTGTGATCACGCGCTTGCCCGCTCTGTAATCACCGTATTCGGCGGTGTTGGAGATGGAGTGGCGCATATTTTTAAATCCGCCTTCGACGATCATATCGATGATAAGTTTCATTTCGCGGATACATTCAAAGTATGCCATTTCAGGTTCGTATCCAGCTTCCACCAAAGTTTCGAAGCCCGCTTTCATCAATTCCGTGATGCCGCCGCATAATACAGCTTGTTCGCCGAAAAGATCGGTTTCCGTTTCTTCTCTGAAGCTGGTCTCCAATATGCCCGCTCTCCCTGCGCCGAGGGCCGATGCATAGGCGAGGGCCGTTTCTTTTGCGTGTCCCGAATAGTCTTGATAGACGGCGACGAGGGAGGGAACGCCGAAGTCTTCCACAAATTGACTCCGCACCGTGTGGCCCGGTCCTTTCGGCGCCACCATGGAAACGTCGACGTCCTTCGGCGGATTGACCAAATGGTAGTGGATGTTAAAGCCGTGGGCGTACATAAGGGTTTTGCCCTTTGTCATATAAGGCGCCACTTCTCTATTGTAAATATCGGCAGACACTTCATCGGGCACGAGCATCATGACGACGTCGGCGCGTTCCGCCGCTTCCGATACGGTCAATACAGTTAATCCATGTTCTTTTGCGACGTCTCTCGATTTGGAATTTTCTCTCAAGCCGACTACTACGTCGACGCCGCTTTCTTTAAGGTTTAAAGCGTGGGCGTGGCCTTGAGAGCCGAATCCCATGATCGCTACTGTTTTTCCTTCCAGGTATTTTCTGTCGCAGTCTTTATCGTAAAATTTGTTTATCATTTTAATCATCCTTTCTTTCGCGGTCCATGGTGATGGCGCCGCCTCTTTGTACTTCCAATGGGCTAAATTCGTTTACGGCATCTAAGAAGCCTTCGATTTTTTCAGGTCTGCCCACCACTTCCAGGACTAAACTTTTCCCTGAACGGTGGACGACTTGGATGCGGTAGGTGTCCATAATATCTTGTAGCGCCACATCCGTTGCATACGATGTCGGGATGCGCACGAGGGCGCTTTCCCTTACGAGGCTGCTATCCTTCTCCACCATTTCCACACTTAAAACATCTTGCAGATTTTTGATTTGGTAATAGACCAGGCGACGATCGCGAGGCGCTATGTCGGCGGAAAAATTGACGACACACTGATCGTCCTCCGGCTTGCTGTAGCAGGACATGGAGGTAATCTTGGAGCCGATTCTGGAAAGCACGCCGACGACGCGGTTTAAATTGCCAACATTATTGCTCAGTCTAAGTTTTATTAATTGATTATTTTCCATTGCTCTACTCCATGATTCGATCGTCGACCGTTCCTCCCGGCGGAATCATGGGAAGCACTTTTTCGTCGGGATCGACTAATACCTCGATCACCGTCGTGCCGCCATGTTCTCTTGCCTTGAGGAGGGCCTGAGTTAAACTTTCTCTCGTTTCCGCCCGGTAACCTTTGGCTCCGAAACTTTCGGCGAGTTTGACGTAGTCCGTCGCCAAATCCGTATGGGTTGCGGAATAACGCTTGTCGTATAAAAGAGTTTGCCACTGACGCACCATGCCGAGGCTTTGGTTGTTCATTACGACGACGGTGAGATTTAAACCGTAGCGAACGGATGTGGCCAGCTCGTTTAAATTCATGTGAAATCCTCCGTCGCCGGTAACGACGACTACCGATTCCTCGGGGTGCGCCAGGGCTGCGCCCATGCCCGCTCCCAAACTGAACCCCATGGTTCCCAGACCGCCGCTGGTTAAAAAACGGCGAGGTTTCATGCGGCCGCAATATTGGGCCGTCCACATTTGATTTTGCCCCACATCGGTGACAAAAAAGAGATCGTCATCGAAGGCCTTTCGTATGTCGCCGATAATGGCGTAGGGATTTAAACCTTCTTTTTCGGGAACATAATCTTCTTCTTTGAATTCTCGAATTTTCTTTCGCCAATCGCAATGTTCCATGGGCTCCAATTTTTCGACCAAACGATTGAGGGCATCTTTTAAATCCCCTAAAAGGGAAAGATCCACGTCTACATTTTTTGCAATTTCACTTGGGTCCACATCCATTTGAACGACGGTAGCTTTCGCCGCAAACCGTTTGGCGTTCAACGCCACCCGATCGGAAAAACGAACGCCGACGCCGATTAAAAGATCGCATTCGTCGATGGCCATATTCGACGACACTCTGCCGTGCATGCCCACCATGCCGAGGTTTAATTCGTCTTCATAACCTAGTACCCCGATGCCCATAATCGTGTGAACTGCCGGAATCTTGCAACGATCGATGAGCTTTCTAAGTTCGCGAAAACTTTCAGATGCCGTTACCCCGCCGCCGCTGTAGATCACCGGCTTTTTCGCCTTGCGGATCAGTTCGGCCAATCTGTCGAGATCTGCCTCGTCTACTTTTTCAAGGCTTTCCACCTCGCAGGCCGCCGGAGCGTCATAGCTTACGGATGCTTGTAAAACATCTTTCGGTATATCGATGAGGACCGGGCCCTTACGGCCGGAATTGGCAATGGCAAAAGCCCGCGTCACAGTGTCTTGTAATTCTTCAACCTTTCGCACGACGAAATTGTGTTTCGTGACGGAAAGGGTAATACTCGCAATGTCCACTTCCTGAAAGGCATTTCGCCCCGCCAGATTTTGGCTTACATTGCCCGTGATACAGACCATGGGAACGGAATCCATATAAGCTGTGGCAATTCCCGTTACCAAATTCGTAGCGCCCGGGCCACTGGTGGCAATAACGACGCCGGTTTTTCCCGTCGAACGGGCGTAGCCGTCGGCAGCGTGAGTAGCTCCCTGCTCATGGCTGGTTCGAATGACCTTCAGCTCCTTTCGATCATAAAGAGCGTCGTAAATATCTAACACGGCACCGCCGGGATAGCCAAAAAGCACATCCACGTCGCGGTCCACTAAACACTGAACAAGAAGTTCTGCACCTGTTAACTGCATCTCTATTCCACCTCCATCTTTTGTAAACTAAGGGGCTTTATCGACTGAAAGCCCGGTTTCGATATTGCATTTTATTTACAACATCATCAGCTAACCATCAGGATCGCCGCCGCTCATAATCTCAGAAAAAATAAAAACAAAACTTTTTTGAATACAACGCTTTAACACTTTATCTCCTCCTTTTTCTAAATAAAAAAACCGCACCACCATCATCCCAAGGGACGATGATGACGCGGTACCACCCTAATTATCGGGCAAGCCCGATCACTCATTCGTCTGTAACGTGACGTGGACGTCGCATTTTACTAAATTCGAATGCGAAGCGAGAAAGTGATTCGAAATTAATAGTACCCAATCCTTCACACCAAACCGGATCTCTCTGAGGGCTTTTCTTAATTCCCGTCTTTCTCTTTGCGATGTATTGTCCAGAATTATATTAAAATAATTCCCGGATGTAAAGGGGAAATTTTCAATTTATTTATTTTATCCTCTAAACATTTTAATATTTCAATGCTGAAATCCGCTGGCTTCAATGATTATAGCATGACGAAAAAAATAATATTTTTCTCTAAAAAATCGTGCCGTCATACTATATTTTATTCTGTCGTACTACTTATTACGGGATATAACACTATATTTTTCTTTTATTTTCATGAAAATAAATAATTCTTACGCATCGCTTTTTCGTCATTCTTTTTCGTTAGTGGTGTTCTTTTATAAATTCACTGAACTTTTTCGTTTAATTGTTCAATTAAATAATGGCGAATTTTCTTTTTTCACACGCTTCTCCGTTTTTTGCGCAATAAAAAACCGCAGGCTTTTCACCTACGGCGTAAATAACGTTCTTTCTTTTTTACTTCTCCTCGAAGCCAGGGATGATTGTAATAGGTTCTGAAGCGTACGGGCTCTTGGAAAATTTCCTCCACGCACCGCTCAAATTCAAAATCACGAGCGGTCCAATAAAATCGTAAATCCCCATCCCCCTCGTCTTTTATATCCCTTTCCACCCAAAGGGATAAGGGATCAACGACGGAAATATGTTTCTCGCCGAAAGCGCGGCGAAAATCATCGGCTCTGTAACTGTAACCGGGCAGCGCCAGAACGACTTTTTCAGTATGTTCCGGTATTCGCTCCATGTAATTATCCAAAATATCCAAGACGAAGCTGCGCTGAAAAAGGCCGTCGGAAATGGCAAAATTTAATAAAGACGTGTCCATTCCCTGGGCGCCGGTATCCAACATAAGGCCCTCATAGCCCTCGCCGTTCACCACGCGAAAATAATCCCGCCGTCCTTCCGTTTTTGTAGGGTGGACGGTGAAGTAATGTTTTATTTTCATGCGATCCATGCGATTCTCGGTTTTCTCTAAAAAATCCTCCACCGAACCCTTCGGATCGAATAAAAGGGTCATATTCAATGCAGGCCGCATTTTATGA
This sequence comes from Aedoeadaptatus coxii, assembly GCF_001553115.1. GTDB lineage: Bacteria > Bacillota > Clostridia > Tissierellales > Peptoniphilaceae > Aedoeadaptatus > Aedoeadaptatus coxii. The sequence goes on from NZ_KQ960181.1 coordinate 99,465, forward strand.
ATGGCGCAGGCCACGTATGCGCCGGTAATATCTTGAAAGGCGATGCCCAGTCTATCCATTCCCTTCTCCTGATGTTCTCGTTCTCGTCTTGATGACTGTCTCATATTTCTCTTTCAGTATAGCATAAGCCGCGTCTCGTGACGGTATGCTGTCAAAAAATCCATAAACCGTTGGCCCCGATCCCGTCATGTGAGCAAATCGAGCGCCTGCTGTGTAAAGGGCGTCGATCATCTCCGCAATCTCATGATGTTTTGCGGCGACCCCGTCCATTAAATCGTTGGCCACAACCTCTTTCAGCGCCGAAAGATTTCCCTCTTGAAGCATGCGCACCGTCTCCTCCGCACTGCCCTCGCCCCTTGTCTTCCACAAGCTGTACGCTTCGGGCGTGGACACGGAAAAACCGGGATTTAACAGGATGACGGGATATGAAGGGATCTCCACCCCTTCCAGTTCGTCGCCGATTCCCCTGCCGATGGCGGACTTGTTGTAAAAGCAATAGGGGAAATCCGCGCCTAAGGAAACACTCGCCTCCATGAATTCGTCGTCGTTTACCGGCAGTTTGTAAAGATCGCGCACATCGCGCATAACAGCTGCGCCGTCCGCCGTTCCCCCGGCCAAGCCTGCGCCTACGGGAATGTTTTTTTCTATGGAAATGGTAACGGGAAGTTTTCCAAAGCGTTTTTCTAAAAACCTATGGCCTTTTACCATAAGGTCGTCTTTCCCGAAATGAGGGCCCCTGATGGAAAAATGATCGGATTTTTCAACGGAAAGGTCATCATAAAGATCGACGGGTAAAAAAACAGTTTCGATGGTGTGGTATCCGTCTTCCCGCTTCGAGCGAATCCAAAGGCCCACATTGATTTTTGCAAAGGCGCGCATAATTCCTCCCAATAAAAAAGCTCCATTGAAGGAGCTCTATTACGAAATTTTTAAATCAGACGAATCTACGTCTTCTTCTAAAATGGCAATTTTTACCGTAGAGGTTAAGACATCGGAGTAGGTAAAGGAGATGTTTCTATCCGTCAGCCCTTCCGATGAAATCGTCACGACAAAAAGCGACGGGTAAACTGCCTTTAAAATTCCCTTTCGCGTAACAATTCGCTTTCGACCTCTGTTGGCTTTTACGATCACGTGCTTGCCGATATGTTCCGACAATTCGTTTTTGATCATATCTACTTGTGTCATGTGAACCGCCCTTCTACCCATTCATCCACTTATATAACAAGTATACAATGATCGATTTAAATTGTCAAGGAAAGTAACGCTATATAATACCGCAAAATTCTAAGACGGTCAAGGGTCTAATCAAAAAAGAGGAGTGATTTCACTCCTCTTTCATTATGCCGCTTTTTTAGCGGATGTTTCATGTTTGCCTTCTTTGGCTTTTTCATGTTTTTCAGTTTTTGCTTTTTCGTGCTTTTCAACTTTAGCCTTTTCGCCGGGTTTGGCGGCTTCTTTATGATCCACCGGTTTTAAATCTTTATTGGCGGAAACGAGGCGTTCCAAGTTGAACATAACTTGTGCAAGTTCGGCACGGGTAGCGTGAGCTTTCGGCGCAAACATATTGCCGTCGCGGCCGGTCATGACGCCGGCATGACGTGTAACGTCGATGCCGTTTTCAGCCCATTTACTAATGTGTTTTTGATCGGCAAAGGGAGCTTTCAAATCGAGGGTAAAGGGAATGCCCTTGGATTCGATATAGCGACCTAAAATAGCGCCCATTTCTTCGCGGCTAACGGCTTGATTCGGTTTGAATGTGCCGTCTTCGTAACCTGCCACGATCTTATTCTTTTGCGCCCAGATGACGCTGTTTTCGTACCAATCCCCTGCTTTAACATCTTTAAAGTGGTGGACAGCTTTTTGTTTTTTGTCTTGTCCTTCCAGGCGCGCCAAAACGCTGACGAGCATACCTCTGGAAATCTTGGTGTTCGGTTCGAAAGTGGTGGCGGTCATGCCGGCGAAAAGTTTCTTTTCCGTAACGGATTTAATTACTTTTTCAGCCCAGTGACCTTTAATATCGGTAAAGCCTTCTGCCGGTTGTTTTTCTTCGGGTTTAGTGGCGTGTTTTGCCGCCGGAACGATTCGATCTTCTTTCTTGGGATCTACCGTGCCTTTTGTCGCAAGGTATTTTTCGAGGACTTCGGTGTAAAGACCGTAATCTGCGATTTTCTTGCCCTTGGCAAAGCTCTTGTAGCCGTCGCCGCCGTTTGCCATAAAGTCATTGGTGGCCAAGGTATATTTTGCCTTGGGATCCAACGCCTTGCCGGCGATTTTAACGTCGAAGACTCGTTCGCCGACTTTTTGTTTTGCGTCGTATTTAAAGGTCATGCCCGAAATTTGCGGGAATTTACCGTTGGGAGCCGGCGCATCGCCGACGCCGAATTCGAGGGCTTCTAAAATATCGGCGCCCGTAAGTTCGATTTTCATAATGGTGTTGCCGAAGGGGAATGCCGTCCATAATTGGGTCATGCTAATGTCCCCTGCGGGAATGCTCGTACGAATGCCGCCACCGTTTGTAAAGGCTACATCGGCGCCGGAGATTTCGCGCATAGCATCGGCCATTAAATTACCGAAATTGGTTTCGGATGCGCGTACGTGTTCTCTTTCCCCGTCTAAAGTTACGGCAGTCTTGCCTACTACTTTTTCCAGGGCATCTTTATTGTCTGCCAATACCTTGTCGATCATGCCTTTAATAGCAGGATCTTCTTTAACATTTTCAAAGAATGCGGCATTTTTCAATACGGCATTTTTAGAAATAATATCGTGGCCGCGAAGTGTAATGTTGACTTCGCCTAAGTTTTCCATGTATTTGCCCGTTTGAGCAATAAGGGTATTGTTGACCATTTGGCCTTTGTCCAATCTCGTGTGGGAGTGTCCGTCGATAATAACGTCGATGCCGTCCACTGCTTTTGCAATGTCACTGGACTTAATAAGGGTGGAATCATCGATGCCGATGTGGCAAAGCATGACGATAACGTCGACTTTTTGATCTTTCAACGATTGCACTTGAGCGCGCGCTACGTCGATGGGGTTTAGGAACATAACATTTTCCGTGTTTTTCGGATTGGATTTAACCTTGGTTTCTTCCGTAGCTAAACCGAATACGCCGACTTTTACGCCGTCCACGTCGATAATGGTTTGGCCTTTAAAATCATTTCCACCCGTTGCACGAATGACATTGGCAGCTAAAATATCGAAGCCTTCTTTGGATCCTTCCTTGGGAAGGGCTTGATTTTTAAAGCCGACGAGGGCATCGTAACCGTAATTGAAGTCGTGGTTACCGGGAGCCATTGCCTTGTAGCCCATGGCCTTCATAAGATTAATGACATCTTTGCCCTTGTTGACGCCGGCAAGTGCCGTGCCGTGGCTTACATCCCCTGCGTCGAGTAACACCGCATTTTTAATGCTGTCGGCATAGGTTTTTACTTTTGCAAAACCGATTTCCTTCAGTTTTCCGTCTTTACCGACTTGCGGCACAATATGACCGTGTACGTCATTGGTGTGAAGGATGGTGATGGTTTTTGTGTCTTGGCTTGCACCTTCTGCAAATACTTGAATCGGCCCGGAAACCGTACCGAGGACCATCGTAAAAGCGAGGGCAAGTGCCATCAATTTTTTCTTCATAATTCCTCCTATTTTCTAAGATAACATTTTCTCATTCCATTATACTCTGTAGACGGTCAATTTAAAACGACAAGAACGTTACAATTCCTTAAGCCACTTTCCGTAGCCTCTCGATTCCATTTCCTCTTTCGGTATAAAGTCGATGCTGCTGCCGTTAATGCAATAGCGCAAGCCGCCGAGAGAAGCCGGCCCGTCGTTAAATACGTGGCCTAAATGGGTGGTGTCGGTGCGCACTTCCGTGCGAATCATGCCGAAGCGACCGTCGGTTTTTTCTTGAACGGAAGCATCCGGCGCCACACGGGAAAAACTGGGCCATCCGCAGCCGGCGTCGAATTTATCTTTCGATAAAAACAACACGTCTCCCGTCACCACGTCGACGTAAATCCCCTCGTCGAAAAGCTTATCGTAAGGGTGGGCAAAGGGCGGGTCCGTGCCCTCTTCCCGTACCACATGATAGGCGGCGTCGCCGAGTTTTTCTCTCAGTTCCTCTTCCGTAAAATCTTTTTTCATGATCCTTCCTCCCTTTATTCCAGGGGCGATCCGCAACGCGGGCAATAGGTAGAGCCTTTGTCCGCTTGGAAATGGCAATTATTACATTCCACAAAATCCGGATCTTCGTGAATATAGGACACCGTCTCGATTTTTCGCCCGCAATGAGGACAAAAATTAGTGCCTTCGGCAATTTCCGTATGGCAATCAGGACAGGTAAAGACGAAGCCTTCCCCCTCGATGCCTTTGGAAATCACCCGATTTTCCAGCGCCTGTTTTTCTTTTTGCAATTCGTCAATGGCGAGGAGCAGTTCGGAACTGGTCGTATCCGTTAAATGGGATTGCTCCCGCATTTCCATATAGTACACTTCCCCTAAGTGGGTGAACTCGCTTTGAATTTTAAGCTCCAGCTCATGAATTCGCAGCTTGATCTTCGTTGCCTTGGAGGCTTCTTTCGCTTCGTATATGCTGCGTTTTCCAATATCACGCACTTGGTTGGATAGATCTTCAAAGCTTTTCCCGATCGTGTTAAAAATATCCATAACCTCACCTCCCGTCCATCATATCATAAGGATTCATTGAAAAATCCACATTAGAAAAGGATTAGATTTTTTTGAATCATTCCCATGAAATGTGTTAAATTCCTTTTCACGGGTATAATAAAATTAACGAATGAATCTTAAGGAGGCTAGCATGGATTATAAATTATATGCATTAACTACTTGCCCGTTTTGCCAAAAAGTAATCGGCTTCATCAAAAAGAACGATTTGGAAGACAAAATCGAATACCGTTTCCTCGACGAAAATAAAGCTTACAAAGAAGAACTCGTCGAAGGCGGCGGCCAAAAACAAGTTCCCTGTTTACACTACGGCGACACTTGGCTTTACGAATCCGACGATATTATCGACTACCTGAAAGAAAACCTGCTCTAACTTGCAAGCCCTGTTAGAATAAGATAAAATGAACTCGCACTATGCGACATTAAACCATTAGGAGGCAATAGATGATTACAAAAGATATGCTCATTGGCGATTTAGTAAGACAATACCCCGAAGCCATTCGTACCTTAATGCAATTCGGTATGGGTTGTGTCGGTTGCCCGTCCAGCCAAATGGAATCTTTAGAAGAAGCTGCTTACGTTCACGGCTTCGACATCGACGAATTGATGGACTCTTTACACAAAACCATCGAAGCAAAATAAGCACAAAAAAAGCTCGCCGCAAGGCGAGTTTTTTTGTTGCGCTTATCTAAACAAAGAGGCGATCCAATCGATTAAACGTCCGATGGCGTTTTTAATGGACATCAGCATACTTTGGCCTTCTTCGCTTCCCAAATAATCCTTTGCCTGATTGGCGGCATCCTTCGCCTTGTCGGCGATGCCGTTCCAGTCGATATCGGTTTTACGCAGGCGATCGAAGAAATCCGTTAAATCCTCTTTTTGTTTTTCGCTGAGGTTTAAATTGTATTCGTTGGAAATGTTCACGATAATGGATTGTACTTCTTCCCGCGATTTCGGCGCATTGGCGGCGACTTGTTCTTTCACTTCTTTGACAAAGCCGGCGGCCTTTTCAGCCCCTACATCGTTGGCGAGATCCGAAGTAACGACCATTTCCTGATTGGCGACTTTTTTTACGGAGTCGCTTATTTTTTTGCCGCTGGTAACTTCGTAGGCTTTCATAATGCCCGTAAGAGCAGCCGTACCGGATACATTCACAGGAGAATCCACTGTAATATCCGCATCCTTAACCCCTGCAGTTTCCAAAGCTTGGCGATACATATCGTCGGTAATGAACTTAATGCGTTCCGATGTTTCTACGTGAATGCCGCTTCCCGGTTTCGTATACTCGATTTTGGCACTGGAAATAGCCTTGGAACCGATCTTCGCTTCCGGCACAAATTCGCCGAGGTATTTATGCTCTTCCGCATTGGTGACCTCGATAATTTGATCCCCTTCCTTGGCGCCGAAACGCTTTTTCATTTCTTCCCTTTGGGAATCCGTTAAGTTTTGTCCCAGGGATAAAATAACATCCCCTTCCACCGCGTCGGCAAAAACCGGCACGGCGGCAATGGCTACCATGGCCACAGCAAGGGCGGTTGTCGCCCAACGTTTCATTTTATTCATAATATCCTCCCAATTAATTTACATTTTTTACAAACCCATTATAACATAGCCCTGACAATCGCCCATCATCGAAGACCATACTTTAGAGAGGCTTAGGAAAGTTTTGGTAATTGAAACTTTAAGAGATCACAAAACTCTGAAGATTGGCGATCAATAAAATAAAAAAAGCGACGATAACGATGCCGTAGCCCACGTTTTTAAAAACACTGCGTCGATTAAAATTAACCTTGAAACGATAACTTTTCGATCCCAAAAGACCGCATAAAAATAATAGATCCAACTGCGCGCTTTCTATCCCCTTTAAAACAGCGATGATTGTGAGTGCAATATAACCGCAACCGATTCCAATGACAAAGCACACGGTGGCCATTTGATTCCCGATCTCTTTGTTTTTCTCGTCCATACCTTCTCCTTTCGCCGAAGATACTTTATTCTATCGATTTTTCCACGAATCGGCAAGTTTCATTGCACAAAAAAAGAACTCCCGAAGGAGTTCCCTTTCTATACCGCGTATTCTTTCATATTGTCCAGGGCAATGGCTACAGTGGAGCCGTTGTGCAGGAAGCTGGACGTGGTATTGGTAATGACTTGGAAATAGCCGAGGGCGATTAAGAGGGAGTTGAAAGAAATAATCTTTCGGTAATCCGTCTTCACTCTTTCGTCTAATTCTTTCGCAATGCGTACCACTTTTACGATGGAATGCAAATCGTCGCTGCCGATGGCGATATCTGCAATTTCACGGGCCACGTCGGCGCCTTTATGCATGGCAATTCCCACATCGGCACCGGAAAGTGCTACGGAATCGTTAATGCCGTCGCCGATCATGACGACCTTGCGACCCAATTCTTTTTGCGCCTTTACGTAGTTCGCCTTGTCTTCCGGCAAAACTTGAGATTGATAATAATCCAAATCCAATTGTTGAGCTACATAGTGCGCGGAATTTTCGGCGTCGCCGGTGAGCATGGCGATATTGGTAAAGCCAAGTTCACGGAGAGCATCGATGGTTTCTTTCGCATCTTCCCGTAGAGGATCGCTAATGCAGAGAACGGCAATCAACTCGTTGTCATAAGCCAAATAGAGCAAGGAGTGATTTTCCTTTAATTCCTCAATGAGCTGTTCTTTTTCTTCCGAAATACGAACGCCTTCGTCTTCAAAAATAAAGTGAGCGGAACCGATGAGGGCTTCTTTGCCTTCAATCTTGGATTTAATACCGTGAGCTACGATATATTCCGTTTCCGAGTGCATTTCGTCGTGACGCAGACCTTTTTGAATGGCCGCATCGACGACGGCGTTGGCGATGGAATGGGGGAAGTGTTCTTCCAAGCAAGCGGCAATGCGCAAGCATCCGTCTTCCGTGTGGCCGTCGAAGGCGATAACTTTTTCAACCGTCGGCGTGGATTTCGTCAACGTACCCGTCTTATCGAAGACGATTGTATCGGCTTGTGCCAAGTTTTCTAAATACTTGCCGCCTTTAACGAGGACGTCCTCTTCGCCCGCTTGACTCATCGCCTTCATAACCGCAATGGGGATCGTCAGCTTGAGTGCACAGGAGAAATCGACCATTAAGAAAGCCTTCGCCTTGTCGATAGAGCGTGTCAACGCATAGCTTACAATGGCGCCTAAGAAAGAATACTTAACCAGCGAATCCGCCATGTTTTCCGCTTTCTTTTGAGCCAAAGATTTGTTCTTTTCGCTTTCGCCGATAAGTTCAATAATATGGCTCAGGCGAGATTCATTGTATAACTTTTCGGTTTTGACAAGAATCATGCCCTCTTCAAGCACTGTACCGGCAAAGACGGTTTTTCCTTCTTCCTTTTTCACCGGAACGCTTTCGCCGGTAAAGGAGGATTGGTTGACCATGCCCATGCCTTTGACAACTTTTCCGTCGACGGGAATCGTCGTACCCATCATGACTTCTACTACATCGCCAATGGCGACGTCGCTTAAATCTTTCAGGACCTTTTCTTTTCCTTCGACGACAAATACTTTGTCGATATTAAGTTCTAAGGTACGTGCCAAATCGCTTTGGGATTTTTTCAGCGTCCAGTCTTCCAGCTTTTCGCCTAAGTTCAATAAGAACATAATAGACGATGCCGCTGCAAAGTCATTGGTGGCGAGGGAAATACCGATCGCCGTCGCATCGAGAACTTCCACGTTCAGCTTGCGGTTATAAAGCGCAACGAGACCCGCCTTGAAGAAGCGGCTTGCGCGTATCAAGGTAACCGCCGGTCCCAAAGGCCAGGGAAGGAAATTTTTCATAATAAAGCGCACTTGGAAAGCGTCGCGAATAATATGGAAAAGTTCCCTTTCTTCCAAGGGAATGTAGGAAGAATCTTCAATCACTACGTCGTCGAGGGCGACGAGCGTAGTATTTAATAACAACTTACACACCGAGGGGAGCGCATACTCTTCGTACTCTAAGATCACACTGCCGGAGCAAGTGGATACTTTTGCGTAATAAACGCCGTCGATGGATTCAATGAGATACTTTAGATTGTTGGCGCGTTCGTAATTAAAACGATACTCGGACGAAAACCGCGTCCGTCCGAGTACTCTGTGGGCAATTTGAAACTTCATGCTTATTTAGATGCTTCTTCAGCTAAGTCTTCTACTGTTTCAACTTCGGCTTCAGCTTCTTCTTTAGCTTTTTGTTCTTCGGCATTTTTGATTTTTGCTTCGACTACAATGTCTTCAGCGTTTTCTTTTGCCTTTTCAATGGTCTTGTCGACACATTCTTTTACTTTTAAGCCGCCGGAAACAGTACCGACAACTGCTTTTTTCGTGGTTTCGGATTTTAAAACCTTTTCTCCGATAACGCCAAGTAACATTCCGCCTGCAATACCTAATAATTTTTTGTTCATAATTATACACCTCTCCTTAAAATCGTGTAAAAACAATGTAAACTTTAACTGTATCTAGCATACGCCTTTTTCTTATCATTATCAATACGTTTTTGAAATATAACACGGTTTTATTTCCCAAACGATGTTATATTTAGATTGCCACGTTGTAATCCTTGTTATTTACATACTTTTATACTTCGTGGCTCTTTTGAACCCTTCGGAAATCCCTCTTCTTCTGCAGGCTCTAAATGATAATTCATCTCCGAATTACCATGTAATTGATAACGCATTGCAATGGACAAGAAAACCAATCTGTTCATTCCACCTATGATAATTATTATCACACCTTTCCGAAAAAGATTCAATGCTTTTCATGGCATTTTCACATAAAACGGAAAATAAATTTTACTTTTCTGTAAAACTATCTTTTCCTATACCTCACCATTTGTAAAAAGGACACAAAAAAAGAGGCTTGCGCCTCTCATTTTTAGTTTAATGCCGCATCAATTTTTCCGGGATCGAAGCCGACGATTTCTTCTTCGCCGATGACGATGACCGGTACGCCGGTATAGCCTTTGGAGATCAATTCATCTCTGGCTTGGGGATCTTCTTGTACGTTTTTTTCTTCGAATTCTACGCCCTTATCTTTCAGATAATCTTTTGCCATGGTGCAATAAGGGCAGGTGTTGCTGGTATAAACTTGTACTTTCGACATTGTCATTCCTCCCAAATAGTTTGTGAATTTTCTTGTTCTAATGATACCCGACGGATTTCGGATTAATCATGTTCATTAATTTTATGTTCCGCGTGAGTGTAGCCCATGTAAAAAAGAGTGCGTACGTGTTCATCGTCCAGAGAATAATACACTTTACGTCCTTCTTTTTTAGATCGAATCAATCCCTCATCTTTTAAAAGAATGAGCTGATGGGATATGGACGATTGGCTCATTCCCAGGAGTTCTACAAGTTTTGAAACATTGCAGGTATCCAGCATAAGGGCGTAGAGAATTTTTAGCCGAGTGGGATCGGCCATGACTTTGAAGATGCCACTTAAATTGTCGATTAAGGCTTCATTTTCGACAAAGTCTTTAAAGTTTTCCGTCATTCTCTTTCAGCTCCTTTGTGACTTTCGGAAAGTTTTTGGCGAGCACTCTAAATTCTTCCACCGTTATGGTTTCCGCTCGGCGCGTCGGCTCGATACCTGAATCTACCAGTGCTTTTTGAACGTCCTCTTTTTCCAGCTCAAAGCCGTAAGTGGAAAGGGCGTTCAGCACGGTCTTGCGACGTTTGGAAAAGGCGGCGCGTACGACTGCTTCCGCCTGACGTAAAGTTTCGGGGTGTTCTCCCGTAAAGTTTGTAACGGCGAGGACGGCGCTGTCGACTTTAGGCTGAGGCATAAAGCAGGTGCGCGGCACGTGGAGAGCGGTCTTCACATCGCCGCGCATTTGTAAAAACACGGAAATGGAGCCGTACATCTTATTGCCCGGAGGCGCCGCCATGCGGGTCGCCATTTCTTTTTGTACCATAATGTGCATGGATTCGATGGGAAGTTCGCCGTCTAAAAGGTGAACTAAAATAGGCGTGGTCACATAATAGGGTAAATTCGCCACAACCTTTACGGATTTCCCCGGAAAGCGAGCGCTCAGTTCCTTTTTCAGATCGGTTTTTAGCACATCGCGATAAAAAATTTCCACTTTGTCGTAAGGCGCTAACGTTTCTTCCAAAATGGGGCGGAGATTTTCGTCGATTTCCACGCAGAAGACGTGGGCGCCTCGAAGGGCCAGTTCTTCTGTAAGGGTGCCGATGCCGGCGCCGATTTCAAGTACCACGTCCCCTTCTTTTACATCGGCGCTATCGCCGATTCCCCGCACGATGTTGCCATCGATTAAAAAGTTTTGTCCCAGTGATTTTTGAAATTGAAATCCCCATTTTTTCTGAATATCCCGTATGACGGCGGGGCTATACAATCGTTTATTCACCAAAGACCTCCCGGTAAGTTTGCTCAAATTCTTCTTCCGATATATTGAAACTGTTGAGGCGACGCAAAAATTGCTTGCCGTTGCCGTGGCCGATGCCCAAGGCTTCGCCCATTTTGGCGCGCTTCTCCCCCGCCTCCGCCGTACCCATTAAGCCGTAGCGAATCATATCCGCTTTGGTAAAGGTGGTACTCATGCTTTGGCGCATATGCTTTGCCTTGGCCAGTGCTTGTTGAATATCCTCGGGGAGGGCGTTTTCGATGCCGATATTGTCTTTGAGAGTCGCCTTCTCCTGGGAAAGATAGGCCTGCTTCGGGCTTTCCAACGCCTCGGTCAACCGACGGCGTATTTGCTTGCCCATATAATCGGGATCGGTGAAGATAATAATGCCTCGTCGCTCTTCGATGGCCTTCAGTTCCTTTAAAAGCTTTTTACCGAAGGCGAAGCCCCCCGTGGCGATAACGTCGCAGTTGACGGCGGCCTTTACTCTTGCAATATCGTCTTTCCCCTCGACGACGATGACTTCTTTAATCATATCCATCGGTAAAACCGTTTCGTGTTTTCGTCGGTGTGGCGAATTAATTCCTCCACATCCATTCCCCTAAGCTCGGCGATATTTTCCGCCACCAGCCTTACATATTTCGGCTCGTTGCGCTTTCCTCTGTGAGGCGTCGGCGTCATATAGGGGCAGTCCGTCTCCAGAAGCAAGTGATCTATGGGGACGCCTGCCGCCACGCGCTTCGGCGTCTTGGCGTTTTTGAAGGTGGTCACGCCGCCTAATGAAATCACACATCCCAAGGCGATAAAACGCTCCATCATTTCGTAGGAATAGGAAAAACAGTGGATTAAAATGGGATAATTCGGGTGCGCTTCCAAAAAGTTTGCCACGATGTCGTAGGTTTCTTCCGCCGCATCCCGCGAGTGAATGACGATGGGAAGATCTACTTTTACGGCGAGATCCATTTGTTTTAAAAAAACCGCCCGCTGTACCTCTCTCGGGGAATTTTCGTAATAATAATCCAGACCGATTTCGCCGATGGCCACGACCTTGTCCTTTTTTGAAAGGACGATAAGCTCTTCTTCCGCTTCATCGCTGTAGCCGTCAGCTTCCTGGGGATGCACGCCGACGACGGCGTAAAGATGCTCGTTGTTTTCGGCAAGATCCACGACCTTGCGGCTCGTTTCCATATCGCTGCCCACATTGACGACGATATCGAGACCGTCGTCTTCCATACGGGCTATAATCGCTTCACGGTCCTCATCGAATGCTTCGTTTTCCAAATGGGAGTGAGCGTCTATCATATATCCTCCTAGCTAATGGTTGCGCCGGAAGCTAATTCTTCCATAGTGGTCGCAAGGGAAAGTTTTCCGTTTTCGTCTTCCGCCGCGAGGAGCATGCCTTCGGAAAGGACGCCGCGAAGTTTCGTGGGCTTTAAGTTGGCGATGACGAGGATTTGCTTTCCTTCCAAATCTTCTTTCGTGTAATTTTCTTTAATGCCCGAGCAGATGACCCGCTTTTCCGTGCCCATTTGAATATGCAGCACATAGAGGCGATCGGCATTCGGGTGATCTTCCACCGATTCGATCGTGGCGACGCGAATGTCCAGCTTGCCGAAGTCGTCGATGGTAATTTCCGGTTTCAGCTCGAGCTTTTCCTCTTCGTGAGCTTCCGAGCTGCGGCTTGCGATCAAGGCTTCGGTAGCTTCCCATAGGCGTTCCGTTTCTTTTTCAATGTCGAGGCGCGGGAAAATAATTTGTTTTTCCCCAACGTGGTGGCCCGATCCCAAAAGTCCCCATTTCTTAGCATCTTCCGCTTTGAAATCCTTCGATGCACCGATTTGTTCGGCAATGGAAAGGGCGGTGTTTTCCATAAAGAAGGAAAGCAAAATGGAGACGATGCGAAGGGATTCGGCAAGATTATAAAGCACGGTGTTGAGGCGTTCTTTATCCTCGTCTCCCCCTTTGGCGAGAACCCAAGGTTCGTTTTCGTCCACGTATTTATTGGAGCGGCGAATAAGCGTCCAAATAGCTTGAAGGGCCGTGGAGAATTGGTAGCCTTCCATTTCCTTTTCCACGTCGTCCCAAATACTCGTCGCCAACGCCTTAAACTCTTTGTCGATGGCGGTTTCCGTCTTGGCTTCGGGAACGATGCCGTCGTTGTATTTTTCGATCATGGACACGGTGCGGGATACGAGATTTCCCAGGTCGTTGGCTAGATCGGAGTTTAAACGCTTCATAAAGCTCGTAACATTGAAGCTGCCATCGTGGCCAAATGAAAATTCTCTCAGTAAGAAGTATTTCAATGCGTCCACGCCGTAAAGGTCGATAATGGGCTCGGGGTAGATGACATTGCCTTTGGATTTACTCATTTTATCGTTGTCGAATAAAATCCAACCGTGGCCGAAGATTTGTTTCGGCAACGGCATATCCAATGCCATAAGCATAGCGGGCCAGATAATGGTGTGGAAACGCATAATTTCCTTGCCTACGAAATGGACGTCGGCAGGCCAGAATTCGTTGAATTTTTCCATATCCGTACCGTAACCTGCGCCGGTTAAGTAGCAGGAAAGGGCGTCGATCCAAACATAGACAATGTGTTTCGGATCGAAGGGCACGGGAACACCCCAATCAAAAGAGGAGCGGGTAACGGAAAGATCGTCCAATCCGTCTTTCAGGAAGGAGTTGATCATTTCGCTCTTGCGATAAGCCGGTTGAATAAATTCCGGATGATCTTCGTAATATTGGAGAAGTCTATCTCTATATTTGGAAAGGCGGAAGAAGTAGCTTTCTTCGTGTTGCAAATGGGTTTCCCTGCCGCAATCGGGGCAATGGTGATCTTCATCTAATTGGGATTCCGCCCAGAAAGATTCACAGGGTTTGCAGTAATAGCCTTCGTATTCCCCTTTGTAGATTTCGCCTTTATCGTAAAGCTTTTGAAAAAGCTCCTGCACATTTTTTTCGTGAACTTTGTCTGTGGAGCGCACAAAAGAATCGTAGCGAATATCCATGGTTTTCCAGAGGGCTTTCGTATCGTCTACGATTTTGTCGATGTATTCAAGCGGTTGTTTTCCTTCTTCGGCGGCCTTATCTTGAATTTTTTGGCCGTGTTCGTCGGTGCCGGTAGTAAATAAAACATTATAACCTTGTAGGGTTTTGTAGCGTTTGACGGCGTCTACGGCGACGGTGCAATAGGTGTGGCCGATATGAAGATTACCGCTGGGATAATAAATCGGTGTTGTGATGTAAAAATTTTTTGACATGTATGCCTCCTCGCATATAGATGATATGCCCGGTCATATAGGATGACCAATGTAATTACTTCTGTATATTATACTATCACCGCCCACCTGACGCAATGAATGGCCCGTGGTATACTTAGCATAAGGGGGAATCACTATGGTCGTTCACGAAAAAAATTACGCGAATCAAATCTTAACGGGAACCGATTTTTGCAATCGAGATCTTTCCGGCGCCGACTTTTCCGGAAGCGATCTTTCCCACGCATGGTTCGATCACGCCATCCTGCGCGGCGCTAATTTTAATGGCGCGTTGTTAAAAGAAGCGAATTTTAGGAACGCCGATTTAACAGGAGCCGATCTTTCCGGCGCCTATCTCTTCGGCGCGGTCATGGAAGAGTCGATTTTAGACGACGTGATCACTGACGAGGACACGCAATTTTTCAGACTCCACTGCCCGGAAAAGGGCGCCTTTATCGGCTACAAGCGATGTTATAATCATCGCCTCGTCACGCTCTATATTCCCGAAGATGCGGCACGCACTTCCGCCACCATGAATTCCTGCCGCTGCGATAAGGCCTATGTAGTCTCTATTACAGATTTTGAGGGCAAAGAACATTTCAGCGACGCCGTAAGCCTTATCGATGAGGATTTTATTTATAAACCTCGCACCATGATGTATGCGGGTAATTTTAATCCCGATCGCTGGAGGGATTCCACCGGCGGCATTCATTTCTGGATGACGAAAGAAGAAGCCTTCGCCTATTAAAAAAAGATCCGCTCACGGGGATCTTTCCTTTTGCCGAAAACTAAGAATAGCGACATAAAAGCCTGTGCTTTCATGTCGCTATTCTTAGTTTAATTATTATGCGTTTTTTTCAACTGAGCCTTGGCTTACTTGCCATGCGGGCTTGTTCATCTTGAGCTCGAATTGTCCGACCAAATAAGACGATACGATGGTCGTCAAAAAGGAAAAGATCAAACGACTCGGCGCAATATAACTTAAGGAAAGCCCGAGGACGACGAAATCCGTAAACAAATAGGCGCGGGATATGGGCCACTTCATTTTTTTGGAAATGACCATGGCGAGGGCGTCGTCTCCCCCGGCGCATCCCCCTGCCGTTACGGCGATGCCGCAGCCGCAACCGATAAAAATACCGCCTGCAATGGCCGCAATAAAGGGCACGTCGTAAAAATTCGGCAAGACCGGACCGATGCGATCGAAGATCGCGTACAGTATGGCAAAGGCGATCGTGGCCACGCCGGATTTTTTCAGGAATCGCTTCCCGAGCATAGAAAATCCGAGGGCGTAACATAAACCGTCGAGCACGGGCGATGCGTAGGCAAGGTTTACGCCGAATACTTTTTTAAGTAAAAGGCCGAGACCCAGCACGCCGCCTTCCGTAATACGAGAAGGCTCGTGGATATTGATTACGCCGAAGGCCATAATGGCACAGCCTAATACAATCTTGAAAAATTCTTCTTTTGTCAGCTCTAAACGTCTCAGCATATGACTGAGCATGATTTCACTCCTAATCGGCGATTAGGGAACCAAAAAAAGACTGCCGTCTTAGGTTCTCCTAACTTCGCAATCTTCGGATGGTGTCGATGCTTTTTGTTTAGATTATTTTTTCTTATAAAAACTCTGAGCCAACAAATATGCTTAACGGCTCGAAATGTCCCACATCAGGCACTCCTCGAACACTCATCGCATACTCTGCATCAGATAAAAACTACCGAAAAACGGTAACCACCGTATAAATAGTTCTAACACAAGTAGTATAACATAGTCTGTTCATTTATTCAATTGTTTTTAATACGTCCAACACAGTTTGTATTTCCTCTTCCGTGTTGAAATAAGAGGTGGACAATCGACAGATGCCCGTCTCTTTTGTGTGTAGGTATTCGTGTAAAAGGGGCGCGCAATGGTATCCCGGACGAGTGGCGATGTCCTCTTCTTCCAATAAAAGGGCGAGTTCCTGAGAGCTCATGCCCTCTTTTAAAATGCCCACGCAGCTCGTACCTTTTTCCTCGGGATAGAAAATGCGATAGCCTTCCAAATTCCTCAAGCCGTCGATGAGCGCTTGGAAAATGCGGTCTTTCTTTTCGAAGTAATCTTTCCCCATGACGAATTCCGCGCCGGCGGCTAGGCCTGCAAAGCCGTGGACATTGGCCGTTCCCGCTTCCCAAAGAACGGGTTTTTCATCGGGCATGTGATGATTGAAACTTTCGATGCCGCTTCCCCCGACTTTGAGAGGCGCAGGGTGAACGTCTTTTCCGTAGAAAAATCCGCCGGTACCCATGGGGCCGTAAAGGGATTTATGGCCGGCAAAGCAATAAATTAATTTATCCGTTGGGCTTCCTGAAAAATTGACGGGGACTTGTCCGAGCCCTTGCGCGCCGTCGATGATGACGTAAAGATCGTGGGCTTCTGCAAAAGCCATGACGGCGTCGATGTCGGTAATGCTCCCCACCACGTTGGAGGCATGGGTAATGACGACGGCTTTCGTGTTGGGCTTCAACATTTTATCCAGCAGACGTACGTCGGGTGCCAGATGTTCATCCAATGGAAGAAAATCCAAGGCGCATCCCGTAGCGTAAAGGGGTCTTAACACGGAATTGTGTTCGGCGACGGAAGTAATGACGTGATCCTTCTCCGTAATAAGCCCGTGAATCGCCACGTTTAAACTTTCCGTTACGCCGCTTGTCAGGGCGATGGAATCTTCCGTTCCTAAAAGCTTCGCCATGTTTTTTCTCGCCTTTCGAAGGACGCGATAGGAATTTTGCGCCCACGCATGGCTGCCCCGTCCGGGATTGCCGTACCCTTCGGTCATGGCGCGGTAAACAGCATCGGCAACTGCTTTCGGCTTTATGGCCGTCGTGGCGCCGTTATCTAAATAGATCATAGTGCTTCCACCTTTCGTTTTCCGCCTTCCCTTTCATATAAATAGACGCCGTTATAGGGATGGCGACCTTCGTCTAAACGCTTCACCGCTTCATCTACATCGTCAATATTACCCATTAAGGCCAAGCCGCAGGATTCGCGGATTTCAGGCAACAAGGGAATGACCCGCGTACCTAAATCTTCCGTGGCGTCCAAGGCGTCGTATACCTGGTCTTGATTGTCGAAGGCAATTACAAACCGTTTCATCGCTCCTCCTTAGGATTGTTTCGGCGCATAATCGATGGAAATACGTCCTCTCTCTTTATCCACCTCGAGAATTTGAACTTTGAGGCGATCGCCGACTTTCAGCTTATTATAAATACTACCCTGACCGCGCTTTAATATTCTTGAAATGTGAAGAAGTCCTTCTTTTTTGACGCCGATATCCACAAAGGCGCCGAAGTCCACGACGTTGGTCACCACGCCGTCCAATTCCAGACCCGGCGTCAGTTCTTCCATTGTAAGAGCCGTACGGCGAAGGCCTACATCGTCGCTGCCGCCGCGAATATCGCGCCCCGGTTTTTTCAACTCGTTGCGAATATCTTCCACGGTGTAGCTTCCCGCTTCTTCCAATTGTTTCCGTTCGTCATCATTAAGTTCGTCTTCACGCATAATTAATTCGGCAATGGGATAGGATTCCGGGTGAACGCCGGTTTGATCCAACACATTATCGCCGCTTGCAATGCGCAAAAAGCCCGCCGATTGCTTAAAGGCTTTTTCGCCGAGGCCCTTTACTTTTTTAAATTGCTTACGATCGGTAAAGGCGCCGTTTTCTTCCCGGTAGCTGACGATGTTTTTCGCCACGTTGCTTGCAATGCCGGAGACGAAGGAAAGCAAGGGTACGGATGCGAGGTTAATGTCCACGCCCACTTCATTTACGGCGCTTTCTACCACACCTTCCAGGCGATCGTCCAACGCTTTTTTGTTGAGATCGTGTTGGTATTGGCCGACGCCGATGTGGCGCGGTTCGATTTTGACGAGTTCCGCCAAGGGATCTTGTAAACGGCGAGCGATGGAAATGGCGCCTCGTACCGTAACGTCGAGATCCGGGAATTCTTCAATACCCAAGGGCGAGGCGGAATAGACGCTGGCGCCGTCTTCATTGACGATGGCGTAGGATATATCTAAATGCTTTTCGGCAATAAGCTCCGCCACGAATTGTTCGGTTTCGTAACTGGCTGTGCCGCTCCCGATGGCGATAACTTCCACGCCGTATTTTTCGGCGAGGTTCGTAATGATTTTTTTCGCTTCGGCGATTTGTTGCTTCGGCGGCACGGGATAAATGACGCTGTTGTCGAGGAATTTTCCGTTTTCGTCCACAACCGCCACCTTGCAGCCCGTGCGATAGCCCGGGTCGATGCCGAGAACCACTTTATGGCCGAGAGGCGGTAAGAGGAGAAGGGGTTTTAAATTCTCCGCAAAGACCTCGATTGCCGATTCTTCCGCCTGCTCTTTTAAATCGCGGCGAAGTTCACGCTCTAAAGAGGGGAACAGAAGGCGGGTCAGTGCATCTTGCGCAATAGCTTCCATCATCTCCCGCTTGTCTCCACCGGGCTTTAAAATTTGGCACATCATGGAAACCAGCGTATCTTCGTCGCATTCCACTTTAACCCTTAAAGCGCCTTCCCCTTCTCCCCGATTAATGGCGAGGACATTGTGATTTTTTACATCCTTAAAGGGGGCGGAAAAAGTTTCGTACATGGCGTAATCGGGATTAGGCTCCTTCCCCGCTTCGGAAATTAATTTTCCACGGCGACGAATATAGCTTTTCAGCAGTCTGCGCACACCGGCGTCGTTTGCCATTTCTTCCGCCACAATGTCCGACACGCCTTCTAAAATCTCTTCCTTCGGCAAACCCTCGAAAGCGTCTACGGCTTGTAAAAATTCGTCCATAGTCCCCTCGCCCATAAATTGTTCCGCCAAGGGACGCAAACCCTTTTCTTCGGCATCCGTGGCGCGGGTGCGGCGTTTCGGTTTATAAGGTCGATATAAATCTTCCAGGGTTTGCAAATCCACGGCGCTGTCGATTTCTTTCTTCAGCTCGTCGGTTAATTTGCCTTGCCCCTCGATGGTGTTTAACACCGTTTGGCGACGCTCGTCGACCTTTTCCAAATCCCCTTTTCTGCTTTCCATTTTACGCAAGACCTCGTCTTGCAAATTACCCGTAACCTCTTTTCGGTACCGCGCAATAAAGGGCACCGTATTACCTTCTTCCAAGAGTTTCAGCGTGGCTTCGATTTTATCGACAGGTGTATTAAATTCTTGGGATAAGATATGCGCTATGTTCATAAAGCCTCCATTCGAAAAAGGAGAGGTCTCCCTCTCCTTTTACATTATGCCTCTGCATTTTCTTCCAGGTACGCGTTGATGAAGGGATCCAAGTCGCCGTCCATGACGCGACTGACATCGCCGACTTCCGCGCCGGTTCTGTGATCTTTCACCATCGTGTAAGGGTGGAAAACATAGGAACGTATTTGAGATCCCCAGGCAATTTGAGAATAATTGCCTGCAAGGTCTTCTATTTTTTCTTTTTTCTCTTCTTCTTTAAGCGCTACAAGTTTTGCCTGCAACATCTTCATCGCCTGTTCGCGATTTTGAATTTGGCTGCGCTCATTTTGACACTGCACGACGATGCCCGTGGGAATATGAGTAATTCTTACGGCGGAATCGGTGGTGTTGACGTGTTGACCGCCGGCACCGGATGCCCTGTAAGTGTCCACCTTAATATCCTCGGAATTAATTTCCACTTCTGTATCGTCGTCCAGTTCGGGATAGACGTCCAACGACGTAAAAGAAGTGTGGCGTTTTTTCGCCGCATCGAAGGGCGAAATACGCACCAATCGGTGCACGCCCTTTTCCGATTTCAAGTAACCATAGGCGTGAGGACCGGTGACGCGAATAGTCGCCGATTTAATGCCCGCCTCGTCTTCGTTCAAAAGATCCACAATTTCCACGGAATAGCCTTTGCTCTCGGCGTAACGGGTGTACATGCGCAGGAGCATGCTCGCCCAATCTTGGGCTTCCGTGCCGCCGGCGCCGGCGTGAAGGGAAAGGATGGCGTTGTTCATATCGTACTCGCCGTTTAAAAGGGTTTGGATTTTAAATTCCTGAGCCTTTTTTTCAATGGCGGCTAAATCCTTTTTCAGATTGTCGTAAAGAGCCTCGTCCTCTTCCTCTTCCATAAGTTCCAGCGCCACTTCCGATTCCTCGATGGCTTCCATGAGTTCGTCGTAGACGTCGGTTTTAGATTTTATATTGTTTTGCTCGCGGATCGTCTTTTGAGCCGATTCCGTATTATCCCAAAAACCGGGCTCCATAGTCTTTTCCGTAAGCTCCGCATAGTTTGCTTTTAAACTCGCAATATCCAGGCTTTCCGCCAGGCGTTGGACGAGTTCCTTGACCTCTTCAAGTCTCCCCCGATCCAAATATAAATTTTGTTCCATAGGGATCCTTTCTCAACGGTTACGCGTTTTTCCCGTGGCAGTGTTTGTATTTTTTACCGCTGCCACAAGGGCAGGGATCGTTTCGTCCCACTTTTTTGCTCGTGCGACGTACCGGTTCTTGAACGCCGGAATCCGGGTTCACCGTTTGTACTTCTTGCGCCACTTGTTTACGTTCCATACGTTCGGGGTTTTGAACGTGGAATAAGAGGCGAACAGTTTCTTCGCGAATGCTTTCGTTCATGGCTTCAAACATATCGAAACCTTCTTCGGCATAAGCGCGCACCGGATCGATTTGACCGACGGCACGAAGACCGATACCTTGACGCAATTGATCCATGGCGTCGATATGATCCATCCATTTTTGGTCAACTACTCTCAAGAGTACGACACGTTCCACTTCGCGGAAGGCGTCGTCGCCGAATTCCCCTTCTTTTTCCGCATATTTCGCCTTAGCTTCTTCTTTTATGAAGCGTTTTAATTCCTCGGCGTCGGCGGACGTGTGGCCGTCTAAGAAGTTTTGATCGAAATCGATAGTATCCCGGCCGAAGTGGTAGATTCCTTCGTAATCGATGTATTTATTGTGTTTTTCGTCGATCTTAACATTGAAGTTAATGGTATCGTCGATAAGGTCGGTGATCATGGACATAATGTCGTCACGGAGATCGCTGCCCTTTAATACCTTTTCACGTTCGGTGTAAATAACTTCACGTTGTTTGTTCATAACGTCGTCATATTGCAAGACGTTTTTACGAATACTGAAGTTGTTACCTTCCACCTTACGTTGAGCGGATTCGATAAGTTTCGTTAAAATGCGGGCTTCGATGGGCTCGTCTTCCGGCGCATCGATGCCTTCCATAACATTTTTAAAGCGATCCCCTGCGAAGAGGCGGATTAAATCGTCGTCGGCGGAAATATAGAATTTCGTAGAACCTTTGTCCCCTTGACGACCGGAACGGCCGCGCAATTGGTTGTCGATACGACGGGATTCGTGGCGTTCCGTACCGATAATGTGGAGGCCGCCTGCGCCGATAACCTTAACTTTTTCTTCGTCGGTTTCTTTTTTAAGTTCATCGCGAAGTTCGGCAAAGCGAGCTCTCGCGTTTAAAATTTCTTCATTGTCCGTATCGTAGTAGCTGTCCGCCGCTTCGATCATGTCCGGCTCAAAGCCTTCCCGTTCCATCTTTTCCTTGGCCATGTGTTCCGGGTTACCGCCTAAGACGATGTCCGTACCACGACCTGCCATGTTGGTGGCGATGGTAACCGCTCCGTAGCGGCCGGCTTGTGCGACGATTTCAGACTCTTGTCTGTGGCGCTTCGCATTCAATACCTTATGGGGAATACCGCGCTTCTTCAAATAGGAAGACAGTTTTTCCGATTTTTCGATGGATACCGTACCTACGAGGATCGGTTGACCCTTGGCGTGGCGTTCGGCGATTTCGTCGGCGACGGCTTTAAACTTGGCATCTTCCGAGCGGTAGATGGCGTCGTTGTCGTCGAAACGAATGACAGGTTTGTTCGTGGGAATTTCCACGACGTCGATATTGTAGATTTCGCGGAATTCCGATTCTTCCGTCATGGCCGTACCGGTCATACCGGCGAGCTTTTTATACATACGGAAGAAGTTTTGGAAGGTTACCGTAGCGAGCGTCTTGGATTCGGCGCGCACTTCGATGCCTTCTTTCGCTTCGATGGCTTGGTGCAAGCCGTCGGAATAGCGACGACCATACATTAAACGACCGGTAAATTCGTCGACGATAATAATTTCGCCGTCTTCAATAACGTAGTCGATGTCTTTATGCATGGTACCCTTGGCTTTAAGGGCTTGGTGAATGTGGTGGAGTAATTCCGTATTGTCCGTATCCGTTAAGTTTTCGATACCGAAATATTGTTGTGCCTTGTTCGTACCGATTTCGCTAAGAGTAGCGGTCTTTTGTTTTTCGTCGATAACATAATCTACGGTTTCGTCGCGGAATTCGCGGTTAAAGCGATCTTCCGCTTCTTCCGCTTGATCCTTAATTCTAAAGCTCAATGTGTCGACGAAGTTTTTCGCTTGGGTGTAGAGTTCGGTGGATTCATCGCCTTGTCCCGAAATAATAAGAGGGGTACGGGCTTCGTCGATTAAAATGGAGTCCACTTCGTCGACGATACAGAAATAAAGGCCTCGTTGAACCTGATTTTCTTGGTAAACTACCATGTTATCCCGTAAGTAGTCGAAACCGAATTCATTATTGGTACCGTAAGTAATATCGGCACCATAGGCTTCTTTACGTTCTTCCGGGCTCATATCGTGGAGAATACATCCTACGGTTAATCCTAAGAAAGTATAAACTTTACCCATCCAGGATTTATCACGTTCCGCCAAGTAATCGTTGACGGTAACGACGTGGGTTCCCTTCCCTGCAAGAGCGTTTAAATAAGCGGGCAAAGTAGCCACGAGGGTTTTACCTTCACCGGTTTTCATTTCGGCGATACGGCCTTGGTGAAGAATAATACCACCTAAAACTTGCACCGGGAAGTGCTTCATGCCCAGAACGCGGAAAGCCGCTTCTCTTACGACGGCAAAAGCTTCCGGCAATAGATCGTCTAAGGATTCGCCGCCGGCGATGCGATCTTGAAATTCTTTTGTTTTGTTCTTTAACTGTTCGTCGGTTAATTTTTGCATATCGGCATCCAGTGCCAATACTTTTTCCATGGTCGGGCGAATCTTTTTAATTTCGCGATCCGAATAAGTGCCAAACACTTTATCTAATAGAGACATATCTGTATACACGTTCCTTTCACTAACTTGCTATTTTATCAAATAGTTTTAAAAATCGCAATAAATCGCCATTATTTCATTGAAACTATTCTTGACTATGGGATTCTTCCGGTTTGTGGTGGACGATGGATACCATTTTGTCCCCTTCCCGAATTTTACGTACTCTCTTTTCAAATTCCAAGCGCGTCATCCAAATGGTGCGGTTACAGCCCGTACATTCCAATTTAATGTCCACGCCCGTTCTTAAAATCTCCCATAGATTTTCTCCACAGGGGTGGCCTTTTTTCATGGTGACCACGTCTCCTTTTTCGTAAAATAATCTAGCCATTGGCCACCTCCTTTTGTGCGTTTTCGTAACGCACCGACGGCATTTGAATGTTATGTTCGTTCATCGCCTGAATCAGACATTTCCTGAGATCGTACTCCATATCGAATTTAAGAGAGGGCTCGCCCCAGGCGATGGCGGTAATTTCATAGCCTCCCGGAATAAAATCCGTGGTTCCCCAAATTTCAGTACGGGAATCCGGGTAGATCTCTTTGATTTTTTTAACCGCCTCTTTAAAAGCGGCGATGACCTGATCGGGATCTTCGTTTTTATTGACAGGCACCACGACTTTCGCCCGCTTCGCTCCCCGCGCGCGATTGGTAACCATGCGAATTTCCGAATTGGGAATAATGTGGCGGGATCCGTCGAAATCTTTAAGGACGGTGGTTCGAATGTTTAAAGCTTCCACGTAACCGCTTTCTCCCGCCAGCTCCACGTACTCCCCGACTCGGTATTGGTCGTCGAAGATAATGAAAAATCCCGTAATCAAATCCCGAATCATAACCTGAGCGCCCATGGCGATGGCGATGGAGCCGATGCCCGCCGTGGCGAGAATCGTCGATGTGTTGATGCGGCACAGATCGAAAAAGATCATGAGGGCGATAAGGTAAACGCCATATTTCGCAAGATTGCCCAAAATATTCGTAATGGTTTTGACCCTGCGCTGATTCATATTCTTAGGGTTTTTGATTTCGTGGCGCTCTACATAATTCGCCACGAAGCGGCTCACGGAGCCTACAATAAGATGGGCGATAATAAAGAGCACGATCCCTGCGACGATCATGCCGAACAGATTCAGCCTGCCGTTTGATTTATAAAAAATAGCGTGAACAGCTTCCATAAGCTGCCTTATGTCTTTCAATTCCTCACCTCAATTAGTCCTCACTCTTTAATGTTTCGATGGTTTTGGATCGGAAGAGACGGGGTTTTAATTGGTAAAGGGCGATATACTTGTGGCCGTAAGTGGCGATGTAGCCGTCTTTTACCTGCACTTTTTCCTGATTGTCGCCGAAGCGAATATGGTAAGGGTGATCGGAATCCGCCCGACCCAATAATTCCCGATTGCCGTAGGCGAAAAGTTCCTCTCCCACAGATGCCAGGTGATCCACATTGCCTTCCATGACGCGGCGATCGATTTCTTTTAAATCCCTTCCGTGGCGACTTAAAATGCCGCTGTGAAGGGTGTAAAGCTTGTTGCGGTGATAAATAACATCCGAAAGGATGGGCGTCTTTTCCGTCATCAATTCCTTTCCGAGGCCGTAAAGGTGCTTTTCCGTGACAATCACCGGGTAGCGACCTTCCACGATGCGCATGGCCACTTCCATGGGAAATTCCGTATTTTCCATTCGCTCCTTGTCCCGCTTGCCGTTTTCCACATAAACCGTCGTCTTGTATCCGTTGGCCGCATTGGAAAGCTCTGTAATAACAAAGTGCTTTTCGTCTTTAAATTTAAAATCTAAAATGTAATTTTTCGTCTCGAAAACGGAATTTAAACTTCCGCTGTCCGTTGCGATAAAGAGCTTTTCCCCATCGTCGTAGCGGCAATGAAAAAGCCGCACGCCGTTTTGCACATCGGCGCGGAAAAGTTCTCCTTCTATATAATAGGATTGGCGTTCTTTTCCGTCGGGGCTGAACACCGTTACTTTTTTTATACTCTCGTCGTAGAGCATGGCATCCTTTTCTCCGAAAAAAGCCTTTTGCCCTTCCCCCATGCGGTCTACGATTTTTTTGTCGCTTCCATTATTAAAAATCAAGGCGTCGCCGTCGAAGGTCGCCAAAATTCCGCCCTTTAAAACGGCCATGTCCGTAATATCGTGTTTCGTCTTTTCGTCGAATACGAGAACGGGCCGATAGCTTATAATGGAAAGTTTTTTGATTCCGAAAGCCAGAGCGATTATAATACATAAAAAGAGGAGCAGTCTCCTCATGCGTTTATTCATTCGATTCCTCCACGTCATATTATAACGAAAGGACATGGAGTTGGAAAGGCAGTAACTACCATGAAAATAAGAGATTTTAAGGCTTTACGTTTCGACATTTCAAAAAGACCCTATGACTTCAGCGCCTCGCTGGGAGAAAAAGGTCTGAACGAAAATGTAAACTCCTTTTTAAACCATTTAAATGTAGAAAGTTCTCGCGTTTATTTTATGAACCAAACCCATTCCGATCACTGCGTAGTCTTAGACGACGACCACGCAGAAGAAGATTATTTCGGTTTTTCCATCGTGCCCGATACCGATGCCCTCATTACATCGAAAAAAGGAATCGCCCTCGTCTCCCGCATTTCCGATTGCACGCCGGTACTCCTTTACGATCCCATAAAAGGCGTGCAGGCATGCATTCATTCCGGCTGGCGCCCTACGGTAAAAAAACTTCCCCAAATTGCCCTCGACAAGATGAGGGAACGTTACGGCTCCTTGCCGAAAGATATTTACGCCTACATCGGCCCCTGTATCGGCAGAGAAAGCTTTCAAGTGGGCAAAGAAGTGAGCGAAGCTTGGCGCGACTCCTTCCCCTTTCACCGGGAAGTGATCCGCTATTCCGATGCAGAACACGATTATATCGACATGAAGCTCACCCATATTCGCATGCTGCAACAAATGGGCGTTCCCGACGATCACATCACCGTCAACATCGCCGACACCTTTACCGATCCCCGTTACCATTCCTATCGACGGGACAAGCCCGATTTTGGCAGCAATGCCCTCGTCTCCATTATAAAATAATGCCTTGACATTCCCATTACACTTTCATATACTGGAAGAGTATTTTGTGGGGGTGTAGCTCACTTGGGAGAGCGCTTGAATGGCATTCAAGAGGTAAGGAGTTCGATCCTCCTCATCTCCACCACAATTGCCGCCTACGGGCGGCTTTTTTTGTTCCCTTTTTGCTTTCGGATAGTGCAAAAGAGTCAACCTCTTTCAAAAAGGGGTAATCTTTTTTATACTTGGCCGGTGTTTTCTTTTCAACTTGACCTATCTTTTGAGAAGGCTCTATTCTATCTGTGAGCATGAAGTTTCAAAGTTTACGACAGCAGCCAAATGTTTTATTAAACATAATTTCTTGTTCAGCTGTTGAATAAAGTCTATATTTAATAGCTTTATTCATGAGAAGCAACCTCCTTTCTAAATACGTTATGGTTATATATGTAGCTTAGCTCTCTAACACTCAATTTTCTTCTATCTGCCAGATGACCTGGCTAACCTCACTGTCTATGAGAAATAGAGAAAAGACTATCTATTATTACTGATTTTTCTACCTATATAGGCTGCATGGCATATAAAAATTACTGAACATTAAAATAAATACGGAATTTAAGTCTCCGTATTTATATACAAGTTTCCTTATGTGTTTGCTATCTTATCTAATTCATCTCACGACTGAAGTCACGAGTATTTTCAGCTATTTTAATAAAAATTTAGGCTTGAAAATTACATTTAGAGCCTAAGATAAGTCTTGAAGATATGGTAATATTAAAAATATAAAGATGAGATTATTGAAACCAAGATTTAGGAGTGTGAGGCATGAAAAAAAGAATTTTGCAGAAAGTGACCTTAGTTTCAATTCTAGGAACTATGATGATTTCTAATACAGTATTTGCAGCCGGTAAGTTACCAAAAGGGATTGGAAGAACAGATGTGGGAATTAGAGTAGATGGTCAACTTCAGACAATTCCTGAAGATATGGGAAAAGCATATGTGGATGCAAAAACCAGTAGAACCATGGTACCTGTTAGATTTGTATCTGAAAAATTAGGGCATACTGTAAACTATATTGAAAAGGGAAGTAAATATAAAGATGGAGCAGTTGTAATTGGTTCAGGTAAGAATTTAGTTTTATTAGAGATTAATAGTAATAAATATTCTATTTCAGATAATAATGGTATTAGAAATGGCTCACTAGATGTATCCTCACAGGTATATGATGGTAGGACTTATGTGCCGATTAGATTCTTATCTGAAACGACAGGATATAATGTTGATTGGAAAAATAATGAAGTAATCATCAATAGAGGTTTAGAAAAACCTGATGTAAATCCCAATACGACTAAAGCCTCAGAAGTCGAAAATAATAAAAAAGAAGAAAAAATTAATACTCCAAAATGGGTAAAAAAAGAAGATAGAGCTAATAAAGATAAATTTGGAATTGAATTTAGACGTAGTTTTCAAGAAGAATTTAAGGTAGACCTTAATAATTACAGAGTTTCTATGGGATTAAATCCAGTAATTGAAAGTGAAAGCCTAAATGAAATTGCAAAAGAAAGAGTAAGGGAAGAATTAAATGGATATGTAAAAGGCATCAAACCTGACCATGTATCTGATAAAAACCTTAATGAAAACCTTGGAGAAAACTTAATGCGTTACAAAGGATGGATAGAATATAAAGGAAAAGATTTTGATGGTTGGAGGTCTTCCCCGGGACATAATGAGAATATGCTTGACGAGAACGCATATGAGTATGGATATGCAAAGGGTATTAAAGATGTAAATGGCACAAAATACATAGTGTCTATTTATGTTTTTCAATGACTAATAAGATGATTAAAATATGTAGCCACGCTCTTAAAGAACGTGGCTTATTTGTTTTAAAAATTATATTCTTGGATACTTTCAAGGGTAATGGTTGGTCTGGTTACATCCCTAAAGGTGTTCAGTCCGAAGCGACCCAAGGTATCAAGATAATTTGTTTCGATGATATTGCTTTTTCTCACTTTATCGGCCATGTGCCAACCCGGGAATTTTAATTTTGATATAATAAAGCGGAAAGGAAGTGTTTCCATGGAAAGCATTGTTGTTTTCGATTCCGGCCTCGGCGGCATTACAGCACTTATCGAAGCCATCCACGCCATGCCCCACGAACATTTTATTTATTACGGCGACACCTTGCACGTGCCCTACGGCCCCAAGGATCCCGATACTATAAAAAGCTATTTAGATCACATGATGGAATTTGTCGCGCCCTACCACCCGAAGGCCGTGCTCCTGGCCTGCAATACGGCGACGGTGACGGCGGCGGATTATTTGCGCCATCGCTATCGCCTTCCCATTATAGGCATGGAACCGGCGGTAAAACCCGCCATCGAGCGTGACGGCGAAAACAAACGCATCCTCGTCCTGTCCACGGAGGGCACGAGCCGATCTCAGCGCCTTCATTCTCTAGTGGAGCGTTTCGACAATGATCATCTCGTGGATATTTTGCCCCTTCCCAATCTCGTGGATTTCGCCGAGCGCTTGGAATTCGACACCGACGACGTCCGCGCCGATTTAGAAGCTATTTTGTCTTCTTTCGATCTCGACGATTACGGCGCCGTGGTCTTGGGATGCACCCACTTTATTTGGTATCGCGATTTATTTTTAGATCTTCTGCCCAAAGGGGTGGAGGTTTTGGACGGAAACGCCGCCACTATTCGCCAGCTTATGCGCAAATTAAACGGAAATATTTGCCGAGAAGGGGCAGGCAGCCTCGCCATCCACTTGACGGGTAAACGCCGAGAGGATGTCATGGCTTTTTTAAAGAAAACCCTGCCTATGGACTTTTCCGAAATTCCGAAAGGACATTATGAATAAAAAAACACGGAACGGGGATCTGGTCATGATCCCCGCTTTTGAACCTGACGAAAGTTTATTAATCTTTACCACATCCCTTTTAGACGAAGGCCTTCACGTCCTCGTCGTCGATGACGGATCTTCCCCCTCCTGCCGAAACATATTCGAGGCACTGGATCCTCGCATCACCCTTCTTTCCTACAAAGAAAACCAGGGCAAAGGCTACGCCATGAAATTCGCCATGGATTACATTTTACATTCCATGGTGAACGTGGAGCGCATCGTTACAGCCGATGCCGACGGCCAACATACAGTGGTCGATACCCTCGGCACGTTAGACGGGTTGGATTCCCATCCCGACGCTCTTATTTTAGGCGTGCGCTCTTTTCCCGAAAACACGCCCCTGCGTTCCAAAATCGGCAACCGCATGACGGCAAAGTTTTTCGCATTCCTCACGGGAGTGAAAAATTTAGAGGATACGCAGACGGGCCTTCGCGCCTTTTCCCGCAAGTCGATCCCCTTTATGCTGAAGGTGGACGGCGAGCGATACGAGTACGAAATGAAGCAACTCCTTCTTTGGGCTAAGGCAAAAAAAGAAATCGTACAAAAGCCCATCGAAACCATTTACAGAGACGAGGAAAATTCCACTTCCCACTACCATACGGTGCTGGACTCCGTGCGTATTTTCCGCACCCTACTGGACAACGGCCAGGCCATTTTATTTGCCCTTAGCGGCATGTTAAGTTTCGTATTGGATTACGGCCTCTTTAATTTATTTTATTTTTCGATTAAGGCCCTTACGTCCTTTTCTCCCCTCTTCTTTTCCAATGTGGCGGCGAGGATCATCAGTTGCTGTTTTAATTTTTATTTAAATCGCCATTTCGTCTTTGAATCCAAAGATTCATTACGCCGAGACGCTCTGCAATACGGCGTCCTCGTCGCAGTTCTTTTAACGGCGAACAATCTTCTCCTTTATTTTTACGGAAAAGTCCTAGCCTATTACCCGAGTATTGCCAAACTTTTTGTGGAACTCACTCTCTTTGTCATCAGTTACATCGTTCAGCGCATGTATATTTTTTCTAATCTACACTTACCCCATAAAAAATGTTAAAATGGAAATTATTTATTTTTGACACAATGGAGGTAACTGTGCATATACAAGATTATTTTGATCATTCCCATACGAAATTATCCTTTGAAATATTCCCGCCCAACGAGCGGATGACGCTAAAATCCGTTATGGCCGCCGCATCGCGCATGGTAGGTTACGAACCGGACTTTATGTCCGTAACTTTTAAGGCCGACGGCAGCGGCGGCGATCAGACGGTGCAAATCGCAAAAGCCGTCGACCATATTATGGGCGTGCCGTCCATCGCTCACTTAACCTGCTCCGGCATTCCCAAGTCGGAACTGGAGGATCGCCTGGCGGAACTTCAAGAGGCCAACATTCAAAATATTTTGGTGCTGGGCGGCGATTCCAAAAGGGAGCTCGGCGAATACGCCTACCTTCCCTATGCCAAGGACATGGTGCGCTATTTTAAAGAGCGCGGCGATTTTACCATCGGCTGTGCCTGTTTCCCCGAGGGCAATAATCCCGCCCTTTCCATGGAAGAAGAACTCGATTACTTAAAGGAGAAAGTCGATGCCGGCGCCGACTTTTTAACCACTCAAATGTTTTTCGACAACGAAGTATTTTATCGCTTCTTGGACGCCGCCAGGGCCAAGGGAATCGACGTGCCCATCCTCGCGGGCATTATGCCCATTACCGCCGCCGGCCAAATTCGACGGATCGCCGATTTAAGCGGCGCGAAACTTCCCCGCACCCTTACGGATATGGTGGCGCGCTTCGGCGACAATAAAGAGGCCATGTTCGATGCAGGCGTTACCTTTGCCGAACATCAAATGGCGGATCTCGCCGCCCGCGGCATCGACGGTGTCCACGTCTACACCATGAACAAACCCGCCATTCCCGAACGCATCGTAAATGATATCGGGAGTCTCTTCAGATGATGGATTTCCCCGCCATTCACTACATGCCGGACATTCCCTTTGAGGACTTTAGGCGACGGGAAATTTACCGCTATTTACGATTGGAAGGCTCCGAGCCCGACGAAGAAACGAAGGCGGATGTGGAGCAAAATTTACGGCGACTTATGGAAACGGCGCGCATTGCCAAGACGGCGGAGCTTCGCCCCGTTCGTCGGGAAGGAAATATTCTTCATTTCGGCAGTTTTCAAACGGAAAGCCGGGTGCTCGCTGAAAATTTAAAGACCAGCGAGTACGTCGTCCTCTTTGCCATTACATTAGGTGCCGCCGTGGATCGTCTCATTAATAAGCTAACCGTGCTTTCCAAAACCGACGCCTTTATGACCGACGCTTGTGCCACGGAAATGTTGGAGTCCTACGCCAACGACTACTGCCGGGAAATAAAAGAGGCGGCAGCTCCCTACGATTTGACGACGCACCCCCGCTTTTCCACCGGCTTTGCGGATTTCGGATTGGAACACCAATGGCCTTTGATTCGCACGCTGAAAGCGGATAAAAAAATCCACATCGCCTTAACCGACGGCAATATGTTAATTCCCACGAAGACCATTACGGCGATTATGGGCCTGGACAAAAGGAGGTAAGATGACGCTACTTCAGGATTTAAAAACAAAACGACTGTATTACGACGGCAGCTGCGGCACGTACTTGCAAAATAAAGGGCTGGAAGCAGGCGACATTCCCGAACTGCTCAATCTCCGATCCCCCGATCTCATCGTGGACATGCACCGCGCCTATTTAAAAGCGGGCGCCGACATTATTTTGACCAATACCTTTGGCGCCAATCGACTGAAATTTAAAGACGAAAACATCAGCGTAAACGAGGTGGTTACCGCCGCCGTCGACAACGCCAAGCGCGCCGTCGCCTTGGAAGGCCACGGCTACGTTTCTCTGGATATCGGCCCTCTCGGAAAAATTTTGGCTCCCGTCGGCGATTTGGCTTTTGAAGAAGCCTACGATTATTTCAAAGAAATCGTCATCGCCGGGCGCGACGCCGGTTGCGATCTAATAACCATCGAAACCATGTCCGATACTTACGAAATCAAGGCGGCCATGTTGGCTGCCAAGGAACACGCCGACCTTCCCCTTTTCGTTACGGGTGCTTTTCAGGAAGACGGGCGGATGCTCACCGGCTCTTCCATCGACGCCTTTGCGGAGCTGGTCACCTCTCTCGGCGCAGATGCCATGGGCATGAACTGCAGTTTCGGCCCGGTGGAAACCCTTCCCTTAATGAAGGAACTTTCGGAAATCGCCACCATTCCCCTTATTGCAAACCCCAACGCCGGCCTACCTGTCGTGCGCGACGGCAAAACTTTTTACGACATCGACGACGACGATTACGCCGAGTACATGGTCGCCTTCGCCGAAACGGGCGTGCAAATCATCGGCGGTTGCTGCGGCACTTTCCCCTCTTATATTGAAAAAACCGTGGAGCGAACGAAAGACATGCCCATTGCATCTCCTCGCGGCCGATTGCGCACGGCGCCCTCTTCTTACACCCATATCGTGGATATCGGCGAAAAGCCCTATATGATCGGCGAGCGACTGAATCCTACGGGAAAAAAATACTTACAACAAGCCCTTAAAGATCGCCACACATCCGCCGTCCTCGCCATCGCCTTGGAAGAGGAAGAAGACGGCGCCCACATTCTCGACGTCAACGTAGGCGTCCCCGGTCTCGACGAAGCGGAAGTGCTGCCCAATCTTATTCGCGAATTGCAGGGGGTGACATCCCTTCCCCTTCAAATCGACACCACCAATGTTGACGCTATGGAAAAAGCCGCGAGAATTTATAACGGCAGGCCCCTCTTAAATTCCGTCAGCGGCAAAAAAGACGTTATGGACGCCATCTTTCCCATTGCGAAAAAATACGGCGCCCTCTGCGTCGCCCTTTTGCTCGACGATGACGGCATCCCGAAGACCGTAGATAAGCGTATGGAAATCGTCGACGCCATTTTAAAAGAAGGGGCGCGCTACGGGTTAAGCAAGGAACACTTCTTATTCGATCCCCTGGCCATGACCATCTCCAGCCAAAAAAACGGGGCTACGGTCGTCCTCGAAACCCTTCGCCGTTTAAAAGAACGGGGCCTTCACTCCACACTGGGCGTCTCCAATATTTCCTTCGGCCTCCCGAATCGCGACGCCATTAACGGCCACTTCTACGCCATGTGCCTCGCCGCCGGACTTAGCGCCGGCATCGTCAACCCCTCTTCCACCGCCATGCAGCGAGCCTATAAATCGTCCATGGCGCTTCTGGAACACGATCCCGATTTTAACGATTTTATTCAAGCCTTCGCCGAAGAGGAAGCGGAAATAAAAGCCGCCGAAGGAGAACACGACCTTTCTTACGCCATCGAAAAAGGCTTGGCGAAAGAGGCGAAAGATCTCGCCGACGGTCTTCTCGCCCATCGGGAACCTATCGACATTATTAACGACTTCCTCGTGCCCTCGTTAGATAAAGTGGGCAGAGAATTTGAAGCGAAGACCCTCTTCCTTCCCCAGCTTTTGCGCGCCGCCGATGCCGCCGCCGCTGCCTTCACCGTCATTCGCAAGCGAATGGATGAAAAGGGAACTGCCGCGGAAAATAAAGGCCGTATCATCGTCGCTACGGTAAAAGGCGATATTCACGATATCGGCAAAAACATCGTCAAGGCCCTCCTGGAAAATTACGGATTCGATATTATCGATTTGGGAAAAGATGTGCGCCCCGATACGGTGGCGGAAAAAGTCATCGAATACGATGTTAAACTCGTAGGCCTTTCGGCTCTTATGACAACGACGGTGCCCTTTATGGAAGCCACCATCCGCTTGATTCACGAAAAATCGCCGGATACGAAAATTATGGTTGGCGGCGCCGTACTCACAAAGGAATACGCCGACGAAATCGAAGCCGATCGCTACTGCAAAGATGCCATGGCATCGGTACGATACGCGGAGGAATTATTCAACTAACAGCACACAAAAAAAGAGCGGACATCCGCTCTTTTTTATTTGAAAAATTCTTCCGCCGTCTCGCTAATGGCAGGCTCTTCCATTTCCACCATGCGATACTCGATGACGTCGGCAAGGGTTAGAGGATCACCTTCAAATTTTTGGAGCATATCGTCCAGATGTTCCCCTTTTCCAATGCCCAAAATGCCGTGGGCGCGGCCGCCCATCATGAGAATATGCCCCTCATCCATTCCCTTTTTTACAAAGGATTCAAATGCAGTGCGCAATTCTTTGTTTTCTTCCTCTTCCAGGGAAAATTGGAAATTCTTAAACTTACCTTCTATGACGTAATACTTCATAATTCCTCCTTTACGACGGTAATCATGCCGTCGGAAATCCCTATGGCGTCCGGATGGTCGGCGATGTAATCTGCAATGTCGCAGGTGATCCGCTCGCCATAGGTAATAATAGGTATGCCCGGCGGATAGGGCGTAATCGTGTCGGCGGCAATACATCCCACACTTTCTTTTACGGAAACAGAACGTGTCGGGCTGAAAAAAGCCTCCCTCGGTGAAAGTACGACTTCCCCTTTAGGCATTTTCTTCATGTGGAAACTTTCCACCTTACCCGTCGGCAAATCTTTTAATTTCCCCATGAGCTTTCGAAAATCCTCGTCCGTATTGTAGGGCGATAGAATAGCGAGGGCGTAGTAGCGGTCGCCCATTTCCAAGTGAACGCCTCTCTTCGCCAGCGATTCCACGACCTCATCCCCTCGTCTCCCCGCCATATGAAAGAGAAGTTTACCGGGATCGTGAGCTATCAATCCATCGCTCTTACGATTCGGCACGTAAAGATCGGAGACGTTTTGGATAATCTCCTCCCGCCAACGATTTACCCTTTCATCGTCGTAGCCCCCTTCCATGGCGGCGACGGCAAATTCCGAGGACAGCATGGTTAAATAAGAGGGCGATGTGGAGAGAAAATGCTGCATCCCCTTTAAAAGACGTCGGTTATTTTCTTCCTCTTTCAAATGGAGAAGGGCGGCTCCCGTAAGAGCAGGCGCCGTCTTGTGGAGAGATTGCACCATGTAATCCGCATAGTGCACGGCGGAAAACGCCCTAAGTTCACTGAATGGCAAATGGGCGCCGTGTGCCTCGTCGACGATTAACTTCTTCCCTCTTTTCCCCACAATGTCGGCGATGGCCTTTAATGGCAAAATGCCGCCGAAATAATCGGGGCTCGTCAAGAACACGGCGGTGACGTGAGGGTTTTTATCGAGGGCTTCTTCCACGGATTCCGGCGTAATACCTGCAAACAGCCCGGTCGCCTCGTCCACTTCCCCGTCTAAATAAGAAAGCTTCAAATCCAAACTGACCGCCCCGTGAAAGAGGGAGAGATGGCTGTTGCGCTGAACGAGTACGCAATCCCCCGGATTCGTAGCGAGGAAAAGGGCGATTTTAATGGCGGTGGTGGAGCCTGCCGGCACCATCACCGTCTGCGCCACGCCGTAAGCTTTCGCCATCTCTTCCTGAGATGCTTTAATGCAATCCTCCGGGTTCAGGAGATTGTCGGCGCCGACGATTTCCGTCAAATCCTCTCGCCAATCGAAATCGAAGGTCACCCGATTTTTATGGCCGGGCATGGCGAAATTGGCATCCCCTCGAAAAGATGTGAGCCGTTCAAAAAGTGGTCGCTTCACATTAATACCCCGTGCGGCGTAAGCGCGCATTTCGTTGCCCTTCGCTCATACTGTTATAGACGGCGCGGAGTTTTTCGAGCATCTCCTCTTTTTCCGAAAAACGCCCGATCACCGGCGCCATATTGTAGGCGTGGCCGCCGAAGAAAAGCGCCCGATCATTTAATTCCAAATGCTCCAAAAGGTGAATTTCCTCCAGAAGAATTTCCCCTTCCGTCAAGGGAATATAATCCCCGCGAATCATTTCCAGCTCCAATTCCGTACCCGGATGAACGGATGTAGTAAGAGGTGCCACACTTCGCGGCTGATGTTTATTTAAAAGCGCCGCCGTCTCTTCGGCGTGAATCATGCTGTATTCTTTCCCCGCAATACCCGTCATAACCATGCAGATCCAATCAATGTCGGCTTCTTCCAACTTGGCCAGTTCCCGGTATTCGTCTTCTTGAGTACAGCCCTTTTTAATGCGCTTTAATGTCGGATCGTGGGCCGTTTCGATGCCGATGTAAAGCTGATCATACCCCGCTTTTCGAAGGCGCTTTAAATCCTCCACACTTTTGCCCTTAATATCGAAAATCGACGCGTAACACGTAATGGTTTCCACGAGCGGCAAGTAATCGTGAATCCAATCGGCGAGCTGTAAGAGATACTTCGTGTCTAAAATAAAAGGGTCGCCATTTAAGAGAAAAATCCGATCGATGCGATCGCTGAATTGAGAAAGCTCCTGAAGATCGGCGAGAATTTGTTCTTTCGGCGCCCGGCGAAACGATACATCTTTATACATCGAGCAATAGGTACATTTATTGTGGGAACAACCCACCGTTACCTCGAGCAAGGGGCTGTAAGCCTCTCGGGGAGGGCGAAATGTCTGTCCTGTATAGTGCATGGTGCATCCTTTCTAATTCCATAAGTTAAGTGATTACCTTAACTATACCATGACCTAAGATTCCTCGCTATCATTTGCACATTTCCGCGGAATAAAAAAAGCCTCGACGAACGAAGCTTTCTTGTAAAAGGTCATTTTATTTTTCCCGTTTTTCCCGTATAAGAGCGTGTAAGAGAAAAAGCACCACGGCGAAAATAGCGATGACGAACATTCCCTTTAAAAAGCTGACGCCGAAAAAAAGAAGGGACAAACCGACGACGCTTGCGCCGTTTACCATGACCCCGCCCAAACCGACCGGTCCTTTGTTTTGGTACGTATAGCCTTTTCGAATTTCGTAGCGATAGAGGATAAAACCGATGACGGCAATGGCGCTTCCCGCCACTTGTTGCCAATCGGTGACCTCGCCGACGAGGCCTGCGAGCCCTGCCACTTGGCGAAGACTAAGGGCGATGAGGGCGACGAGGAGATACGAACGTAATTTTAAAAGATGTAATGATTTCACGGAGCCTCCTAAAAATAAAATGTGTTTACTGAAAGTTTATCACATTCCCATTCTGAGGCAATAAAAAAACGCAGCCTTCGCTGCGCTTTTCTTATCCTATTAACATAAAGAGCAAGTGAGCCGATACACCTGCGATTAAACCGCCGATGGTGTGAGATAAAATGGCTTTACCTGCCAAGGGGCGAGATTCCAAAGCATCCATCATACCGATGTGGGTACTGAGGTAGCCCGACCAGCACATACCCATAGCCGTAAAGACGGCGATATCATTGGGAAGTGCGGCGCCCGTTTCGATAAAGTTCGGAACGAGGGAAATAGCTGCGCCAACAGCACCTAATGCCGTAATGGGGAATGCAATGGCTTCGGGAGAATGGAAACCGAATAAGGGTTCGAAGATAAATTGTAGCTTTTGACCTACAAAAGGTAAGAACTTAACGCCTTCGTAAGCGGCGCCCGTATATTGGCCGTTTTCGCCCGGGCCAAAGGTAATCATCATGACGAAAGTACATACGATGAGAACGCCGGGGATAATGGACATACCCATTTCAACGCCGTTCTTGCCCCCTTCGAGGAGAGCATCCAATGTTCTTTGGAAAAGATTACCTTCGCGGATGTAACGGAATTCGCTCTTGGAATCCAAATCATCCACGTCCATGTTTTCATCATAAGGCTCTTCGGCTTTGTCGCCGTAGTATTTTTTCGTTTGCGCCATCATTAAACGCACACTGACGACGGAGCCGATAATGGCGCCCACATTCCCAATAATAGCGGGAACGATAAATTCCGTGCCTTGGGCAATCATAAAGGTGGTAACGATAAGCCCCATCCCGAATGATGTACCTAAATTACAGAGCGCCGGTACTTGGTATTTCTTAAAGTACTGAGTAAACGTCTTGTCCTTAGCAAAAGATATGATCGCCGGATTATCCGATAAATATGTCGCTACTGCCCCGGTAATACTTGCGCCGGGCAGACCCCAAATCGGTTTCATGAGGGGAGCAAAGATCTTGTTAATAAGAGCAATTGCGCCGAACTCCGATAAAACCCCGCTTATAGCGCCGGCTAAAACCGCCATGGCCATAATTAAAAATACAGTCGATAGTAGCAGATCGTGTGCCGTTGCCATCATCGTTTTGAACATCATGCCGACGCCCATTTTGCGACCGATCAAGGCAAATCCACCGATGAATATGACGAGGAATACGAAAGTTTCAAGCCCTATTGCTTTCACTTTTTTCTTGCCGTTCGTGCCATCCATAAAAAACCTCCGTGCACTATACCGTAGTGCTTCTAATTTACTTTTTACAATGATTTGTCTATTCTAGCATGTAGACGACGATCAATCTTTAAATATATTATAATTGATCGTGATCGTTTAATCAATAGCAAACTTATTATTATCGAAAATCTAAATATTCAAAAATTTAAACCTGATGAATTAGGCATTCTTTTTTAACATGAAAATACATGGATAGATTCGACAAATACAGAACTTTTTTATTCTTTCAATATAGTGAACTCCTCCCCAAAATGTTTAAAAAAAAACGGCCCGAATGCACTGACCCCCGAAAGTTGGACCAAAAAATCCAACCTTTGGGGGTCTTTTAATGGCAAAATACAGTTACGAATTGAAGAAGAAAATTGTCGAGGAATACTTGTCCGGGAAGACAAGTTACCATGCCTTAGAATCAAAGTACCATGTCGAAAATTCACAAATTTTGAAATGGGTCAACAATTACAAGCATTTTGGTGATGAAGGTTTAATGCGCTCTAGAAATAAACGTGAGTACAGTGTAGAGTTTGAGTTAGAAGCCATTACACGCTACGAAACGAGCGAATGCAGCTACCAATAATTGGCCTTTGAACTCGGTATGACGAATCCGTCCATGATCGTCAACTGGCGAAAGCAGTACCGAGAGAGGGGCATTGAGGGGCTGCGATCATATAAGTGAGGTAGACCTGTGACAAAGAAAAACGCCTGTAATCAACCACCGAAGTCTGCAACTAAGAAGGAGCCTCTTGATGCATCCACACGGGAGGCATTAGAAAACCGCATCAAAGAACTAGAGGCAGAGAATGAAAAGCTCACCATTCAAAAGATGTTCTGGGAACAGTTAAGGAGTTTGGAAAGGGAAGAAACAATGAACAAAAGGCGAGGATCGTCGCCAAACTCCGAGAACAATTCCAACTGACCAAGATTCTTGCCGCCATCAACTTTCCAAAATCCACCTTTATGTACTGGCAGAAAAAGTGGAGCGAAAAAGACAAAGACCAAGCCTTGAAAGATGAAATTCTCTCCATTCGGCATGAACACAAAGACTACGGCTACCGAAGGATCCACTTGGAGCTGAAGAATCGAGGTTGGTCCGTGAACAAAAAGAAAGTTCCGCGACTGATTCAAGTTATGGGCCTTCAAGTTCTCTCCTATGGAAGAAAATACAAGAAATACAACTCGTACAAAGGCGTTGTCGGTCACATCAAGAAAAATCGAATCAACCGACGCTTCAATACCTCCATCCCCTACCAAAAAATAACCACCGACACCACAGAATTCAAATACTACGAAGAAGATCAAACGGGAAAACTTCAAACAAAGAAACTCTATCTCGATCCATACATGGACCTGTACA
This sequence comes from Aedoeadaptatus coxii, assembly GCF_001553115.1. Lineage (GTDB taxonomy): Bacteria > Bacillota > Clostridia > Tissierellales > Peptoniphilaceae > Aedoeadaptatus > Aedoeadaptatus coxii. Next base: position 139,459 of record NZ_KQ960181.1, read on the forward strand.
ATCCTGAAATCATAAGCTACGTCCTCTCCGATCAGCCCAACGGGGTCACCATGCTACGAAGCTTGGAAGAAGCCATCGAGCGCACCGATACCTGCCCCTACCGCCGCACCTTCCACTCCGATCGCGGGTGGGGCTACCAAATGACCGCCTACCAAGCCATGCTGGAAGAACATCACATCTTTCAAAGCATGTCGAGAAAAGGCAATTGTTATGACAACGCACCTATGGAGAACTTCTTCAGTGTACTGAAAAGAGA
>NZ_KQ960181.1:139814-140445 GCF_001553115.1 Aedoeadaptatus coxii
TACGACAACGCACCCATGGAAAACTTCTTCAGTGTCCTAAAAAGAGAAATCTACGACGGCTACGTCTACCGAAGCCGGCAAGAACTCGTGCAGGCAATCGAACACTTTATCCGCAACTACAACAACGATCGAATCAAAGAAAAGTTAGGAGGATTGAGTCCGAAGCAATACCGTGAACGGATGCAATCTGCATAGAACGAATGTTATGTAAAACAAAATCGAGCAAGCGAAATGCTTACTCGATTAAGTCCAACTTTATGGGGCTACTCTAAAGGACCTTTACTTAGTGGTTTTCTTTTTGGTTCAGAGAGCAGCAATCCAAGGGACCGTCTCCAAAAGATTTCTTATTTTCGCTGGCCAATTTATTTAAAAAGTGTTTCCATTTGTTCTTAATGGTTTCGGTAAATTTCATCGTTTCGCCTCCGTGACGGGTTCATTCTACGTTCGTTCTGTTAATTGATACCAATTTAATGTACACTTTAATCATCGAATGATCCAACGAAATCTTCCGCACCTTCCACTCCGATCGCGGTTGAGGCTACCAAGTGACCACCTATCAAGCCATGCTGAAAGAACACCACATCTTCCAAAGCAGGTCCAGAAAAGGCAACTGCTACGACAACGCACCCAT
>NZ_KQ960181.1:140545-148136 GCF_001553115.1 Aedoeadaptatus coxii
AACAACGATCGAATCAAAGAAAAGTTAGGAGGTCTGAGTCCGAAACAATACCGAGAACGAATGAACGCAGCATAGAAGGAATGTTATGTAAAACAAAATCGAGCAAGCGAAATGCTTACTCGATTAAGTCCAACTTTATGGGGTCACTCTAGAAGGCCGAATCTCTATTTGTTTTCTTTGTCTTTTGCCACGACGTCGTCGATGCGATCTTGGAGTGCTTTAATTTTATCTTTCGTATCTAAGCTGCCTTGAATGGGGTCGCCGACAATATTGCCGTTTCGATCCACGACGATGGTCGTCGGGAAGGCGAAGATGTTGACGATCATGCCGTCGATACCGTCTCCTTCGTCGGGCACGATGTTTTGGTAATTGACGCCTTTGGTTTTAAGGATCTCTTTCGCCTTGTCGTTTTTATCTCTTTCCACGAGAAGGCCTTTCAGCGCCACATCTTGATCTTTCCAACCGTCAGCTAATTTTTGCAGCTGCGGCATTTCCTGTACGCAAGCACCGCAATCGGTAAACCAGAAATTAACGACGGTGGCAGCGTGTTCTTTAAAGACCGATCCGTCGACCTTGTTGCCGTCTAAATCGGTGCCGGTAAATTCGGGGAAAGTCTTGGGCATTTCGCCGGTTTGTGCAGCGCTGGCTTCAGTGGAAGTTTTGTCGTTGTTCCCTTTATTGTCCTCTTTTTTGCCGCAAGCCGTAACGGGTACGGCGAGAGCCAAGGCCAAAAGGACGACGGTGATCTTTTTTAAATTCAATTTCATTTTCATTCTCCTTCTTTACATTCTTTTAAATTCTTTTGTCCGCCTGCATTCATACAAGACCATGTGGAGGAAATAGCGTCTACCGGGCAAGCCTCTATGCAATCGCCACAGCGAATACATTCCCGCTCCCTTTCCCCTTTGTAGATGGACACGTCCATAGGGCAAATTTTCTCACACTTTCCACATCCGATGCAAGCATTACTTACATTCAGCTGCATAAAAGAAAGCTTATTAAATAGAGAGTAAAAGGCGCCCAAGGGACAAATCCATTTGCAAAACGGGCGGTACATAAGGATCGATAGGATCGTGACGACGATCAGAGTGGCAAGCTTTAAATTAAAGAGGGACCCGAAGGCCGTGCGCATGGACGGGCGGACGAGGGAAATGGGAAGGGCGCCTTCCAAAATTCCCTGAGGGCAAATATATTTGCAGAAATAAGGCATGCTCATGCCCGTTTCATCTACAATGAACACGCCGAGCAACCACACGACGACGATCATAATAATATATTTTAAGTACGTAAGGGCTTTAAGTTTCTTTGTCGAAAATTTCGGCGTGGGCAGTTTGTGGAGTAAATCCTGAAACCAACCGAAGGGACATAAAAATCCGCAGACGAAGCGCCCGAGCATGACGCCTATTAAAATTAAGATACCTGTTATATAGTAAGAAAACTTAAAAGAAGACGAGCCCACCACCGCTTGAAACGCTCCTACGGGGCAGGCACCGGTAGCCGCCGGGCAGGAATAACAGTTTAGCCCGGGCACGCAAGCGCGTTTTAAAGATCCGGTATAGAGCTTTCCGCTCGCAAAATTTCCCACATGAGGATTGGTAGCAAGGGTTGCCAATCCCTGGAGCCAGTTTCTTCTTTTAAATAGTTTGTTCGATAACTTCATCTTAGCCGATCCCGATACATTCCAAGCAAATTCTCACGGCTTTCGCAAAAACCGTATCCACTTCCCCGCGGTACGCTCCGTAAACAATACAAACCGCACCGAGAGCTAAAAGTGAAAAACGTACAAACTGTCGATTCATTTTTCCTCCTCGTCATTCAATGTTACGTCTACAGTATAAAGCCTTTACTTGTGTATTTCCTGTTCTCTCTATGAAAAAATGATTATCGCTTTGTGAAAATCATAAGAGATGCCTGATGAATTATAGACTATCGCCTTATAATCTATAATGACTATCTCGTATACGTTTAATATTTGAATTCATAACTCTGTTATTCCATAAAATAATGTTTAGTCTGTGATTTTATAGATTTACCTACCATTTTTGAAATATTATGTATATAATGTTTCCAAGAGCAGAGATCGAATGAGTGATAACGTTTTCACTTTCGCCTATCTCACGCTCACAAAAAGTAAGCATTATACTTAACAGAATGTAAGGAGTGTGTTCATGAGAGAAAAAGTCTATAAGTCTATGGACGGTAACGAAGCGGCGGCTTATGTATCCTACGCTTTTACCGAAGTAGCTACGATTTATCCTATTACCCCGTCGTCTCCGATGGCGGCATTGGTCGATTCTTGGTCCGCCGATGGAAAAAAGAACTTATTTGATCAAGAAGTTCGTTTAGTTGAAATGCAAGCAGAAGCCGGTGCAGCCGCAGCACTACACGGCTCCCTGGAAGCGGGCGCTCTCACCACCACTTACACCGCTTCCCAAGGTCTCGCCCTCATGATCCCCAGTATGTTCCGTACGGCAGGTTCATTATATCCGGGCGTAATGCACGTAGCGGCGCGTACATTAGGTACCCACGTACTTTCGATTTACGGCGATCACTCCGACGTTATGGCGTGCCGCCAAACCGGCTGGGCTATGCTCGCTTCCGCCAATGTGCAAGACTGTATGAACCTTGCCGCCGTCGCCCACTTATGTGCCATCGAAGCCAGCGTACCCTTTATGCACTTCTTCGACGGCTTCAGAACTTCTCACGAAATCCAAAAAGTCGAAGTCATGGATTACGAAGACCTTCGCGACATGCTCAACTGGGATGCCGTTGAACACTTCAAACAAAACGCCATGAATCCGGAACGCCCGAAACAAAGAGGGATCGTTCAAAACCCGGACACTTACTTCCAATCCAGAGAAGCCGTCAACGTATTCTACGATCGCATTCCCGAAATCGTAGAAAAATACATGAACAAGGTCAACGAATTAAAGGGCACAAACTACAAGCTCTTTAATTACTACGGCGCAGACGACGCGGAATACGTCATCGTCGGCATGGGCTCCGTCAGCGGCCTCGTACAAGACACGGTAGACAAACTCAATGCCGCCGGCGAAAAAACCGGTTATTTACAAGTTCACCTCTACCGCCCCTTCTCTAAAAAACATTTCTTAGATGAACTGCCGAAAACGGTAAAACGCATTGCCGTCATCGACCGTACGAAAGAACCCGGCGGAAGAGAACCCCTCTACCTCGACGTATCCGGCGCCCTTAACGGCGTAAAAGACAGACCGGAAATCGTCGGCGGACGCTACGGCCTTTCCTCGAAAGACGTGGATCACGCACAAATTAAAGCCGTCTTCGACAACTTAAAACAAGCCGAATCCAAAGACGACTTTACGGTCGGTATCGTAGACGACGTTACCTATCGTTCCCTCCCCGTAGATCACAGCTTCCAAATCGAAAATCCGAAGATCATCCAATGCAAATTCTGGGGTCTCGGCGGCGATGGTACAGTCGGTGCCAACAAAAACTCCATTAAGATCATCGGCGACAACACGGATATGTATGTTCAAGCATACTTTGAATACGACGCCAAGAAAACCGGTGGTATTACCAAATCTAATCTCCGCTTCGGCCACGAACCCATTCGTAACTCCAACGCCGTTACCCACGGAGACTTCATCGCCTGCCACAACCAAAGCTACATCACCCGCTACGATATCGTCAACGAAATTCGTCCGGGCGGCGTATTCTTGTTGAACACCACGTGGGACGACGCCACCTTGGCGGAACGCCTACCCAACAAAGTGAAGAAATACCTGGCGGAAAACGACATTAAATTCTACACCATCGACGCCGTTCACTTGGCGGAAGAAATCGGCTTAGGTCGCCGTACCAACACGATCTTACAATCCGCATTCTTTAAACTGGCCGAAATCATCCCCATGGATGAAGCCGAACGCTTAATGAAAGAATTTGCCAAGAAATCCTACGCACACAAAGGCGAAAAAATCGTCAACATGAACTATAAAGCCATCGAAGTGGGATACCAAAACCTCCATCAATTTGACGTACCGGCGGAATGGAAAGACCTTACCGTCGTCGAACCGGATGTGGATCAAACCTTGAGCGAATACGTACGCAACATGATGCTCCCCATTACGGAACTTCACGGCGACGATTTGCCCGTATCCGCCTTCAAAGGCTACGAATCCGGCTACATCCCCTTGGGAACATCGAAATACGAAAAACGCGGCATCGCCGTACACGTACCCCGTTGGCAACCGGATAACTGTATCCAATGTAACCAATGTTCCTTCGTCTGCCCCCACGCCGTTATTCGCCCCTTCTTACTAAACGAAGAAGAAGTGAAGAACAAACCGGAAGCATTCCGCACCGTTCCCGCCAAGGGCATTAAGGAATACGAATTCGCCATTCAAGTGGATCCCCTCGACTGTACGGGATGCGGCAACTGTATCCAAACCTGCCCGGCAAAAGAAAAAGCCCTCGTATTCGAAGATCTGGAAACACAACTTCCCGAACAAAAGAATTGGGATTACGCCATGACCTTGTCCCACAAGGAAAACCCGATGAACAAGTTTACCATCAAGGGCAGCCAATTCGAACAACCGCTCCTCGAGTTCTCCGGAGCTTGCGCCGGCTGTTCCGAATCCCCCTATGCTAAACTTCTCACCCAACTCTTCGGCGACAGAATGTACATCGCCAACGCTACGGGTTGTTCCCAAGCCTGGGGCTGCGCATTCCCCATCGCACCTTACACCACAAACTATCAAGGATTCGGCCCGGCATGGTCCAACTTGTTATTTGAAAACAATGCGGAATTCTGCTTAGGTATGTACCTTGCCAATGGTCAACAACGTGAAAAAGTGACCATGGAACTTGAAAAAGTAAGCAACGCCATCGACGATGCCGACGCTAAGAAAGCATTTAAAGAATGGCTCGACAACTTTAACGAAGGCGAAGGCACCCGCGAACGCAGCGACGCCGTTATCGCCGCCCTGGAACGCTTAGATCTCGACGGCGAAGCCTTAGAAGCTAAAAACTACGTCCTCGACCACAAAGCACAACTCACCAAAAAATCCTTCTGGATGTACGGTGGCGACGGCTGGGCATACGACATCGGCTACGGCGGTCTGGACCACGTCCTGGCAACAGGGGCAGACGTCAACGTCCTCGTCGTCGACAACGAACTTTACGCCAACACCGGCGGCCAATCCTCCAAGGCTACGCCGAAAGGATCCGTCGTACAATTTGCCGCAGCCGGTAAGAAAACCGCTAAGAAAGACCTGGGTCTCTTAGCCATGAGCTACCGCGACATTTACGTCGCAAAAGTTGCCCTCGGCGCCAACATGAACCACCTCATTAAAGTCATCAAAGAAGCCGAAGCATACGACGGCCCCTCCCTCATCGTCGCCTACTCGCCCTGTATTAACCACGGCCTCAACAAAGGCATGATGTATGCAACCCAACAACAAAAAGAAGCCGTCGAAAGTAACTACTGGCAACTATACCACTACAACCCCGAACTCATTAAAGAAGGTAAAAACCCCTTCATCCTGGATTCCAAAGAACCGACCAAGTCGTATCGCGAATTCATAATGAGCGAAAACCGTTACGCATCCTTACTCCGACGCTCCCCCGAAGAAGGCGAAGAACTCCTCGACGCATCGGAAGAAGACGCAAGACAAACCTACGAACGCTACAAAGCATTAGCTGAAGACAAATAAAGATAAGAAGAGAAAATGCCTCACGACAACGTGGGGCATTTTTGCGTCTTGAATTTACAATCTAAGCGCAACAAAAAACGATTCACCTTTTCCCGGTAAATGGTGTCGACAAAAACCAATCAACCGGGAGAGACGATGAATCATTATTCTTATTGTATAGGCGCCCTAGAGGCGGATACGGTGACAACCAAAATCGGCAGTCCATACTTACTCACATTGACTGACCGGGAAAGCCGCTACCTACTTTGCCAAAAAATTCCGAAGACGAATACCCGATGATATAGCGAGGGACAATTTTCCGTTATCAAGTCACTATTGTGTTCTTTTACTTGATTATGTGGTATTGTTTTTTAGAAGGAAGCTTACTCATGGAAATCGGTGATAAAATCCGCTCCTTTCATGAGTTGCGTGGACTTACTCAAGATCAGCTCGGTAAGCTGTTAGGCATAATCGGAGGAACGATTAGAAAATATGAGTTGGGAATTAGAAATCCTAAACAAGATCAACTTATTAAAATTGCAAATGGCTTAGGCATCGGCGTAAGTGTCTTTTACAAAAGAGAGTGATACCATTGAAGGCTTACCTCGAGATACTTGGATCCAAGAAACTGAAAAAGTCTTCAAGCTAAGACAAATGCAAGGCACTATCTTGCTTGATAAAGGTGAAAGCGTGAAAGATAGAATGGAAAACAATAAAAAAGACTAGAGTGGTTCTGGGAGGTACTTAGGTGAACCATAAATTAAGTAAAGGAAAAACTACAGATGGCCTGATGCGCCATATTCGGGATAATCATAAAAACTGAAATAGGTGGTTCTCGTCAAAAACAGGAACTATTAAACATGGGTTATTATCATGGATATAAAGCATTACGATTCATAAAAAAGAGAAGTAACGATCAAAACTATGAAAAGTTTGATCAGATTAAAGCCATCCATGATTTCGATAATCGCTTGAAAATAATTTTCTTTCCAATACTTATTCAGGTTGAAACTAGTTTAAAAAACAGGTTAATCGATTGTTTAGTTCCGCAAGAGAATCCGTCTATCGAATATATATACAGCGCTATGTTAATAGACTATAAGCGGAATAAGCCGGGAGATAAGAAATATAAAAAATATCTAAATAGACGATTGGAATTACGTAATAAAATTGATGAAACAATAGCCTATCATTATTCAAAAGGAAATCCCGTCATCTCGCACTTCTTTCATAACTCAAAACCCGTACCTTTATGGGCGTACTTTGAAGTAATTTCTTTTGGGGAGTTTGGTAACTTTTTATACTGTCTCGATAGAAATTATAAAATCAGGTTTGCTGAGAAACTCAATATTCATCATTCCGGAATGAACCAAAATGGTAGAATCATCGAAAATATGGTGTTTGCTTTAACATCACTAAGAAATGCAGTTATGCATAATTCTGTTATATTTGATTGCAGATTTAACAATGATGATCAGTCCAATCAGATTAAAGGCTATATCGAAAATAAAACCGGAGTTAGAAACATATCTTTTTCACATATTGAAGACTTTCTTATTCTTACAATTTTCTTTCTAAAATCTCAGAATACTAGTATAACTGAACTACAGAGGATAGTGAGAGAGTTTGAAAGTGCTGTAAAAAGTCTTGAAAGAAATATACCTAACTCCGCTTTCTTTCAAATTTTAGGAACTGACGTAAATAATAAACTAACTCAATTGAAGTCTTTTATCATTTAAATCTTTACAAATTAAGCCTTTATTGCTATAATAATGAACAAATAGGGGCGTATTACTTCGGTTTGCGCTTGAAGAGTCGGATTCGTCCGGCTCTTTTTATTTGGTTCTAAAATATCCATTGGGGCAGAGTGACCCCATAAAGTTGGACTTCATCGAGTAAGCATTTCGCTTGCTCGATTTTGT
>NZ_KQ960181.1:148236-223726 GCF_001553115.1 Aedoeadaptatus coxii
ATGGGTGCGTTGTCGTAGCAGTTGCCTTTTCTCGTCATGCTTTGAAAGATGTGGTGTTCTTCTAACATGGCTTGATAGGCGGTCATTTGGTAGCCCCAACCGCGATCGGAGTGGAAGGTGCGGCGGTAGGGGCAACCGTTGGTTCGTTCGATGGCTTCTTCTAAGTCTCGTAGCATGGTGATGCCGTTAAGCTGATCGAAGAGGATATAGCTGATGATTTCCATATTATGTATGTCCATGTACGGATCGAGGTAAAGTTTCTTTGTTTGAAGTTTCCCTGTTTGATCTTCTTCTCAAGTTTTCTTCGATGATTTTCTTCTTCAATTCGTAACTGTATTTTGCCATTAAAAGACCCCCAAAGATTGGTTTTTTGGGTCCAACTTTTGGGGGCAGTACAAAACGCGGGGTATTTTTTAGTGCACACAAAAGGAGCCCAGTTTTACTAGACTCCTCAATGGTTGACATAGAACCTTTACAAACTTCATTTCTCCACACAAAAAGACCGAGGTTGCCCTCGGTCTTTTCTTTTATGATGATGTATTGCTACATCATGTCTATGATCTGCTTATTTCAAAAAATCGTTCCAAGTCTTTAAGACTCTTACCCAAACTTCCGGTACTTCACCGTCTTTTGCACGATAGAATTCGTGGGTATTGGAAGCTTCGATGATTTGATAATAAGCCCAGTGGCTTCTGTCTAAGTCTTTGAATTCGACGATATCCTTGCGAACATTAGCAAGACCTGCTTCATTGATTCCGCGATCGAAGAGACTGTTCAAAATCGTAACAGCTTCGGCACGGGTAATGTCGTTGTTCGGTTTAAAGGTGTTGTCGGGATAGCCCATAATACGTTTGTTGGCGTAAGCTTGGCTAATCGCATCGAGACCCCAGTGACCTGCGACATCGGTGAAGGGAAGTTCAGCCATGTTCGGATTGTCGATACCCTTAATAAGTTGTGCAAATTCGGCACGGGTAATCTTACCGTTGGGAGCGAAGGTTCCGTCGGGATAACCCTTCATTAAGCCGGCCTTAACGACGGCGTTAATAGCAGAGTTGTACCATCTGCTTTCAACATCTTTGAAATCGGGTTTGGATGTGTCAGACATATCCAAATTCTTCAAACGAGCAACCATAGCAGCTGCTTCCGCACGGGTCATATCACCTTGAGGATGAACCGTCTTGTCTTGGTAGCCATAGAGGTAAATGACGTGAATATCCGTTGCGCGCTTAGCTTCTTGTTCACCGACAGGTTCGAGGTTAATATAACCGTCGTAATTCTTCGGTTCGGAGGGTGTATCGCCTTCAACCTTTCTTGTCACTTCATTAGATTCAGGAAGGCCCGGCGTCTTTTGTTTTGCTTTAATGACGTCTCCGTCTTTAAGCTTTTTATCTTTCGGAACTTCAACAGTCCAGTCGCCCTTTTCATTGACATCAACTTCAATAGGCTTTTCTACTCCAGGAATCGTAACCTTAACCTTTGAACCGGGTTTACCCTTACCTTCGATTTTCTTATCGCCAGGTTTTACGGGATTGATGACCGGGTCGTCGGATTTTATTTCTTTAAATGTCCAAATTAAAGTATACGTGATATTTCCGTCTGTATCGGTATCTTTCTTCCACTTATCTCCTCTCGTCCAAGTACCTACCTTGTCGCCGTTTACAATAACATCGTGGGATGCAACAGCAGGTAGAGTAGGATCTGCGGGTGCTTGATAGCCGGAAGTGTCGGTGGGTTTTTGATCTAAAATCTCTTGAGGAAGAGCTCGATCTGTTCCTACACCCTTAAATACATACTTAATGTTGATCTTGCCCTTTTCAGTCCAAGTCCAAGTACCGGTAAATACGTTATTTGCTTCATTCGCATCGACGGTTAATTTAGTCTTGTTCCAAGCTTTAAAGGTCCAAGTACCTTGTTTACCGTTGATCTCTTCGTCAACCTTATTGAACTTATCCTTGCCAGGTGTTTGTTCGGAACCGATATAGTTGGTCGTATCATTGGGTTTTTGATCCTTAACAGCTTTCGGTAAAGCGTGACTTGTCGGTACATCTTTGTCAGCTCCTACAATAGCAGGATCAATAGCAAATTCACGTGTGACTTTAGCCGTTTCGGTTTCAGTTAAGATCCATTTGCCGACTAATTTGTTTTCAGCATCATTTGCAGAAACCTTCGCCTCAGTCAACTTGTTTCCGTTGCGATACCAACCATCAAACTTCCAGGTACCTTGTAAGTCACCGGTATTTACATCTTTATTTTCAAAAGTCGGTAAAGTAATATCGCTACCTACATATTTACCAGTTTGTTTTTCCGGAACGGTAGGTTCAAATCTGCCTTTGAGAACGGATGCGAGAATTTGTTCAGTCGGTTTCTTGCTGTTGTAGAACTCGAAGGAGAACTCAACATCCTTCTTACCCTTTTCTGTTGTAGAAGCTGTTATAGTTGTTTCCTTTGCTGTAAGTTTACCAGGCTGCACATCATAATAATCTACATTATTAGCCTTTGTTTCATGGTTTGCCTTTACAGTTACAGTCGGGTAATCATTTGCTTCTAGCGCTTCATCTTTTTGAAGAACCATTTCCTTGTTATCAGGATTTAGTGCTTGAATTCCGTTGCCTGCAACAAACTTAACGTTTCTTGCATCTTCAGGATAAGTTCCCGGATCATCGTTGCTCGGTGTTACCTTATCGCCTTTTTTAGCGCGAACGATTAATCTTTGTCCATCAATTTCTTTAGTGGAATCGTCGCCGAAGGTTACCTTAAGCTTACCGGTGAATACGCCAGCATTAGCAGTGCTTCTGTTGCTTAGGTCTTCAACATTCTTGAAGGTAACGCCTTCGATGGGTTTCACGCCATCTTTCCATTCAACTTGATCGCCAACCCATTTAACAATGTCTTGAACTTCAAGTTGATCGCCATATTTTTGAGCGTCGGTTTGACCGGCATTGGCTGTAAAGACCACCTCGGACGATACTTTAAAGTCTTCATCCTTCGCTACTTCATTGCCCTTGTACCATTTAAAGTCTTTGTAACCTTTCTTTAAGTTTACAGCGGGTGCATCCGACTTAACATCGGTACCCGGCTTAACGTACATGGTCTTTTCAGTTCCGGTAACGCCTTCGCCAATCTTGAATTCAACCTTTACGGCATCTTTCGGTAGGTTCTTATTGTTATCGTTCTTGTGAGGTGCTACATAGAGCGTTTGCTCTTTAACGATAACAGAAGAACCGTCGCTGAAGGTAACTTTAAGATTACCTTTTTCGCCGTTGGGGAGATTGGCAGTAGCAGAAGTTCTGTTATTTTCGTCAGTAACGACTGTGGTGTTTTCATCTAAAATCTTTTGAAGATCTTCATTAGCGTCTTTTAATTCAACGCCCTTCTTCCAGTCGATAGGATCTTTTTCCCAAACTTTAATATCGACAGGTTTAAGCTTATCTTTGAATTGCTCTGCCTTGGTTTCTTCAAAGTTGACGGTGGCTACAAGGCCCTTGTCAACAGTAAAACGCCAATTAGTAATTTCAGTTCCGTCTTCTACAGTTAAAGTCGGCTCTTGATCTCCTTTTTGGGATTTTACTTTGGCAGGATCAAAGGTGTTGGGATTATCAGTATTAAGTTTATACTTATTTTCATCCTTGGATGCAGCTACTAAACCGGCTTTATTTACAACATCTGTAAAAGTTTTGTTTTCTACAGGGTTTACATAGTAAGTGATAGAAGCATCCGCTACTGCGGCTCCATCTTTCTTAAATTCGCCCTTGGTTTCATCAATCTTCCAAGTAACGGGGATATAAGTCTTCTTTACATCCTCACTTGCCTTATCTTCAGGAATGATCGGGTCAAGTTTCTTGTAAATGAATTTAACGGTGTAGGTACCGTCTTTCGTGTAAGTTGCTTGTTTGCCTTGTTCCGGAACAGGGTCAGTCTTAGTCTGTTTAAGTTCGTAACCGAGGAATTTCGGGGCTTTCAAGTGTTCAGCAGAAATAGCTTGGTCTTTTTTACCGGATTGTCTTGCCGGATATTTTTGATCATCTATTTTGTACTTCGCATCAATTGCCGTTCCACTTTCATCGACGTATTCATACTTAATGTGGTAATCGTCTTTCGGGCCGTAGATGGCATAGAATGTGGTTGTTTTTTCAGTAAATGTCAGTGCATCTAATTCATCTTGTTTTAGAGGTGCAGTAGCATTTGCATCTGTATTCCAACCTTTAAATTCATTTTCAGTGGTTTGATCTTCGGGTTTAGCCGGGGGAATGAGTTTACTTCCATCAGGGAAGGTAATTTCACGCCCGGATTCATTGCCCTTAATTTTTTCACTGTGACCAATCTCTTGGGAATCATCAATTTTAACACCGGCTTTTCCATCTTCAGCCAATTTACCTTTACCGGTATTAAACTCGACGTTTAAAGCTTCACGCATAGAGAGAACGTGGAAAGTTCTGTAATCGCCGACGGAGTTGTAAAGGTATTTAGTATCGTTCTTTAATACCTTTTCGCCTTTTAATTTGTATTTCTCGCCATCTTTTACTTTTAGGCTTGCGTAAGGGGCTTGAGATTTCTCTGCAATAGCTAAGAGTTCATTATCGTACTTTCCTTTATTATCTGCATCAGCATAGGTTGTGATTTTTATGCCATTGTAGTAATAGTCGTAGTTGGAATACTTCATTCCATCAGGGTAAGTTTTTACATTTGTTTTATCGTTTGTATCAAGAACGTTGTTACTATACACAGAATAATCTCTATTTACAGTTGCAAGCTTGACATCGGATGTTTGATTTTCCTTGCCTTCCCATCTGGCAGCAATCTTATCCCGATTAGCCGCATCATTATCAAACCATCTAATGCCGTAGCCGTGCATAACATTTTGTCTGCCTTCAATATTAAAGACAACTTTCTGGTCTACACCGGCTGTTCCTTCTTTATCTTTCTCATCCCACTTTACAGGAGCCAAGATAAAGTCATAACGCATATCTTCTGGAATGGCAATTGTTATAGATCTAAAACCCTTATTTACCAAAGCTTCTATGGAAGGCTTTGTACCAAAATACTCTTGGACCATTTCAAATCTTTGCTTTACTCCAGGTTTAGCAACTGAATTAACCACAAAGTGTCCAAGCTTTATAGATCTCGAGTCACTTGGCGGACCAGCATACACAAACATGGTCACATTGTCTATCGGTCTATCAATAGTAGACCAACTTAGATCCAAAACAAATTTAATATCATTTGTTCCTGTAGAACCTGGGTCCGCAAGGGGATTAGCTGATCTAGGTACGCCACCAGAGCTCTTGAGTTGCTCCGCTGAAGATGCATCCAGTAGATCTGCTACCTTGTAGACCTTGTAGGGCCTACCGTTAATTGTTACTTCTTCGTAGTTCTTATCATTTTTCGGCGCCGGCTTGCCTGCGCCGGTGGCAGCAAAGGCATTTGTAGGCAGCATGCCCAACAGCATGATAAAAGCTAGGAAGAGCGCTAGTTTTCTTTTCATATTTCCTCCTTTTATAATACTTTAGATAGGGGCAGAGCCCCTATCTAAATATTATATTTACATTTATTCAACTATAACAGTATTCTCATAAGATAAATAATCGGGATGAGTCACTTTGATGAATAAGTTTGTTCCCTTTGGCAGTGTTTCATTTAAAGAGACGACTAATAGTCTGGTTATATCTGTAGCTTCTCCAAGGGGTGTTAAAACATCTTCATATGTGTCATAGTTGAAATCGACTTTAAAGACTTCAACCTTAGCATTAGGAGCAGTAGCTGTTACAACAACAGTCTTGTCATTGCTTGTTACCTTTCTAACATTAATACCAATCTGTTGTTTGTTGTATTGGTCAAGCTTTTCCTGAATCTTTTCGATGGCTTTGTCGATGGATTCTTTGGAACTTGTCTTATCGTTATCGATATTGGTACCTTCGGTTGCGGACTCTTCCAGTTCTTTCTTGGCGTAGTCCGGCTTCGTCGGATACTCGGGATCTTGTTTCTTGGCTTCAGCTTCTTTGATCTTTTCTTTCAGCTTATCTTTTGCTTCGTCGTAAGCTTTTTTATCTTCGATAGCTTTTTCGATCTTATCTTTAGCCTTGTCGACTTCTCCTTGGTTCGGAGCAGGATCTCTCTTCTTCAGATCTTCGCCTTCTTTAATGGCTTGTTCTAAAGCTTTATCTGCCGGTGTGCCGTCGTTTCTCTTTTCGAGTTCGCCCTTACCGTCAGTGATGGCTTTATCTAATGCAGAGGTGTCGACGCCGACGGTCACTGTATCGGAAGTAGTCGTTGCCTTATCTTTCTCAGTTGCCTTAGCTACTATTGTGTCTCCATCTTTAAGTCCATCCACCGGTACTGAGAAGTTTCCATCTTTGTCAGCCTTTGTAACAATTTCCTTTGGAGTTCCACCGTCTTTAGGTGTAATCGTTATAACAACATCAGCATTAGGTCCGGCTTTACCTGTAATCTTTGTATCATTTGTAGCTACAGGATTAACTTCTGGTGTTGTGGATTTTTCTTTATCTACAACTTTTACTTCCGCTGCCGGAGAGGCTTTGCCGGAGTCGTTGATTGTAGAAACCTTAATCACGTCATCTTTTTTAGCGGACGGGTCAAGGGGTACTACGATTTTACCGTCTTCTACCTTAACTTCCTTGTTGGGATCTTCTTTAACTTTCCAGCTGCCATCGGGTTGTTTCTCGACGGTCATGGAATCATTGTCGCCAACTTTTACCTTAATCGTCTTCGCCGTCGGGTCTGCTACCGTCGGGTCGGCAATCTTCACGCTCTTGTCGCCTGTGTAAACAGGGTCCACTTTCGGCGTTTGACTTGCTTTTTGTACAGGTGCCTTATCGAAAGCTTCATTAGCCGGTTTTTCGCCGTCTTTAAATGTCACTTTAATTTGGTCTCTGTCATTTAGTGGAAGCTTATCCTTTACAGGAATTTCTAGCTTGCCATCTTTTTCAGTAACTTTAACTGCTGGGTCTGAACCTACAACAGTCCAAGTATTTCCAGTAGAGTCTTTTGTAAGTGTTACTTTGTTTCCATTTTGGTCTGAAACTTCAATTGTTTGAATCTTGTCATCAGCCTTTGGAGCTGCTACTACAACTTTTTCATCTTTTTCTCTTATTGGATCGATTACCGGAGTTGAAAGTTTTGAGCCTGTATCAGCTTTCCAGTTTCCATCTTTATCTCTTATAACAGATGTTTCTGCCTCGGGAGATTCAGACTTACCTGGTTCAGTTGCTGTAACAAATACTTTTACTCCTGGATCTAATAATTTATTTAGATCTGCATTAAAGTCGCCGTTAGCATCTGCTTTGATTGTTTTTCCTTCCGGAAGTAGGCTTTGTCCATTAGCATCTGTAATCTTGATTACAGCATCCTTAGTTGCCTTACCTTTTACCTTGGTGACTTTTTCGTCTTTTTGGTTTGCTGCAACTACATCTGTAGGTTGTGCTGATTGCTTTTTGTTTACAGTTAATGCCGTGGGTGTTTCACCGGTAATGGCTTTGCTCACTTCTTTATTATCTTTAGTATCTAAAGTAACGGTCAGTTTCTTGCCATTATCATCATTCGTTAATTTAACGCCTTGCTTGTAATCAACAGATAGACCGGCGTTTGTAAACTCAGTGTTGTCCTTGGAATTGTAGGTGAAAATCTTTTGATTTCCGTTTACATCCGTAATAAGAACTTTGAGTCCGTCAAGATTTAGCTGATCACCGTCATTATATACCATTTTCTCAGGCGATGAAATGACTTGCATCTCTTTTGCCTTCTTAACATCGAAATCTTTGGCGGAGTCCGGTTGTCCCGTTCCGTCGGTATCGTTAAATACGACGACGGTTTGTTTGAAGGATTCCGTCTTCGGTTTCAATATCGCTGTTACATCAACTTTAACTCCTTGTTTGATGGGAGCGTTGTTTTGTTTAGCTTCAATGGTGTACTTGCCGGTTTCTTTGTCTGCTGTTGCAGTTCCTACTACTTCACTACCTACCTTAGCTGTAACAGTTGCACCCTTTTCAGCTTCGCCGGTAATGGTAGTGAACTTGGGTTCCTTACCGATATTGGAAGCTAATGCTGCAGGCCTTTCCGTTTGTCCCGCTTGGGTATCGGGGATTTTGTTGTTGTCTAAGTCGTCGAATACTTTGACGGTTTTTTCCGTCGGTTGTTTTTCGCCGTCCTTAACAATAACTTTTACCTCGGTGTCTTTATCGAGTTTCGGTTGGATTTCCTTAGTTAATTTACCTTGGTCATCAGCCTCAGCTTCGATTTTCTTAGTTTCACCAGTTTCTTTATCTTTGTATTCGATGACAACTTTAGCTTTTGGTTCAGTTTCAACTTCTACAGTTGTTACCTTGGGATCTTTACCGATGTTACGTGCCATTACGTTGGGTTCGGCCGTTTTTTCGGTTCTGTCGTCTACTCCATTGTCATCTTTATCAAGAATAACTGTGATGTTTTCTTTTGCTGTTACACTTGGTTTTTTGTCAGCTCCGGTAACTGTAACTGTGAATGGAATAGTATTTACTGAACCATCTTCTTTTAATCCGATTTTTTCTTTATCTGCAGGAGATAAAGTGAACTTACCTTTGTTTTCAGCTTTCATGATGTCATCATAAGTGTAAGTTGCTGTCTTGCCTGAATCATCTGTAAGTCTAATCATTACACCTGTAGCATCAAATGGTGTTTTACCGGTCTTTTCTTTTACAGAGTAATTCATCTTGTTCGGATTCTTGATGATTTCAACTTTTGTAGCTTTTGCGATGTCGAATACTTCTTGATCGTCCGCTACGCCATTGTTGTTGGCATCCAATTTAATGGAAAGTGCTCTTGACGTTTCGACTTCTTTCGTCGCCATGTCGGCGGGAGCGGTTTTCAGCGTAACTTTCACTTTCTTATCGTGGTTTGCCTCAATGGTCAGATTATCTCCATTAGCAGGCGCCACGGTGAAGTTGGTGGTATCAGCCGCCAATTCTTCGGCAGTGTAAAGTTTTTCTTTACCTGCTTTGTCCGTTACGCGAACCAGCATGCCTTTAGCTTCGAAGGGAACGGTACCGTCTTGTTTCGTAACAAGGTAATCCATCTTGTTCGGATCGCTTACCATTTCGATTTTGGCAGCCTTCTTAATGTCGAAGTTTTCTTCGTTATCCGCTACTCCATTGCCGTCTTTATCAGCTTTGACGACGGCGGTGGTGGGATCGGATACTTGCTTGCCTTCGATTTGAGCGGTTACTTGAACTTTTGTGTCTTCAGCAAGTGCGCCGCCGTTTTCTTTACCTTCTTTGGTTGCTGTAATGGTGTATTCGCCGGTTACTGCATCTGCTGTTGCTTTGCCGACTTCTTTTCCGTCGACCTTAGCAACTACCGTTGCACCCTTTTCAGCTTTACCCGTAATGGTGGTTACCTTGGGTTCTTTGCCAACGTTCAATGCTTTCGCCGTGGGTGCCGGTGTCTTTTCGTCTTCATCAGCAATACCATTTTTATCAGCGTCAGTTTTGTATTGAGCTGTGATTTCTGTAGCTGTGTCTGACTTAGTAAATGTTCCTATAAGTGATGGTTTCCATCCTGTGTGAACTTTACCTTCGTTAGCAATTACCTTTGGTGCTTTACCTGTTAGGTCAACCTGTACATTAGGTCTAACCCAAACCGATTTTTCGGTCTTGTCGCCTTCAAATTTTCCGTCTTTGCCAGAAACGAATTTAACTTCTTGGAAGCCTGCTACAGGTTTATCTGAAATATCTGATTTAGGTTCATACTTAGCAGTATGAGTTTGATTGTCAGTGTATTTTGTTTGAAGTATTGGGTCCCAAGTATCAAATACAAAGCCATCATTAGCAGTTACTTTAGGTGCGTTGAATTTTACTTCTTCGCCTTTCCATACCCAGAAAGTAGTTACTTGATCTTTACCGCCGACTTGTTCAAATTTACCTTGATCTCCTGGTAAGAATTCTACTTTTGCGTAGTGTTCTGCATCATTAGGATCTTTTGTTACAACAGTCGCCTTGTATTGAGCTGTTATTACTTGTCCTTCAGTTGTATACTTTCTTGCAGTTTCAACATCCGGATCGTATTTTGTAAATTTGTAACCGTCGTTAGCTTTAATCGCAGGTGCTTGTTTCTTCAATACAACTTCTTTTTCAGGATTTACATGGTATGCAATAGTTGGTTGTTTACCTTCTACTAATTCAAATGTTCCGTGTTCTCCTGCTGAGAAGCTTATGGTTACCCATCCGCCTGGTTTAGATTGGTCGCCTGGGATTATTGATTCATTTGACTTGTCTTCATATTTAGCTGTATAAGTTACATTTTCTGCATATTTCTTTTTAGCTGCAGAATGTTCTTCATTGCCGTTAAAGAAGCCTTTGAATACAAAGTTTTTGTTTGGTTCAATTCCAGGAGCTCCGATTTCAACATCTTTTTCAGGGTTTACAAAGAACTTTGTAACTGAGTTTGGAGCAAATGTTCCATTTTCGCCTGCGTCAAATTTAACTGTTACATATCCTTCAGGTTTTTCAGTATCATCGCCCGGTGTTTTATCTTCGATAACATCGCTTGTTGATAGATACTTAGCATTTATAGTTGTTTCTTTTTTAAATGTTCCTGTTAGAGATTGGTCAAAGCCAGTGAAAGTATTACCTACTGTTGCTTTAACTACCGGGGCCGGAATAGTTACTTCTCTCGCCGGATCAACATAATACACAAGATCATCGAATTCTTCTGTCTTCGTTTTCCCTTCAGCAACATTAGTTGTCTTTGTAAACTCCCCTTTGTCGCCTGATTTTAAAGTAACCTTTGTCCAACCTTCGTTTGGCTCTGTTGAAACTCCGTCTACGTATATATATACGGCAGTTATTTGTCTATCACCAGTTATTACAGCTTCAGGTTGGTATTCTTTTGACCATGAGTCAAATTTGTAGCCAACTTTTGCTGTTACTGTTGGCGCTGTTATTTGTGACATCTTAATTTTTGCTTCAGGATTTACATAGTATACAGTTACTTGAGCTTTTTCTGTTTCATTTTCTTTCACTGGCTCAAATTTACCATGTTTTCCTTCAAGGAATTCAACTACATAATATCCTGCCGGTTTTTCAACATTGTCTCCACCAGGTATAATGTCTTTTTCCTTAGTAGCTGTTGCTGTGATAGTTGCATTATCAGCTTTTATAGGAGTCCCTGGTGCTACGTCCCATTTCGGATCTTTATATCCTACTTTAGCTTTAGCAGTAGGATATTGTTCTTTAGTTAATGCTTTGCCTTCCTTAACATCGTAAGTCTTAGCATCTTTAAAGGCTTCTACTCCTTCTCCAGCTTTAAATGTTACTCTTACGTATCCTTCCGGAGTTGGCTTTGTTGGGTTTTCTATAATGTCTGGTAATTTTGAAGCAGTTGCCTTAAATTCTATATTTTTATCAATTACTCTATTCCAAGGTTTTGCTTCATCTACAGTTTGTTCTCCTTCCGGAGTTGCTGTCCACTTAGGATTTTGGTGGCCTTTTGCTGCCTCTAAATCCGGGAACTTGTCTCTTGCAAGTTTTGATCCTTGGAATACTCCATAGGATTTTCCATATAAAGCATCTCCTGCAATGGTATCGTCCTTAGTTACTTTAACTGCGAATACGCCATCGGGAAGTTTTTCGCCTGGTGTGATTTCTCCACCATTTGCAAGGTATACCGGATAGTAGTCTGTATCTGCAACTTTTCCTGTTGTTGGAAGTTCCGGTTTCCATTTTAGGAATTTTTTATTGTCGTCTACTCTTCCATTAATAAGAGGTGTTGGTTGTCCAATTTCTTTTATTTGTTTTTGAAGGTCTTGATCAGTATATTCTGTTCCTTCCAGAACATCTATTACTTTAAGCTTTTCGCCGTTTTTAAATCTACCGTCTTGTGCGTTAGGACTTGATTCAGCGTGGAAGCTTAGGCGTTTGTATCCGTCCGGTGTCTTCGGCAGGTTGCCGTTATCGTCCGGTGTCGGAACTACAATTTTGGGTTGGGTAGCAAATTCAATATAGCCACCAACTTTTTGCTTTTGTCCGTTGATTTCAACTTCTTGCCCAAGGGCATTATAAGTGATTTTGTTAAGCTTATAAGTTTTGTCGCCAACTTTTAGTTTATTGTTTGCGTCGAGAGCTGTTGTAAGACTTAATGTTGGATTAGCTCCAGTAGAGTTTAATTGCTCGATTTCATTCCCTGCAAAGTCTGAAAGCGTTCTAATATTAAAAGTCTTTGTATTTGCTCTTAGAATAAAATCATGCTCTTCTTCTAAAGTAAGCTTTAATCCTAGATCTTGATTAATATTCTCTTGAAGTTCTTTTCCATATGGGTCTACAACTTTTAAATCAATGACTGGATGAATGATTTGAGTTAGCTCAAATTTATAAGTCATGTCTTGACCCAAGTTGAAGTTTGTTGTTCCATTGCCTCCTGGATAAACTCTTAGGGCTATATTGTCCCTAAGTTTAGGGATTTCTGCTTCAACAACACCTTGGCCCATGTCCTTTGGAAGATAAAAAGTTTCAGTCTTTTTAGTCTCTCCCGCTTGGAAAGACATTGTTCTTTTTTCTGTTCTTGTTCCGCCTAATTCCTTGAAAGTAATCTCTACGTCAAATGAACCTGCTTCAGTTAGTGCTGAAGGGTCAAATTGATCCTCTTCAAAATTAAGGCCCATGGTCTCTAGATTAATTTCAACCTTTTGAGCTACAGTTTCACTTGAACTGCCAGCTTGTTGAGTTGTAAATCCAAAAAGTCTAGCGCTTCTTGAGAAAAAACTAAAACTCGATTTTCCTTGTACTTTTCCTAGATTAATAACTTGCTTGTCGCCAACCGTTTTGATGTCGGTGATTTCATTTCTCTCTGTACGTACGCCCGAAGCCGCAAAGACATTCAGGGGCAATGTGGTAAAGAGCATAACGAAAGCCAAAAGCAAGGTTAGAAATCTATGCTTTGTATTATTCATTCTTCCTCCTAATGATGAGGGGAGGGAATCCCTCCCCCGGTTACTATCTTTCTGCCGACTATCATCTGCTATTTCTCAATACTGCAGTAACTATTGCCCCAGTACTTTTGCATAGGGGTTCGTGTAAGCACCTTCTGCATTGGTACCGATGATTTCAATAATGTCACCATCTTTAAGTTTGTAGGGATTTCCTTGAAGGTCTGTCAGCTGAATCTTTTTATATTTCTTACCGACAGTTTCTTGCTTCATTACCTTAGCCTTTGCTTGGTAGCCGTCAGCTTTCGTTCTAACGTCTTCAAGGTCCTCAATGTTATAGATTCTTACGGTAACAGTTACACCTTCTTCATAGGCTCTTACATGAACAAAGTCTTTACCTATACGTTCCTTACGAACCATGATATCGATAATCTTGCTCGGAACGTATTGAGGGTTAAGGGTTGTTGCGTTGCCAAATCTATCTTCTACTGAAATGTCAGCATTGCTAAAACCTTGTCTGTTAAGCATTTCAATAGTAGCCTTAAGTTCAGCTTCATTTTGTAGACGAAGGATTTGAGTTCCTGCATTGTTCTTGTACTTAACAACAATTACTTGTGTATCTTCCTTGAAGTTCGATAGATCCACATTTACCCAACGTCTCCACATGTCTTCTACAGGTTTTGCTTCTGCTGTTGGTGCTTTTAAGTCTAGGGTAAATCCGTCTGAATAATTAGGTTTCTTGCCATCTTCGTCAGATTGGATAACAAGATTAATACCTTGTTCCTTTAGCTTATTTATTTCATCGAATTTATCTGCAGGAATTAAGATTTGTCTCTTAACCTCAGTTGTGTCGTCAGACTTCATATCTTTGTCTAAGACTACTGGAGCGATATCACCCTTGGCATCAACCGGTGCTAGTGGAACGAAAGTTTTTACTCCACTTTCTTCTTTGAAGTATCCTAGAGTATATTTTGATCCTGCTTTAGGTGGTAGAAGTGGATGGTTTGGCACGTTGAATTCTATAACGCCGTTGCCATCTTTATCCTTTGGAAGTTGTTCTTTTTCTACTACTTTGTGTGAAACTGGTTGTTCCTGAACCGTAGCTTTTACAATTTCTGAGCCTTTTTCTTGGTTTCCGACTGCCTTGAATTGTTGAGCTTGTACAACTTGTCCCGGTTGCATTTGACCGGTTTGAATAGTGATTACACCATTTTCATCAACTGTAACATTACCTGTGAAAGTACTGTTCACTTGGTCATAAACTAATGTGCCGCCAGCGTTTTTAGCAACTATTACGGTCTTTCCATCAGGTAGGGTTGTCACAATCTTACTTGGATTTCCAACTTTTCTTACGACTACTTGTGTTGCGTCATACTTGATCGGATCGATTGTAGGTGGTTGAACATCTACCTTAGAGTTTGTAAGTTTGATGCTATAGCCATAAGTGTCAAAGTATTTCATTGTCTTATCATCGTTAGGATTGATAAGGTTTCCATCTTTTGTATAGTGGCTACGCAATGTAGCTGCTGACATGGCATCGACACCGTCTGTGTTTACAAGTTGAGCCTTGTATCCGCCTAATCCCTTGTTTTGGTTAGTGTTTACAATAGTTGCACCGTAGTCTTTATAGTTTACACTTCCATTTTCAAATAAAGCTTTTGTTGAATCTGTAAGCTCAACTGCGATATAGGACATTCTGTGGCCGGCATCATCATAAGAGGGTAGATCGTTCCAATTTAGTTTGCCAGTTTCAGGCGTTGCGCTTGTTAATGCTTGCACTGTTCCCGGTACCGGTCTGTAAACTGCGTTTTGGTCTACAATTTCGAAGCCTGCTGCTCCTACTGCCGGTCTTGCTAAAAGACCAACATAAAGCTTGCCGATGTTCTTGTCTTTGTCTGTTCCTTGGTCCCAAACTTTTTCAACGTCTACGTGGTAGTTCTTCTTCCATACCGCATAGAGGTCGACGCCATCTCTGATTTGATCGGCAGTTAGTGGATATTGGTCTCCATCACGTAGATAGTTATCAACATTCACGCCGGTTCCTGTTTTGTTTTCATCAGGAATGTCTGCATTAGGATTAGTTGAGTAACCTACTAGAGAGTAGCCTTGCATCTTGAACTTAGGATCTGACCAGTTCTTTTGAAGGCGAACTGTACGGTCTGTAAGGTTTTGTTCCGTTAAGCTTTGAGTTAACGTTTCATCTGTCTTACCTTTTAAGCCTTCCGGCGGATTGGTGTGGAAAGTTACAAGTGGTGAACCGTAAGCCGCGTAAACAGTCATGTTCTCAGTAATCGGCGAGGTGCTTGTAAATATGAGGTTTTTACCACTTAGATACTTATCTACTGAATCCGCTTTTTCTAATTTTAAGAAAGCTTCTGTAACTTCTTGAGGTGTACCGGTCAGAGGTTGAGTCGTCCAGCCTAAGAAAGTCTTGCCGGAAACTTTAGGATCTTTTTCAACAAACTTTCTAAGTGCAAGAGCTTCTCTAGTTCTAGCTAGTTCGGCTTGAAGTTTTGTTTTCTCTGTTGAAGTTGAAGTTTCAGCAATTTTCTTTTCAATTGCTGCAATGTTTTGTTCAAAGTTCTTTCCGTTGTGGTCTTTCAGGTCAACATTCTTTCCTTCAAAACCGTTGGCTACATAGCCTTCTTGGTTGGCAAACTTCACATTCATCGGTGCTATACGCACAACTTCTTCTTGTTGGTTAGCTCTCTTTGTAATATAAGCGTGTTCTGTACCAACTTTTTGGTCTTTGTCGACGCCTTTATAAGAAATAACACTTTGATCTAGTGTACCACTGTTTAAATTGAATGTTACCTTGGCTTGAACTTGTTCCATTACAGGATTTTCACTTTCAAGGGCGTTTGCTAGAACGTCTTGGTTGGTAAAGTATAGTGGCGTATCTTTTACTGCCCAATAGGATTTGTTAATCTTGTGTTGAGCATCGTTAGAAGCTGATGTCCATTCAAAACCTTGAACATCAGCGCCGTTAACGTTCATTTCTATCTTTTGGTCCGATGCTTGGATAGTACCAAGTCTTTTTGCTGTAGTAACATCCTTTTTATTAGCATCGTAGGGATATACATACACTCTATCGTATTTTGAACGACCTGTTAGGTGTTCAGAGTCTGTAAAGATTTCGTTGATATCCGGTGCATCAGCTGTTCTTGTTAAGATACCGCCACCGAAGTTTTCTTGACGTGATACCATTAATGGGTCGTGGTTGTCGATAAATAATGATTGTTGTGGATCATTTATCTTTTGACCATCTTTAAAGATTTCGCCCTTTTCATTTCTTGTATAACCATCTATTAGAGGTCTTTCAAATCTGTAGGTCTTGCTTTTAGTTATTTTAGCTCCTGATTCATCCTGTGCTGAGTAGTTAAATGTAACTGTCATGCCAGGAGATACTTCCATAAGCTTAGTCTTTCTTGAGAAGATTGTAAGTGGCGTGTCCTTTTTGATTTTGATATCAAATGGAACTGACACGGTCATTTTACGCATGTAGCTACCCGATCCGCCAACATACTTCGCCTTGTCACCAGTCGTCCTTATTCCAAACTTATATTGGTCATCGCCTATTTGGATGACGGAACCATTGGTATCAAAAGTACCAAGTGTGATAAGATCACGTCTCCCATCAAAACGGATGTCGATAGTGTCACCACGTTTTAGAATGATGTCTTCATTTCTTGGAACGGATTTAAATTCTTCTATACCTGTTGGATTGGTAGCGAAGACTGTTGAGAAGAATTCGTAAGATACAATGTCTGTAGATCCGAAACTTTCTTTTAGCTTGTCTTTGTCGATAAAGTATCTAACTACAGTAGATGTGCCATAGCCTGTTAGGGTTGTACCTGTTCTCATGAAGGTCTTGTCTGGTGTATTATTTGTAACCTTGACTACACCTACATCCCCAATCTTTTCAATATCATTTATTGAATAGTCAATCCTGTTTGCAGGAAGTGGAACTGTTGGGTCAGAAGATGGGTAGCTTACTGCATCATTGCTGTTAGCAGCAAAGATTTGCGCTACTGTTCCAGACTCGTCTTGTGGTTTTAGGATACCTATAAAGCTTTTATCGAAGGTTTGCATAAAGCCGTAGTCGCCTTCGTTTCTCTTATCAGCTGCGTTAAAGGCACCACCGGAGTCAGCAGTAGAACCTACAGCACCTTGGCTCCTTCTTGTATATACATCGATATATCCTTTTTCTTCGTTATATTTAATATAAGAAGAAGCTGATTGGAAGGTGTTTTCTGTGTTACGAGCTACGTCTGTGTTTAGAATTCCCTTTTTAAGGTCTACCCTTACAGGTACGAAGGTCGACATAGTGTAGGATGAATATGGTACCTCTTCATTCTCTGCTATAGTTGTAGAGTAAATTCTTTCGAAATTACTGTCCATAAGCCTCATTTGGATAAGAGGGTTTTCCTTTAGGTTTTTAACTGTCTCGCCTTTTTTAAGGACTAGGTCAATTGGGGTTTCAAAGTTTACCCCTAATAAACCTGTTCTTACAGTTTGAGTTCCTTTTTCACCAATACTTACGTATCTAAGGTTACCTGAACCACCTTGTTTGGCTGATAAGGGTTCAAACTTAATAAATTCTTTGTTAAAATTGTAGCCGTCGTGGTTGTTTGGGAATTGTTCAGTTCTCTTTTTACCAATACCTGATAGGTCCCAATCAATTAGTTGGTTTAGGTTGTTATCCGGCTTGAGTATAAGTCTTAGCCACACATCGGTAACTGCTCCTGAGTATCCAGAAAAAGCAAGTCTTACTACCTCTCTGCCGTCCGGTCTAGTGTAGCCCCCGATGTATCTAAGGGACGGGTTCTTTAATGCTTCTGCTGAAGATACTTTTACCAGTCTACCTTGGTGGGGAATGGGCCAGTATCTAGCTGTCTGTACGTCGTCCACCCAATTGGCCGGCTCGACTTCGGCGAATGCCTGAAAGGGCACCACCGTAATGAGCATGAGAATGGCTAACATAAGTGCGAAGGCACGTTTGAAGCCGTTCGTTTTATTCGCTAACATTCTTCCTCCTTGTTGCTATATTTTGTGGATCTATTTTAAAACGCACGATAGAATCGCGGTTCTTATTTTTGATCGGTTGCCAGCCGCCATCTAAATGGCTCGCCGGAATAGATTCACATGGTTGTTCTGCCGTCGTTCATGTATTTCCGCTCTCGCTTTTGCGATGGGCTTATACATCGGCGACAAGTGTACGTTCTTCCTTCATAAAGGGTTTACACGGCGAAAGCGATATCCGTCGTTCACTTCCTGTCAAGCCCTTTAACAGATCATGATCGTTCGATATTTTCTTCATATTGTAATGGCCATCGCTCCCCTCTTTTCGTCAAACATACGAAAGTAACGTTTATCTATGTTGCTTACTTGGCAGATAAGAAGCAGGGCTATAAAATCGTAGCTCCGATTTATCTCGCCGCGAGTTTTGTGGAAACATTTTCCACATTTCTCGATTGAAAGCAAGCTGAATAGCACAAGACTACTCGTATAGATAGTGTACCACAATAATAAAGGTATTTGTTTGAATTATTAAGATTTGTTTAATGTTTTTGATTTAATAAAATATTTTAGGAAGCACGTTATGATTCTTCAGCTAATGGCGTTTTTTGTGCGTTTTTTGGACAGGTTTTCTTTAAAAATCTTATTTTAAATCTGTAGAGGAAAAAACAGCACCCGGATTTCCCCGTTTTTTGCCATGATTTATTAAGTCCTTGCAGCTTTATCGTCGTCGAGAGGCAATTTATGCATAAAATATGTGTCGCTTATCTTTCGCGGACTTGCCTCGAAAATATGACGCACTACTTTTTTGCAATAAAAAACCGACTCTTTCGAATCGGTTCTTTCTTATTTATATTGCACGATGCGTTCCGCCACGGCCATGGCGGCAATGCATCCGTCGCCGCATGCGGTAATGACTTGTCTGAAGTTTTTGTCCACGATGTCGCCGGCGGCGTAGATGCCGTCGGTTGCCGTCATGCAGTTTTCGTCCACGGGTACGTAGCCTCGTTTTAATTCCACCAGGGGCGCGAGGACGTCGGTTTGAGGTTGTTGCCCGACGTAAATAAAGATTCCCAGGGGCTTATCGGTTTTTTCCACGGTGGTGGTTTCTCCGGTTTCGTTGTTGTAAAGGACCAGGCCCTCTACCATTTTATCTCCTTTGATTTCTTTTAGCTCCGTGTGCCAATGGATGACGATGTTGGCGTTATTCTTTGCCGCTTCGGCGATAAAGCTTTCCGCCCGGAGTTCCCCTCTTCTGTGCACGATATGGACTTTCGCGCCGAGGTTGGCGAGGTAAAGTGCTTCTTCCACGGCGCTGTTGCCGCCGCCGATAACGTAGACTTCGCCGTTGCCGTAGAAGGCGCCGTCGCAGGTGGCGCAGTAGCTGACGCCGCGGGAGACGAATTCCGCTTCGCCGGGCACGCCCAGTTGATTGGGTTTGGAGCCTGTGGCGACGATAAGGTATTTGGCGCGGTATTCTTCTTTTGATGTGGCGACGATTTTCTCGTTCCCCGCCACGCTGATTTTTTCAACTCGTTCTTTTTTGATTTCGGCGCCGAAGGTGGTGGCTTGTTTTTTCATGCGCATGCCGATGGCCATGCCCGTGTCCCCTTCCAATACGCCGGGGTAGTTTTCCACGCTTAGCGTTTGTGCCATTTGCCCTCCTTCGAGTTGGGGCTCGAGGATGAGGGTGGAAAGGTGGGCGCGGCTCGTGTAAATGGCGGCAGTAAGCCCCGCCGGCCCGCCGCCGATAATGATCACGTCGTACATAGTTACCTCAACAATTCTAATAATCTTCCGGTAGCGCGCCACCGGATGTGTTTTAAGCTTTGAATGTCTTTCGATCCCAAAAGGACCATGATGATTTTAGATTTATAAATGAGTTCGCTGACGTATTCTTCGGCGTAATCTACGCCGCCGTGAAGGACGTATTTCAGGATTTCGCCGCTCATGGCGCACATGTCCGCGCCGATGACCAGGCTTTTGACGAGATCGAGGGAGGTTTTTATGCCCCCGGATGCGATAATGTTCAGATCTTTTTTCTCGAGGGCGACGGCGCGCGATAAGGCGTAGGCCGTGGGAAGCCCCCAATCGTAAAGATCGCTCATGTCGCGGCGTAAGGAGCGGAGGTTTTCCACTTCGAAGAAGTTGGTGCCGCCGAAGCCCGATATGTCTACGTAGCGTATGCCGGCGTCGTATAGTGTTTCCACGACGTCGGCGTCCATGCCGAAGCCTACTTCTTTTACGATGACAGGCACATTCAGGGCGTCTTTTGCCGCTACGATGCGCTCTTTTATGCCTCTGAAATCCCGATCGCCTTCATCCATGGCCAGTTCTTGCGCAGGATTTAAATGGATTTGCAATCCGTCGGCGCCGATAATGTCTACGGCGCGCTTGGCTCCTTCCGGGCTCAGGTTGCCGTTCATGTTGCCGATGACGATGCCATCCTCGCCCATTATGTCGCGGACGATGCGAAAGCTTTCGATGGCTTCTTCATCTTCCATGGCGATGGTTTCGCTGCCGACGGCCATGGGAATGCCAAGCCGCTTGGCCAGTTCCGCCAAATCGGCATTAATGGCTTCGGCGAAATCGGTGCCGCCGGTAATGGCGTTAATCATAAGGGGAAAGGCGATTTCTTTGCCGAGGAAGGTCGTGGTGGTGTCGATGTCTTCGAGCGCCAGTTCCGGCAAGGAGTTATGGGGCAAAAACACGTCTTCAAAGAGTGTGCTGCCTCTGTGTTCCGTCTTTAAATAGTTTTCTACATGTTCTCTTTTTCTATATTGTCTCACTTGTATCCCAGCCTTTTCTTTAATGATTTCATCATACCATTTATGGCCTTTGGGCTCAATTGTTGTAAGCAAAAACACCGCCCGAAGGCGGTGCATTTTATCTGGTGGATTGGCTGCCGAAGCGCAGGGCTTTTTGGATTTCGCCGATGACTAAAGGTATCAGGGCGGAAATTAATACGATGGCCCAATCCATGAAATTGAGATCGGTCATGTGGAACATTGTTTCCAGCGCCGGCACGTACAATACGACGAGGACTAGAGATAGGGATAGGAGCACTGCCTGATTCAGGCGTTTGTTGGTGAAGAATCCCATTTTGAGCAGTGTGTCGTCGATGCTTCTCGAGGAGAAGGAGCGGAATAATTCGCTAAAGACTAATGTGGAGAATGCCATGGTTCTGGAATAAATGAGGCCGTCGCCTGTGGTGCCGTGTGTTGTCAGCGCGTAGTAGTATACGCCCATGGTGGCCGCCGTAATGGCGATGGATTGAATGATGAGGGTAATGGTGACGCTTTTGTCGAGGATCGGTTCTTTCGGATCTCTCGGCGGTTCGTGCATGGTTTCTGCTTCCCCTTTTTCCACGCCGAGGGCGAGGGCGGGGAAGGAATCGGTGACGAGATTGAGCCACAAA
The DNA here is from genome assembly GCF_001553115.1 of Aedoeadaptatus coxii. Classification (GTDB taxonomy): domain Bacteria; phylum Bacillota; class Clostridia; order Tissierellales; family Peptoniphilaceae; genus Aedoeadaptatus; species Aedoeadaptatus coxii. Next base: position 169,584 of record NZ_KQ960181.1, read on the forward strand.
AGTTGTATAGGTAGGAAGGGCGTGGGCAGATTCAATAGAATGGAAAGGAAGACCACAAGCACTTCCCCGATGTTACAGCTCAATAGGAAGGTGACGAATTTTTTAATGTTCGCATAGATGATGCGGCCTTCTTCTACGGCGTGGACGATGGTGGCGAAGTTGTCGTCGGTTAAGATGACGTCGGCGGTATTTTTCGCTACGTCGGTGCCAGTAATGCCCATGGCAATGCCGATGTCCGCTTTTTTAATGGCGGGGGCGTCATTGACGCCGTCGCCTGTCATGGCAGTGATTTCGCCGTTTTCTTTCAGTGCCGTTACGATTTGCACTTTATTTTGAGGGGATACGCGGGCAAAGACGCGGGTAGTCTTGACGATTTCGCGAATTTCTTCAGGGCTTTTGCCGTTTAGCTCTTCGCCCATCATGGCGTGGTCGCCTTCTCGTAAAATGCCGAGCTCTTCGGCGATGGCTTTCGCCGTTAAGAGGTAATCTCCCGTAATCATAACGGGAACGATGCCGGCGGAGCGGCATTCTTTAATGGCGGCTTTTACTTCCGGGCGGGCAGGGTCGATCATGCCCGTCAGCCCTACGAATACCATGTCTTTTTCGATTGTTTCGGAGGTAATCTCCGAGGGCAGGGTGTCGTAATTTCTATAAGCATACGCCAAGACGCGAAGGGCGTTTTTGGCGAAGCTGTTGTTTTGCTCGGAAATTTCCTTTCGATCTTTTTCCGTAAGTTCGACGACTTCCCCATCCTTTAAGAAGTATTTGCAGCGGCTTAAAACCACGTCCGGCGCGCCTTTTGTAAAGGACGAGGTTTTATCTTCAAAGTAGTTTTGGTGGAAGGTGGACATCATTTTCCGTTCGGAATCGAAGGGAATTTCGTCTACTCTCGGGTATTCTTCTTCGAGTTTTTTCTCGTCGATGCCTTGTTTTCCGGAGAAGGTAATGAGCGCCCCTTCCGTCGGATCGCCGATAATGCCGTAGGCGCCGTTTTCTTCTTTTAAATCGGCGTCGTTGGTTAAGGTGGCGATGGTGCTAAGTGTCTTCAATCCGTGAATGTCGTCGAAGGTAACGGGTTTGCCTTCAAAGGTAATGTCTCCTTTGGGCGCGTAGCCTGTGCCGGAGACGTCGAGGATTTTCCCGTCGACGTAGACGTGGGTGACGGTCATTTCGTTTTGCGTAAGGGTGCCCGTTTTATCGGAGCAGATGTAGGTGGTCGTCCCCAAGGTTTCCACGGCGAGGAGTCTTTTGACGATGGCGTGGCGTTTCGCCATATTGCCCATGCCCATGGAAAGGACGATGGTGACGATGGCGGGAAGGCCTTCGGGTATGGCGGCGACCGCCAAAGAGACCGAGGTCATAAACATATTGAGGGTGTCGTGGCCGTAGATTTTACCTACGATGAAGACTACGGCGCAGACGGCGACGACTAATATGCCCAGTGTCTTGGAAAGTCCCGCCAGTTTTCGTTGAAGGGGGGTTTGCTCGTCTTCCATGGTGGAAAGAGAGGTGGCGATTTTGCCGATTTCCGTGTCTTCCCCTGTGGCGGTGACGATGCCTCTGCCCCGTCCGTAGGTGACGATAGAGGCGGAATAGGCGACGTTCAGGCGGTCGCCGATGCCTACTTCTTCTTCCAATTTTTCTTCTGCGTGTTTTTCAACGGCGACGGATTCTCCCGTTAAGGAGGATTCGTCAATTTTTAAATTGGTGCTTTCCAACAAGCGCAGATCCGCCGGCACGATGTCGCCGGTTTCCAGCAAGACGATGTCGCCGGGCACCACGTGGGCGGAGTTAATTTCTTTGGACACGCCGCCGCGAATAACTTTTACCGTAGGCGAACTCATTTTTTTAAGAGCGGCAATGGCTTCTTCCGCTTTGCCCTCTTGGAATATACTTAACAGCGCGTTGACGATGACGATGACGAGGATGATGACGGAATCTACCGCTTCCCCCACCATGCCGGAAATAACGGCGGCGATGAGTAAAATAATGATCATGGGATCTAAAAATTGCTCCGCCAGTTTTTTCGCCAGTGGCTTTTTCTCTTCTTCCTGTAATTCGTTTGTCCCGTGTTCCGATAAGCGGCGCTCAGCTTCTTCTTGGGAAAGCCCTTTGCGGTTGTCGCTTTCCAATTTGGCGACCGCTTCGTCCGGGGTCATTTGATACCAATCCATAATTCCTCCTTAAAAAAAGAGACTCTTGTCCTTAGGACAAAAGTCTCACAGCCTGTTTAGGATCCTTGGCCGGGCTTCACGCCGGATTGACGACCAAGAATAATTGTTACTCCCCTTTGTTTCGATAGATAGTATATCAAAGATTTTGTGCCTGCGTCAAATCTCAGCAGCAAGTTCTCTTATCGTTGTAGCCTTTGTCGATGTCGATGGCTTTTTCTTCCACCGCTGTGCCGCCTACGATGCGGTTGCGGTAGGAAATGCTCGCAGGGGATCCTTCGGGCCAGCATCGATCGAAGTGTTCGACGAATTTATCTATGGGAAAATCCACTTTTACAAGTTCCACGTAAACGTCTTTTACCTGCTTCGTCGCCACGGCTTTCGGATGAGGTGTCTTGGCGATGCGGGTGATAAGGCCGTAGGTCTTCCCCTGCACATTGGCCATGCCGGCGGAGCCGTTGTTGCTGACGACGCGGTTTTCGATGGCGGTGATGGCAGGCAGACAGGTGTGGGTGGTGGCGAGTACGTCGACGCGGTTTTCTTTTAACCAAGCGGCCAGTTCGTTTCGGCGCTCTTTTTTTTGCAGGGCATCTCTTGCGCAATCCCAGCCGGACATGCTCTTTTCGTCGCCGTGGGTAATGGCGATGGTAAGACCTAAGGCGGAAATGGCCATGGCTTTTTCTCTCGTCGCCAATTCCTCGAGGATCGCCTTTCCCCTCAGGTTTTTCTTCATGGTGGAGTGAATCACGTTGGAGCGGGCCACCGTGCCTTCGTCTACATCGGGAGGATAATTGCAGCCGCAGTCGGCTTTATCCGGCGAAGTGGGCAGTTCGTATTCCACATTGCCCAGGAGTTTAATGCCCCTCGTGTTGTTTTCCACCGCCATAAAATCGTCGTATGCCACGTCAAACCAATGCATGTCGCCGTTAAAGATCATAAGGGGCGCGCTTTTTTCCTCTTCCGCCATTTGATTGAATGTTTCCACGGAAAAGAGATTGCCGTAAAGGCCGCCGATAACGTATAGTATATCTTCCTCTACCGTCTTCGGATGTTTCGCCCAATCCTTCGGGAGGAAGTATTCGATAGAGCAACTAGTTTTCGCAGCCATAATCGCATGTTCCTTTTCCGAAGAAGCTCGGGATAATATAGCCCAGTGCGCAGAGTACGGTGCCGTATAGGTTGACGCCCAGTGTCATGGCGTTTTTGCCCGTGCCGATGGCCCAAGACGCCGGCACGAGATCCATGGCGAGCAAGACGCCGAGGACGATGCCGATCCAGAAGGCTAAATGGAAGCCGACTTTGGTCGGGCGGACGATGCCGTGTAGTAAGAAAATCGGCGCCAGTCCGACGACCATAGTACCGCTAATGGTGGTGGCCTTTAAAATATCGGTGCCGACGATCATGGGGAGATTGCCTAAGATGGCGAAGGCGATCATGACCACGATGGCGATAGTACGTGCATGTTTCGGCATTCCCTTTCCGGCGATTTCCGGAAGGTCTTTTGCCGTCAGTTTGCCTAAACTGGAGAAGGTGGAGTCCAGTGTGGAGCCTGCGGCCGAAATCATAACGACGATCATGGCGAAGTAACCTGCCACGCCGAGGGTGCGACCCAGTGTTGCAGGCATGTTATTGGTAATCTCCAAGCCGATTAAGCGGGCGTGAATGCCGATAAAGCTGAAGACTAATATGGCGAGGAAACCCAGTAAGCCGGAGACGACGAAGGCGCGCAACATGACTTTTTCGTCGGTAATAAAACCTCTGTCCGTTAAGACCGGGTCGTGGAAGCCGTAGCTGAAGATTTGAATAATGCTTACAAATACCATATCCAGACCCGTATCCATTTTCCACGTGCCTGTGGAAATAAATTCGCCTAAGCCGTGTTTCGGCAAAATGGCGACGGTGACGAAGACGATGAAGAATATAAAGATCACCGCCTGAATGGAATCGGTAATAATGGAGCTCCGCAAGCCCCCGATCACCGAATAGATCAAGGTGATGGCAGTAAATAACAGGGCCGAATAAATAAATGCTTTTGAGCCGGCATCGCCGTAATAGCCGCCGACGACCGATGTGTTCGACCAAATTTCGTTGAAGAGACGAATTAAGATGGCGGCGGAAAAGGCCACGGATGCAAATTGTCCGTATTCTTTTGTAAGGAAGCTTACCATTCCCTTGGCGGCGTAGTGTTTTCTAAGTCGATAGAGTGCATAGCCTGTAATGGGGATGCAGAGCCAATAAATGGCGTAGGATAAGCCGCCGACAAAGCCGTATTCCGCGCCGAGGTTGGCGGCGTTGGTAACGGATTTCGCAAAAATCCAGCTGATGAAAATACTGAGCATAAGCACAGTAGGCGTCGGCTCGTGGCCTTCGTTGGATTTACCGTGGAAGAATCCTTCCGTCGTAACATGTTTCGGGGAGAGAATCATCATAATAATGCCGTAGACGATTAGAAATCCCCAAAAGAGATAACCCATTGAATCTGTCATAAGAACTCCTTTACCTAAATTTTATTTTTCCGTTATCTATTGTAACATCCACAGAATCTACACAGGGAATGGACTTCATTATAATTTCCCTCTCTAAAATAATCTGTATTTGTATTTTCAATAGGCCTTTTCCCTTGTTCAATGGATTTGGCGGCACACTGTTTTAAACAATCTTCCCATTAAAAAACGCCATCGTCGCGATGGCGTCTTGTTGACCTATCTTATTTTTTCGGCGCTTCGATTTTTTCTTTAAAGCCCATGTAGGGACGAAGGGCTTCGGGAATGAGAATGGAACCGTCTTCTTGGTAGTGGTTTTCCAAGAAGGCGATGAGCATTCTCGGCGGCGCTACAACAGTGTTATTGAGGGTATGGGCGAGGTAAAGTTTGCCGTCTTCTCCGCGTACGCGAATGTTTAAGCGGCGGGCTTGTGCGTCGCCTAAGTTGGAGCAGCTGCCCACTTCAAAGTATTTTTCTTGGCGCGGCGACCAGGCTTCCACGTCCACGCTCTTCACCTTCAAATCAGCAAGGTCGCCGGAGCAGCATTCCAATGTGCGCACGGGAATATCCAGGGAGCGGAAGAATTCCACGGTGTTTTGCCAGAGTTCGTCGTAAAATGCCATGCTGTCTTCGGGCTTACAGATAATGACCATTTCTTGCTTTTCGAATTGGTGAATGCGGTACACGCCTCTCTCTTCGATGCCGTGTGCGCCTACTTCTTTTCTAAAGCAGGGGGAATAGCTGGTTAATCTGTGGGGAAGAGTGTTCTCTTCCGTAATGGAATCGATGTATTTCCCGATCATGGAGTGTTCGCTGGTGCCGATGAGGTAGAGATCTTCCCCTTCGATTTTATACATCATGTTTTCCATTTCGCTGAAGCTCATAACGCCGCTGACTACGTCGCTTCTGATCATGAAGGGTGGAATGTGGTAGATGTAGCCTTTGTCGATCATGAAATCCCGAGCGTAGGAAAGAATGGCGGAGTGAAGACGGGCGATATCTCCCATTAAATAGTAGAAGCCGCTGCCCGATGTTTTTCTGGAGCTGTCAAGATCTACGCCGCTTAAGGCTTCCATAATGTCGATATGATAGGGCACTTCGTAAGGCGGAACGACGGGGTCGCCGTAGCGTTCCACTTCCACGTTTTCGGAATCGTCTTTTCCGATGGGTACGCTGTCGTCCATAATTTGAGGAATGACGAGCATGATCTCGCGAATGCGTTCGCTCTTTTTGCCTTCTTCGATTTCCAGCTCTTCGATGCGGTCGTTAATGGCTTTTACTTCCGCTTTTACTTCTTCGGCTTCGTCTTTTTTGCCATCTTTCATTAAGCCGCCGATGGATTTCGACAGTTGATTTCGTTTGGCGCGAAGTTCGTCGCCTTCCGTTTTGGCTTGGCGATTTTCCACGTCCAGTTTTAAGACTTCGTCCACGAGGGCGATTTTTTCGTCTTGGAATTTCTTTTTAATGTTTTCTTTTACAAGTTCCGGGTTTTCCCGAATTAAACGAATATCGAGCATGTTTACCTCCAATAAAAAAAGGGCTCCGATCATCCTCTATGGGACGAGTCGAACCCGCGTTGCCACCCAACTTAATCGCCGTGCGATTCACTTCATTTGACAGGCTCCGAGGCGGATTCAAAAGTTTCCCGCATCTGCTCCCAGCGACCGCAGACTCTCTTGAGCGTTCCCCTTTTTACTTTTCCTCTTCATCACCTTATACAATTGCCATTAGTATACCATAGCTTCCCCGTTCTGGCTACGGATGCAATAAAAAAAGACGTCCTTGCGGAGAACGTCTTTTTTTATTCATAATCTTATTCAGCTTGAGCTGCGCCGGTGGGGCATACTGCAGAGCAGGAACCGCAATCGATGCAAGCGTCAGCGTCGATGCTGTAGATGTCGCCTTCAGAAATGCAATCTACAGGACATTCGGGTTTGCAAGCGCCACAAGCGATGCAAGCGTCAGTAATTTTATGTGCCATAATGATACCTCCAAATAATTTTCAGGTATGTAACGGTAAACCGTTCTGCCTGATTTATTTCTTCCTGAATTTATTATAGCATTGATGGATTATAATTCAAGTGGAAAAGCTAAATAATACAGCGTTATATTTACTTTTTTCACAATCCAGAGTGAATTACTTTGAATTTTGCAGTGTGTTCCCACAAAAAAAGATGCCCGCAGGCATCTCTTTTTATTCGTGTGTATGGGAACAGTGGTCGCTTCCGCAAGAACTGCATCCACATCCGCAACCGCCTTCTTTGCGTTTTTTGTAAATGGAGCGCACACCGAATGCTACAAGCAAAATGACGATGGCGAGTACAATGAAGTTTCCCATAATTCCTCCTAACCTTGTAATTGTTCATGCCCTATGGTCGATTTTTTGTGACCGGAGGGTTTTCTAATAATGCCCCAAATGCAGGCGATTAACAATGCAAAGGCAATACCCGTCCAAACAGTGAAGGGTTTACCTTGGAGTAAACTGCCGATTTGGAATACGACGAGTGCTACGGCATATGCAAAACCTGTTTGGTATGCAAGGGCGAAGAATAACCAGAATTTGGAGTTCATTTCTTCGCGAATAGTACCGGTTGCAGCGAAGCAAGGTACGTTTAATTGGTTAAACAGCATGAAGGACAATGCACTTAAGAAAGTGAATTGGCTGATAACAAAGGCGTGTAAGCCTGCGTCGTTGCCGTCGGCGATGCCGCCGATAATGCCGTAAGTGGAAACGACGGCTTCTTTTGCGACAAGACCCGTCACGCTGGCGACGGTAGCTTGCCAGTTTCCGAATCCTAAGGGAGTGAAGATCGGCGCTACAAGTTTGCCTAATGCGGAAAGAATGCTGTCGGTGGATTCTGCAAATTCTACAAATTCGCCGTGAATGGAGATGTTTTGTAAGACCCAGATGACGACAGATGCTACGAGAATAATGGTACCCGCTTTTTTAACGAAGGCCTTGCAGCGTTCCCACACGCTCTTCATTACATTTTCTGCAGAGGGCATGTGGTATTCCGGAAGTTCCATAACGAAAGGTGCCGGATCCCCTTGGAAGATCGATGCTTTTTTCAGGATTAAGCCCGAAATAATGACGGCGATAATACCGGAGAAGTATGCGATGGGCAGGAAGTACCAGAATCCGAAAGATGCGACGAACAAACCGATAAGGTTTACTTTCGCGCCGCAGGGCATGAAGCTTGCGACGACGACGGTCATGCGACGGTCCTTTTCGTTTTCGATGGTACGTGTTGCCATGATCCCCGGTACGGAGCAGCCGGTACCGATAAGAATCGGAATAAAGCTTTTACCGGAAAGACCGAATTTTCTGAAGATTCTATCCAAAATAAAGGCGATACGGGACATGTAGCCGATATCTTCCATAATAGCGAGGAAGAAGTACAGCGTCGCGATCAAGGGCAGGAAGCCTAAGACGGCGCTGACACCGGCGATAATGCCGTCCATGACGAGGGAGTGGAGCCAGGGTGCCGTATTTAAAGAATCGACGACGTGGTCGATGGCGCCGGCTACATATTCGCCGAGAAGTGTATCGTTGACCCAGTCGGTAACGGGGCCGCCGACGACCTTTGCACTGATGTAGTAAACGGCCGTCATGATAATGACGAAGATGGGAAGTGCCAAGATGCGGTTGGTGACGATGGCGTCGACCTTATCGCTGGTGGTTTGGCCTCTCCTGCCCGGTTTATAGTTGCCCGAAATGATGTCGGTAATGGCGCTGTAGCGCGCTTCGGTAATAATACCTTCGCCGTCGTCATCGTAGAATTTTTCCAATTCGCCAATGCGTTCGGCAATTTTCTTTTCTTCATCTGCGCTCAAGTTTAACTCGAGTTTGGAATCCCCTTCGATGAGCTTTAAGGCGTAGAAGCGTTTCGCGTCGATAGCGCCTACTGCCGAGGCGATGTTGCAAATATCTTCCGCTGCCGCTTCCACTTTGGGATCGTAAACGAGATGGCCTTTTTTGTAGCGATCTTTCGCCGCTTTAGCCGCTTCCATTAAGCCGTCGAGATTTTCTCTCTTAAGAGCGGAAATTTCCACTACTTCGGCACCCAAGGCTTCGGAAAGACCTTTTACATCGATGATATCCCCTTTGTTGCGTACGACGTCCATACGGTTGACGGCGACGACGACGGGGATGCCCAAGTCTAAGAGTTGGGTAGTTAAATAAAGGTTACGCTCCAGATTGACACCGTCGATAATGTTGACGATAACATCGGGATGTTCGTTCAATAAATATTTACGGCTTACCACTTCTTCAAGTGTGTAAGGGGAAAGAGAATAAATACCGGGCAAGTCGGTAATTTTAATCGACGTGTCCTTTTTGTATTCCCCTTCTTTCTTTTCTACTGTAACACCGGGCCAGTTACCAACATATTGGTGGGAGCCGGTCAAGGCATTAAATAAAGTGGTCTTGCCGCTGTTCGGGTTGCCCGCCAGTGCAATTCTCATTACTTAACCTCCTCCTCAATCGTTTCGACTTCCGTAACCTCAACAAATTCCGCATCGGCCTTGCGAAGGCTTAATTCATATCCGCGAACCGTTAATTGAACGGGATCGCCAAGGGGTGCGAATTTTCGCACGAACACTTTGGTATTTTTCGTAATACCCATGTCCATAATGCGTCGCTTCAGGGGCCCCTTCCCCGTAATTTTATCGACCTGATAGGATTTGCCGACCTGCGCTTGACTTAAATTCATACTTCACCTCACATGCTAACACGAATACACTCTGCCAAATCTTTTCCAAGACCCACCCGTACACCTTTGACGATGACGATGACGGAGCCTTGTACATCGGAAACAACACGTAAATTGGCGCCTTCTACAAAGCCCAGATTTTGCAAATGGGCAATTTGATTTTTGTCGAGCTTTTGGTCACGAATACGTTGAACCTTGAGATCGACATCTTTCGGCGCTAAAAGCAAATTCATATGTACACCCCTAACTTGTGATACCTGTTATCAGCAGGTATCGAAAAAAATACCAAAAAAATTAATAGTGTTTCTCAATAGTTAAACTATAACACCGAGAAGTTTCAATGGCAACGAAATAATAAAGTTTCTCAATGATTGCGAGAAGGGATTGCTATTATGCCTTTGCCTTATCTACTGGAAATAAAGTGCCTCGGAAAATTTCCGCCGGCGACACGGGATTCCCGTTAGACAATTCATATAAATTGTCTATCCATCATTCTACCAAAGTAATAAGATCTTTCAAAGACTTTTTTGTTTTTTATAAAAGAAAATATTAAATTGCGGATAATAAAAATATTGCGTATAAAAAAACAGTGCGTTTTGTCGCACTGTTAGTGAAGGGTAAAATATAAGAAAACGACGAGTCCCAATACTATTCGGTAGTAGCCGAAGATGCGGAAGTCTTTTTTTCTTACATAATCCATAAATTGTTTGATGACGATGACGGCGACGACGAAGCTTACCAAGGCGCCGAGGAAGATTAAAAACCATTGGTAGCCACTGAATGCCAATCCGTTTTTCACGATTTTTAACAACGTGGCGCCGAACATGGTGGGTATGGCGAGGAAGAATGAAAATTCCGCCGCCGCTCCCCTTCCCACGCCGAGGAGTAAAGCGCCTAAAATGGTGGCGGCGCTTCGGCTCGTGCCGGGAATCATGGCTAAACATTGAGCCAGCCCGATTAAGAGCGCCATGCCGTAGGGGATGTTTTCCACGCGGTGTACTTTCACCCGTTTATTTTCTCTTTTGTTGCGGCCCTCGATCCAGAGAATGAGTCCCCCGTAAAGTATAAGGGTCGCCGCCACGACGAGAGGCTTAAAGAGATGGGCGTCGATAAAGTCGTCGAACAAAAAGCCCAATACCGCCGAGGGCAGGACGCCGACGATAACCTTCAACCAAAGGGTCATGGTTTTTTTGTCGATTTTGATTTTGTTTTCGTCGCTTTTATAAAATGGCCATAGTTTTGAAAAGTACAGGACGACGACGGCCAAAATCGCCCCTAATTGAATGCATACGTCGAATGCGTTTTGAAAACTTTGGGGGTTGAGTGAAATCCACTCGTGGGCGAGAATTAAGTGCCCCGTACTGGAAACGGGCAAAAATTCCGTTACCCCTTCGATGATCCCCAAAATGATCACGCGAATAATATCCATAAATCCTCCGATTAAACTTGTAGATTGACAAATTTCGTGTATTCGTTTTTGAACAGAAGTTCCACCGTGCCCGTGGGCCCGTTACGATGCTTGGCGATAATTAATTCGCCGAGACCCTTTTTCTCCGTGTCGGGATTGTAATATTCGTCGCGGTAAAGGAACATGACGATGTCCGCGTCCTGCTCGATGGCGCCCGATTCACGAAGGTCGGATAGGATGGGCCGGTGATCGGCGCGCATTTCCGGCGCACGGGAAAGTTGAGAAAGGGCGATGACGGGAACGTCGAGTTCTTTGGCGATGCCCTTGAGCTGACGGGAAATAGATGAAATTTCCTGTTGACGGGATTCCGAGCGCCCCCCTACTTCCATCAGTTGCAAGTAGTCGATGACGATGAGATCCAGTCCTTTTTCCGCCTTTAAGCGGCGGCATTTCGCTTTCACTTCCAAGGGCGTAATGCCTGCCGTATCGTCGATGGAAATTTTCATTTCGTTCATGTAGGTCATGGTTTCGATGACCTTTGTCCATTCCTCGGTGGTAAGATCGCCTGAAATAATTTTCATAAGGTCCACGTGGCAAAGGGAGGAAAGGATACGCTGAGACAATTGATTGCGGCTCATTTCCAGGGAAAACATGGCCACAGAGGCATTGCCTTTTAAGGCGGCGTTGGTGGAAATATTGACCATGAGTGCGGTCTTACCCATGGAAGGGCGCGCCGCCAATAAGACGAGATCCGCCTTTTGCAAACCCGATGTCTTGCGATCAAAATCGATAAAGCCCGTGGTCAGCCCCGTAAGGCCGCCTTTGTTTTCCGCTCGCTGCTGCATAATATCGAAGGTGGTCACCATCACGTCGCTCATGGGTACGAGGCCGTTGCGTTGATTGTCTTGGGTAATGTCGAAAATGGATTTTTCCGCTTTTTCGATAATGGCGCCTACGTCGTCGTCATCTTCGTAAGCGTCATTTACGATTTCGCCCCCGGCACGAATAAGGGAGCGCAGGGTGGATTTTTCCTTAATAATATGGCAGTAAGCTTCCGTGTTTGAAATGGCGCCGGTGCCCGAGGTTAAGCGCCCTAAATAAGTATAACCGCCGACAGCGTCCAATTGTCCGTTCTTCTTCAGAAAATCGGACAAGGTAATCATGTCGGCAGGCTCATTTTTGTTATAAAGTCGAAGAATCCCCTCGAAAATCGCTTTGTGGCTGTCGTAATAGAAATCGTCGCCGCGGATAATTTCGACGGCCGTGGTAATGGCCGTCTTATCCAAAAGCATGGCACCTAAGACGGAGGCTTCCGCCTGCTCGTCGTAAGGAGGGACTCTGGCTCCGTCGCCGCTCATTATTCAGCAGTTACGACGACGGTAATATCGGCGGTAATGTCGCCGTGAAGTTTGACGGTGATCTTGTGGTTGCCGGTGGCCTTAATGTTTTCGGAAAGGACGATTTTTTTCTTGTCGATTTTGACGTTGAAAAGTTCATCCATGCGTTCGGCAATATCTTTTGCCGTAATGGCGCCGAATAATCTGCCGCCTTCGCCGCCTTTAGCCTTTAAGTCTACGGATTTGGATTCCAAAAGTTTTTTGGTTTCTTCCGCTTGACGCACTCTTTCCGCTTCATCGGCCGCTTCTTTCGCCTTCATTTCTTTCCAGTTTTCGAGATTTTCAGGCGTAGCTTCTACGGCAAGTTTGCGAGGGAATAAGAAGTTGCGAGCGTAACCGGATTTAGAATCGACTAAATCCCCTTCTTTGCCTAATTTACTGACATCTGCTAATAAGATTACTTTCATTCTTCTTTTTCTCCTTTTTCTAAATAGTCTTTGATGGCTTGAATTAATTGTGCTTCAACGACATCGATATCGTCGTTTTTCACTTGGGCACCCGCCATGTTCAAGTGGCCGCCTCCGCCCATGGATTCCAAAATCAGTTGCACGCTGATTTCGCCGAAACTTCTTCCGGAAATATGAACGGTGTCTTTTTTCTTGTTGAGGACGAAGGACGCCTTAATGCCGTGAATACCCAAAAGTTCATCGGCAGCTTGGGCGCTGACCAAGACGGAATTGGGCGAGTCGCCTTCCAGTTTGGAAATGGCGATGTTGTCGAAAATAATGCGGGCATTGTGTACCACTTCCGCCCGGGAAATAATGGTGTCGTAATCGTCTTCAAAGAAGTAGCGTACCTTCGACATATCTGCCCCGGCACGTTTGAGAGCCGATGCCGCCTCAAAGGTTCTTACGCCGGCTTTAAAGGTAAAGTTCTTCGTGTCCACGACGATGCCGCTCATCAGGGCGTTGGCTTCAAATTCCGTTAAGTCCATGTCGTCGTACATATAGGTGAGCATTTCCGTAATCAGCTCGCAGGTAGAGGACGCGTAAGGCTCTACATAATTCAGCACCGGATCGTTGACGAACTCGCTGCCCCGTCTGTGGTGGTCCACAACCACTACATTGGATGTGCGTTCCAACATAGGCGGGTGTTCCGTAAAGGAAGGCTTGTGATTGTCTACGAGTATTAAAAGATCGTCTTGACGCAAAAGCTCTTCCGCCCGTTCGCCGGGAATAATGTGCTTATAAAGCTCCGGCTCTTCCTTTTCCATGACTTTTAACAGCAAATCGATGGAAGGGTTGGATTCTTTTAAAATAATATAGCCTTCTTTGCCCTGATTCTTTGCCGCGCGCATGACGCCGACGGCGGCGCCGATGGCGTCCATGTCGGGATTGGTGTGGCCCATGGCAAATACTTTCGGCGATTTTTCAATCAACTGGCGAAGGGCGATACCCAATACTCTCGCCTTAACCTTGTTCCGCTTTTCCACGGCCTTGCTCTTGCCGCCGAAGTAAGCGTAGGTATCTTCCGTACGCACGACCACTTGGTCGCCGCCGCGGCCTAAGGCGACATCGAGGCAGGTGTCCGCTTCTTTATAGGCTTCCATAAAGGTAAGGCCCGGACGACTGACGCCGGCGGAAAGGGTAATGTTGACGGTAGTGCCCGCGTCGATTTCCCGAATAAGGTCGAGAATGGCGAACTTTTCGTTCACCATAGGTTCCATATCCATTTTCCGCATGACGATCAGATACATATCTTCCTGGAATTTGCGCACGAGGGCATTTTGGGAACGGAAATATTCGTTGATGCGATGGTCGATTTCGGCGATGAGCAACGGCTTTTTCGATGTAGGCGCCGCGTCCACCACTTCGTCGAAGTTGTCCACTTCCACGACCATGACCACGCTGCTTACATCGTCGTAAAGACGTTCCAAATCGTAGAGGGCACTGCGGTCTACGAAATAATAAAGGCAGAGTATGTCTGCGTTGCCGCTTCGTTGGTAGTCGACGATGTTTCGATAAGTGGCGAAAGGCACATCCTTAATCAAGACGGTTTCGCCGTTTTCCACAGTACGCACGCCGTCCTCTTCTTTCTCCGCATTTTTGCCAAGGTCGGGAATTTCTTTTTGCAGCACATTGCCCCGTAAATTGTCGCCGTCTAAAAGGGTGGCGAAATGGGAGTTGTGCCAAATGATGACGCCGCTTTTATCGGTGACCACCATGGGAAAAGGCATGGAGAAAATAGCGCGTTCCGTTACTTTTTCAAAATCCTTGTGCAAGGATTGAAATTGTTCGCTTAGGGTTTCGTTAAACTTTTTCGCCGTGCGATAAGCGTAAGAGGCGGAAATAACCCAGGCGATGACGCCTAATGTGCCGAGGACGGGATTAAAGATAAAAAGTGCCACGGCCAAGAGGGCGATCAATACTAAATAGAGATAATAATCTTTTACTGAAAATCGATGGTCCATAGTATCACACTCCTTGAATGTTTCGGATGTTCAGGACTTGATCGATGAGTCCGAGAGCCGCCAGGGCCATTTGCCCTACGGGATTGGTTAGGGTTAAAAACATAATCAAACCTCTCGCCAAAGGCTGACGCACAAAGCGCAGTAGGAAGAAGCTTTCGATGGCAAGGCCTTGAAAGGCCAAGAGCGTCGCCACGACGGCGCCGAGATTCAATACGTAAAGCTCGATTCCGGGGAAAGACGACTGCATAAGGCCGTAACCTATTGCCACCAATACCACCGAGGGAATCATAGCCAATCGGGGCAAGCGCAAGAGGAAGAAAGGTCCGGGGCATACGACTTTTTCGCCGGCAATGCGCATGTTCCGTCCGCTGATGCGATAGGATACATAGCTCATTAAAAGCCCCGAAAGCACAACGAAGGCGGGTACGAGACTAATGGCGCGGCGCATAAAGGTCTTTAATTGCAGGGCGATGCGCGCCTGATCCATAGAGGAGAGGCCCGCGTTTTTAATGATCTCTTGCTGAATATTATCGGCATAGGATAAAAATTCGCCGGTTTGAATTAAGTGTAGAGTGCCGCTCCGGTAGAGAATAAAGCCGAAGCTTGCGATAAATAAAAGCGTGCCGACGGCCATGGTAAAGTCCACGCTCTTGTCGGTGCGCATGCAATAATCCAATATGAGAATTAACGGGCCCATAATGGTCATTAGGGAAAGGGCCGTCATGGGATCGGTTAAAAAACCCAAGATCACGCACACACCTAAAAATACGCCCGCCACGGGAAGAACCCCTTGGCGTCGCATCTCCGACAAGAAAAGTGCCGGAATAAAGGCAAAAAAGATGGGCATGACCATTCCACCTAAAAACAACAGAATGGAATATAAAAACAGCTTAAGTACGTTTAAGCCTGACATTTTACGATACAATCTATCACCTCATATCGATCTATTTTACCATAATTCCCACGATAGTTCTATTCGCGCCCTTTTTCGCCTAACAAAAATAAACTTCGCAAGCTTCTGCTCACGAAGTTCATTTTTATTATTTGGAGATCATTCACTACTTATTGTTATCTACATTGTAAAGGATTTGTGCCACTTGTGCTCGCGTTAAGCTTGAACGAGGAGCAAAGGATCCGTCGTTCATGCCCTTAACGATTCCAAGCTTCGCCATATGATGCACTGCATCTTTTGCCCACGGCGCAATGGTTCCATCGTCGGTGAAAGCTTTGCTTTCTTTTTCAAGAAGCGTTTTGTTCGTCACTTGTAAGAACTTGTTCATGATAACAGCCATTTCCTCACGGGTAATGGGACGCTTGGGATCAAATTTACCATCGCCGATTCCTTGAACAATTCCGTTTTCATTTGCCCAGTTGACATAGGCGGCATAGTAGCCTCCGTTGACGTCTTTGAAAACATTGTTCGTATACTTGCTTTGGTCGACACCCGCCATACGTCCCAAGACGGTAACAAAATCCGCACGGGTGATCGAATTATTCGGCGCAAAACGATTACCGCCTACGCCTTTAAAGTACCCTTTGCTAACTACATAATTAATGGATTCTTTTGCCCAGTGGTTTGCAGTATCGCTAAAGTTTGCTTCGGGAGCTTTCGACGATTCCACATGTTTTTTATTCGTTTCGGGTGCTTCTTTTTTCTTTTCAGGTTCCGTTTGTTTTCCTGCAGATTTTGACGGAATCGGAGAGAAGTACCACCCACTTCCGGAATTGCCTGAATCCACTTCGGGTTTTTGAGGACTCGGTTTAATATCGGGCTTCGGCGTATCCGGTTTTTCTTCCGGTTTCGGCGCTTTCTTCAGTACTAAAGCCCCTTTTGCCTGTTGTAACTTCGTGAGGGCCAATTCCACATCCTCTTTAGTTGCAGCACTCTTTTGCGAAATCGCCTTCGCATCTTTTAGTGCCGCAATAAAATCGCTCTTACCTTTTTCTTCGTAACGACTTAAATCCAAAGCATCGCATTCGGCGATTAATTGATTCAGCGCCTTCTTGTCCACTTGAGGAGCAGGTTGTGTCGAGGTTTTACCGGCGCCATCGACGACAAAGTCTGCCGATGCCTTGCCCTTCATTCCCTTTGCCCCAACGGTCACTGTCAATCTAAAGGTCTTGTTCACATCATTCATATCCACGGGAATATCAAATGCCGCAGGCTTCATTTGGGTAACACCGCCGACAGTGACTTCTGTCGTCTTCGACGGCACGAGGGTTTCACCTTTATAGGCCATGTCGGTAACGTAGATCCCTTCGCCTGCATCTTGCAGTTCCACTCTGAAGAAGGCCTTATTACCTTTGACGATCAATTGGGCGGGGTGTTTAAAGACTTTACCCATCATCGCGTCGTCATCGCTATTCATCTTCTTCCAAGAAAATTCTACATTGTAAATAGCCTCTTGATCGGCAGGTGCTTCCACTTGTTCCCAGCGAGCGGTTAACGTTTTGTTGCTGTTAACAGGTTTTGTGAAATCAAATTTTTCATTGCCGTCGTACCAGCCCTTGAAAACATAGGTCACATCGTCTACCTTAACTTTTGAAGCATTTTCTTCAAAGCCGGCGGGAACAGCAATCTTCATTCCTTTATCCACGGTAACTGCAGCAGGCGCCGTTCCCTTGTCGCTCATAAAGGTGACGGTTACTTTTTCCTTAGGTGCTTGTTTTTCTACAAGGCCCTCTTTTGCCGCCTTTAAATCATTGAAGGCGGCATCTACATTTTCCTTCGTTGCCTCACCGTCGTTCGCTACGGTTTTCGCTTCGTTTAGTCTCTTCGCAAATTCATCCTTGCTTTTATCGGTATACTTGCTAAGATCCATTGCTTCACATTCGCGGATAAGGTCTTTCAACTTTGTCTTATCCACTTTAGCCGGCACTTCACCTTCTTTTACCATGCCCTTCATGGCGGCATCTAAAGCCTTGGACAGATCAGGCGCCTTATAGCCGGCTTTAATACCTTTTTCTTTTGCTTCCTTAATCCACTTGTTTGCATCTTTAATTTTGACGTCTAAATTATCTTTGCTCTCTTGAGTGTACTTGCCATTCATCATGGCGGAAGCTTCTTTGACTTTTGCCTCTAACGCCGACGTATCATAACGTAGATTATCGTCGATGGTTTTAATGGCGTCGTAAGCCGCTTTAATTTCATCGTAGGTTTTTGCATCTTTTAATGCCTTTTCACCTTGGGTAATAACAGTTTCGTATTTTTCCAAGGACTCTTTCGTGTACTTTCCTGTTTCGCCTTTGAATTCGTTGAGGTTGGCCTTTAATTGTGTTAAGTGCACGCGGTAAATTTCATCGGCAAATTTGACGGCGCTGCCCGCTTTATCCAAGTCGCTGTAAACGTCTTTGACCTCTTGAATGGTCGCGTCGCCATTTTTGATCACTGCTTTTGCCTTTTCAAGATTTGTCTTTAAGCCGTCAATTAAATCTTGATTGACGCCTTGTGCGGCATTCGCCAGCATCTCATAAAGTTTGACGGCATCGATTAATTGCCCTTTGTCTACCTTGTACGTGTTTTCGTTAAAGCCATCCGTCGCCGATTGCCAGTCGATGGCGATGCGCGCTGCCGGAGAGTGTTCTTGAGGTCCGAGGGATGTCTTATAAGATACCTTAACGGGAACAAATTGTTGATTTTCCGTCACTTCGATTTTAACACGAGTCGGCGACTCATACTTGTTGGAGCCCACTGTTACATCACGTTTTGCTAAGACTTGGGCTTTTTTCATTTCACCATTTACAGCATAGGAAAGATCCGTAATGGCGCCGGTGATTTTATTGTCCTCACCTGCAGTCATGTCGACCCACTGCATTTCCAAATACCACTTGCCATTTTCTTTGGTGAGCTTCCCTTGATTCCAAAGGGCACTGTTAGCCATAGACGGCTCATCTTTCTTCTCTTTATACAGCTGAATGTTGACCGTCTTCGTCGCTTCAATCTTCGCATTCGGATCCACTCTGTCGGGGGATGCTTGGAACTCTCCCACGGCATCTTGTAAGGCCTTTAAGGCGGCATCGACTTTGTCTTGGCTGTCCGCCTTCAAGCCTTTTTCCGCTTCTTGAATGGCAATGGCAAGCTTTTCATTAACTACTTCTTCTTTTTTAGTCGCCTTTAAAAGTTTCTTCGCCTTATCGATTTCAGCTTGTAAGGCTTCGGTTTTAAAGACATCTTTCGACTCTTCATAAGTTTTTATAGCGGCATTTAATGTTGCAACCGCATCATTGATTTTATCTTGTTCCGTAAAGTCCTTTGCTTTTTCCGCATCGGCGATGGCCGCACGCAACGTATCCTTCGCCTCTTTCGACTTATTCTTTTCTAAGGCTTTTTCAGCCTCTTGAATGGCATCTTCCAAGGCAGTCTTGGTAACATCGCCGGCTTCTTTCAGTTTTAATGCCTTGATTCCGGCATCTACACGATAAACCCAGCTATCGTAAACCGACGTATCCAAATTGGTGCCGTTTTGTGTCGTGTCACTTGGATCTTTCTTATAGGTAGACTTCGGTGCCTTGATATCGGCAAGGTACGCTTTCGCCCCTTTGGAGTTGGAGTTACCCTTATAGTCGATTTTCGGGCCGCCCGGATAAGGTTGGTAACTGATGTCCGGTTCTTTGTAGCCGTCGATTGTTTCTTTAAGCGCCTTGACGCCGGCATCTTGATATTTGCCCGATTGAATCTTTTCTTCTGCAGCTTTTACCAGCTTTTCCAAGGGTTCCGGATCTAAACGCAAGCCGTCATAGAGAGACGTAAGGGTTTGGGAATACGCGCGAATATCCTCGCGGGAAATAGCGGCCGTGGTTTTTCCTTTAATCTCTTTCCATTTGCTTTCCGCCTCAGCCACTGTCGATGGGATGAAATGGGTGTCCGCCTTATACTTTTCGAGATTTTGCGATTCGCCGTCCACTGCATTTATAAAGCTGACCCAAGGCAAAATCGAAAGGGAGAGATCATCTAATTCCTTTATGCACGCTTTGATCTTTTCGGGATCTTTTGTATCCACTACTTCTGCGCGGCCGAGTGCCTTTTCTATAGCGTCGTTAATTTTAACTTTCTTCGTAACGACTTTTTCTTCGGAGCCGCCGCGATCGACGTGGTCGAAGACGTCGATTTCTTCGGGAAGAATTTTAGAAACCATGGCGTGATTGGTTTTTAAATCACTGATGCGGTTTTGCAACGCCAGTTGCAATTCTTTCAATTCTTCTTTCGTCGTCTTCACTTTTCCGCCCTTTACATGGAGGTAAATGGTGTCACCTGTTTTTTGCGTTTGCTTGTCGCTATGACCAATGACCACATCGGTATTGACGGCAATTTTCTCTTTGGAATCGATGTCGTATTTTAAGACAAATGCCATGGGAACATCTGCTTTTTCAGCAGCTCCTCCTGCCACATCCGGTTTTTCGGATACTAAACCATATTCTACTTTCTTCGTAATATCCGCCGGTATATACGTTCCCTTCGGAGCGTAATTAATATTTTCAAGGTAAGACTTTACTTTTTTGCCGTCCATTTCAGGATTCGCGTAGAAAGTAAGGGTCTTTTGTACCGGATCATACTTAACTTTTTCCGATACCAAGCGTTCCATATGGGTCTTGCCGGCGCCATTTTGGTTTTGATACTCGATGGTAACATCATAGGGCTCCGTGGACGGCTTGTCTTCCTCGCCACCGATTAATTGTTTCTTGGTCATATCTAAGGTGAATTTGACACTCTTTTTATCGGTGCCCATCCTATTTCCATCATAGTAATTTACATTCGCATATATGGGGCCAAGGCTGGTATCCGGATCGACAAACTCAATGGTCTTGGCAATTTTGTATCCGCCATCTTCTCCTAGAGTTTCAATTACCTCGCCTGTCTTCTTCGTGAAATCTGATGTATTAGACGTCGCTTCATTGACAAAGTTATCCCCATCTTTCTTAAAGGAGAAAATGTATTTCTTTTCCGAGGGAATGTATTTTACAGGGCCTGCCAAACACTTTTTGATTGCATCATTTTCACAAGTGACGGGGATGGAGTACATCACTTTCCCTTGTTTGCCCCGCTCATCTTCTTTAATTTCAGGCGGCGTCATGCCGGACTTCGCTTGCAGTGCATTGATCGCCTGCTCCAATGCCTTTACGTGATCCGATGTTTCATCTAAGTTCGGCGAATAGGTGGCATTATCTTCAACCCACTTTTTCGCTTGAATCTTTACGAGCTTAAACTGGGCAAAGGATTCTTCTTCATAGTATTTTTCTTCATACTTGTCCGCCTTTTTCAAAAGCTTTTGTAGGGCTTCCGTATTGTATTTCAGAAGATTGTTTTGGCTTGCAGTTTGCACCTCACTGATCTTGGATACCAGTTCCGGCACATCCATATCGCCTGCTTCTTGTTCCGTTTTTTCGAGATACTTTCTAAAAGCTTCCAAACTTTCCTTGGTATACTTTTTGTCATTGTAGATCGTACCGGAATCTAAGTCGTCCATGGCTTCATGAATACGCTCATTTAAAATTTCAAGCAACGTAAAGGCATTTTCGATTTCGTAAATCGGCTGAGCGATGTTTAAAGCCTCCGTCATCGACGGTTTCTTGGAATTGCGTAATTGGTTAAGCTTTTCAATGCTTTCCCGCACCGTTTTAATCCGTGCCTGATCCTTCGGTACATCGGCATCTAAGTATTTACCGATTAAAATTTCGCCCCGTTTAATCCAATACTTAATTCTCGCCTTGGTCTTTTTCTCATAGCGGTTATAATTATCTGTCGTTTTACGCATGGTATTGTAGTCAATTTTAATACCGAAAGGACCCGTCCGCTTTGTAGCACCTTGATTATCTACATAACTCATGCTTTCGACGACGAGTTGCGAGCCGTCTAATTCAGCAGGAATGGGAATGGCGACTAAGTTTGTCTTCGTCGGATCTTGCGGGTCGCTGGAGCCAAGGGAAACGCGAATTTCTTTTCCCGCGACGCTCTTCATTACCATACTGTTGATTTTAGATACTTTGTTTTTATTGGCAACAAAAAGCACTTCCAACTCATTGCCCCATTTGGTCACTTCCATTTCTTGGAAAAGACCCTTCGCATCCGCTTTTTCCGTACCTAAATCTTTATAAATGTTTGTTTGCCCGTCGCTATCCACTAATTGAACATCGACCAGTTTATAATTTCCTTTATAGTCGCCATCTTCTTTTAGCTTCGTATCACTGTTTAAGGCATAGATTTGTAAAATCGTATCCAACTCGCCGAGTAAACGTTGTGCTTTCGCTTCATCTAAGCTATTTACACTTTCTTTAGCTCGAGCCACCAAATTATAAATTTCGTACCACGGCGTTTCAATGATTTGGTCCGGCGTTAAAATATAGGAATCTTTGCCGTAAAGCTTTCCCTTGCCTTCCACATCTTCGTAGTCACCCAGGTCGATGCCCGGCGTATAAGTAGAGTTATGTTTCGGTGCTAAGTAATCGGTGCCGAGGAGATGTTTTTGAATCGACTGATTCTTTAAAATCTCATCCGCCTTTCGGATGATCGCTTGTTTTGTATCCTCCTTTGCCGGTGTAAATGCAAAAATCGGTTGACTCGATCCCAAAATGGTCATGAGTGCCATGGCCAAACTTATTTGACGTTTACCTCTCATTTTTCCTTTCATTCAATCCTCCTGTTATAAATTGACTCTTTAAGAGTCGAGAGCAAAAACACTTTTTCTTTGATAATGATAACTTTTATCGTCTATAGAATAGCCAAAAATTTTATTGCCGTCAAGAAAGAACTTTTAGTTTTTTTAATTAACCACGGTTTACTTTTTTGTCGTTACGGAACTGAAAATGGCTTCTTTTCAATGTTTATATTCCCTATTCCCTGGGTTAACAGCGGATCGAATATTATGAAAGTTTCATAAAGTTGACACAATTTTATAAAAATCTTTCACTGCTTCGCCGATTTTATCCAACAAAAAAAGCTCCCCGTGCAGGGAGCCTCTCCGATTAGTCGGCACTGTAAGGTAAAAGTGCAACTTGACGCGCACGTTTTACGGCAGTGGTAATTTTACGTTGGTGTTTAGCGCAAGCGCCGGTAACACGTCTCGGTAAAATCTTTCCGCGATCGGAAATAAAACGCTTTAACGTTTGTGTATCTTTGTAATCGATCTTTTTATCTTTATCTGCGCAGTAAATGCAGACTTTTTTTCTGGAACGAAATCTTCTTTGCATATTCTCACCCCTTAACTGAAGTTAAAATGGGATATCATTGTTGTCGATGGGATAATATCCCTCGTCGTCAGACTTCGGACCGAAGCCGCCGGCGTTCGGGTTATTCCCGGAATTTACAGGTTGATAAGCCATGTTAGTGGGCGGAGCGTTAAAGCCTGCGCCACCCGGATTAGCACCCATATTACCGGATTCTTTAGCCGATTCGATAAAATGGACGCGGTTTACGACAACGTCGGTTGTGAAAACCCGTTCGCCATTTTTTTCATAGCTTCCGGTGCTGATCCTGCCTTCAATTGCAATCCGATTACCCTTGTGAAAGTAATTGCTCAATAATTCGGCCGTTTTTCCGAAAGCTTTAATGCTTACAAAATCAGCTGTCGGTTGGCCGTTAGCTTCCGCTTCCTGTCTTTTTTCCTTACTCAAACCACGGTCTACGGCGATGGTGGCAAAGGTGTTTGCCGTGCCGTTTTGGCTGTAGCGGAGTTCCGGATCTCGAGTCAATCTTCCATAAAGTACAACTAAGTTCACGATATCACCAATCCCGTTTTTTATTCATCTACGCGAACGACCATGTGACGCATAACGGTATCCGAAATACCTGCGATACGGCTGAATTCTTTAATGGCTTCCGGCTCAGCTTGGAATTCGACGAGTGTGTAGAAAGCTTCTTTATAATCTTCGATTTCGTAAGCGAGTTTACGGGTGCCCCATTCATCTTCCGATTTGATCGTACCGTGATCGGCGATAATCTTTTTAAGACGATCGTATTGTTTTTCACGTCTTTCAGATTCAACATCGGGATAGAACATAAGGATTACTTCGTAATTGTTCATTGTCTGTCACCTCCTTGTGGACTGACGGCTCGATTAACGAGCAAGGATACCTATCTGAGCCATTATAAGTTCTATAGGTTTTCTTGTCAAGGGAAAATGGCGGTTTTCGTCAATTCTCGCCCTATTCCGTTTGTTAATAATCACTCGTGTATTATGGATAGAAAAACTTCGTTCTTCCTTTCATTTTCACGGTATTTCCCCATGATTCCCCTTGACTTTAACCTCTCTCCGACCCCATAATAATGGTAGAAGCATTCGGTGCGCCCTGCGCATCGCTATTTTTATGATACAAAACGTATGTGCAGAACGAGAAGGGAGTGGTTTATGCTAAAAGGCTTTTTACTTATAGCCTCAGCGGCTTTATTGTGGGCTTTTAACGGAAATGTAGGCGGTTTTATTTTTCAACATAAAAACTTTACCCCCGAAATTCTGGTTTCCGTTCGTCTCATCGCCGTAGGCATTTTCGTTTTTCTCCTGGATTTAAAGCGAAGCGGCCGCTACGCCTTCCGCGTCGTGAGAAAACGGGAAAATATTCCGAGCTTTCTCCTCTATTCTCTCGGTGGGCTTACCCTTATGCAATTCA
Source organism: Aedoeadaptatus coxii (assembly GCF_001553115.1). Lineage (GTDB taxonomy): Bacteria > Bacillota > Clostridia > Tissierellales > Peptoniphilaceae > Aedoeadaptatus > Aedoeadaptatus coxii. Next base: position 193,765 of record NZ_KQ960181.1, read on the forward strand.
GCTACTTCTGCTCCGTCGCCACTGCCAATGCGCCGACGGCGACGCTCATGGAATATGGCGGACTCTTTCTTATCGTCGCCGTCGTGGCGATCCAAACAAAGACGCCGCCGAAGTTTAAAATCTATCCCGCCCTCGCCATATGTAGTGCCGGACTATTCTTAATGGTCACCGGCGGCGATATTCACAGTTTAAAAATCAGCAAGGAAACCCTATTCTGGGGTGCTCTTTCCGCCGTGGGCTTTATGAATTTTAATGTCGCGCCCACAGGGCTTTCGAAGACCTATCGCTCCATGGAAATTATGGGGCCGTCCATGCTCCTCGGCGGCGTGGTATTGGCGCTGGTTGCGCGGCCCGATTACGGCGCGGCCGTGTGGGATCTCGAGGCTATCGCATCCGTCGCCTATTGCGTTATCGGCGGCACGCTCATTCCCTTCTGGCTTTTCCTGGAAGGCGCTCATTTAACGGGCCCCACCCTTTCCAGTGTGTTTAACCTGATGGAGGCCGTGTTCTCCACCATCGTTGCCGTATTTATTTACGGCTTGTCCTTTTCCGGAACCGACTTTTTAGGCATGGCCCTTATTCTCGTTGCCGTGTTGATTATATCCTTCCCGGAAAAACAAAAACCGATCAAACGAAAACCGCTCCGAGAAAGAGTGCGCGAAAATCTGTAGCCAATGGGCTGCAGATTTTTTATTGTCTTTTATTTTGAGGATCTTCCATAACCGGATCGGAAATAGATTCGCCGGTTATTTGATTTCATCGCCTAAGTGACGTAATTTATCTACCTGCTCTCCTCTTCCGAGAACAATCAGCACATCGCCGATGTTAAAGATGTAATCTACCGGCGGGTTGAACAGCATCTTGCCGTCTTCGATTTTTTTAATCGCCAATACGGTAAGGCCGGTTTTTTGCGGTATTTCCGCTTCGATAAGGTTTTTATTTTGTAAATAGGATCCGTCCATGACGACGACTTCTTCCAGATCCAGCTCTATGTCGCCGATTCTCGTCACCACGTCGAGGAAGGACATGATATTGGGTTTAATCATGAGGGACGCCATGCGCTTGCCGCTGATTTCCACAGCGGATAATGTTTTATCGGCGCCGACTTTCAGAAGTTTGTCGCTTCCCGATTTGGTAGTGGCATTGGCGATGATGTAGATGTTGTCGTTCATGTTTCGTGCGGTGAGGACGGTGACGATGTTGTCCACTTCCGTGTCCAGTGTGGCGATAAGGCCTTTTGCTCTTTCGACCCCTGCATGTTCCAGCACGTTTTCTTCAGTGGCGTGGCCTTCCACCACTAAAATGTCGTGATGGCTGTAATCGGCCAGGTCTTCCCGCTTGTCGGTGATGACGACGAAATCTAATTGCTCGTGGATAAATTTATCGATGATGACTTCCGCCGTCTCGCCGGATCCGCAAATAATGTAGTGATTGTTTAATGCGTCTATTTTTTTATTCATTTTACTTCCCTTCCAATAATCCGCTACTTTTCCTTCCACGAACATGGCCACGACGGTGGTAAATGCGTAGCCCACAATGCCCACTCCGAGAAAGATCATTAGCACCGAAAAGAGTTCGGATGCGTTGCTCGTGGTACCGATTTCGCCAAAGCCGACGGTGGAGATGGTAATGACGGTCATGTAGAAGGCATCTACCCAATCGACCTGCAGCAAGAATTTGAAACCTATCATGCCAAAAATCAGCAGAAATGCAAAGGCGTAAAGAATGAGTTTGAGTTTTCTTTTTTCTTCCATATGTCTCTCCTTGTCCATTGATTATATTATAGTTTCTTAAAAAAATCTTTCTTTTTATCTTCTATCGTTTTATCTTTTGGAAGGTGTTGAACGTATTTTAGTCTATGTCTTTTGGTTCTGCCCGAGCTGCTATTGTTTTTCTTTCGCCCCGGGGCTTTTGTTTCCACCAAAAAAGCATCTCCTTTCTCGGAGATGCTTTTTATGTAGCCGGAGTGTCCCCGGCTTTTATACTAATTCGATAATCGCCATTTCAGCGCCATCGCCTCTACGCGGTCCCATTTTGAGGATACGCGTATAGCCGCCTTGACGTTCGGCGTAGTTCGGTGCAATTTCTTCGAAGAGTTTCGTAACAACGGTTTCGTCGAAGATGTAAGCCAATGCTTGGCGTCTTGCGTGAAGATCGCCTCGTTTGCCGAGGGTGATCATCTTTTCAGCCATGCGTTTGGTTTCTTTTGCACGGGTCACTGTGGTTTCAATACGGCCTTCACGTAATAGATCGGTGGTTAAGTTTCTTAACATAGCCCGTCTATGCGGCGTGGGACGACCTAATTTTCTAAGCTGTGCCACAATGGTTTCCTCCTTTATTCTTCGTTTTCCTTGAGAGAAAGGCCGAGTTCTGCAAGTTTTTCTTGTACTTCTTCAAGGCTCTTTTTCCCTAGGTTTCTCACTTTCATCATTTCGTCTTCTGTTTTATCTGTGAGCTCGTCGACGGTATTGATACCCGCCCGTTTCAAGCAGTTAAAGCTTCTAACGGACAGATCTAATTCTTCGACGGTCATTTCCAGGACTTTTTCTTTTTTGCCTTCGGGTTTTTCAACCATAATGTCCATATCGTTGACCTCAGCGGTCATGGATACGAATAAGTCCAAGTGTTCCATGAGTACCTTCGCCGCAAGGGATGTGGCTTCATCGGCAGGCATGGATCCGTCGGTTTCGACGTCCAGCGTCAAACGATCGTAGTCGGTTCTTAAGCCGACGCGAGTATTTTCTACATTCCAATTTACGGAACGAATCGGGGTGTAGTTACTGTCTACGGGAATAATACCGATTTCTGTGATCTCGTCTTTTTTAAGTTCACTCGGTTCGTATCCTCTGCCTCGTTCGATGACAAGCTCCATATAGAAGTCGGCATCCGCATTAAGTGTGGCGAGGTGGTGATCGGGGTTGACGATGGTAACTCCGGCGGGAACTTCGATGTCGCCGGCGGTAAGTTCACCTGCACCTTTTTTCTCTACGCTTAAGCGTACGGGTTCGTCTTGATCACTTGTGAACACGATGCCTTTAATGTTAAGGATGATTTCGGGGACGTCTTCCAAGACGCCTTCGATCACGCTAAATTCGTGTTCGACGCCGCGAATGTTGACGAAAGATACGGCGCAACCGGGAAGTGAGGAGAGCAGTACGCGTCTGAGCGAGTTGCCCAATGTGATCCCGTATCCGTTTTCCAGGGGTTCTACAACAAATCTTCCCTTATTGCCGTCGTCAGATACATGTTCAGCTACGATACTAGGCTTTTCAATTTCAATCATGTTATGCGCCCTCCTATTGGTGAAAGGTGGAGACGTTCAAGTGAACAGGTAATCTGTTCAAGAGTTAGACTCTACGACGTTTCGGCGGACGGCAGCCGTTGTGAGGAATGGGTGTTACGTCTTTAATCATCGTAACTTCCAAACCGGATGCTTGTAAGGAACGAATAGCAGCTTCGCGTCCGCTACCCGGGCCTTTTACAAATACTTCGACGCTTTTTAATCCGTGTTCTTTTGCTTTGGCAGCAGCTTCTTGTGCCGCTTCTTGTGCTGCAAACGGGGTCGATTTTCTGGAGCCTTTAAAACCTAATTGTCCGGCACTGGACCAGGAGATCACGTTGCCGTTGGGATCGGTTAAGGTCACCATGGTATTGTTAAAGGAAGAAGCGATATGCGCTTGTCCTTTTTCGATATTCTTGCGCACTCTTTTTTTGGAGCGCGTAGCTCTAGATTGTTTAGCCATTTAGCCCTCCTACTTCTTCTTGGAAACTATCTTCTTAGGACCTTTACGCGTTCTGGCGTTGGTCTTAGTCTTTTGACCGCGAACGGGTAGGCCTCTCTTATGACGGATGCCGCGGTAGCAGTTGATTTCGCGTAAACGCTTAATGTTTAATGCCACTTCACGACGTAAATCACCTTCTACGTGGTAATCGTCGATTACCTTACGAATGGCGCCAACTTCGGCTTCGGTCAAATCTTTAATGTATGTGTTAAAGTCGACACCGGCTTTGGTTAGGATTTCTTGGGCGCGGGAACGTCCGATTCCGTAAATATAAGTGAGCCCGATTTCAGCTCGTTTTTCTCTCGGTAAGTCTATACCAGCAATTCTTGCCATGCCAACACCCCCTTATCCTTGTCTTTGTTTATGCTTCGGATTTTCGCAAATCACCATAACGCGTCCTTTGCGTTTAATGATTTTGCATTTATCGCACATCTTCTTAACTGAAGGTCTTACTTTCATTTCGTCCCCTCCTAAACTATTTCTTTCTCCAGGTAATACGTCCGCGGGTCAAGTCGTAAGGACTGAGTTCTACTGTTACACGGTCTCCAGGTAGTATACGAATATAGTGCATACGCAATTTTCCGGAGATATGGGCCAGTATTTCATGTCCGTTTTCTAGCTTGACTTTAAAGTTTGTATTGGGTAGAGCGTCGGTTACGACGCCTTCCACTTCAATGACATCTTCTTTTGCCATGAAAGATCCTCCTTATGCCTCTTGGAAGCGAGACAGTTGTTTACGAATATAACTATCGTTTAACGGTCTATCCTCAGGTTTTAGATCCACAAGAGAATGAGTTTTCTGCAAATGCATAGCCTTCTTCCGCTTGGGATGATCGAGCGTTCTTCTCTTGCCGTCCGCCAACAGAAGATATCTGTCGTCGATGACTTCCAAGACTACAAAGAATCCTTCTTTATCTCTGCCCGCCTTGGATTTTACTACCTGACCGACTCTAATATCAGAGGTCCCGATCATTGATTAAGCCTCTTTGTCGAGGCCTGCGCGAATGTCTTCAAACACGACGTCAATGTCTTTGGAACCGTCGATATCAAGCAGTAGTCCTTGCGCTTTATAATAGTCGATTAACGGGGAAGTTTGCCTTTCGTAAACATCGATGCGCTTCTTCACCGTTTCTTCGGTATCATCGTCACGTTGAATCAAAGATGCTCCGTCGTCGTCGCATTTGCCTTCGACGGCAGGCTTTTGATTCTTAATGTGATACGTTCTTCCACAGGTCGGGCAAACGCGTCTACCGACCGCACGGTCGATGAGAAGGTCGCTTGCGACGACGATGTTAATGACGCGATCAAGCTTGGTGCCCATTTGCTCCAATGCCGCATCTAATGCGACTGCTTGATTGACCGTTCTCGGGAAGCCGTCCAGTAAAAATCCGTTTTCGACGTCGGGCTTTTGAAGGCGATCGACGACGAGGTCGTTTACGAGTTCATCGGGGACGAGTTCGCCGCGATCCATGTAGCTCTTGGCTTTTTTGCCCAGCGGTGTGTCGTTTTTAATGTTTTCGCGGAAGATATCCCCCGTAGAAATGTGTACGACGTTAAATGTGTCTACGATAGATGCTGCTTGCGTACCCTTACCGGCTCCCGGCGGGCCTAAAATGACTAGTCTCATATGATCCTCCTTATTTTAGGAATCCCTTATAGTGTCGCATCATTAATTGTTGTTCCAGTACTCTTGCCGTTTCCATAATGACGCCTACGACGATGATTAAGCTCGTACCGCCGAAGCTGAAGTGCAGCTTGGTGATTTTTTCTAAGATCGTCGGAAGGACGGATAGGAATGCTAATGCTATAGCGCCGGGGAATACGAGACGATTAACTACGCTTTGCAAGTAATCGGATGTCTTCTTGCCGGGGCGAATACCGGGGATAAAACCACCGTTTTGTTGTAAGTTTTTGGAATATTCCACGGTGTTGAATTGAATCGCCGTGTAGAAGAAGGTGAAGAAGACAATCAATAGAATCATGAAGATGCTATAGATGAAGACTCCAATATCACCGGCCGGCGTAAACCATTTGGTCATGAATTTGGCCGCTTCAGAATTGGGGCCTTGGAACATGACGATAATGGAAGGAATACTCATAATGGTTTGAGCAAAAATGATAGGCATAACGCCGCTCATTAAAACTTTAATCGGAATATGGGTGCTTTGACCGCCGTACATTTTACGTCCCACTACGCGCTTGGCGTATTGAACGGGAACCCGTCGTTGCCCTTCGTTTAAGGCGACGACTAAAACGACAATGCCAATGGCGAGAACGGCGAACACGGCAACCCATGCCCACGATACTCTGCCAATGCTTGCCAGGCGAATCGATGCCCAAATATCAGCGGGGAATCTGGCTACGATCCCTGCGAAGATGAGTAGAGAGATCCCATTGCCTATTCCTTTTTCCGTAATCATTTCACCGATCCAAATCAGGAAGGTACTTCCTGCAACGACCGAAAGAATAATGACTACGTCTTGGAACGGGTTGCTCGTGTTCACGGCTTTGCGATAGAAACCATAGGTGTAACCGATAGCTTGTACCGCGGCGAGAACAACTGCTAGATACCTTGTATACTTCGCAATTTTCTTACGTCCGGTTTCGCCTTCTTTACTGAGCGCTTCCAAACTGGGGATAGCGATGGTCAATAATTGCAAGACGATGGACGCCGTGATATAGGGATAAATGCTCGTAGCAAAAATGGAGAAGTGTCCAAAGTTACCACCACTCATTAAATCCAGGAATGAAAGTATACCACCTTCTTGTTGGCTAAAGATTTGTGCAATGGCTGCCCGGTCCATAAAGGGTACCGGAATGTGGCTGCCAAAACGGAATACGACCAACATGAAAAGGGTGAAGAGAAGCTTTTTGCGAATTTCCGGGATCTTCCAAGCATCTCTAAAGGTCTGGATCATCTAGATCACCTCAACCTTTCCCCCTGCCGCTTCAATTTTTTCAGCTGCCGATTTCGTGAAGTGTTCCGCTTTTACGTTTACGGAAACGTTGATTTCACCGTTTCCAAGCACGCGCAAGCCGTCAACTGCGTCGGAGCGCTTCACGATACCGCGTTCTACGAGGGTATCTAAGGTAACATCTGATCCATTATCAAATTGGTTAAGAGCTTCAACATTTACAATGGCATATTGCTTTTTGAAAATGTTGGTGAAGCCACGTTTCGGAAGACGACGGAAAAGAGGCATTTGTCCGCCTTCAAAGCCGGGACGAACACCGCCGCCGCTACGAGCTTTTTGGCCTTTGTGACCACGACCGGCTGTTTTACCGGTGCCCGATGCAATACCGCGGCCGAGACGTTTCTTTGCCTTGACTCCTCCACCTTCATTAGGTCTTAAATCATGCAATTTCATTACGTCCACCTCCTTAGTCGACGACTTCGACCATAAAGTCTACAGTGTGGATCATGCCTCGAATTTGAGGAGTGTCCTCTTTTTCAACGACTTGACCGATCTTTCTGAGACCTAAAGCCTTGATCGTACGTCTGTGTTTTTCAATCTTTCCGATAGGGCTTTTCTTGAGTTTAATTTTAATGGTACTCATGTTAATCCCCCTATCCTAAAATTTCTTCTACGCTTTTGCCGCGCAGTTTTGCAACGCTCTCAGCCGTCTTAAGACCCATTAAGCCTTCCATGGTGGCGTTAACGGTGTTTCTCGGGTTGGGAGAGCCGATGCTGTGTGTATAAATGTCTTTAATACCTGCGAGTTCGCATACGGCACGTACGCTGCCGCCGGCGATTACACCGGTACCGGGACGAGCCGGTTTTAAGAACACGCGACCTGCACCGAATACACCGACGGTTTGGTGCGGAATGGTATTTCCTACAAGGTTAATATCTACTAAGTTTTTCTTAGCCGCTTGCGTACCCTTACGAATCGCTTCGGGGACTTCGAGGGCTTTACCGGTGCCGACACCGACTCTACCGTTTCTATCGCCTACGACGACGAGGGCAGAGAAGCGCATATTACGACCGCCCTTAACGGTCTTTGCAACACGGTTGATAGCTACTACTTTTTCTTCGAGTTCCGTGTCTCTATCTCTGGTATTGTTTTTGTTACGGTTCAATCTTTCCCTCCTTAGAACTTCAGTCCCGCTTCGCGAGCCGCTTCAGCAAGTGCTGCTACACGGCCGTGGTATACATAGCCTGCGCGATCGAAAACAACTTCTTCAATGCCGTTTGCCTTGGCTTTTTCGCCGATGGACTTACCGATGGCTTTTGCTGCTTCGATGTTTTTGGTGCTTTCCAAACCTAAGGATTTATCCAAGGTGGAAGCACTGGCTAATGTCTTACCATTCACATCGTCGATAAGTTGTGCGTAAATGTGGTGCGCACTACGGTAAATGGCAAGACGAGGTTTGGATTCGGTTCCGTTAATCTTCTGTCTGACGCGAGCTTGTCTCGCTTTACGATTGCCTTGGCGATCAATTTTCTTAAACAAAACACTCCACTCCTTTCTTACTTACCGGTCTTACCGACTTTTCTGCGAACGTATTCGCCGACGTAACGAATGCCCTTACCTTTGTAGGGTTCAGGGGAACGGAAGCTGCGGATTTTAGCAGCATAGGCGCCGACTTTTTGTTTGTCGATTCCCTTAACCGTAATTTCCGTGTTGCTCGGAACTTCGACTTCGATTCCTTCCGGATCTTCGAGTTCGATGGGGTGCGAGTGACCAAGGTTCATGTTTAATTTTTTACCTTGTTTTTGTGCACGATAACCTGTTCCGATGATTTCAAGTTTCTTTTCGTAACCGTTGAGGACGCCTTCGATATTGTTGGCGATCAAGGTACGATAGAGGCCGTGAAGCGCGCGAACGTCTTTGTTGTCGTTGGGGCGTGTCACGATGACTTGATTATCTTCGATGGCAATGTTGATGATAGGATTGAATTCAGTTTTGAGGCTGCCCTTCGGTCCTTTTACTTCGACGACATTGCCGTTCATTTTTACTTCTACGCCGGAAGGGATATCGATTGGATTTTTTCCGATTCTGGACATCTTAACGCTCCTTCCTTACCAAACGTAGCAGAGTACTTCTCCGCCAACTTCTGCCTTACGTGCTTCACGATCGGTCATAATGCCCTTGGATGTGGACATGATGGCGATGCCGAGACCACCTAATACTTTGGGGATCTCCGTGTTCTTAGCATAGACGCGAAGGCCCGGCTTCGAAATACGTTTAATACCGCTAATTACTTTTTCTTCGTTTTGACCGTATTTTAATTCTACATTAATTTTGCCTTGAGGTCCTTCTTCAAGCACGTCGAAGCTTTTAATATAGCCTTCCTCGAGAAGGATACGGGCGATTTCCGCCTTAATTTTGGAAGCGGGAATCTCAACAGATTTGTGTTTTGCGTCATTGCCGTTTCTGATTCTTGTCAGCATATCTGCAATAGGGTCTGTCATCATAGTCAATTCCTCCTTTCGGTTAGCCTTACCAGCTTGCCTTTCTTACGCCGGGGATTTGACCTGCGTAAGCTAGTTTACGGAAACAAATTCTGCAAATACCGTACTTTTGAAGTACTGCGTGAGGGCGTCCGCAAATGCTACATCTCGTGTAGTTTCTGGAGCTGTATTTGTTTTTACGTTTTTGCTTTGCGACCATGGATTTCTTTGCCACAGTTTAACCCTCCTTCTTTGCAAAAGGCATGCCCATCTTCGCGAGGAAAGACTTAGCCTCTTCATCAGTTTCGGCAGTCGTTACGATGATAATATCCATACCGCGTAACGTGTCGATCTTGTCATATTCGATTTCAGGGAAAATCAGTTGTTCTTTAAGACCGAGTGCATAATTGCCTCTGCCATCAAAAGCGGTGCTCTTAACGCCGCGGAAGTCACGTACACGGGGAAGTGCAACGTTCATGAGCTTGTCTAAGAACTCATACATTCTTCTGCCGCGAAGGGTAACTTTACAACCGATTTTGGAACCTTCACGTAATTTAAAGTTCGCAATGGATTTGCGGGCTTTGGTTACGATGGGTTTTTGACCGGAGATTAAGGTTAAATCGTTAATGGCACTTTCAAGCGCTTTCGGATTGTCCTTAGCTTCTCCAAGTCCTATATTGATCACTACTTTTTCAAGACGAGGAATTTGCATGACATTGTCATATTTAAATTCGTCCATTAAAGCAGGTGCGACTTCGTTCGTGATTTTTTCATATAATCTCGATGTCATCACAGGCCTCCTTATTTATCAGAAATGGTAGCACCGCTGGACTTGATGACACGTACCTTTTTACCGTTTTCAAAAGTATAACCGATGCGGCTTCTCTTGTTGGTCTTGGTGTCATAGTACATGACGTTGGATACGTGGATCGGGGCTTCAGCTTTGGTGATACCCCCCGGGTTTTGCGGTCCTCTGGGTTTTTCGTGTTTGGTCACGATGTTCACGCCTTCTACTACTACACGATCTTGTTTCGGTAGGGTGCGAACAACTTTGCCCTTTTTACCTTTGTCCTTGCCGGAAATGACTTCGACGGTATCTCCTTTTTTGATGCGCATTCTATGCCACCTCCTTAAAGAACTTCCGGAGCGAGGGAGATAATTCTCATGAAGTTATCGCCTCTGAGCTCTCTGGTTACGGGCCCGAAAATACGGGTGCCTTGGGGATTCTTATCATCTTTGATAACAACGGCTGCGTTGTCGTCGAATTTAATGTAGGTTCCGTCGGGACGACGAATGCCTTTTTTCGAACGAACGATAACCGCTTTTACCACGGCGCCTTTTTTAACAACGCCACCGGGTGTTGCTTGTTTGACGGAGCAAACGACGATGTCGCCGATGTTCGCATAACGACGATTGGTGCCGCCGAGAACTTTGATGACGCCAAGTTCTCTTGCGCCGGAGTTATCGGCAACTTTTAATCTGGTTTCTTGTTGAATCATTCCGAGAACCTCCTTATTTCGCTTTTTCTACGATTTTGACGAGGCGGAATCTCTTGTCCTTGGAAAGGGGGCGGGTTTCCATCGCGCGAACGGTATCGCCGATACCCGCTTCATTGTTCTCGTCGTGCACCTTGTATTTCGTGGTGTTTTTAAATCTCTTTTTATAGATAGGGTGAGTCTTGAAGGTCTCTACGGCTACGACAATCGTTTTGTCCATGGCATCGCTTACGACCTTACCGGAGATCACTTTACGTTGATTTCTTTCCATAAGTTACGCCTCCTTTTCCATGTTGAGCTCGCGCTCTCTTTGGATGGTTTTAACGCGTGCGATATCTTTTTTCACGCTTTTAATGGTGGACGGGTTATCTAATTGTCCAGTAGCCAGTTGAAAGCGAAGGTTGAAAAGTTCGTTTTTCAACTCGGACACCTTTTTATTCAGTTCGTCACCGGATAAATTACGGATGTCTTTATTTTTCATTCGAATCGCCCTCACTTTCTTCATGGTTTCTTGTGATGAAACGAGTCTTGATCGGCAACTTCATGGCCGCAAGGCGCATTGCTTCTCTTGCAACTTCTTCATCGACACCACCGAGTTCGAATAATACGCGACCCGGTTTAACGACTGCTACCCAGTATTCCGGAGAACCTTTACCGGAACCCATACGAGTTTCAGCAGGTTTTTCGGTTACGGGCTTGTCGGGGAATACTTTAATCCAAATATTACCGCCACGACGGATGTAACGTGTCATGGCACGACGTGCGGCCTCGATTTGATTGGAAGTGATCCAGGTCGGTTCCAATGCTTGGATGCCGTAATCACCGTAGGTTAACGTGTTGCCTCTGTGGGCGACACCTTTCATTCTCCCTCGATGTTGTCTCCGATATTTTACTCTTTTCGGCATTAACATAGTGCTGTCCTCCTCACTTACCGTCTGTCTTGGCCTTGGCCTTGATCGTTGCGGTTTGCTCCGCGGCGTCTGTTGTCATTGCCGCGACGTTTTCTGTCTCTGCGGTTTCTGCGACCTTGAGGTGCTTCGGGAAGGACTTCGCCCTTGTAGAGCCATACCTTGACGCCGATTTTACCGTAGGTTGTGTCCGCTTCTGCGAAACCGTAGTCGATGTCTGCACGAAGGGTTTGAAGAGGAATCGTACCTTCGCTGTAGCCTTCACGGCGCGCCATGTCAGCACCGCCTAAACGGCCGGAACATTGGGTACGGATACCTTTTACGCCTAAGCGCATAACACGTTGGATGGTTTGTTTCATCGCACGACGGAACGCAATACGGCGTTCGAGTTGAGCGGCGATGTTTTCTGCGATTAAGGTCGCATCTAAATCGGGGTTTTTGATTTCGTCGACGTTGATGACGACGCTTTTGCCCGTTAATTTTTCAAGCTCAGCGCGAAGCTCTTCGACGCCTGCACCGCCACGGCCGATGACCATGCCGGGTTTCGCTGTGGAAACCGATACTTTTACCTTGTTGGCGGCACGTTCGATTTCGATGCGGGAAATACCTGCTTGAAATAAGTTCTTCTTAATATATTTACGAATTTTGTTGTCTTCGGCGAGGAGATCAGCAAAGTCTTTTTTGTCGGCATACCATTTGGAATCCCAATCTTTAATGATCCCTACACGAAGCCCGTGCGGATTTACTTTTTGACCCATTGTTCTCCTCCTTTTATTCCTTTTCCGAAACGACCACGCCGATGTGGCTGGAACGTTTTAAGATCGGATACGCCATACCCTTTGCTTTGGGGCGATAACGTTTCATCGTCGGACCGTCGTTCGCATATGCTTCTTTAACGATAAGATCGGCGCGATCCAAGTTAAGGTTGTTTTCTGCATTTGCGACAGCGGAGTGAAGAACTTTGTATAGTTCACGCGCACCGCGCTTGGGTGTAAACTTCAATAACGCTAACGCTTCATCGACTTGTTTGCCGCGAATTTCCGCGCAAATGAAGTTAACCTTCAAAGGAGAAATGCGCACGTATTTTGCAATTGCTCTTGCTTCCATTCGTTACTCCTCCTTACATTCTCGTGGTTTTTTCGCCACCGCCGTGACCGCGGTAGGTTCTGGTCAAGACAAACTCGCCGAGTTTGTGACCAACCATGTCTTCTGTAATGTATACCGGTACGTGTTTTCTGCCGTCGTGAACTGCGATGGTATGGGATACCATTTCCGGGAAGATCGTCGAACGACGAGACCACGTTTTGATTACTTCTTGTTTATTAGCTGCGTTGAGGGCGTCAACTTTCTTAAGCAAATGTTCGTCTGCGAAAGGGCCCTTTTTAATGGATCTGGACATTACTTCCTCCTCCCTTATTTCGTTCTGCGGCGAACGATGTAACGATCGCTCTTCTTGTTCTTCTTGCGAGTCTTCAAGCCGAGTGTCTTTTTGCCCCAAGGCGTCATCGGCGAGGGACGTCCGATCGGTGTACGACCTTCACCACCACCATGGGGGTGATCGACGGGGTTCATTGCGGAACCGCGTACGTGGGGACGGAAACCTAAGTGACGTTTCTTACCGGCTTTACCGAGGTTGATCAACTCGTGAGCGGAGTTACCGACACTGCCGACGGTTGCGCGGCATTCGATGCTGACGCGTCTGTATTCGCCGGAGGGGAGGCGTAATTGTGCCATTTTACCTTCCTTAGCGGAAAGCTGAGCGCTGGTACCTGCAGAACGTGCAAGTTGGCCGCCCTTACCCGGTGTCATTTCGATGTTGTGAATGGTAGTACCGACGGGGATGGCACGTAAGGGAAGTGCGTTACCGATTTTGATGTCGGCATCTTCGCCGCTTTCCACTTTGTCGCCGACCTTTAATCCCTTCGGCGCTAAGATGTAGCGTTTTTCACCATCCGCATAGTTTAATAATGCGATGTAGGCGGTACGGTTGGGGTCGTATTCGATTTCGGCAACTCTTGCAGGTACACCGTCTTTAAGACGTTTAAAGTCGATGATTCTGTATTTTTTAGCTGCCCCGCCGCCGCGATGACGGCTGGTAATACGACCGTGTGCGTTACGGCCTGCGGATTTATTTAAGCTTACGACTAAGCTTTTTTCCGGTCTGTTTCTTGTAATTTCTTCAAAACTGGCGACGGTCATGCCGCGGCGGCCGTTCGTCGTCGGTTTATATCTTTTGATCTCCATGAATATCCCTCCTTAGGCTTATTGCATGCTGTCGAAGAATTCAATCGGTTCAGAACCGGGAGCCAGCGTCACGATAGCCTTTTTCCAGTCGGGACGTTTGCCGACGTTCATGCCTTGACGTTTAACCTTACCGGTCATGTTCATCGTGTTGACCTTTGCGACTTTTACGGAAAAGATCTCTTCGATGGCTTTTTTGATTTCCGATTTGTTGCTCTTCTTCGCCACTTCAAAGGTGTACTTGTCTTCTTCCATGTCCGCCATCGTCTTTTCAGTGATGACCGGGCGAATAATGATATCAAAGTTTTTCATTAGTTATACACCTCCACAAGTTTATCCAATGCATCCTTCGTGAGGATCAGGGAGTCGTATTTCAAAATGTCATACACATTGAGGGTGCCGACGCTTAAAACTTTTACATTTTCAAGGTTTCTGGCACTTAATACTAAGTTCTTATCGCTTTCGTCTGCCGTTACAAATAACGCTTTTTTCTTTGCACCCATTGCCTTTAAGTGGTTTGCAAATACGCTTGTTTTAGGAGCATCTAAAGCGAATTTGTCGACGACGATTAATTCTTCTTCTTGAACCTTAGCGGTTAAGACGGATTTCATCGCTAAGCGACGAACTTTTTTCGGTGTAGTGTAGCGATAGCTTCTCGGCTTAGCCGCAAAGACGATACCGCCGCCACGCCATTGAGGAGAACGGATGGAACCTTGTCTTGCACGACCGGTACCTTTTTGTCTCCAGGGTTTTCTGCCGCCACCGCGAACCTCTGCGCGAGTTTTAGCGGACTGTGTGCCTTGTCGTCTGTTGGCTAAAATGTTTTTAACCACTAAGTAGACGACGTGTTCGTTGATTTCTACATTGAAAATATCGTCTGCAAGCTCGATCGTATCGACCGACTTACCTTCGATATCTACCATTTGGAACTTCGTCATATCTCTTGTCCTCCTCTCGCTTATTTACTGTTCTTAACAGTGGCACGGACGCGAACGAGTCCGTTCTTCGGTCCGGGAACGGCGCCCTTAACTAAAAGGAAATTATTTTCTGCATCGACGCGGACGATTTCGAGGTTTTGAACGGTAACGCGTTCATTACCCATGCGACCCATCATGCGGTGACCTTTCCATACGCGGCCGGGGAAGGATGCAGCACCCATACCACCGGGCATTCTGTGGAATTTGGAACCGTGGGTTTCGCGACCGCGGCCGAAGTTGTGGCGTTTAATAAGACCTGCCGTACCTTTACCTTTGCTGGTGCCGGTAACGTCGACCTTGTCGCCTACTTCGAAGATGTCGACTTTAAGTTCGTCGCCGACATTGTATTCTTCGCCCTCAGCTAAGGGGAATTCACGAAGAACTTTCTTAAATGCCACGCCGGCTTTATCGTAGTGGCCCTTTAACGGTTTGTTAACGCGTTTTTCTTTTACGGCACCGGTTGCAACTTGAATCGCATTGTAGCCGTCGATTTCAACGGTTTTACGTTGAACGACAACTTGCGGTTCCACTGCGATAACCGTAACGGGAACTTGCGCCCCTTCTTCGGTAAAGATTTGGGTCATGCCGACCTTTTTACCTAATGCATATTTCATAAAATACCTCCATTACAGCGGATTGCCTGGCAATCATATAGTCCGACAGCTTACAGTTTTATCTCGATATCTACGCCTGCGGGCAGATTGAGTTTCATTAAAGAATCCACCGTCTTTTGGTTCGGGTTCATGATGTCGATAAGACGCTTGTGCGTTCTTTGTTCGAATTGTTCCCGGCTATCCTTATGTTTGTGTACGGAACGAAGAATGGTGATGATTTCTTTTTCCGTGGGAAGGGGTACCGGACCCGATACGTCAGCGCCGCTGGCTTTTGTCGCTTCGACAATTCTTTGTGCGGAGCTGTCTAAGAGCTCGTGGTCATAAGCTTTCAAACGAATTCTGATTTTTTGTTTTACATTTGCAGACATTAAGTCCCTCCTATTGCATTTTCCTCAAATTAAGGGAAAGAACGCCGATCAACCGATCCGGGTGTTTTCTCCACCCCATAAAAAATATGGGCGTTCCGTCGCCCAATTCCAGATTGGACATTACTAAACAATAATTCCCTTTTCCGCAAGCCTCCGATGCGAACACATCTTTGCGCCTGTTTCAAAGCCACCTATTGTGTCAACGCATGTCTTACGCATACTCAAGTATTATAACTTAAAAAATACCTAAAATCAAGAGAACTTCGCCGTTTCTCAAAGAAAAAACGTGAAAGTTTAAAACTTTTCACTTTTCGACGATCTCTCGTAGGCAACTTTTATACCTTAACAGATCCTTCGTCAGCTTACAAGCCTTTTATCGATTTATTTTTCATTTCTTCGTGCTTTTATGATTGCCCATTGAATCTTGATCCAAAAACAAATGCTCTCTTTCAAGATTTGAAAGAGAGCATCCTCGATAATATGAAGTTTTAATTTAAAACTCGATCTCCAGTTCTTTTCCCATCATGGTTTTTAGGGATACAGTTGCATTGTCGATAGTGTAGATTTCAAATACATCGTCGTCTTCTGTATAGCCCACTTTTTTCAGCATGGGAAGTGCTTCTAATGCTGCCCGTTTAGATTCCTTCGACGTAATAAACTTGGCTTCTCCCTTCAAACGGAGGGTATTCATCTTCTCGTCTATGGCACAAATTTCCATTTTCGGGTGGTCGGAAAGTTGTTTGTACATTTCCTTGCGCGTGTCCGTGTAGAATGCGAGTTTGCCCTCGTAATCCATGACAAATCCAATAGGTCGTACACGACCGCACTCTCCGTCGGTAGTGGCGGCGTAAAATACTTTGGCCTTTTGTAAGAATTCCAATACTTTCATCATTCGTCTCCCTTATTAATTTATCCCTATGCCTTACTCTCGAACTTTGATTTACATGTACCCTATGTAGAAAGAAAATACGCACAAGCTATTAAATACCTGTGCGTATGAGCTTTATTTATTAAAAGTGTAATCTTCGCCGTCGTAATCGACCGTGACGTGGTCGCCGTCCATAATTGTTCCCGCAATAAGGGCGCGGGAAAGTTTGGTTTCGATATGGTTTTGGATATAGCGTTTGACAGGTCTTGCACCGTATTGCACGGTGTAAGCTTCTTCGAGAATTTGATCTTTCGCTTTGTCCGTTAAGGCGATGGTAATGTTGCGTTCTTCCAAGCGCATGGAAATTTCAGCCACGGATACGTCGATGATGCGTTTGATTTCATCTTTTTGTAAGGGGGTGAAGAGTACAATTTCGTCCACACGATTTAAGAATTCCGGGCGGAAGTGCGCCTTTAATTGATCGGAAACATCTTTCCGTGCTTCATCGGTTATGGTGCCGTCGCTTCCCATACCTTCGATAAGGTCTTGGGATCCGATGTTGGAGGTCATAATGATGACGGTATTTTTAAAATCTACCGTACGGCCTTGATTATCGGTTAAGCGACCGTCGTCCAATACTTGCAATAAAATATTGAATACGTCGGGGTGAGCTTTTTCGATTTCGTCGAAGAGGATGACGGAGTAGGGTTTTCTCCTGACGGCTTCTGTTAATTGGCCGCCTTCATCGTACCCTACATATCCCGGAGGAGAACCTACGAGACGGGAGACGCTGTGTTTTTCCATGTATTCGCTCATGTCGATACGAATCATGTTCCGTTCGTCATCGAAGAGGGCTTCGGTTAAAGCTTTTGCCGTTTCCGTCTTGCCGACGCCGGTGGGTCCTAAGAAGATAAAGCTGCCGATGGGGCGATTTTCCGCTTTCAACCCTGCCCTTGCCCGGAGCACGGCATCGGATACGGCTTGGGTGGCTTCGTCTTGTCCAATAACGCGTTTTTTCAGGATGTCGTCTAAATGGAGAAGTTTTTCTCTTTCCGTTTCGGCGAGTTTCGTAACGGGAATGCCCGTCCATTTGCTGACGACGGCGGCGATTTCTTCTTCGGTAACTTCTTCTTTTATAAGCTTGCCTTCGCCTTTTTCCTTTTCTTGTTCCCGTTTAAGCTTTTCTTCCAATTCGGGGAGTTTACCGTATTTCAGAGCGGAAAGTTTTTCCAGATCGTATTTTCTTTCGGCCTCTTCGATTTCGTGACGTACGCGATCGATGGCTTCTTTTAAATTCTTTTCCCCTTCCAGCTCTTTCTTTTCCGATTCCCAACGGGCGATAAGGGCATCGTAGCGCGCCTTTTCTTCCGCCAGTTCTCCTTCTAAGGTTTCGAGGCGTTTTTTCGACGCGTCGTCGGTTTCTTTTTTAAGTGCTTCCCTTTCGATTTCAAGTTGAAGGATGCGCCGTCTGATTTCGTCGATTTCCGTAGGCATGGATTCAATTTCCGTCCGCACCATGGCGCAGGCTTCATCCATTAAGTCGATGGCCTTGTCGGGCAGGAAACGATCGGTAATGTAGCGATCGCTTAAAACCGCCGCTTGAATGACGGCGCCGTCGGAAATGCGGATGCCGTGGTAGATTTCGTATTTTTCCTTTAACCCTCTTAAAATGGAAATGGTGTCTTCTACCGTAGGTTCATCTACTTGAACTTTTTGGAAACGACGTTCCAGTGCCGGATCTTTTTCGATGTATTTACGGTATTCATCCAAGGTGGTGGCACCGATGGTGCGCAGTTCCCCTCTCGCCAGCATGGGCTTTAAGAGGTTGCCCGCATCCATAGCACCTTCGCTCTTTCCGGCGCCGACGATGTTGTGAATTTCGTCGATAAACATAATGATTTCGCCGTCGGAACTTTTGACTTCGTTCAAAACAGCTTTTAGACGTTCTTCAAATTCGCCGCGGTATTTAGCGCCGGCGATGAGGGCGCCCATGTCCAGGGAGAAGACGGTTTTGTTTTTAAGTCCGTCGGGCACATCGCCTGCAATAATACGTTGGGCCAAACCTTCTACGATAGCGGTTTTCCCGACGCCCGGTTCGCCGATTAACACCGGGTTGTTTTTTGTGCGGCGACTTAAAATACGAATGACGTGACGCACTTCCCCGTCACGGCCGATGACCGGGTCCATTTTCCCTGCGGCAGCATCGGCGGTTAAGTCTCTGCCGTATTTCGTAAGGGCTTCGTAGGTGTCTTCCGGATTGTCGCTGGTGACTTTTTGATTGCCGCGAATTTCTTTTAAAGCGCCCATAAAGCTTTTTTCGTCGATATGGAATTCTTTTAAAATGCGCTTGTTGTTGACGCCGTCGCCTTTAATCATGGCGAGATAAAGGTGTTCCACGCTGACGTAGCTGTCGCCGAGGCGTTTCGCTTCTTTAAGCGCGTCGGTTAAGACGCCGTTCATGGCCGAGGACATTCTCGGATCCGCTCCCGTTTGGCGGGAGAGACGATTGATTTCCCGATCCACTGCGTTTTCCACATCGCGGGGATCCACGCCCATATAGTTTAATACTTTGGGAATAAGCCCTTCATTATCCGATAAGAGGGCTTTGTTTAAGTGGAGCACGTCCACTTCCGGATTCCCATATTCTTGTGCCAATCGTTGAGCCGTTTCTAAAGCGGCCATGCTTTTTTGAGTAAATTGATCGATTTTCATAGGCACTCCTTTCTTCTAAACCTGATTTATTTTTTTATTAGTGTTTGTATTTTTCACCCATGGCCTTGTATTGCGCTTCTTCTTCCGCGCTTAAAGACGTGGGATTGATAATGTTAAATTGAATGTAGGCATCGCCTTCGTGTTTCTTTAAATCTTTAAAACCTTTTTTAGCTAAGCGCAGCTTGGAGCCGCCCTTCGTCTTTTCCGGTACCTTGACCCTAAGTTTACCTGCGGGAAGATCGACCTCGACGCGATCGCCGAAATAAGCTTCCCAGGGATATATATCTTTTTGAACGGTAAGGTCCAGCCCGTCCATGGTCGTTCCCTTCGGAAGATTAATGTGGATCTTAAAGAGAATATCTCCGTCCACGCCGAATTTATCGCCTCGAACTTTTACTTTCTTGCCTTCCGTAATACCGGCAGGTACTTTTACGAGGACATCTACCGCTTGGCCGTTGATCGTCAGGCTTACCTTTCGATCGACGCCCTTAAAGGCATCTCGGAGGGAAACGGTGAGATCGGTATTGTATTGCGTTCGGGGGTTGCGTCGCCCTCCGCCCGACGTTGCGCCGCCGCTGAAACCGCCGAAAATATCGGACATATTAAAGCTTCGGCTTCTCCTCTTACTGCTTCCGCCGGCAGATGTTGCGCCGCCGCCGAAAAACATATCGAAGAAATCGCTAAAGTCGCCGCCTCCTGTGGTATAGGAATAGCCGTATTGCGACGGATCGAAGTTCATGCCGCCTGTAAAGTTTCCGCTGCTTCCGAATGTGTCGTAGGTCTTGCGTTTTTCCGGATCGGAAAGAACTTCGTAGGCTTCGTTTATTTCTTTAAATTTTTCTTGAGCCTTCTTATCGTCCGGGTGTAGGTCCGGGTGATATTGCTTTGCTAATTTTCGATAGGCTTTTTTAATCGTTTTGCCGTCGGCACTTTTATCGACGCCCAAAACTTTATAATAATCTTTGTATTCCATACATCACCTCAACCTGTTGACTTTCTTTGACCTTATTTTTATTATACCAGCTCACCGACGAATTGCAAGCTTTTTTTGACTATCTTTGACTACTATTTTTAATTTTCTTTTTTACAGGAAACGTAAAAAAAGCCCGCTGATGCAGGCTCGTTTTTAGAATCGTTCCACGTGACGGACAAATGCGTCGACAAACTTTTGAAGGAACGCCTTTGTATCCTCTACCATTTCCCCATCCTCGTCGAATAAATTTGCCACGCCGGCGAGATACACTTCCGGCTGTTGAAGAGGAATTAAATCGGTAAAGATGAAGTTTTGGCGCAGAGCCATGTTTCCTTCCATTCCGCCGGATGTTCCGATAGAGGCGCTGGCCACAGCTGCCGGTTTTCCGCCCCACTTACTTTGGCCGTAGGGTCGGCTGGCGACGTCGATGGCATTTTTAATCGCCGGAGGAACCGAGCGGTTGTATTCCGGAGTGAAAAAGATGAAACCATCCGACGCTTCCACCTGTTTTCTAAAGGGGGCGTAGCTTGCAGGCTCCATGCCCGGCGCTTCGAAATCTTCGTTGTATAAGGGAAGATCGCCGATTTCAATGAAATCTACGTCGTAGCCTTCGGGGAACATCCCTTTCACCACTTGTGCCACTTTTCGATTCCACGATTCCTTGCGCAGCGATCCTACGATTAAACCGATTTTTTTCATATGTCATCCTTTCAGCTTTTTTACATTATTTCTATACAGTATATATAGCCGAAAACATGAAAACTAAACATTAGCGGTCTACGTAGCGTTTTAAATCCCGTTCGATGTCGCGCTTTTTAATAGTTTCTCGCTTGTCGTGAAGTTTTTTACCTTTCGCCTCGGCGATGGAGAGCTTCACCCGACCCCGACTTAAATAGACGCTTAAGGGCACGATGGTGTAGCCTTCCTGATCCCGGGCTTTTTGCAGTTTTAAAATCTCCCGCTTGTGCATTAAAAGCTTGCGTTTGCGCAGAGGATCGGTGTTGAAGCGATTCCCCTGCTCATAGGGCGAAATGTGCATGCCCTCGATAAAAAGCTCGCCGCCCTCGATAGAGCAGTAAGCTTCTTTTAAGTTCACGCTTCCCTGACGCATACTCTTTACTTCCGTTCCCTTTAAGACGATCCCCGCCTCGTAGGTTTCCTCGATAAAATACTCGTGGCGCGCCTTGCGATTGGTCGCCAAGGTTCCCGGATTTGTCTTTTTATTTTTTGCGATGATCCTCACCCTCCATTTGAAAATCGATGCGCCCCAAAATCGGATCGGCGCCGACGACGACGATGCGCACAGGATCGCCCATGTGAATGGTGTTTTGTGTCTTTTCGCCGATGGCCACGTAATTTTCCTCGTCGAAACGATAAAATTCATCCATCGAAGCGTAGCCTACAAGGCCTTCCACTGTATTGTCCAGTTCGCAGAAAATGCCGAAGGAGGTAATCCCCGATACTTTGGCGTCGTAATGCTCGCCGATGTGATCGTACATATACTGAGCCATTTTCACATCCACTACTTTCCGTTCCGCTTCCTGTGCGGCTTTTTCCGTGGCGGAAATGTGATCGGCAATGTCGCCGAAAGTGGATTTGTACTCGTCGATTAAACGCTGATTCAGCTCGTGATGTAGATCTTCTTTAATGACACGGTGAATGGTAAGGTCGGCGTAGCGACGAATGGGCGAGGTAAAGTGGGAGTAGTATTCCGCCGCCAGGCCAAAGTGCATATAGCGCTCGTCGCTGTAGCGTGCCTTTTGCATACTCCTCAGCACCATAGTCTGTATTAAACTTTCCTCGTCTTTACCCTCTACTTGTTCCGTGAGCTTCTGAATGTCTTTCGGCGTAATATCCTTTGTAAGATCGATGCGATAGCCGAAGGGACGAATGACGGAATTTAAA
The DNA here is from genome assembly GCF_001553115.1 of Aedoeadaptatus coxii. Lineage (GTDB taxonomy): Bacteria > Bacillota > Clostridia > Tissierellales > Peptoniphilaceae > Aedoeadaptatus > Aedoeadaptatus coxii. The sequence continues at coordinate 216,005 of NZ_KQ960181.1, forward strand.
AGCTCTAATTTTTCCGCCGTAGGCTCTTCGTGGACGCGATAAAGGAAGGGAAGCTTTTTCTTGGAATAAGTTTCGCTTACCAATTCGTTGGCGAGGAGCATAAACTCTTCGATTAACTGATTGGCTTCCCGCTGATCGGACACGGTAATGTTAATCGGGTGGCCTTTATCGTCCAGTTCGATAGAGGGCTCTTTAAAGGAAAAGTCGATATTGCCTCGGCGATCCCGCATCTTCTTTCGATTTTTGGCGATGGTGTTTAAAATTGTAAGCTCTTCCGTCAAATCCTTTAAGGAATCGTCGGTGCGAAGCCCTTCTAAAAAGTCGCTTACATTGGAATAAATCAATCGTCGATCGCTGTTAATCACCGTTTCGGTAATGGTGTGGTTGTAGACTTTTCCCTTGTCGTCCAGCTCCACGATGACACTTAAACAAAGGCGATCCACCCCTTCGTTTAAGGAGCAGATGCCGTTTGAAAGTTCCTCGGGAAGCATGGGGAGTACTTTATTAATTAAATAGACACTATTGCCTCTGTGATAGGCCTCTTTGTCCAGGGCGCTTCCCGCCTTCACATACTCCGCCACATCGGCGATATGAATGCCGATGCGATAGTGGCCGTTGGGGAGTTTTTCCACGCTGAGGGCGTCGTCGAAATCTTTGCTGTCGGCGCCGTCAATGGTAAAGGTCGGGGCGGAGCGGAAATCTTCCCGCTTTTCAATAGCTTCCTTGGGCACTTCCTGCGGCACGCGGTGCGCCTCGTCGAGAACCTCTTTCGGAAACTCCAGATCCAGCCCCATGGCGTAGGCGATGCTTAAAATATCTACGCCCTTTTCGTCGGGATAGCCTAAAATTTCGACAATCTTTCCCTCCGCCTTTTTGTCGTCGGAAGGGAATCGTTCGATGTCCACGACCACTTTCTGCCCGGATTTCGCGCCGTTTTTCCAGCGACTGGGGATAAAGATATCGTCGGAGATCTTTTTTTCGTCGGGCATGACGAAGCCGAATTTTCCCGCATCGTCGTAGACGCCGACGACCCGCTCATTGCTTCTGTCCAAAACCGTCACCACGCGGCCTTCATCGCCTTTCGACGGATCTTTAGATTCAATGCCTTTTACGAGCACGCGATCGTTGTGCATGGCGGAATTGATCTTGGTGCGGTGAATGTAAAGATCGTCCTGATCCTCATCATCGGCGACGAAAAAGCCGAAGCCCTTTTCATTCCCCTGTAAACGACCCACCATAAGCCCCTCTTGCTCGCTGGAATGGTAGCGACTTTCCTCGTCGCGGTAGAGGCTTCCCTCTTTTACCATATCCCTTAAAAGCGCCTTCATTTCCTTCTGTAAATTGCCGTTCACCTGAAGCGCTTTAAAAAGCGTTCGCTCGGAAAGGGGACCCTTTTTTTCAATTGTCTCTAACACACGTTCGCGTATGGTCATGCGACCTCCTTCATCTTTCTATAGTTTGCTGCCGTACCCCGTCTTGGAAAATAAATTGGATTCGTAGCTGTACATATTTTCTCCCCGTTCGCCGGCGCGAATTTCCCCGTATGCGATGACGCGATCGAGAAGTTCGCCGAAGGGAATGCCGAGAGGTTCCCAAAGGTAAAAGCCCATGGAACCCGGCAAGGTATTGATTTCATTAACAAAGGTACCCTTTTCGTTGACGAGAAAATCGATGCGAGCCGTGCCGCAGGCGTCGATGGCGGTGAAAGCTTTTTTCGCCAGCTCTTCGATTTCTTTCTTTAAGCCCTCTTCCACATTGGCAGGGCAGTTACGGGCGTTGCCTTCTTTGGAGCCGCCGGTTTTTTTGTTGCCGCTCACGTATTTATCTTCGAAGCTTAAAAGATCTTTCCAGCCGAGAGGTTCTTCCAGAGCGGATGTCATCACATCCCCTGCATAGCCTAAGACCGCACAGTTAATTTCCCGCGGATTTTCCGCCGCCTCTTCCACTAAAATCTTGCGGTCGTATTGGCATGCAAGATCCATGGCCTCGTCCAGCTCCGAGGGATCTTTTACTTTGCTGATGCCGATAGACGATCCTAAGTTGGCAGGTTTCACGAAGACGGGATAGCCGATTTTTTCGATGGCCGCCTTGACTTTGTCCTTATCTTCTCTCCATTCTCTGCGATAAAAAGATTCCCCGTTCATTACGGGAATACCGTGGGAGCGGAAGACGTCTTTCATCGTCTTTTTATCCATGCCGACGGCGGCAGACAAGGTAGAGCAGCCGATATAGGGAATGTTCAGCGTATCGAAATAACCTTGAATGGATCCGTCCTCACCGAATGTGCCGTGAAGGGCGGTAAAGACCATGTCCACATCGGCATATACCACTTCTTTTTCGCCGCCTTTGGAAAAGAGGCCGCCCTTTTCTTCCGTCGTGTAATAAAGCTTGCGGTCGTGCATATCGGTTTTAAAATAGACGTCAAACGTGCCGGAAAAATCGCCGGATTTAAAGGTCTTGAAGTTTTTCAAACTTTCCCCGCCTAAAAAACGGCCCTCTTTTGTTACATACACCGGTACAGCCACATATTTTGTTTTATCTAAGTTTTCAATGACTTGCATACCGGTAATGACGCTTACTTCGTGTTCCACACTCCGTCCGCCGAAAAATACAGCTATTGTTTTCATATTCATCCTCCCAGATTATTAGTCGTTGTTTATTTTAACATATTCTTTTCTATTATCTCACGATTCCGTCAAAAAGAAAGGAGCGAACCCGCTGTTCGCTCCCACATTTAACCTTCGTCGTAACTGTCCGGCAGATCGTTTTCGAAAAGCACGACGTCGCCGGGAACGGCAATCTTTCCTAAAGAAGCCGTTGCCTCGTCTAGATTTTTAGCGACGATCATCTTGTCGCCGTCAAAGCCTGCTTCCTTCAAGCCCTTTTGAATGGGCGCCGTGCGCTTCGGCCCGACGAGAATGGCATAGTCCGCAACCTCGGCGATTTCTTTGCCGAGTTTGTAATTTTCCTCTTCTTCCATATCGCCCAGTTCCACCATTCCCGGAGTGACGATAATTTTTTTGCCCTTTTCAAAAGCTTTAAGCACATCCAACGCCGCCCGCGCACCGACGGGATTGGAGTTAAAAGCGTCGTCGATAACGATGATGCCCGTGCCGCCGTCGACGATATTCAACCGGTGTTCCACAGGCTCCACTTTTTGAATGCCTCTTGCAATCACCTCAGGCGCCATGCCCAATACATAGGCTACGGATGCGGCGGCGAGGAGATTGGAAATATTGTGCTTTCCGAGAAGCTTCGTCTCGGCGTGCACTTCCCCGCCCTCTTTAAAACCGAGGGTAAAGGAACTTCCCCGTTCGTGCACGGCAATATCTTTGGCGTAAACGTCGAGCTTGTCGATGTTTTCCATGCCGTAGCGAATGGTGCGTTGCGTCGTTTTATCCGCCAAGGGCTTTACGTAATCATTGTCGTAGTTGAATATGGCCACGTCGTTTTCCGCCAAGGCTTCGATTAATTCATACTTTGTCTTTTGAATGTTTTCGATGGTTTTAAACAGATGCATATGAGTGGGGCCGATGGCGGTAATAATACCGATGGACGGCTGTACGAGTTCCGCCACTTCCGCAATTTCCCCGGGCACTTTCGCGCCTAATTCCGCGAGGAAGATTTCGTCCTGCTCGTCCAATTCATTATTGATGACTTTGGAAAGCCCCATGGGCGTGTTGTAAGACGACGGCGTGTTTTGGACGCGGAAGCCCTCTTCCAACACCGTGGAGGTAATAAATTTCGTCGACGTCTTGCCGAAACTTCCCGTAATGCCCACGACTTGCAGACCCTGTTTCTTTAAATCCCGCACTTTATTTTGCGCCTGCACGAAAAAGCCGTGATTAATCTCCATCTCTCTCGGATAATTAATGCGATTGGCATAAATCAACACCGCGTATTGATAAAAATGAACGACGGAACATAAAACGGCAAATACGACCATGGAAAGATAGGGCGATTTGCCGTACAAGGCGACGGATATAATCAAAATAAGGGCGAGCAAAAGGCCGTTTAATTGGCGATGCACCTTGTATAAACGCTTGGCGCGGTCGGTCATGACCAGGGGCGTTTTTTCCGAGGTAGGCCCGTAGTGCAAGCTTACAATTTTGTCGCGATTGGCGCGAATCCACGCCTTGTATTCCCCTTCGTCATATCCTTCCAATTGAAGCATGTGGAGGGGATACAAGGCTCGCCGATTAAAAAGTTTATAAAGGGCTACGCTGAGCAAAAAATAAATGACGATAAAAACCCAAAAGGAAACGAATTGATCCATAATCTCTCCTTATAAAAACGAACGCAACACGGCGCTGAATTGGCCGAATGCATCTAAGTAGCTGTAGTGTCCGCCTTCCAAGACGACGAGGCCCGCACCGGGGATCTTTTTCTCAAAAACTTCCGCCATGTAAAGGGGCGTGGCGTCGTCTTTGTCTCCCCAAATCAAAAGCGTCTCCGCCTTAATCTTCTTAAAGACATCTTCCGTATTTTCGTTGACCACCTTGACGAAGACCTTGCGCATAATGCCGTCGGCTGCTCGGTAATCGTCGCTTCCGTGGCTTCGGTAAAAGCTCTTCATCGCTTCTTCCCTGTCTTTCCAGAAAAAAGCGGCGCGGTAAAGGAATTTCATAAGCTTAAAAGAATACACCTTTACATAATAAGAAAATTTTCGCTTGGGCTTGACGCCGCTGGCATCGATAAGCACGAGCCTTTTCACCTTTTCGGGATAGCGAGAAGCGAACAGCGTAAGGGTTTTGCCGCCGAAAGAATGGCCGACGCAGTGAGCTGATTCTACGCCGAAATAATCGTAGAGTGCATGCAAAAGCTGCATATACTCTTCCCCGCCGATGACCTCATCGGGCGCGTCGCTGTCGCCGTGGCCGTAAGCGTCGTAGGCGATGACGCGGTATTTATCTTTCAGCACATTGACGATGGGCATAATCGATTCGATCATGGCGCCCCAACCGTGTAAGACAAAGACAATGTCCTCGCCGACCTTCGTGTCCACGAGGGCAATCTGTTTTCCATTTAGTTGAATGTATTCTTTCTCCATTCCATCCCCCTTAAAGTCACATTATACCATAGCCAAAGGAGATTGAACGCCTTTCACTATTGAGATTTTCGATATGATTAAAAATTTTATTCTTTTCCAAATAAATATTGTGTACGGCAGTGAAAATTGTAGACAGGTTTTTTTCCTAATGTTATGATTAAAAAAAGGATATCGTATAAAGGAGGACACTATGGAATTCTTATCACTAAAGGATCATGTGTATAATTTCATCGCCGAACAAATTCGCCTCGGCAAACTAAATTCCAATGAAAAAGTAAATGAACAAGATATTTGCCAACAACTAAACATTTCCCGTACCCCCGTGCGCGAAGCACTTATCCAATTAGCCGCCGACGGCTTCTTAGATTCGGCACCGCGAAGAGGTTTTCGCGTAAAGCCCCTCACAAAAGAAGAAGGCAAAGACATCTATCGTATTCTCGCACCCCTCGATGCCCTCGCCGCCGAGCTCGCCATCGAAAATTTAACTGCAGAAGATTTAAACTCCATGGACGATTTAACGGAACTTATGAACTTCCATATTAATCGCTTCCAATTCGACGAGTACTTCGATCTTCAAGAGAGATTCCACGAAACCTACATCGAAAAATCCAATAACGAAACGCTTATCGATACCATCGATCGCCTACAACGCCGCTTTATTCGTCAAGGTTTGGATGTAGGAGAAAACAAAGAACTTCAACAGCTCTTAATGGAAACTAATAAGCAACACTCGCATATTACCGATCTTTTCCGAGCACACAAAATCGACGAGTTGAAAGAGTACCTTATCAACACTCACTGGGAATACCACTTCTCGGAAATCGGCCATACGGCGACAGAAATCTAGTAATACAGAGGTTCGCCTCTGTATTTTTTTGGAGGAAGACATGACCATTTACATGAACGCCATTGAATACGGCACGCCGAAGCACGACGAGGCTATTCGTCTGCGTCAGCACATTCTCTACGCTCCCTACAATGAGCTTTTCGATGACGAACGCATAACCCTGGATCAAGACAAAACCATTTACGGACTTTACGACGACGACAAACTCGTCGGCGCATTGGTAACGTCGAAAAAGGAAAAGAACATTCACATTCACGAAATCCTCGTCGATTACAACAAGCGCCGCCAAGGCTTGGGCCTTCAAATGCTCCGTTTCCTGGAAGCCCGCATGGAAAAAGGCGATGTCCTTTCGGCGTCGGGGCCTCTTTCCGCTCGCGGCTTTTTTGAACGCAGCGGTTTTCAGCCGAAGACGAAACACAACGGCGTGAACGACCGCATGCGCATCGATTACGAGAAAAAAATCGGAAACAAAACCCGCAATCCCATTCCCCTTTTCGCCAAAAAACAGGAACAACCTTTAGTATACTTTACGACGAAAACCTTGGGATTCGAAGTGATCCCCGTCCTGCGCAATTACTTCCCGAAAGAACAACTTATCGTCGTCGATCTCTTGCGCGACGATCACTACTGGCTGGAACTGGCGCAGCGCGTGAAGACGGAAACGGCGAAATATTCCATCGTCGCCCCCGAACTTTACGGCAACCGCAGTTTCCAACCTCTGGAAGACTTCGATCTGCCGAAATTTGCGGCGGAAGAAGTCAAGCGTGTGAGCAAAACCAAAGCGGCTCTCGTCATCGGAACGGAAAATCAATTTAAAGCCAACGATTTTCGCGCAGCCTTCGACGCCGTGGACGGATCCCTTACCGCCGTGGAAATGACCCTGGATAGAGAAAGCTTTCGAAGCGGCCACACATTGGACGCCGACTTTTACACGACCCTCGCCGCCCATTTGGATGAACTGAAAGATAAAAACTTCGACACCGTTCTCGTCGTCGATTCCAAACTTTCCACCCAATCGGACGCTATGGAGAAATTCCTGGAAGAAAACTTAAAACGGGAACTTCACCGCATCGACGTCTTCGACCTCGTGGTAACGGGCTTGCGCAAAGAGCTCGTCGAAAACAATCTGCTTCGCCACGACGCAACAGAAGGCAGCCTTACCATCTTCTCGGAAACCCCCAACCGCGCACGGGAAGCGCTGATTCTCCACCATCCGGCGGAACGCAGCGCCGATATCCAAACCATTCGATGATCCTTTTACTCCTCGTCGATTTAGACAACGCCATTGCAAAAGACGGCGAGCAAATCCTCTTTATCCCGGAAGATTTAAAGCGATTTAAAGAACGCACCCAAGGCCATGTCCTCGTCATGGGGCGAAAAACATTTGAAGCGATAGGCGCCCTGCCTCACCGGGAAACATTCGTTATGACGAGGCAAAAGAAAAAGCCCGCGCCCCACGTTCACTACTTCCAAAACGAAGACGAACTGAAACGGCTGACGGCACAATTTCCCGATAAAAAAGTGTACCTCGTCGGCGGCGCCGGCGTCGTAAAAAGCCTTTGGCATTGCATTACAGAAGCATACCTTACCCGCGTGGCCATCTACACGGGAGGCGACACGAGAATTCCATCTTTAGAGAAAGAATTCGAACTGAAAGAAAACAAACCCTTTACAGAACAAGCACGAGAAGAACATTGGGTAAGAAAAGAAAGCTCTTTTTAGATGTAGCGTCTAAAAAGAGCTTTTTGATTTAGAAAAATAAAAACGACTTTAGTGTAAAAACTTTTTTTGATTCGGTTTCATACAACCCGAAAACCATGTCGCG
>NZ_KQ960181.1:223826-235069 GCF_001553115.1 Aedoeadaptatus coxii
ACGCTCACCTTGCGACGGCAAAGTTTTTACCTAAAACAGAACGTCTCCTTCCGCGACGAAGCCCAATACAATCGAAGCCCGTTAGGGCTTCGCACTGCTAAAAAGCGTTAGGGTGGAAAGAAAGGAGGTTTTAGGAGGAGGGAAAGATGCGAATCCGGGCGCCCTATTCCCTCCTCCTAAGATTCAGAGAAAGATTTTTGAATGAATAATTTGTTTTTTAAAGAGAAAAACTATCCGAACGAATTTTAAAAAATATATTCCTCATTAAAAAAGAGCCGATTTTCATCGACTCCTTTTTTAATCTCTTATTTTGCTGCTTCAACGGGGAATTGTGCTTCCATCCAAGCGCCGATTCCGCCGGGATGACGGATAACGTTGGTGAAGCCTGCTTCTTTAGCGATCATTGCGCCGACGTGGGAGCGTTCGCAACCTACGAAACCGCAGTAAAGAATGATTTCTTTGTTTTTGTCGGTGCCGAGTGCTTTAATAAAAGCTTCTTTTTGTTCCGGCGTTACTTCTTCCATGGTAACAGGAAGTTCAGCATTAACAGCGCCGGGGATGTGGTTCTTGTCGTAAGATTTTGCAGGCATGGTATCGACGATGATCATGTCTTCTTTTGCATCGACTTTCTTTTTCAAGTCTTCGGTGCTGATCAACTTGTACTTGCCTTCTTCAACAGCTTTGACAAGTTTCATAGATGCCATTTCGATTTCAACTTCGCTACCGTCTCTGGACGTTCCGGGAAGATCTTTCATTTCGACCTTCGGAGCATCTGCACCATCGTTGGAAGCTTGGTTGGAAGCTTGTTTGTTACCTGCGCCACCGCAACCTACTAATAAAAGAGCGGATAGAGCGGTAACGGCAAAAAGTTTTCCTAATTTCATAAAATACCTCCTTGTATTTATTTTATCTTATCATTTCATACCTTACTTGTAAATCGATTTCCCATACTTTTATTTTTTAAAAATAAGAGATACCGTATCCTTATTTACTTTCAGCTTGATAGCCCGCTTCGAGCCAAGCGTCGATTCCGCCGGGATGGCGCAACACATTCGTAAATCCCTCTTCTTTGGCGATTAACGCGCCCACATGGGAGCGGTAACAGCTTACGCGTCCGCAATAAATGACGACGGGCTTGTTTTTATCGTCGCCGAGAGCCTTTACAAATGCCGCGCGGCGTTCCGTATCCACCTCTTCCATTTTTCCCGGAAGAACGGCACTGATGGCGCCGGGAATGTGATTTTTTCGGTATGAATCTTCGGGCATGGTATCGATGATGACCATGTCTTCCCCTGCGTCTAATCGCTTTTTAATCTCTTCGGTTGACATCAGATCGTAGCCGCCGCTGACCACATCGCGCACCAAATTCATAGCCGCTTCTTCCGCCGAAAGCTCGCTGTGAGGCTTCGCTTCGGAGGGAACGCCGCAGCAACCGCCGCCCATAAGCGTAAAAGTGGAAAGGGTGGAGAGCTTTATTAATTTCGAAAGTTTCATCGTTAACTCCTTTTTTCTTTTCAACGGGTCTTACATTGTTTTATACATACCCGAAAAGAATGCCGTGTTCTATTGATTTATTTTTCGTTTATGAAAACGATATTATTATTTTCTATAGATGATCGTATAAATGAAACCACCTTTCCCTCAAATCCTACCCGATGCGTTTCTTGTGAAAGTTTGTCATCTATTGCCATTCCGTTCATTAAAAAAACGACACCGAAGTGTCGCTCGTTTAATGTTTCGGCCCTAAGTACCGATTGTCGCCAAAAGCGGGAACAAGAGCGAGGACGGGGAAAAATGCCCCGAGAATGGAAAGCCCCACGCCGCAATCGAAGCGACGCATAATTTGATAACTCAACGCCAGCCCGTAGATTGCATTTACGATGGGAATGAAGATGAGCAGCCCGTAAGGATAACTTCCGTAGGCTATCTTCGAAAGGACGAAGAGGTTCACCACGGGAATAATGGATAGGATACCTGCATACCCCGCCTTTTCAAATAGTTTCCACCATCCGATAATACAGATGATGTAAAGCAATCCGCCGATCATAGTGGCATTGCCTGCTGCGAGATAATCGTAAAAATTTTGTGCCGAATAGTCCATAAATACCTCTCTTATAAATTTTCTTTAATGACATCTGCCAGAAGGCGTCGTTCTCTCAGTTCCACACCTTCTACGGTTTTTATCTTGTTCATCGGCGGCGTGTAAATGGTTTTAAACCCCATGCGCGCCCCTTCTTTAATACGGGATTCCATGCCGGGAATGTTTTTCAGTTCCCCCGTAAGGCCTACATCGCCGATAAAAAGAGTATTTCGATCGATAGGTTTGTTTTTCAGCACCGAGGCCATGCTCATAAGGGCGGCCAAGTTACACGCCCCCTCTTTTAATCGCAAATTCCCCGTGGTCTTGACGACGACATTTTTGTCGTAAAGGGAAAGTCGCCCTCGCTCTTCCAAAATGGAAAGCAACACGCCCAGTTGTTCCCGCCTAAAACATTCGCTAATGCGTTCGGGATAAGGGGTAAAGCTTTTGCTCACCAAACTTTCGATTTCCACAATAATGCTCCGCGTCCCTTCCCTAACGATGCACATGGCGCTTCCCGGCACTTCGCTTCCCGCTTCCCGCTTGGTCATAAAATGGGCGGAGGGGTTATCGATGGAGACCATGCCCCGTTCCGTCATTTTGAAGAAGCCCATTTCCCCGGTGGAGCCGAAGCGGTTTTTCGTCGCCTGCAAAATACGAAGTTCTTCCTGCATTTCGTCGTCGATGTAGAGCACCGTATCCACTAAATGTTCCAGGGCTCGCACGCCGGCGAGGGAATCCTGTTTCGTCAATTGCCCTACGATAAATACGACCCGCGGCTTTTGGGAACTTTTGGCGAAATCCACCAGGCGATTAGCGCACTCCATAGTTTGAGTGGGCGTGCCGGCGCGGGCTGTAAATTCATCCAGAGTAAAGGTCTGGATACTGTCCAGAATAATCACATCGGCATCTACCGATTCAATCCAATGGCTCACATCGTCCATGGACGTGCCGGAGTAGATCCAAATATTATCGGAAATGGCATCGGCGATCCGTTCGGCGCGCATTTTAATCTGCGTCTCGCTCTCTTCCCCGGAAGCGTACAGCACGTGAAGACCTTCCTTCGCCAGGGCATTGGCGATTTGAAAGAGGAGAGTGGATTTCCCGGCGCCCGGTTTGGCGGCGAGAATGCTCACCCCGTCTTCCACAATGCCGCCGCCCATGACCCGATCGAATTCTTCCATGCCGCTTAACAGCCGCTTCTTCGCCTCGCCGGAAACGTCTTTTAAACGCTTGGCGGGCTTGGAATTTCCCCGCGGTTTCCCCGGTTTCGATTTCGCCTCCACCACTTCCTGAAAGGTGTTCCACTCGCCGCAATTAGGGCATTTGCTGAAATAGCCGGAGCTTTTGTAGCCGCAACCGCTACATTCGTAACCGCTACTTTTCATTGGCAGTCATCACTTTCGGCCCGTCGCTCGTAAAGACGAGGCCGTCTTTTTTTACATCCACGTGAATGGCGTCCTCTTTCGCCACGTGACCCAACAAAATTTCATCGGCCAAGCGATCCTCAATATTCTTTCGAATGGAGCGAATCAAGGGGCGTGCGCCGTATTCTTCGTCGAAGCCTTCTTTGCCGATGTAGTCGACCACATCGTCCGTAAAGTCGATGGCAAACTCGCTCGCTTCCAAACGCTCTTGAAGATCCCGAAGCATGAGCTTCACAATTTCGCGGATTTGTTCCTTTTCCAAATACTTAAACACGATGATTTCGTCGATGCGATTTAAAAATTCCGGGCGGAAAGTATCCTTCAATTTTTCCTGAATAGTTTCCACCATTTTATCGTAGCCCTTGGCTCCGTCCTTATCCGGCGCGCCGAAGCCCATGGTTTTTTGCTTTTTAAGAAGGGTGGCGCCGACATTGCTCGTCATAATGAGCACGGTATTTTTGAAATCCACCGTTCTTCCTTGGCCGTCGGTCAATCGCCCGTCGTCTAAAATTTGCAGGAGCATATTAAAGACATCCGGGTGCGCCTTCTCGATTTCGTCGAAGAGGACGACGGAATAAGGTTTTCTGCGCACAGCTTCCGTAAGCTGTCCCCCTTCGTCGTAACCAACATATCCCGGAGGAGAACCTACGAGTCGCGATACGCTGTGCTTTTCCATGTACTCGCTCATGTCGATGCGAATCATGGCGTCGTCGTCGCCGAAAAGGCTCTTGGCAAGGCTTTTGGCGAGATAGGTTTTGCCCACACCCGTGGGGCCTACGAAAATAAAACTGCCGATAGGTTTGTCCGGGCTCTTCAAGCCTACCCGCGCCCGTTTAATGGCTCGCGCCACCGATTCCACAGCTTGCGCCTGGCCGATAACTTCTTCGTTCAAATCCCTCTCCAGTTGCACCAATCGCTCGCTTTCTTCGGCGTTCATGGTGGTGACGGGGACACCGCTCCATTTGCTCACGATGTCGGCGATTTCTTCTTCCGAAACCGTCATGTTTTGGGCGTGTTTTTCCTTATCCCAATGTTTCTTTTCATCGGCGAGGGCTTCTCGTAAATTCTTTTCTTCGTCACGCAGCTTCGCCGCCACTTCAAAGTTTTGCGCATTGACCGCTTCTTCTTTTTCCTTGGAAAGCTTGTTCAACTTATCTTCCAATTCCTTCAAGGCGTTGGGGCTGTTGAAATTTTCCACGCGAAGCTTGCTAGCCGCCTCGTCGATTAAGTCGATGGCTTTGTCCGGCAGGAAGCGATCGTTAATGTAGCGGTGGGAAAGTTCCACAGCCGCTACCAACGCTTCGTCGGTAATTTTCACATTGTGGTGGGCTTCGTATTTATCCCGAATGCCCTTTAAAATTTGAACGGCATCCTCTACCGAAGGCTCTTCCACCATAATGGGCATGAGCCGACGTTCAAAAGCCGTGTCCTTTTCAATGTGTTTGCGGTACTCGTCGATGGTGGTGGCGCCGATAATTTGCAAATCCCCTTTGGTGAGGGAAGGCTTTAAAATATTCGACGCGTCCATGGCTCCTTCCGCGCCGCCGGCGCCGATGACCACGTGGATTTCGTCGATAAACAAAATCACATCTTCCCGATGTTCCACCTCGGCGATAACGTCCTTTAAACGCTCTTCAAAGTCGCCCCGGTACTTCGCTCCGGCGATTAAAGCGGACACGTCCAAGGTGTAGATCTGTTTATCCTTAATAATTTCCGGAACGTCCCCTTCTACAATCCGTTGGGCAAGCCCTTCGGCAATGGCTGTTTTACCGACGCCCGGCTCCCCGATAAGAACGGGATTATTTTTCGTGCGGCGAACGAGGACTTGAATAATCCGCTCGATTTCATCCTGTCTGCCGATGACGGGATCGATTTTTCCCTGTTCGGCGCGCTCGTTAAGGTTGTAGCCGAATTCTTCGAGAGCCGATTCCTCTTCCAGACCGTCGAGGGCATCGCCGCCGTCCACTTTTTTAATGGCCTCGTAAATGCTGCGCTCCAACATATCCACGTCGATTCCCAAATTACGAAGCGCCAAGACCGCCACGCCCTTGCCTTCCCTTAAAATAGCTAGGAGCAGGTGTTCCGTGCCGATGTAATTATGCCCAAGCTCGTTGGCGATCTCAAGGGCCAGCTCGAAAATCTTCTTCGTCCGCGGGGTGTACGTCAGGGTGGTAACGGTCTTATCTTCCGCCGCCACAATTTCCCCGATGGCCTCTCTCGCCCGTTCGTAATTGACGCCAACCTGCATCAGAATATTCGATGCGCCGCCGGGCTCTTTTAAAATGCCGAGCAAAATATGCTCGCTTCCTATATATGAATGGCCTTGTTCCCTGGCCTCCGACTGGGCAAAGACCATGGCACGTTGACTTTTTTCGGTAAATTTTCCGAACATCGCCATTAAAATACCTCCTTTATTAATTGACGCACCTTGTTGGCGCGGTAAATATTGCTGCTCCTCTCGTCGAGAAAGCTGCCCCTTTCCATCTGAAGATGTGCTTTTCCAAGGGAAATCATTAAGTCGTATAAATCGAAATCTTTTTTCGGCGAGAGCACGGAAAGCTCGATGCCGAGTTTCATATGGCTTAAATGGAGCATGGCTTCTTCATAGCTCATAATCCGCGCGTTGCGAAGCACGCCGTAACTGCGCCGCGCCATGTCCTCAAGCTCGATTAAGTGATCCAAATACATTTCCTTGCGCTTAATACGCTCCAGCGCCGCCACTTCCGCCGTAATGGATTTTGCGCGCTTTAAAAATTCTTCTTCGCTGAGACCCAGAGTGCGCTCGTTGGAAATTTGGTACACGTGGCCTACGATTTTAGAGCCTTCGCCCCGCATACCTCTAAGCACAAAGCCCATGCGCGCAATGGACCGCGCCAATCGCTCCATACCAAGGGTATCCAAAGCCGGCAAATGCATCATGCAGCCGGCGCGAAGCCCCGTGCCCACATTGGTGGGGCAAGCGGTTAAATAGCCCAGTTTGTTATCGAAGGAAACGGGAAGTTCATCTTCCACGGCGCGTGCAATTTCCCGCATACGCTCGTATTCTTCGTCGAGGAAAAAGCCCTTGCGCATATCCTGCATACGCAAATGATCCTCTTCCATGACCATAATACTTTCGCCGCCTTCGCCGATAAAATACCCCGCCTGATCCTTATTTTTCATTAGCTGCATGCTAATGCGATTTTCTTCCAAATCGTAAAGACTCCTTAAAGGCTTTACCTCGGCCAAAGGGTAAAACGTCCAAAAATCGTCGCGCTTATGAAGCACGTCGATGATTTTTTCCGTAAGTTCCCGCGCCTCCTCATCGCGCATATGGCCGGGATAGGGATAACCCTTAATATTTCGCGCCAGGCGAATTCTGGAGGTAAGGAGAATATCATCCTTCGTCATGGGTCACCTCCAACGCCTTTAAATCATCCCGCAAAACGGCGGCGTCTTCGTAGCGTTCCTCCGCCACGGCGCGATCCAATTCTCTTTGCAGTTCCGCTTGCTTTTGATTGAGCGCCCGTTCGTCACGAAAAGCTTTAGGCCCTTCTCCCACGTGTTCCTTTGCGCCCTGAATCCGCAGAAGCACCTTGTCCAGTTCTTCGGCAAACGTGTTATAACATTCGTCACAGCCGAACATGCCCGCCTTTCGAACCTCGGAAAGGCTCGTGTGGCATCGAGGGCAAGTGCGATCCTCTTTTGAATCCACACTTCCTTGAAACATGGATAAAAGCTCCTGCATCACCGATTGAATATCCAAAGGCGGCAATTGTACCGTCGGAAATTGCTCTTTAATAAGGGATTGAAAACAGGAACTGCATAGGTGTTGTTCCTTCGTCTTGTCGTCTTCCATAATAGTGAAGGTAATGGTCGCTTCATTTTCGTGGCAATGTTCACAGCGCATAGGTCACCTCCTTAGGAAAAAATACCGAGCAGGACATTTTGCAGCATATCCGCCCGAACGGCGTTGCGCTCATCTCCTGCGCCGGCGAGGGCGCGATCGCTCATAGCGACGGCGAGAAGATGGCCTTCCCGATCGGTAATGTAACCGCCCTCTTCGAGCGATTTTAAAAGACGATTGGCGTGGGATTGGGTAATGCTCGCCCCCACCTCTTCTGTGAGAAGATCAAAAAAATGCTTTTCGTCGTTCAGTTCCACCTTGACAATGCGAATAAAACCGCCGCCTCCACGCCGCGATTCGACGAAAAAACCTTGCACCGGCGTAAAACGAGTGGTGAGAACATAATTAATTTGGCTGGGGGCGCATCCGAAATGCTCCGCCAACACATTCCGCTTTATTTCAATTCGCCCGTCTTCTTCCATTAAAAGACCGCGAATATAATCTTCGATATGATTACTTAAACGTGCCATATCCCCCTCCTTACCAGGTTTCTGTATATGTAGTATAAAATAATAGTCAAAGATTGTCAATATCAGACTATGACGCTAGGGTATGGCACATTGGCGCAAAAAAACATCCCCTCGAAGGAGAGGATGTTGCACTTAAAGTTTGTCTACGGCGATCCATTGATCGTGGGCTGCGTCGTATTTAAAGAAAATGCCCTTGTTTAAATCCAGGCGATAACGCTCCACGGTGACCCTGTGATCCGGGTGGTCTTCGATTAAATCGTAAGCGTAAATCCATTTTGCGGCGAGAGCGTCGCGATCACCATCGAGAGACTCGATCAGTTTAAAGGGCGCTTTTTTATATTCCGCTGGCAATTTATTGTAGAGCCAGGTGGCGGCGATTTCTTCGTCGGTCTTGGCGACTTTGGCGTCGATGCTGACGGTAAACGTCTTGCCGTCCCAACTAATTTTTTGATCGAAAAGTTCCACCACGGCGCGCAGAGGAATAAAAGCGCGATCTTCTCTAATGACGGGCTTCACTTCCAAGGGAACGGATTTTGCGGATTTTAAAATTCCCTCCACATCTTTCGTTTTGAAAGTATCTTTGATCGTCGCATTGTAAAAAGCGTCCACGTCTTTCGTTTGAATAAGTAGCGCTTTTGCCGAATCCGCTTTTAAATAAATGGCCGCTTCCGGTTTGTTCGTATCGAAATTCATTTTCGTAAGGAAAATGTCCCGCCCCTCTTTGTTCCAGTACACTTGGTAATCCAGGGCCTCGCCAACAAAACGAACGGGCACCATGATGCGATCCTTTTCGATATAAGCGGCAGGTTTAGATTCCACAGCTTTGCCGTTGACGCGAAGAGTAAGATTCCGCTGAGCGAAAACCGACATAGGGATGCAAACCAGGGCCAATACGAGGGCTAAGAGTTTGAACCTTTTCATAAAAACTTCCTTTCTTAAAAAACGCGGCGCCACAACACGCACCTACTACTATGTACTACTCTCTCAGCTTATTGTAGCACATTTAACGAGGGGGGGGAAGATAGGGGTTAAAAAATATTAGACGAAAATGTCTTTTTTATAAAATAGTGCGTCATAATTTTTTCTTTCAAAAGTAAAGTATTCTTTCAAAAGTCTTTTTTCCGAATCTTAGAAGGATTATCTGAATGAATTTTAAAAATACATACTCACGCACAAAATCTCTTTTCGATTCGGTTTTATACAACCCGAAAACTTTTTCGCGGGGAAGAGGGAAAGGGCTCAGAGGCAAAGGCCGCGTTTCCCTCTTCCCCGCGCGCCCCATCTCCCTTTCCGGCCGGCACTATAACGAAAAATGCCTTCGGCATTTTCCTGATTATTGTCCGGCGCTAGAGGACGTTATGCTCCACCGAGAAATTATATCTCACGCTCACCTTGCGATGACAAAGTTTTTACCTAAAACAGTACGTCTCCTTCCGCGACGCAGCCCCATAGGAATCAAATGGCGTAGTCATTTGCACATATAAAAAGCGTTAGGGTGGAAAGGATTGGGGTCCTGGGAAAGGAAAGAGGCCGAATCGCAACGGCCTATTCCTTTCCCCGGAAAAAGTTTAAGATGAATGCTTTGCTTTTCGAGAAAATTTGTCCGAATGAGTTTTAGAAAAACACATTCACGCACAAAAAAATCGACACGAATCATATCGTGTCGATTTTTCTCTTTATACTTAACGTGCCACGCGATCATCTTTTTGGATAATGCGTACCCATGTTTCAGGCAAGGTGCCTTTAGCACGTCGGTAATCGTGGGTGTTGGCCGCTTCCATAACTTCGTAATAAGCCCAGTGGCTTTCGTTAATGTCGGTAAAGCGGATGACATCCTTCTTAACCCCTGCCATGCCTTCCAGGGAAACACTGCGATCGGCATATTGGTTAAGCATTCTCGCCACTTCCGCTCTTTGAATATAAGCATCTGGTCTGAAGCTTCCGTCGGGGTAACCAGCAATGCGGCCATTGCCGTAGGCTTGATTAATGGCAGCTTCAAATTCGTGACCTTTCACATCGGCAAAAGGTGCCACTACACTATTCTTCTTGTCGATATAATAGAGAGCTCTCGCGAATTCCCCACGGGTAATGGGTTCGTTCGGGCGGAAGTTGCCGTTCTTGTCGGCGAACATGAGATTTTTCTCAACCATAATATTAATGGCGGAATTATACCATCTCGACGGCGTGTCTTTGAAATTGGGTTTTGCTTTATTGCTTAAATCCAATTCCGCCAAACGAGCGATCAGACCTGCCGCTTCGGCGCGAGTGATTTGTCCTTCGGGATGGACGGATCCGTCGGGATAACCGTAGAGATACTTGTAGTGACGGCCGATTTCCCAGTCGACTTTCGGTTCGGTAGGTTCGACCTTTTCAAGGATCAAGTAATCGCCGCGATCCACTGCGGGAGCGTCGGGTTTGCTCGGCTCGACGGGTTTTGCTTTCCAGATCGCCTTGACGAGGGTATTCTTATTGATCTGAATACTTTCGCCGGTTTTCTTCGTTTGACCGTCAACTTCCCATCCGGCAAATTCTTTACCTTGAGGTACAGTCAACAGATATTCCGGAAGTTCGTAAATAGCCGGTAAAACATAGCTTTCACCTTTATTCGTGATCGCACTTTCTACGCCTTTGCTTCCGCCGTTGACATCATAAGATACTTCAACGGGAGTAGCATTTGCTTCGTCCGACTTTTGATTCACTTGATTGTTTGCAAAAGCTTTTACAGCTTCTTCAAGCTTATACTTTCCTCTTGGAATAGTAATGACGCCGGAGTTTGAATCGACTTTTTCACCATTGGTTGCCGCCGGTACTAAACTCCAACCATCTGAACTCTTTTCAGCTACCAGCTTTTTATCAGCTCCCGTAGGATCTTGGTAATTTACCGTAACGGATTTAATGTCTTTTCCTACCGGCGGTGTAATAATTAAATTGCCGGTTTTCGTATCGACGGTTACTTTTGGAGCCGCGATAGTTTGAGGTTGTTCCGGGTTCGGGTTAGGTGATGGCTCCTCACCTCCGCCGGGATTAGGTGTAGGAACCACAGGTTTCGCTTTCCATACGGCTTTTACTTCTGTATCGCCGTTGATGGTGATTGCATCGCCAGCAGATTTCTTGTCTGTGCCGACCATCCAGCCGTCAAATACTTTGTCTTTCGGTGCTTCAAAGCCGTTATCAGGTAATGTATATTCTTCACCTTTTTTAACGAGCTTTTCTGGCATTGTACCTGTTCCTTCGGTTCCATTGAAGGTTACTTTGTATTCAATGTCTTTCCATACGGCTTTTACTTCTGTATCGCCATTGACGGTGATTGTATCGCCAGCAGATTTCTTTTCTGTACCTACCATCCAACCGTCAAATACTTTGTCTTTCGGTGCTTCAAA
>NZ_KQ960182.1 GCF_001553115.1 Aedoeadaptatus coxii
ATTTTTTGTTGCACTTAGATTGTAAATTCAAGTTCAAAAAGAGCCTTTTCTTCTTCAGTTAGTTTAATTTCAAGTCTTTCGTTTCTTATTCTATTTGCCATAGTTAGTTCCTCCTTTGAATGTATTTCGGGGTCTTAGGGTTCTCCCTAACAAGCTAAAATTTGATAAAAAAAGAAGCAGATCCCCAAGGGCTGCTTCGTCAATTTTTCCGTAAGTGTCCGTACACTTACTGTGCTTGCTCAAAAGAATAAATTAGATAGCAAGCGTTAAGCACACACTGAATTCTAATATTAGGTTATGTAATCGTACTTCTATATTTACTTGGTGTGATTCCATAAGTTGATTTGAATATTTTAGCAAAATGTCCTGTGTGTGTATAGCCAACTTTTTCTGCTATCGTAGATATTTTATACTCAGGATTTTTCAGCAATAATAATGCCTTATTAAGCCTTAATTCTTTTAAGTACTCGTAGGGAGGAACACCGTAGTATTTGCGAAAAGCTAATTGAAATCGTGCAGGACTCATTAAAGCAATTTTAGAGAGTTCAAGTCCGTCAATATGAACCGATAAATCTTTTTTCATAGCCGATACAGCCCTTTTCAGATTTTGCTTATCTTTTTTAGTTAAGACAACGGATATATTTTTTTCCTTTTCTTCTAACCCTGTAATTATGATAGATAATAGTTCCATAACTTTGCCTTCCAAATATAAAGGCAAAATCTTTCCTTCGGCTTGGGATTCTCTTATCTGTTGAAATATAAAATTCAACTGCGGAGAATTTTGAGTTTTTAACAAATAAGAATTAAGAATCTTTGCTTTTTCATATTCAAAATCATCATATTTTAATTTTAAGAAAGTATCAAAGTATTCTTTGGTTAGGATTATTTTCGTAAACTTTACAGGCTTATTTGCCTCACAATAGGTATAAGTTTTCTTTTCTGTATTTAAGTAACAATATATACCTTTTTCTACATTATTTAACTTTCTGCCACCGACTTTAAATGAACTGCTTTCTGTTTCAAATTGGCTAATCTCTAAATACTTTTCAGATACTTCGGTTATTTTCTCCATTGTTTCATTTGGAGTAAAGTCAGCAATTAAAATTAGAATTAAACTGCTGTCAAATTTTAGTATGCGAAAAGTACCTTTGCCAAAATGGGGATCTATTTGAAAGATTTGTTTGTTTTCAGTTGATAAAGTTGGAACAGGAATAAAAGGAGCGTCATGTACTAAGTTTGTTAAATAATCAATAACTGTTCTATCCATCAATTCTGCTCACCTCTTTTAATATCACAAATTTATTTAATTATATCTCAAATTTATAAAATTGAAAATAGAAATACTGATGAAAAGCTTACAAATAAAGGGATTACAAGGAATACCGAAATTCATGGTTAGATTTTTAGTTATAAAAAATTAGCTTTATAATAAGTGTAGTTAGTTAGATATAGCTAACGGTCAGGAAAGGAGATGGAATAACTAATGGAAAAAAAGAAGACAGGGATATCTTATGTATTCCAATTAGCAAAAGATGAGAGAAAAAAGCTACATTTAGGAATGTTTTTATCTGTCATTTCTGCGGCTTTATCATTAGTTCCTTATTTTGTAGTTTATAAGATATTACTAATGATATTCCAGAAAAATATTTCGTATACAGAAATTTTAATGTGGGCAGGTATAGGAATTATAAGTGCTGTTTTGCAAGCAATACTAATGTCCTTTGCGGGCATTTTATCTCATACAGCAGCTTTTAACACAATACACAGAATTAAGCTGAAAGTTGTAAATCATATTTCAAAATTTAATTTGGGATTCTTTCAAGAGCATGCCCCCGGAGAAATTAAAACATTGTTGTTTGATGATGTAGATAGAGTTGAAAATTTTTTGGCTCATAGCACTTTGGAATTAGCTCAGGTAGCAGTTGTTCCGGTTATTATGTTCATTTTCATGTTGAAATTAAATTGGATGATGGCACTTGTTATGCTTATTCCTATGATTTTGGGATTAGGAATTCCTATGATGCTAATGAAAAATTATCCGGATATGTCAACGGAGCTATCCGAAGATATTGCTGATTTAAATGCTTCGGCAAACGAATTTATAAAGGCTATGCCTGTAATAAAAATGTATCATTTAACAGCAGAAAAATTTGAACAATATAGAAGCTCATTGAATGCGTATATTACTTGTTGGAAAAAGATGTGTATGAGTTCTTGCTATCCTTTATCAATAACTTTAGTGGTTTTGGATTCAGCAATCTTATTTACATTGCCGTTCGGAGGATATTTCTTTTTGAGAAATTCTTTATCAGCAACATCCTATTTGCTATTTATTATGCTTACAATGTGCTTTTTTGTTTCGTTCTTAAATATGGTAACAATCTTTATGCAATCTATGGAGCTTGGAAGTGGATTGGATAACATAAAAAAAATAATGGATATGGATGAATTGAAAGACGGAACAAAAATCATAAACAAGAATGAGTGTATGAAAATAGATTTTAAAGACGTTACTTTCAGTTATGACGATGAAGAAACAAAAAATAAAGCATTACAACATATAAATTTATCCTTAAAACCGAATACAATAAATGCTTTTGTGGGACCTTCCGGTGCAGGCAAGACAACTGCTGCACAATTGATTGGGAGGTACTGGGATGTAACAAGTGGAGCAATTAAAATTAACGGCATACCGATCAATGAATTAAAAATAGATAATTTGATGGATATTACATCATTTGTTTTTCAAGATGTATTTCTTTTGGAGGACACTCTCTATGAGAATATTCGTATGGGAACAGATGCAGATGAAAATAAGATTATTGAGGCTGCAAAAGCAGCACAAATTCATGACTTTATTATGAGTTTACCGAATGGATATCAGACAAGAATCGGGGATCAAGGGGTGAAATTGTCAGGTGGACAGCAACAAAGAATCTCAATCGCTAGGGCAATACTCAAAGATTCTCCAATTATTATTTTTGATGAAGCAACTTCCTATTCAGATATAGAAAATGAGTACCAGATACAGTTAGCACTTCAAAACTTGTTGAAAAATAAAACAATCATTATGATTGCTCATCGTTTGCATACTATTAAGAATGCAGATCAAATTGTTGTATTTGATGAAGGGGAAGTCGTAGAGGTTGGAACACATAAAACTCTTTTAGAAAGAAAAGGGGTCTATGAAAGTATGTGGAATACATACACAAAAGATTACTTTGGAGAGGGGGTAACTGGAAATGCTTAAGATTATTAGAACACTTCTGAAAGATAAAAAAGAAAAATTGTATTTACCGATTTTTCTAATGGTTATTGATTCGATAGGAAGCATTGTTTTGTATTTAATGCTCTATTTTACCGTAGTTAGTATATTGCAAAATACATTAACTAAAACCTTAATCATAGAATATACGGTAATATGTTTCATCAGTATGATTGCAAGGATACTGATTTATAGGCATGCATACTATTTGAGCTTTTCAAGAGGAGCTGAAATGTGTGGAGATATGCGTTTGGATTTAGCAAATCATTATAGGAGTTTGAGCCTTGGTCATTTCCAAAAAAATAGTAGTGGTTATCTATTATCAACTCTTACAAAGGATTTGAGTAGTTTTGAACTGATCATAACGCACACTTTACCATCGGTTATTAAAACGGCAGTTACAGCAATATTGATTTTATTAGGCACATTTTTTATCGATTGGAAGCTCGCATTATTAGAGTGTTTAGTATTGCTTATCGCATATCCTATGTTGATATGGGGCAACAAATTGATAGAAAAATACGGGGCAAGAAAAAGAAATTTAAATTCTAAGATGATTTCTATTATTTTAGAGTACATTCAAGGTATGAAAGCGTTTAAGTCAGCTAATATGACAAGTGAACATTTTGAAAGAATGATAAATACACTTGAAAATGTTAGAAAGACAAGCGTAAACGCAGAAAAGAAAATGGCGTTACCTACAAGTATGTACTTTATCACAGTTAACTTTTTGCTTCCGATAGTTCTTCTTATAGGAGGATATTTGCTTATAAATGGTAGTGTTAGAACTGAACAGTTTGTGGCTTTTATGCTTATGAGTTTAGCATTATCTGCACTTCTTATTGCCTTTCAACATTCCTATGGACTATTGAAAGATTTGAAATTAGCTGCAAGTAATCTTGAGAAAGCTTATGAAACGAAGCCATTGCCTTATTCTGAAAATGAAGTTGAATTAGAAAATTTTGATATTCAATTTAAGAATGTAAATTTTTCTTATGATAGAAATAAAACGATTCTGAACAATATTTCTTTTGAAGCAAAAGAGGGGACTTCTACAGCTTTAATTGGTCCTTCCGGTGGAGGAAAAACTACAATCGCTAATTTGATTGCAAGATTTTGGGATGTAAATAGTGGAGAAATTATAATTGGTGGAAAAAATATAAAATCCATAAAACCTGATGTGTTGCTTAAATATGTTAGTCAGGTTTTTCAAGATAATGTACTGTTAACCGATACTGTTTATAACAATATCAGGGTTGGAAAACCTAATGCAACAAAGGAAGAAGTTTATCAAGCTGCAAAATTAGCTTGTTGCCATGAATTTATTTTGAAAATGAAGGATGGATATGAAACGGAAATAAAAGATGGAGGAAGTACATTATCCGGCGGTGAACGACAAAGGATTGCTATTGCAAGAGCGATTCTGAAGGATGCACCAATTCTTTTGTTGGATGAATCTACAGCTTCTCTTGATCCTGATAATGAAGCTAAAATCAATAATGCTTTGGAGCATTTAATGCAAGGAAAGACAGTTTTTGTTATTGCTCACAGATTGAATACCATTAAAAACGCTAATCAAATTATTTTGATAAATAACGGAAGAATTGAAGAACAAGGGAATCATAATGAACTTTATGGAAAAAAAGGACATTACTATGAAATGGTAAATACACAGGAAAGAGCGAAAAAGTGGATGATAAAGGAGAATAGTTATGGAGAGGCTTAGTACTTTGAAAGAAAAGACAAAAGGTAAAGTTGTTGAAATTATTGGTGATACACATTTTCAAAGCAGAATAATATCTATCGGAATAACTGTCGGAAGCGATGTTGAAGTTATCCAGAATTATAAAAAGCAACCTATTCTCATTTATTGCAGAGATACGATGATAGCTGTCAATAAGATAGAGGCGGAGAAAATAATGATGGAGGTACTTTGAGGTATGAAGAAAATAACGATTGCTTTGTTGGGGCAGCCTAATTCCGGAAAATCAACTTTGTTTAATGGGTTGACAGGCTCAAATCAACATGTTGGAAATTGGCCGGGTAAAACCGTTGAGAAAAAAGAAGGTGAGTTTTCATATAAAGGCACTACTTATAAGATTGTAGATTTACCCGGAGCATATGGATTATCAGCAAATTCAGAGGAAGAAGTTATAACAAGAGAATATATAGAAACCGGGAACGCAGACCTAATTGCTATTATGGCAGATGCTTCACAATTAAATCGAAGTCTATTTATGCTCTCTGACTACATTGGAATAAATATTCCGGTTGTCTTAATCATGAACATGATGGATGTTGCTACAAGTCAAGGGAAAAATATAAATATAAAGGGGTTACAAAAATCCTTGAATATACCTGTCATTCCTATCGTTGCGGCAGATAAAAAGGAATACAAAGAGTTTTATGCTTTTCTGGAGCATTCAGATAGAGGAAAAATTTTATCTGACGAAAATTTAGAAAGGGCATATGAAAATATTGTTGGAGATAACTATAAGCTATTAAAAAAACATATCCCTGATAAAGGTATAGCTGTATTTTCAAAGTCGTGGATTATCGGAAAATTATTAGATCAGGATGCAAAAGTAATTGCGTTAGTAAAAGATAATGTTGAAAAAGTCGAATTTGAAGAAATAGAGAACGTATTAAAAAGCATAAAAAATGGCAATTTAATAACCGGTAATTGTAAATTTGAATGGATAGATAAACTTATCAATGCAAATGTTATTCAGAAAAAGAGAGTATTTAAGAGAAGCAAATTTGATCGTATAGCCACAAGTAAAGCTTTCGGAAAACCTATGGCTATCGGAGTTATCATTTTAGGATTAGTTGCTTCTATGCTCATCGGATTTCCGCTAATGGGGTTATTTGGGTTTGTTATACCTAAAATATCAACATTGTTGGCAAAGGGGCTTGTCGCCATTGGAGTATCAAATTGGCTGATTTCACTTTTGTGTGGAGCCGTAATGACTGCAATTACTTTTGCATTGCAAATGGCAAGTTATGTATTGGGAATTAGCTTAGTATTTGGATTCTTGGAAGATGTAGGATATATGGCAAGAGTTTCCTATGTCTTTGACAACACTATGTCGAAATTAGGATTGCAAGGAAAAGCAATTATGCCGTTCTTGTTAAGTTTCGGCTGTAATATAGGTGGAATCACAGGAACGAGAGTAATTGATTCATGGGGACAGAGGGTTATGACGATTGCATTATCTTGGGTAGTCCCTTGCGGGTCAACATGGGGAGTAGTCGGGCTTGTTACAGGAACATTCTTCGGAAAACAGGCAGTATTTGTGATATTAAGCCTATTTGCAGTTGCTTTTCTACATTTACTAATCACATATAGGATTTTCAGAAAATCGCTTTATGAGGGAAGTGAACATTTTGGAATGATTATGGAACTTCCACCATATCACAAGCCACATTGGAAAAATTTACTTTCTTCTGTAATGAATAGGATGGGAAATGTACTGAAAAGGGCATTGAGTATCATTATCCTTATTTCTGTTATATTTTGGATTCTTGCCTATACGCCTGATGGAAATATAGCTAACAGCCTTATTTATAAAGTAGGAACATTTATAGAGCCTGTAACAAAATTGTTTGGGTTACCATGGCAATTATTTATGGCTTTTGTTGCTTCTGCAATGGGAAAAGAATCGGCATTAGGAGTAATGGCATCATTATTTACTTCTTCAGGAATATGGCATGCAGTTGAGGTTAAAGGGACAGTAGATACCGCTATTCTAAGCAATAATATGTTGACAATGATTTCAAAGCCGGAAGCCTTAGCATTTACTTTTGCCTTTTTCTTCAATATGCCTTGTTTGATGGCTCTTGCAGCTACCGCACAAGAAACACATTCAAAAAAATGGACGATAAAAATAGCACTGTATTATATATTATCGGCTCTAATTATATCTTGTGTTGCGTATCATATTGGACTACTGATTTTTTAAGGTGTGATAAGTATGCTTATACAACTATTAGAAGTATTGAAAAAGAAAAAGACTTGCACTTTGCAAGAACTTGCTGAACTGACAGGTGAGGATTTAGATAGTGTAAAAATGAAAATTGAATATCTCGAAAATAATGGATATTTGGTAAAAACTAAAAGGTCTGCAACAAGTAAATGCCAAAGTCAATGTTTGGGATGCTCGAATTGTGTTGTTAATCAAGATGATATTTGGATTGTAAAAGATTGATAATAAACGGTAAATAAATGGAGGAATAAAATGGGAAAGTCTATATGTTTATTTCAAATAATAAGTCGCAATAAAAATAGCCCTTTTTTCTATAGACTTTATATCTGTCAGTCTTTTCATATACTCACTCGTCTAAACAATTAAATACAATTAAGTAAAGAACGGGTTTCGTTCATTTTAGAGGACTTCGTATGCCAAGATGCAGGAGTCCTCCTTTTTTGTCTGAAAAACAAACAGATAAAAAAGAAATGGAGGAAACTTTATGGCAAAAGAGTATTACCTTTATGTCGGAGGACAAAAGGTGAAAGTCAGTGAAGATATTTATAAAGTCTACTGGCGAGAAAAAGAACACGAAAAGTATTTAGAGCAGGTGGACAAGAAAAACCACTTGCTCTTTTTTTCATCATTGATGAATAAGTTGAAAGCATTGTCTGGATATCTTTGTTATCGACTTTGAGTTATCCCATAAAAATTCGAATTGGTGGATTCAGATGGCCAATCTGTTTTTAAAAGTGGGGGAAAGTTTTATGCCGAAGATGACGAAGATGATATACCACGACCGATCAATCCGTTTGCGTTACAAAGGGGAAGGATCATGAAGTTACTTTTTCAGGCTTACTCAGCACTGAAATGATCGACCATTTGAATCAAATTACAAGCCGGAACTTTGCCATGACATAGATTCCTATTGTCCTTTCAACATTCTGGAAATCGGAGAAAAATTTTGTAGTGTGCATTATGTAAGGGAACTTTACCTTACCAATTTAACGCCTGACGAACGAGGTGAAGTTGAACAAATACTTCTGCCCCTATTTCAATTCCTAAAAATCGATAGGTTTAAATTTGAATGAAATAGTAAAAGAGCAGTAAAATAAAGAGCCTCTACGAGAAAAGTGAGAATTTTAATATGAGATGAAACGGTTTTATATTGTAAATTACCCTTCATTATTATATATTGAAATAGAAAACACGGAGGAGGCGCTATGAATCTCGGACAAGTTGGCGAGGAGTTGGCTGTTCGCTTTTTAAAGGAGCGGGGCCACGAAATAGTGGAGCGAAATTTTCGTTTTGCCCATGGTGAAATCGATATCATTAGCTTTCATAAAGGCGTATTGATTTTTACGGAAGTCAAGACCCGCAGAAGTGAGCGTTATGGGCGACCTATGGAGGCGGTGGACAGTTTTAAGCGTCGGCAAATTTTTACGACGGCGGAATATTTTCTTTCCACTCAATCCATTCGCTATCATTCGACTCGCTTTGATGTAATCGAAGTGTTTATCGGAGAGCAATCCATGATTCATTACATAAAAAATGCTTTTAACGGGAACGATTTGGAGGCGTGAGATGTATGCAAGAGTAAAAACATGCAGCCTTGAGGGACTTGAGGGCTTTGTCGTCGAGGTGGAATGCGATTTAGGTCGCGGACTGCCGCGTTTTTTAATGGTAGGCCTGCCCGACGCGCAAATTCGTGAATCCGGCGAACGCGTACATTCCGCTATTAAAAACATCGGCATGCCCTACCCGCAACAAAAGATTACGGTTAATTTAGCGCCTGCCAACCGCCGCAAAGACGGCTCCCAAATGGATCTCGCCATCGCCATTTCCGTTTTATCGGCTCAGGGACTTTGCGATCCGGAGCTTGTGGAACAGTACATATTTTTAGGCGAACTGCAATTAAACGGCGAGGTATCCGGGATTCGAGGTGCTTTACCTATGGTGGCGTCTCTACGGGAATTGGGTTATAAAAAATTCATCGTTCCTAAGGAAAATGAAAAAGAAACGGCAGTTATTGAGGATGTATCTATTTATTCTGCGTCAAATTTAAGGGAAGTCGTCGACCAGTTAAATGGGGAAGGATCTATCACTCCTGCACAAGCTCCTGAGCCTGATGAAGAGGATCGTCTCTATACTTTGGATTTCTCAGATATTAAAGGACAAAGCGGCTTAAAGCGTGCTATGGAAGTGGCGGCGGCAGGAGGTCACAATCTCTTAATGATCGGTCCGCCGGGAAGCGGGAAGAGTATGAGCGCCAAAAGGCTTCCCACCATTTTGCCGCGAATGGCATTTGACGAGGCGGTGGAAGTGACGAAAATCTATTCGGTATCCGGGGAATTGACATCCAGCGGCCTTATGACCGAGCGACCTTTCCGCGCACCGCACCATACGGCGTCGGGGGTGTCTTTAATCGGCGGTGGTCGCATACCGAAACCCGGCGAAATATCCTTAGCCCATCGCGGCGTCTTATTTCTCGACGAACTTCCCGAATTCCAAAGTAAAGTTCTCGAAGTTTTACGGCAACCGATGGAGGACGGTGCCATTCACATTTCACGGGCTCAGGCAAGGCTAAAATTCCCCGCAGATTTCCAGCTGGTGGCGAGTATGAATCCGTGTCCCTGTGGTTATTACCAAGATCCTCATCACGAGTGCAGTTGTAGTATGCAGCAGATAAAAAAATACTTGGGAAAAATTTCCCATCCTCTCTTGGATCGCATCGATTTACAGGTGGAAGTCAAGCCTGTCAATTACGACGATATGAAGACTATGGAAAAGGGCGAAACATCGGAAGTGGTACGGGAACGTGTTGAAAAAGCCCGCGCTCTCCAGAGAGAGCGATTTAACGGCACCGCTATTCGTACCAATGCGGATATTCCCGAAAATTTAATCGATCAATATTGTAAGCTTAAGGAATCGTCGCAGAAGCTGTTGGATATGGCGTATAAGAAATATAAATTCAGCGGACGTTCCATTCATAAAATATTAAAAGTGGCCCGTACGGTAGCAGACCTTCGCGGAGAAGAAGATATAAGCGATGAAGATGTATTGGAGGCCATTCGCTATAAAACCGTGGAGGGAAAATATTGGTCGGAATAAGTGAAACCCTTAGAAAACTTTTTATTCGATTATCCCTCGCCGGCATGGCCTGCGATGAGCTTTTACAAGTTTACGGATTGCTTGCCGAAGACGAGCAGCTTTCTTTCGACGATCGAATCGATTTCAGTAAGCTAGGCCCCTTGAAAGAACGGGTGGAGTATTATCTGGCACAAGACATTCAAAGGCGAAAAGAGTTTATCGAAAATCACTGCATTTATGTTCTGGTCGTAGGCGACGATTTTTATCCTGAAAAACTCGCCCTTACGCCGAATCCTCCGGTGGTCATGTACGCTATCGGGAATATCGAGTTGATGGCGCGCCCTGCACTTTCGGTAGTAGGAGCCCGTAAACACACGCCTTACGGTCAGAAGATGTGCAAAAAGTTTGTCGGGCCTTTGGCGGAGCGAGGGCTCGTTATCGTCAGCGGTTTAGCCCTCGGAATTGACAAGCTTGCCCATATTGAAGCGTTGGACGCCGACGGCGACACCATTGCCGTTTTAGGAAACGGTATCGGGGAGTGTTTTCCGAAGAGTAATCGGAGCGTCTATGAACGTATTTTAAAAAAGGGTCTCGTTTTAAGCGAATATCCGCCCTTTACGCCGCCGAAGCCTTTCCGTTATCCTGAGAGAAACCGAATTATTTCCGCTCTCGGCGACGGTACATTAGTAGTAGAGGCAAAGGAACGGAGCGGTTCTCTCATTACCGCTCGTCTTTCGGCGGAATACGGGAAAGAGGTGTTCGCCATTTGCGGTAATTTGGATTCTATCTACAGCAGAGGATGCAATCGCCTCATTTTAGACGGTGCGCAAATGGTATTGGATGTGGATGATATTGCCGAGGATCCCGTATTTAATTTAAAAGAAGAGAAAAAAACAGTGGATTTATCACAACTCTCTTTGGAAGAAAAAAGATTGTATGATAGTATAAAGAACGGCAATCAAACGACTGAATCACTTGCAGTCGATCTCGGGTGGGATATGACCGAGATATTAGCTCGTTTAACCATGTTGGAATTAAAGAATTATATAACAGGTGTCGATAGTCAAAGCATTGAACTTTTATAAGAGTTCGAGGAAGAGGGATTTTTTTGGCAAGAAATTTAATCATTGTGGAGTCGCCTACGAAGGCGAAAACCATTCGGAAAATGGCCGGAAGCCATTATAAAGTTGTGGCCACTGTAGGCCATATTCGCGATCTACCGAAATCGAAACTCGGGATCGATACGGAACACGATTATGAACCGAAGTATATTAACATTCGGGGAAAAGGGCCGGTTATAAAAGAATTAAAAAACGAAGCAAAAAAAGCTAGCAAAGTATTGCTCGCGACCGACCCGGATAGAGAGGGAGAAGCCATTAGCTGGCACTTGACCCATATTCTAGATCTCGATCCCAAAGACAATGTGCGCATTTCATTTAATGAAATTACGAAGGATGCGGTTAAAAACGGCATAAAAAACCCGCGGCCCATCGACATGGAACTTGTCGATGCGCAACAGGCTCGCCGTATTTTAGATCGTCTCGTCGGTTATAAAATCAGTCCGTTGTTATGGAAAAAAGTAAAATCCGGTTTAAGTGCCGGCCGCGTGCAATCGGTAGTTTTAAAAATCATTTGCGACAGGGAAGAGCAGATCAGTGAATTTGAGCCGTCCGAATATTGGACGATTATGGCGAAGCTTTTAAAGAATCGCAAACATATAGAAGCAAAATACGCCGGCCGTTTAAAAGGCGGACGCGTGGAATCAGTACCTTTGGCGACAAAACAAGATGCCGACGATGTCTTAAAACGAATGGACAAGGAAAAATTCATCGTTCACGACATCCAAAAAGGCACGCGCACACGTCGCACGTTGCCGCCCTTTACCACCTCCACCATGCAGCAGGAAGCAAACAAGCGGTTGAATTTTTCCACGCGAAAGACCATGCAAGTGGCGCAAAGACTTTATGAAGGTATTACCGTACCGGGCGAAGGATCCGTCGGTTTAATCACGTATATGCGTACGGATTCGACGCGCATCGCCGAACAAGCTGTGGCAAAGACAAAATCATATATTTTATCAACCTACGGGAAAGAGTACTCCAAGCCCTCGACCTGGTCGAAGAAAAAGGAAAACACACAAGATGCCCACGAATGTATTCGTCCAACCGATGTTTTGCGTACGCCTTTTGAATTGAAGGACAGTTTGGGAAAAGATGAGTATAAACTGTACCAACTCATTTGGTCTCGTTTTGTAGCGTCTCAAATGACGGGGGCAGAATATGCGACGCAAAAAGTAAAACTGCTCAGCAACGAAGAGCTCTTTCAATTAAACGGCAATACTTTGGTATTCGACGGTTTTCTACGTGTTCTTTCCTCCAAGGATCAACAGGATAAGGAAATTCCGGCGCTGGAAAAGGGCGAATCTCTAAAAGTTAAAGAAATTTTGCCGGAGCAACATTATACGCAACCGCCTGCTCGCTATAATGAAGCGTCGCTGATTAAGTTATTGGAAGAACTTGGAATCGGTCGCCCCAGTACCTATGCACCGATTATTAATACGCTTCTCGCTCGCTACTATGTGGTAATTGAGGAAAAACGATTTGTACCGACAGAATTAGGGGAGACGGTCAACGGTTTGTTGACAGAATATTTCCCCATGTTTGTCGATGAAGAATTTACAGCCAATATGGAGCACAGTTTAGACTCGGTGGCCGACGGCGAGTTAACCTGGCAAAAAGCAGTGGACCCCGTCTATAA
Organism: Aedoeadaptatus coxii; assembly: GCF_001553115.1. Taxonomy (GTDB): domain Bacteria; phylum Bacillota; class Clostridia; order Tissierellales; family Peptoniphilaceae; genus Aedoeadaptatus; species Aedoeadaptatus coxii. Next base: position 13,081 of record NZ_KQ960182.1, read on the forward strand.
AAAACTCGTGGGCTATTTAGATCAAGCGGAAAAAGAAATCGAGAAGGTTGAAATTCGCGACGAGCCCACCGATGTGATCTGCGATAAATGCGGACGCAATATGGTGATAAAAATGGGTCGCTACGGAAAATTCCTCGCTTGTCCGGGATTTCCCGATTGCCGCAACACCAAGGCTTTGGTGGAAACCATCGGCGTCAAGTGCCCTAAATGTGGGAAAGGCGAAGTCGTCATTAAGCGAAGTAAAAAAGGCCGCAAGTTTTTCGGATGCGATCAGTATCCTACCTGCGACTTTGTGTCGTGGGATCAGCCCATTGAGGAAAAATGTCCGAAATGCGGCGACGTGCTTACGGTAAAACAAACGCGCAAAGGTAAACGCATTAAATGCCATAATACGGAATGTGATTATGTCAGATGGGAGAGCGGGGAGAATGAAGAGAAATGATGGTATTGGCTTAGCATCAAAATTCGGAATCGAGTTTCTCGGTGAAAAGAATAATCTCGCTTATTTTCGCGGAGATGCCATTTCCGCTGAAATCCGTGACGATTTAAAGGATGCCCTCGGAAGAGACGTCGTCATCCTTAAATCGTCGGAAGTAAATCCATTAGAACTTAAAACGAACCGCTCGAAATCTTCTCTCGGTGCGGTCGCTTTAAGTGAGCAAATTTTAAGAGACGGCATTTTAAAGTGCTGTTCCGATGTGCATATCGAACCTGCCGATGGTCATTGGCGGGTTCGTATGCGTCGGAACGGTACTTTATTTTTATATGGGGAATACGACGACGACAAGTATTCCGAGTTGGTTACCCGTATTAAAATTATGAGTGAAATGGACATCGGCGAGCGCCGCCGTCCGCAAGACGGCAGGTTTACTGAAACAGTCGAGGGTAAACAAGTGGATGTTCGCGTGTCGGCGATTCCCGTAAAGGGAAGGGAAAAGCTCGTGTTGCGTTTGCTGGATCGGGAAGGCCTCGACTACACGCCGCAGGGTATCGGTTTAAGAGGGGAACAATTGGAAGACGTATTAAAACTTTTGCGCCAGCCACAAGGTCTTGTCTTGATTTGCGGGCCGACGGGAAGCGGAAAGACCTCCACGCTTTATACTTTTTTACAACTTTTAAATAAGGTGGAGCGAAATATATTGACCATTGAAGATCCCGTAGAATACGCCATCGACGGCATTAATCAAATGCAGGTTAATCAAAAGGCGAATATAACCTTTACCACCGGTTTGGAATCCATGCTCCGTCAAGATCCCGAGGTTATGATGGTGGGCGAAATCCGCTCAAAAGAGACGGCAGAAATCGCCTTGCGCTCTTCCATTACAGGTCATTTAATTTTTTCCACTCTCCACACTACAGATTCTCCCTCGGCCATGATTCGCCTAATGGATATGGGTGTAGAGCCCTATATGCTTTCTGCCGGCGTTATCGGCGTTATTTCCCAACGATTGGTACGCACGCTTTGTCCGAAATGCAAACGGCAAGTGGAAACTCACGATGATTATTTCGACATTCACGGCGACACCTTCGAGCCGGTAGGTTGTCCCCACTGCGATAGCGGATACATTGGGCGCGAGGCTGTTTTTGAATTACTGATCCTTTCGGAGACTGTTCGTAGTCTTATTAAACCGGGCGTAACATTGGATGCGCTTCGTAGCGAGGCAATGAAAGAGGGGATGGTAAGCTTGAGAGAATCACTTCGCAAAAAAATAATCGACGGAACCACCGGCATGGAAGAAGCTTATCGAACCATTATGACCTTGTAGGTGTGTTATGAAGTTTACATATAAAGCAATTAATTCAAATGCCGTCCTCGTCGCCGGTGAAATTCAGGCGGATTCTGTAAGGGACGCGGAAGAAAAACTTCGGCGAGAGAATCTGAAAATCGTAAACCTTCAAAGGGAAAAGCATCGATTGAAATTAAGTGTTCAACGTCGCTTGTCTGCCGAGCGTTTATCGATTCTATTTTCGCAAATGAGTTTAATGCTATCCGGCGGATTGGGCATTGCCACGGTTTTAAAATTGATCGAAAAAAACGCCAAGTCCTACGAGAAAAAGATCATCGGTGAACTGGCAGCTTATTTAGAAAGCGGAAAGCTTTTATCGGAAGCCGTTCTTTTAACCGGTGCCTTTCCCCCTTACGTCTCCGGCATGATTAAAAGCGGAGAATCGGCAGGTCGCTTGTCCACTGTTTTTGACGAGCTCGCCGTCTTTTTTCAAGAAGAACACGCCATGAAACAGAAAATGCTCAATGCTCTGGCGTATCCCGTGATCCTCATGATCACATCGGTGGTCGTTTTAAACATCGTACTTCAAACGGTGTTGCCCGTCTTTACGGAAGTATTTTCAAATGATCACGCCCAGTTGCCTGCCACTACGCGATTATTGATCGCCATCTCCGAACATCTTAATCGCTTCGGAAGTGTGTATCTCCTTATTTTTTCATTCGCTGTTTTGCTCTTTATCTTTTTAAAAAATTACGGCAAGACGAAAAAATCCGTGGAAAAGATGTTATATCATCTGCCGCCGCTGAAGCCTTTTTATAAAGATCTCTTCGAGCTGAGATTTTTACGAACGATGAAGATGCAAATCGACAATGGCGTCGATATGTTGCAGATTTTAGAAAACGGCGAAGCGTCTGAAACGAATAGCTATAAAGGGGATCGCCTTCAAGAGGTAAAAAAACATTTAATTCGCGGCGACAATCTTTCCCTCGCCATGGAAAAATCGAATTTGTTTAAAAAGGAAATTTGCACGTATATTTCCTTAGGGGAAGAATCATCCGCTCTTTCAGATATGCTCGCCATTGCCATTCAAATGGAAGATTACCGACAGAAAAATCGAGCGGAACGGATTGCCGTTTACATCGAGCCGGCACTTATCATTTTCATGGCGCTCATTGTAGGTTTTATTATTTTTTCAATCGCCATTCCCATGTTCGACATGGTCAATCATTTTTAGGAGGTTATGATGAAGAAAAAAGGTTTTACTCTTATTGAGCTTATTATCGTTATTGCAATTCTCGCGTTACTTATCGCCATTGCCATTCCGAAGTATCAACAATCGAATTTAAGCGCTCAGGCGACGACCCATAATGCCAATGTGCGAGCCATTAAAAACGCCGCTATCCTCTATTCTGTAGATAATCCCGATACGACATCGATCCCCATGAATAAGCTTCAACCATATCTCGAATCGAAAAAATTGCCGAAACCCGCCAAAGCATTGGGAAAAGGGGAATTTTCAGTAACACTTCAAGACGGTCAAGTCATCGTACATCCCGGCCCCGTAAAGGTTCAAGATAAAAAGCTGGTCGAAGATAACGATCAACAATGATCATCGCACTTTTAGCTTTTTTCACAGGAGCATCCATCAGTTCGTTTTTTAATGTGGTGATCGAGCGGAGAGAAAAGAAAGCGGATTGGATCTTTGACCGCAGCCGATGCGATCATTGTGGAAAGATTATTCCGTGGCAGTATTTAATCCCCGTGGTGGGCTACTTTCTTTCGAAAAAGTCTTGCACTTGCGGAGAAAAAATCTCTCCGCTTCATCCCGTAACGGAAAGCTTCGGCGGAATGATTGCGATTCTCGTGCTTTTCATTATTCAGGAAAGGGAAGTCGACGGCTTGGTGTTTAGCTTTCTAATGGCGTATTTCCTACTCGTCGCTTTGGAAGATATAAAATACAAGGAAGTCTACACCTTGGAACTTTTTCTATGTGCCGTTTTTCTGGGCATTTACAAAGTTATAGGCGAACCTCTTTACTTCTTATGCGGCGGCTTTCTCTTTATATTACTCGGCGCGATTTATCTATTATTTCCAAAAGGGTTCGGAGAAGGGGATATTTATTTCGGCTCGTTGTTGGCCCTTTTATTGCCGAGTATTTGGAGCAGTTATCTTTACTTTACCGCGAGTTTCGTGTTGGCGGCCGTTGTAGGTCTGGCATTAAAATGGAAAGGGGAAAGTGTACGTCACCTACCAATGTTTCCGTTTTTTCTGACGGGCTTTTTAACAGTTTATCTTTTTTTCGGATAATCTTTCGGTATCATAAAATTTTCAAATCCATAGGTTATAATATAATCAGGAGGATGGGATGAACTTATTTAATTCAAAACCGACCATCATTTACTTAGAAGATCGCGTCGGATATATAGCTACAAAAGGTAACGATAAAGAACAAACTGCCCCGGTAGCGTTTGACGTTCCCGCGAACGTCATCGAAGACGGGCGCATTAGAGACAACAGCCAGTTACACTATTTAATAAAACAAAATCTTGAAAAAGCAGGCGCGCCTAAAAGTCCGTGCCTCTTTGTCGTAAGCACAACCGATGCCGTAAACCGCACCATGCAAGTGCCTACTATGAGCGATAAAGAAATTCGTTCCCTCATTGATAATGAAAGCGACAATTTATTCGTTCAGAATTTAGAAGATTACCGCATGATCTATCACGATCTGGAAAGCGGGGAAGACATTCACCATTTGCTCATCAGCATCTGTGCAGAGGATTTAATTCAAGGCTATGTAGACCTTGCCAAAGGACTCGGTATTAAAATGACCGGTCTGCTTCCTCTTTCGACCTATCTCATGCAATACGCACATTTTTTAGGTGGCGGACGAATCGGCTTAATGGCGGCGACCCACGACGGTTTTTATTATGCACATGAAAACAGATATTACGGAAGAACCGAATCAAATGATGCATTAGCCGATCTGTTGGACCGCCACGATATCGAATTTTCCGATCTTTTGCGCGTTTATGAAGGCCAATACGATGAGCGAATCGTCGATATCGACCGCGACGCATTTCGTAGAGAATTGGAATCTTCTTTTTACGACGCTCTAAGCCATATTGAAAACATTGGCAATGATTTTGCTCTCGAAGACCATAAACTTCTTACGGGATCTCTTGCCGAATGCGGGCTTTACAGTGACATTACAACGGATTCCGAGTACACTCTATTGCCGCTGGACGACATTTTTTCATTGGCAACGGATCATAAAGACGACTTAAAATTCTTCTCGAAAAAAGAATCGGGAACAACTTTCGATAAAAAATTAATTCTACCCATAGTTATCGTCGTTGCAGCCTTCGCGATTCTCGTCGGATCCTTTATGTACGGCGAAAAAATCAAACAGGAAAATCGCGAACTGATCGTCGAATCTACAAAACAACAAGAGCAGGAAGAAGCGGAAGCATCACAATCCGATCATGGCGGAGATCAAGTAGATATCGCTGATATTATTACCAAGGTTAAGAATTCTGCGCCGGACAGCATAACGGTTACTAACTTGGATTATCAAAGCGATACGCTGGCGATTTCCGGAGAAACGACAGATTCCGCCGCTATTGAAAGCTGGAAAAATGAACTTGAAAGCGTCCTCGGCAAATCCGTAAACGAAGAGCCCACAGCGACTATAGGTGATACCATTTATTTTAAATTCACTGTGCCCCTCCAAGGAGACGCTTCCAATAGTGAGGAACAATCTACTGACACAGGCGAAGATTCGAGTTCCGATCTACATGAAAATAGTGGAACCGATAGTAATCAGGGACAAAGCCTGTAGGAGTGTTTATGAAACGATACGACAAAGTAGGGAAACTTCCAAATGATGAACTGGACGAGCTTATTCTTTCAAAAATTAAAAATCGTCGCCCCGAAATCATCGGCGGTTCATCCATAGGTGAAGATACAGCAGTATTGGATTTAGAAGGGGATTACGTCGTTTTGAGCAGCGATCCCATAACGGGCGCGGCAGATCATCTCGGCACCCTTGCGATCAATATCAGCGTCAACGATATATCGACAAAATCAGCCGACGCCGTTGGGGTGTTGCTTACGTTACTTTTGCCGGTGAATACTACTTCAGTGGAAATCGAAAAAATAATGTACGACGCTCAAAAGGCGGCTGATGACGTCGACATGGATATCATCGGCGGCCACACGGAAATTACCGATGCGGTGACAAAGCCCGTCATGGTCTCGACAGTAGTCGGACGCGTAAAAAAGAACGCTATGCCCGATGCCCGTGCGATCCGGCCCGGATACGTTGTCGCCATGACGAAATACGCCGGCTTGGAGGGCACCGCCATTCTGTGCAATGATTTCGGCGAAGAATTAAAGGCCATCGGCGACGATATTCTTTCCAAGGGAAGATCCTTGATTGGCAACACGAGTGTTCGGCGAGAAGGAGAAATCGCCTCTAAATACCGTATCGGCTATATGCACGACGTAACGGAAGGCGGTATTGAAGGCGCTCTTTGGGAAGCGTCGAAAGCTATCGGTAAGGGAATCGAAATCAATAAAAAAGATATTCCCATTCACGAATCCACCGAAAAAATAGCGGGGATGCTGAACATTAATCCTTATCGACTCATTTCCTCAGGCTCCATGGTCATCGTCATGGATGAACGTGATGTGGAAGACATGACGTGCGACCTTCAAAAGGATCAAATCTTGTTGACCGTTATCGGCAAAGTTGTGGAAACGGATCAAATGATTTTTGCAGATGAAGGCGTCGCCATTGAGGCGCCCGGCCCCGATGATTTGTTTAAAGCTATCGCTCAATTACAATAAAATTACAAAACATTTCATGCGTTGACTTTAATGGATCTTCTCTTCATAATTAATAATGACAAAATGTTACAAATTATGAGGAGGTTTTCATGAAACGATTATTTAAAACCCTTGCCCTCAGTATGGCCATGATGATGTCTTTATCCTCGTATGCCATGGCGAAGGGATCGAATGTTCAGATAAAAGTTAAAGGCGCGCGTAAAAATGTTGCAACTGCCAATGTAGTGGTTAACGGCTACAATCTAAAAAGTCGTTATGCGCCTTACGTGGATGGAAATCGCACCTTTGTACCTATTCGTGAATTGACGGAGTTAATGGGCGCCGATGTTCAATGGGATCAAGGAACAAAATCGGTTCGCATCAGACTTCGCAATCAAGACGTAAAACTCAAAATCAACAGCTCTGTCGTCTACGTCAACAATAAAAAAATGCAGATGGACAAACAATCCACTCCGAGACTTACGCAATACGTGCGTCAAAACGGCGACTACAAAACCATGGTACCCCTACGTTTTCTCTCGGAGAACTTAGGCTTTAATGTGCAATGGAACAATGCTGCACGGCAAGCCAGCGTGTCAAACGGTTCTGTTCAAGCTCCTCAAAAAAGAGTAAATCAAAATAACAAACCGGCAGTACCGCCGAAGCCGCAGGTCAAAAAGCCTAACACGGTCCCTGCAAATAAACCAAGTGTTGCAGTACAAGATAAGGGATCCAATCAAATAGAAGTTCCCCGTCGCGTTGAAAAGCCGAAAAATGGAAAACCGACAGTCGTCATCGATCCCGGTCATGGCGGCAAAGACAGTGGTGCTATCGGTGTCGATCGGTCCATGGAAAAAACTTGGGCTCTTAAAACGGCTCAACGTGTCGAAGGTTTACTGAGACAACAAGGCTATCAAGTCATTATGACGCGTACACGGGATGAGTATATCCAATTGGCGGAACGTGCCAGAATTGCCAACGATGCCAATGCCGACATTTTCTTAAGTATTCACTTTAATTCCGGTGGTAGCGAAAAACCGAGAGGGGTCGAAGTGCTTTATGCTTCGGAAAACAATGTTAGTCTAAAAAAACAAGCCGGCGATCAACGCCGTTTGGCCAATGAAGTTTTGAAATCGGTGTTAAAAGAAACGGGTATGAGCAGTCGCGGCATTAAAAATCGCCCGGAACTTGCCGTATTGCGTTTGACGAAGATGAATGCCGCACTTGTCGAAGGCGGATTTATGTCCAATCCCGATGAGATGGATATTATTAAATCGGATGCCTATCTCGATAAATTGGCGAGAGGTATCGTCAACGGTATCGTAAACTTTGATCAAAAATACTTGTAAGGAAGGCGGAAAGCCTTCCTTTTTTAAAGGAGAAACTATGAAAATCATTCTGTCCACAGACAACGCTCACAAATTAAATGAAATTGGAGAATTATTGGAAGGCAAAGTGCAGCTTCTGAGCAAAACGGAAGCGGGCTTCGGAGATCTCCATCCTGTTGAAGACGGCGATACGCTGGAAGCCAATGCCTTCATCAAAATAAAAGATATCCTTTGCGACGCTGATGATATTGTAATCGGCGACGATACCGGTCTTTTTGTTCATGCATTAAATGGGGAACCGGGCGTCTACTCTGCACGCTATGCCGGCCCGGAAGGAAACGATGAGAAGAATCGAAAAAAATTATTAAAAGCCCTGGACGGCGTGGAGGATCGCTCCGCTTATTTTAAAACGGTGATCGCCGTCAAACGAGGAGAAGAAAACTATACGGTAGAAGGAATTTGTCGTGGAAAAATCATTGAAGAGGAAAGAGGAAACTCCGGTTTTGGTTACGACCCTCTATTTGTTCCCGAAGGTGAGGAAAAAACTTTTGCCGAAATGAGCGATGAACAAAAAAATGCCATTAGCCATCGAGGCCGCGCCTTGCAGGCATTTATTAAATCTATTAATTTAGCTTAAAAGCATTTGACATAAACCTTAATCGATGTTAACATGTATCTATCGTCAAATTTGTGGTGGGTATGGCCTAGTCGGTTAAGGCGCCAGATTGTGGTCCTGGAGACCGTGGGTTCGATTCCCACTATCCACCCCATAATCCTTTTAGGATTTAAACTCGCTTCGGCGAGTTCTGCGGGAATGGCGGAATTGGCAGACGCGCTAGACTTAGGATCTAGTGTCATTGACGTGGGGGTTCAAGTCCTCTTTCCCGCACCAATTATCATACGGTTAAGACGATAACGTATGACGACAACACCTTCGAGAGAGGGTGTTTTTTTATTTTCAATAGTTATACCGGGGAGCGATCTTGTGCTATGCTGACGATTTCTTTTCTCATTGTGAGGGCAACTTACAAGGCGTTATTCAACGTGGTGTACCGATTGGATTCTTTTATTCTATAAAATTGATTAATTTACCCATCGTCTTTTTATGCAATGTGTTGAAGATGACGGCGTGTTTATATTACAATGATGAAGATAGTGCACGGTATGTGCGTAAATTCTTTTCAAAGGGGTTATTATGAAAATAGCATATGATTGTCAGGGCGGAGATAACGCGCCCGAAGCTATTGTACGCGGTGCTTTGAAAGCCGCAGAAGTATTTAACTGTACGCCATATTTTTATGGCGATGCAGATCGTATAAAAGTAATTGACGGCGTCGATCCCGATTATGTGATCCACTGCAGCGAATCCATTGAAGGCGATGAGAGCCCGACGATGGCAATTCGAAAAAAGAAAGACAGTGCAATCGTTCGTGCTCTTTTCGATTTAAAGGAAGATCGCGTGGACGGTGTAATTAGTGCCGGCAGCACGGGCGCTTTATTGGCAGGCGGTATGTTTATCGTTTCGCGACAAGAAGGGGTGGAACGTGCAGCGCTTCCGGTAATCCTTACTGTCGGCTCTCAAACTAAACTATTATTGGATGTCGGTGCGAATATGGATGCTTCGCCTGAAATGCTCCTGAGTTTTGCCAAGATGGGTGCGGATTACCTTTCCCATGTGGAAGGAGTAGAGAATCCGTCCGTCGGGCTTTTAAATGTCGGGACGGAAAAAGGCAAGGGCAACCGTCAGACAAAAGATGCCTACGAACTTTTTGAAGAAAATCTTCCGAATTTTTACGGCAATGTGGAAGCGCGAGACGTTTTATTTAAAAGCAGCGATGTTATCGTGTGTGACGGATTCGCCGGTAATGTAATGTTGAAAAGCATGGAAGGGGTTATCGGTTACGTGCAACACGCGTTAAAAAGCGGATTGATGCGAGAAGATTGCAGTCCTGAAGTTCAAGCATGGGTTGGGAAGTTCGCAAAGGAAGCCCTTGGAGCTCTCGACTATACTCGATACGGTGGCGTGCCTTTATTGGGATTGAAAAAGCCCTTATTTAAAGCTCACGGTTCCTCAGATGAAGAGGCCATTGTATCGGCGACTAAAGCGTTAATTAAAATGATTAAAGAATAAGGGGAGGATCGTTACTATGAAAGAAAAAGTGTTACAAATTATTGCCGAACAGCTCAATATGGAGCCGGAAGATTTAGAACCTGAAATGGATTTTGTCGATGATTTAAACCAAGATTCCATTGAGCTCGTAGAATTAATTATGAGTTTAGAAGATGAGTTCGGCATTGAAGTGGACGAGGAAAAACTGGAACAAGTGCGCACAGTCGGCGATGTCCTCGATTTAGTAGAGGAATTAGACATCTAGTGGATTTCACTATTCTGGAAGAGAAAATAGGGATTCATTTTAAAGATAAGTCTCTATTGGAAGCGGCATTTACTCATAAAACCTACGCCAAAGAACATAACACCAATTCCTATGAACGTTTGGAGTTTTTAGGCGATAGTGTTCTAAATTTTATCGTGGGAGATTATTTATTTCATCGCGGACGTTACAACGAGGGGATGCTTACGAAATATCGTTCGGCTTTTGTGAGGGAAAAGTCCTTAAAGCGAGCGGCTCGAGATTTAAACTTGTCGGACTTTCTCTTAATGGGCACAGAACTTCGCCGTGACGAGAAGTATAATGTTCAAATCGATGATCTTTACGAGGCTCTTGTGGCGGCAATTTATCTCGACCGGGGTTTCGAGAGTGCAAAGTATTTTGTTGAAAAGACGCTTTTGCAATATGATGTCACCATCGACGATGATTATAAATCGCGAGTACAGGAGATTATGCAAAAACGATACCGCGACAATGTCTTGAGTTACACGACCCATGAAATCAATCCGGCAGCTCTGGGCAATGAAGATCGTTTCGAAGCGGAAGTTTGGATTTCCGGAAAAAGGCTGGCAGCGGGAAGAGGACGCAATAAGAAAAGTGCCGAAAACAGTGCTGCCGAGGCACTTATAGAAAAGATCGATCATGGCGAAGTGTAATATTATTCCTATTTTTATTCCCTTCTCCGGATGTCCGATAAAATGCGTTTACTGCGATCAAAACCGCATTACCGGCGCTTCTTCTTTTAAAACCGGAGAAGATGTAAGGGAAGAAATTTTAGAGGGTCTGCATCGAATGGGAAGCGATTCGGCGGAGGCTGCTTTTTACGGCGGAACCTTTACCATGCTGTCACTAGAGCGACAAACAGAATTACTTTCCGCTGTAGGGCCCTTTATTAAAAGTGGCGACATTTCATCCATTCGCCTGTCGACGCGACCTGAACAATTAACCTCTGAAGATTTTATACGTTTAAAGGCGGCAGGGGTGAAGACCATTGAATTCGGCATTCAATCCATCGATCATCAGGTACTGTCAGAGTCCATGCGAGGATTGGACTTGGCAACCATGGAAAAGACAGTTCGCCTTGCAAAAAGTCACGGATTATCCTTGGGACTACAGCAAATGATCGGCCTGCCGGAAGATACTTATGAAAAGGATAAGGATACTGCGAAGTGGATCGTACAATACGCCGACTTTGTCAGAATCTATCCTACGGTTGTATTTGAGAACACAGCACTTTACGAGCGATATCTGGAAGGAAGCTATCGCCCCCTTAGCTTAAATAAGGCTATCGCCATATCAGCTGATCTATTGGATTTTTATGAATGCCATCATATTCCCGTCATACGCGTAGGGCTTCCTCAGATGGATCGGGAGGACTATGTCGAAGGCCCTTATGATGATAATTTTAGAGAATTCGCTGAATCGAAACGCCGTGTGGAGAAACTTCTTTGCCTCTATGACTCTATTGGTGAAATTGGGGCATCTTCCGGAGAAATTAATCGCATAATAGGGCCGAGGGGTTACGGTCGGAAATTGTTGGAAGATAGATTCGGCCCCATTCGTTTTAATATTTTAAAAGACGAGACGAACGGTAGTGTAATTATAAAAGAAAGATGATGCTATGCACTTAATTGAAATGGAATTATACGGCTTTAAATCCTTTGCCAAGCGCACACGGATTCAATTTTCCGAGGACATTACCGCCATTGTGGGGCCTAATGGAAGCGGCAAGAGCAATATTGTCGATGCTATTATGTGGGCTCTCGGTGAATCCAGTGTTAAGCAACTGCGCGGAAATAAGATGGAAGACGTTATTTTTAGCGGGACCGATCGGCAACAAGGGGTTAATTATGCAGAGGTCGTCCTCGTATTCGACAATAAGGACGGCTTTTTTGATTTGCCTTACGAAGAACTTTCCATCTCCAGAAAATACTTCCGTTCTGGAGAAAGCCAGTATGCCATTAATAAGAAAAGAGTGCGTCAAAAAGATATTCGGGAGATTTTCCTCGATACCGGCATCGGAAAGAACGGCTATTCTTTTATTGGTCAGGGTCAAATTGATGAAATACTTTCGACCCGCCCCCAAGATCGTCGCCATGCCTTTGAAGAGGCGGCGGGCGTATCCAAATACAAGCTGAGAAAAGAAGAGACGGTGCGGAATTTAACGAAGACTTCGGATCATATCGATCGGATCGACGACATTTACTCCGAATTGTTAAGCCGACGCGAGGATATGGAAGAGCGAAGGGAAAAAGCGCTCGCCATCGACGCCTTGGAAAAAGATCACCATCTCTATACTTATGCATTGGCCCTTCGAGAATCGACTTCATCCGATGAGAAGCGGCGAAACATTACGGAGTCTTGCCGCAAGGTTGAAGAAGAACGAGATAAAGAGCGTTGCCTTTTTAATGCGAAAGAAGATGAACGAAAAGCTCTGGAAGAAAGTTTAGAAACGTTCACGGGACGGGAATCGGAACTTCACGACGGCCTTTTAGCGCTTGTGCAAAAAAAGGAACAGCTTGCAGGGCTTTTGCAGTTAAAAAATGAACAACAAGAAACCTTAAATCATCGACTTGCGGATGAAAAAGGAAAGACGGAACAGCTTAATGAAGAGGCGGAGAATCTTAAAAGTGAGCTGGAAAAAACGGAGATTCTGTTAGAAGAAGCTCAAACAAAGCAAAATGAAAAGCAAGTCGAAATCGATGAGATTGCCAATTCTTTGGAAAAGCTGAGAGAAAAAGTAGCGCTACGAGATGAAGGGGAGAGAAGCAGGCAGGCGGAGGAAGATCGGCTAAAGAATCTCCGTCACGACGCTGAATCTCGCAAACAGGCTTTGGATTATTTGCTCGAAGAACGCCATGAACGCTTAGATCGTTTAAAGGATCGAAAAACGCAACTCGATGGCGAATACAAAGCCTTAAAGGAATCTTTAGCGGGCTATAAGACAAAAGAAACGACTTTAAAAGAAAAGTTGAAATCGCTTGGGGAGGAAATCGGCAAGGAACAGGATCGCCAAAACCACTTAAAAGAATCCATTGCCACGTTGGATAATGAAACCATGCCCCTTAAATTGAAAATAGAATCTTTGGCAAGAGAGCATGATTACCTCGTCAAATTAAAAGATAATCACGAGGGCTTTCAATATGCGGTAAAACAATTCCTGAAATCCTATGGCGGCGAACATTTCGCTTCATCGGTTATCGGGCCGGTGGCAGATTCTTTTAGGATCGATCATGAATACACCTTGGCCGTTTCGACGGCACTGGGCTTTAGCGGTCAAAACATCATTTTAAAGGACGATCGTTACATTGGCGATATTCTAGGATATTTAAAGCGCAAAAAGATGGGCCGCATCACTTTTTTGCCCATTAATAATTTAAAGATCCGCACAATGGAAAGGGGCATTGAGCAGAAAAGTTCCATTAAATTTAAACTCGCATCGGATTGCATTCAATGTGACGAGGATATTCGACCCGTCGCCCTTCATTTGCTCGGTCGTATTTTACTTGTAGAAAATGCGGAAGATGGGAAACAACTCGCGAGAGACCTGAACTATAAATACCGCATCGTCACAAAGGGAGGCGATGTGTTTCAGGCCGGCGGCGCCGTTACCGGCGGGCAGTCAAAAAACACCTCATTGGATTTATATAATCGCGAGGCGGAAATCGACAAGAAAAGCCGCGATAAGGCAGCTGCGGAAAATGAACTTCGCAACATCTTAAATCGCAGAGCGGAGCTTCTCGGCGATATAGAAAACGGCGAGGAAAATCTTAAAAATAATGTTGCCGCTTTTAAAGAACAAGAACTGTCCAACCAAAAATTAGAAGAAACTTTGCGCAGGTTGGCTTCTTCTATTAACAACAGTGTGGATCAAATTGCATCCATTACGGGCGAAATCGAAAAAGAAGAGGAAGCTATTTCGAAAGATAGTGGGGAACGTGAAGAAAAGCGTTCGATCCTCCAATCCATCGACAGTGATTTAGCCTCTCTTCTCGACGGAACGGAATCTGATGACGATGTTCTTTCCAAAGAGTTGGAGAGCAAACGAGATTTGCTTTCAGAAGAAAAAGTTACCCATCAAAAACTTATTTCTGAAACTCGTGAAATCGAGATCAAACGAGATCAAGCACGGACACGCCTTGAGCATGTGCAAAGAGAAATGGAAATTGCGCACGGCAATATAGATGAAATAAACTTGGAGCTTAACCAGGTCCACTCGATCATTAATGAGCGTACACCGGAAACGGATGCCCTTGAAGAAAATAGATTATCCCTTGAACAAGAGCTTAAAAATCTACAAGATGATTATGGCGAAGGTCGTAAAGGGCTAAGGGATTTAAGCGATGAACTCAATGTGTTGAGGGAATCCATTTTCTCCAAAGAAAAAGAGTTGGTCAGCTTAAACAACCGTTTAGAAGATGCTGAAAAAGCGTATAATGAATCGACGCAACAACTGCAAACCATGGAAAAGCCTGAAGGTCTTGAGGAAATCGAAGGCGAATCCATTACGAGTTTACGGCAAAAATCTAAAAAACTTTCCGATAAAATTGCTGCGATCGGCCCGGTAGACGGAGATGCCCTGGAGCAATATGAGGCGTGGAATGAGCGTGTTACTTTCTTATCCGATCAACGGGAGGATCTTTTACTTTCGAAAGAGAAGTTGGAGAAAATGATTCGCCAATTGGATAGGGAAATGCGTAAACAGTTAGATGAGGCCGTCGTGCTGATTAACGGTTACTTTAACGATATCTTTAAGCAGCTCTTCCAGGGCGGGGAAGCCTCTCTCGCTTGGGAAGAAGGAGATATTTTGGAAGCGGGCATTTTAATCAGTGCACGTCCGCCGGGAAAGAAGCTTCAATCATTAAGCTTACTTTCCGGTGGCGAGCGCTCTATGACGGCCGTAGCCCTTTTATTCGCTCTTTTAAAAATGCGTCAGTCCCCGTTCTGTATTGTCGATGAAATCGACGCTGCGCTGGACGACGCCAATATTAGACGTTATTCACATTACGTTAAACATATCGACGATATGCAATTTATTATGATTACCCACCGTAAGCAAACCATGGAAATGGCCAATCAACTCTATGGCGTTACCATGGAAGAAAAAGGAATCTCCAGAATTTTATTCTTGGAATTAGAGGAGGTCGAAGCACATGTTGGAGTGGCTGAAAAAGAAATTCAATCCAAATGAGGAAACAGAAGATAAAGAAGAGTCTTTAACCGAGGAACTTGAAAATACCGAAGAAACTGAAGAGCTGGAATCTGTTGAAGAAGACTTTCAGGTAGAATTCATAGAAGATAAGGAACTGACGGATGAAGAAATTGAAGGCGGCGAAAAGACTTTACCTGACAATGAGGCTGTGACGGAAGCTCCGAAAGATGAAGTTGTCACGGAAAAATATTCATTCGACCGTAGAGAACCAACTGATGAGCCAAAGGAAGGTCAGCCCATTCAAGAAACGGAAGTAGTTTCGGAAAAATCCCATCTACAAGAAGATGACGATGCAACGGATGAAGACCAAACTGTTTTCGAAGAAATTGAAGAAGTAGAAAATATCGAAGATGACGATGTAGATGAAATCGATGATGTAGAGGTTGAAGAAAGCTTCGACGAGCCGGATTTTACTGAAACGGATGAAATCGAACCTGAGGAAGCGTCACAAGATGAAGTTGAAGAAGACGAAGACGAAGTAGAAGAAGAAAAGATCGGTTGGTTTGGTCGTTTAAAAGCCGGGCTTTCCAAAACCCGCGACGATATGAACTACAAGATCAACGATATCTTGGGTAATTACGTAAAAATCGACGAGGACATGATCGAAGACCTTGAAGATCTTTTAATTTCATCGGATATCGGCATGGAAACGACCATGACCCTTATCGATAATTTGCGCGACAGTATTCGCGAAAAGCAAATTCAAGATCCGAAGGAAGTTAAACCTGTTCTTGCTGAAGAAATCCGCAAGATTTTAGAAAAAAACGGAGATGTGAGTCGTTTAAACCTTGAACCTTCACCCGCTGTCATTTTAATCGTCGGTGTGAATGGTGTGGGAAAAACGACGACCATCGGAAAACTCGCTCACAAATTAAAAAGCGAAGGGAAATCCGTATTAATCGCCGCAGCCGATACTTTCCGAGCTGCCGCCATCGAACAAGTGGAAACTTGGGGTGAACGTTCAGGTGTAACGGTGATCAGCCATAAAGAAGGGGCAGATCCTGCCGCCGTCGTTTTTGATGCTATTCAGGCACAAAAAGCGAGAAATATCGACGTTTTGATTTGCGATACGGCAGGGCGTCTTCACAATAAGAAAAATCTTATGAACGAGCTGGAAAAGATTCATCGTATCATCGAAAAAGAATCTCCCAATGCTCAAAAAGAATCCCTTTTGGTACTCGATGCCACCACAGGTCAAAATGCAATTTTACAGGCCAAATCCTTTGACGAAGTTACGCATTTAACGGGAATCGTCTTGACAAAACTTGACGGCACGGCGAAAGGCGGCGTAGTATTACCATTAATTCAAGAGCTGGATATACCGATTAAACTCATAGGCGTTGGCGAAGGGATGAATGATTTACAGGAATTTTCCGGAGAAGAATTCGCAGATGCACTCGTCAATGGGTAATAGAATGTATTTCTAATCAACTAAATCATTTCTGAGAAGTGAAACAATAGGAAGATGAAGAAGAGGTGCATATTCTGATTACAAGACCTGCATGGCTTGAAGTCGATCTCGATCAAGTAAAACACAATATCGAGGAAATTAAGAGCCATTTAAAAGAAAATACGGACATTATTTCCATTGTAAAGGCCGATGCGTACTCATTCGGCGCCGTGGAAATTGCAAAGGTTATGGTTGAAAGCGGCGTAAATCATTTCGCCGTAGCCTCGGGCAATGAGGGAATATCCTTGCGAAAATCTTTGCCATCCGTTGAAATACTGGTTTTAGGTTTTACTCCCCAAGAAGCGGCCGGCAGCATGATCGAAAACAAAATTGATATGGCGCTTTATCGATTGGATGTGGCGAAGGAGTTAAATGACCTGGCGGCGCGCATGGGGATAAAGGCCGGCGTTCATATTGCAGTCGATACGGGAATGAATCGTATCGGTTTTAGACCCTGTGGAGAAAGCGTAGATGCTGTAGAAGCTATCAGTAAAATGGATCATATCGAAATTAAGGGTATGTTTACGCACTTTGCCAAGGCCGACACCGACCCTGAATTTACAAAAAAACAATTCCAACGCTACGATTGGTTTGTTAAGGAGCTTGCCAAGCGAAATATACGGCTAAAACGTCATGTGTCGAACTCTCATGCTATTATGAATTTCAGAGAATTCGATCTTGAGTACGTACGCCCCGGTATTATCCAATATGGCACGGCGGAAGGCGATCCTGCGGGTAAGGATTACGATATTCGTTTTATTGCCCAATTAAAAGCCGACATTGCTCACGTTAAAATCATCGGTCCGGGAGAAGGAATCAGTTACGGACAGATTTACACGACCGATCGCGAAACAAAAGTCGCCACACTCCCCATCGGTTATGCCGACGGAATGGAGAGATCCATGTCTGAGAAATTCGATGTCTTAGTTGGCGGGAAGCGTTGCCCGCAAATCGGCAGAATTTGCATGGATCAAATGATGGTAGATGTGACAGGCGTAGACTGTGAAGTCGGCGATGAAGTGGTCATCCTCGGTCGCCAAGGGGATGAAGAGATTACGGTAGAGGAGCTTGCAAAAGCGAATAATGAAATCCCCACATCCTTCTGCACACATTTTAAGAAACGACTACCTAAAGTTTATTTAAAAGACGGCAAGCGCTATAAGACGGTAGATGAAATTTTAGGAATTGATTATTGACATTAAACCGCAGAGATAGTATAATTCACAGGGTCAAGGATTTAACCTGACCCTGTTTTTTATGGGAGTGATCATGGATAAGACAATACACATCAATGTTTTGCTGGATTTATACGATCAATTATTGAGCGAAAAGCAAAAACAAGTGATGGATCTCTATTATCGGGAAGATTATTCTTTAAATGAAATTTCCGATATCGTCAACACTTCAAAGCAGGCTGTTTCCGAAAATATTAAACGAGGGGAAGCGGCACTGACTGCCTTTGAAGAGTCGTTAAGATTAGCTGAAAAAAATCATAAATGGGAAGAAGATGCCAAGTACATTCAAAGAGAATTGGATGAACTAAAAGCTTTTTCCGACGATCCGGCTTTTCTTAAGCTTATTCACTCGATAAAATCTCGTATAGATAAGGAGGGATACTATGATATTTGAATCCCTTGCCGACAAATTGCAAGGCACTATCGGAAAATTGCGCGGAAAAGGAAAAGTTACCGAGCAAGATGTCGATGAGGCCATGCGTGAGGTTAAACTGGCACTTTTAGAAGCCGACGTCAACTTTAGAGTGGTAAAAAACTTCGTGAAGCGAGTGAAGGAACGTTCCCTCGGTTCCGATGTCATGGAGAGTTTAACGCCGGGGCAACAAGTTATTAAAATCGTAATGGAAGAGTTATCCTCTCTTATGGGTGACGATGCCAAAAAAATCGATTTTTCTAAAAACCCGACGGTTATTCTTATGGCGGGCCTTCAGGGGGCCGGTAAAACCACGACCACGACAAAGCTTGCCCGTCTTTTAAAGAAACAAAATAAAAGACCTTTGCTTGTTGCCTGTGACGTCTATCGACCGGCGGCCATCAAGCAGCTGGAAGTATTGGCTTCACAAATCGATGTTCCCGTTTATTCGGAAGGAACCGATGCCGATCCTATAGAAATCGCGTCGAATAGTTTACGCCATGCCAAGGCGAAAGGTAACGACGTGGTTATAATCGATACGGCAGGCCGCCTTCACGTGGACGAAGCCTTAATGGATGAAATTAAAGGCATTAAGGAAGCTACTAACCCTACGGAAATTCTCCTGGTATTAGATGCAATGACCGGTCAAGATGCCGTTCAAGTAGCACAGTCATTCCACGATGCAGTTTCCATAACGGGCGTCGTTTTAACGAAGCTCGACGGTGACGCCCGGGGCGGTGCGGCACTATCCATTCGTTCGGTTACGGATGTTCCGATTAAATTTATCGCATTAGGGGAAAAACTCGATGCCCTCGAGGTGTTCCACCCCGATCGCATGGCGAAGCGCATTCTTGGAATGGGAGACGTCGTCGGTTTAATCGAAAAAGCGGAAGAATTCGTAGATGAAAAAAAGGCGAAAGAATTAGAAGAAAAAATTCGATCGCAAACTTTTACATTTGACGATTTCCTGGATCAAATGCAACAAATGCGAAAGCTCGGTCCCTTGGAAGATCTTCTCGGCATGTTGCCGGGTATGAACAACAAGGCCTTGAAGAATATGAAAATCGACGAAAAAGAATTTGCCCGCGTCGAGGCGATTATTCAATCGATGACGAAAAAGGAAAGAACACATCCTGAAATCATCGACAGTTCGCGCAGAAAGCGCATTGCACAGGGCTCAGGCACCGATGTTAGGCAGGTTAACGGGCTTCTGAAACAGTTTAAAGATCTTAAGAAGATGATGAAGAAACTGGGAGCCATGAGTGGCGGAAAAGGCAAACGAAAAATGAAGATGCCTTTTCCCTTTTAAACAGAAATTTTTGGGAGGATAGAATGGCAGTAAAAATCAGATTAAAAAGAATGGGTTCTAAGAAAAGTCCTTTTTACAGAATTGTAGTGGCAGAATCCAGAAAACCTAGAGATGGTCGTTTCATCGAAGAGATTGGTTACTACAATCCCTTAACGGAACCGAAGATCTTAAAAGTTGATGCAGACAAAGCTAACAACTGGATTAAAAACGGCGCAAAACCGACGACCACCGTCGATCGTCTTTTCAAAGAAAATGCAGTGTACGAAGCTACCGGCAATTATGACAATACCGACGTTCAAAAAGCTAAACGCGATGAAGTAAGAGCACAAGAAGCTAAAGCACGCGCTGAACGCGAAGCTGAATTAGATCGTCTCGACGAAGAAGCTAAAGAACGTAAGGCAAAAGAAGCCGAAGAAGCTAAAGCTCAAGCTGAAGCGGAAGCAGCAAAAGCCGAAGAAGAAGCTGCTGAAGAAGCAACAGAAGAGGAAGCAGAAGAAGCTGTAGAATCCGAAGAAGTTGAAGAAGCCGCAGAAGCTACTGAAGAAGCGTAAGTTTCAACCACTTGAGGAGGTGAGACTGTGGAGGAATTAGTTTGCTACATCGTCTCGAAACTCGTTGATAATCCCGACGCTGTCGAAGTTATTGAAACGAGAGAAGAAGATCGGGTCCATATTCAAGTGTATATTGCACCTGAAGACATGGGGAAAGTGATCGGTCGGCAAGGAAAAATTGCCCGCTCGATCCGAAGCATTATTAAAGCCGTAGGCACAAAGGAGCAAGTGATGGTATCGGTGGATTTCGATGAACGAGAAAGATAAAGTTCTCGTCGGCGAAATAACATCGGCTCACGGTATCCGAGGAATGGTAAAAGTTTACCCGTCGACGGACACCCCCGAGCGCTTAGCGGAAATTCAAAGAATTTACTTGGGTGATGATACATCGCTCAGAGAAATTGAATCGTCTTCGGTTCAAAAATCCATGGTGCTTTTGAAAATCGAAGGCATCGACGACAGAAATGCATCGGAGCGTCTTCGCGGCGTGAAACTTTACATTCCCCTTGAAGATCGAAAACCGCTGGAAGAAGGACAATTCTTCATAGATGATTTAATTGATCTTCCCGTTTATACTGTGGAAGGGGATTCCATCGGTAACGTTTCCGACATTTTAACGCAGCACGTTAACGATATTCTCGTCATTCGGGATGAGGGAAAAGAACATTTAATTCCCTTTGTCGGCGCTTTTATAAAAAGCGTAGAAGAAGATCGCATTATCGTCGATCCCATTGAGGGGATGCTGTCATGAGGTTTACCGTACTGTCGCTTTTTCCGGAATTCGTAGAATCCATGGCGGACTATTCGGTCATCGGCAGAGGTATTCAGTCGGGGCTCATTTCTCTGGAATGTGTCAATATTCGCGACTATACCCTAGACAAGCACAATAATGTTGACGACTACGGGTACGGCGGAGGACCGGGAATGGTTATACAGCCACAACCGGTAGTAGATGCGATTTTGAAAAATCGGGGTTGGGAAGGACACGTCGTCCACCTCTCTCCCAGAGGAAAGGTTTTGACCCAGGAAAAGGTGGAAGAGCTTTCCGAGAAGAAGCACATCGTCCTCGTCAACGGCCATTATGAAGGCATCGATCAACGGGTATTGGATCATTACATCGATGAGGAAATATCCATTGGCGACTATGTGCTTTCCGGCGGAGAGTTAGGTTCTATGATTTTAATCGATGCTGTAAGCCGTTTAGTGCCGGGAGTCCTGAGCAATCAAGATTCCGCAATCGAAGAATCACACTCAAGTGGACTTTTAGAGCACGGTCACTATACAAGACCTTATAACTTTAGAGGTTACCGAGTGCCCGATATTCTATTAAGTGGAAACCATAAAAAAATTGAAGACTATCGACGAAAAGAGTCTCTCAAAGTGACTTACTTACGTCGCCCCGATCTTTTGGGATCGGCCGAACTCTCTTCATCCGATATAGATTATTTGAGAGCATTAAAAAAACAGATTAAGGAGGAGAAGAATGGACATCATTAAATCCATTGAGCAAGAACAATTAAAAGACAATGTACCCGAATTTAGAGTAGGGGATACGGTTGTCGTAAACTACCGCATTATCGAAGGTTCCAGAGAGCGTGTTCAAGCGTTCGAAGGTACGGTTATTAAACGTCAAGGCGGCGGCATCAACGAAACATTCACCGTTAGAAGATTATCCTATGGCGTAGGCGTGGAAAGAACTTTCCCTGTACATTCTCCGAGAATCGCGGAAATCAAAGTTACGAAACGCGGTAAAGTACGTCGCGCAAAACTTTACTATTTACGTTCTCGTCAAGGTAAGGCAGCAAAGGTTAAAGAAAAGAAGTTTTAATGTAAATAGGCATTGCGAACGCGATGCCTATTCTTTGTACATTGAACTTGGAAAGTAGCAGGTGCCATGAAAAAATTATTTACAATACTCCTGGTCTTCGCCATCCTTTTATTTGGTGGCTTTACCGTTTTGAATAAGCTAAAGGGAAATAATCAATACTCGAAATTTTCCGAATCCTTTCATATTATTTACGGAGACCACGTTTTACCAAAAGAGCAGACCATGCGTGAAGACGGCCAGTTTTATATTTCCTTAGAAGGTATTCACGAAAATTTCGATAAAACGGCCCACTACGATGAAGGTAAGAAGGCCGTTATATTTAATAATAAACTTGGCGAAAAAATTCTTCCTTTGGATAGTAAAGAAGGAACGGTTAACGGTGGCAAAATTGGTTTGCGCGATCCCATCGTCAAAAAAGGCGATCAAATATTCGTCCCTGTAGAAGCCTTTGTGTACGACTATCACGTCATTATGCATTACAACAAAGATAAAAATGTTCTGCTGATTGACGATCGCAACACGGAATACGCCACCGGTAAACTTTCCGGCGATGGCGTTAATTTACGTGAAAAGGCTACGACAGACTCGCCCATTATGGCAACCCTTAAAGCCGACAGTGATCTTATCGTCTTTGGAAAAGAAGGCGATTGGTTCCATGTGCGTGAACGCGATGGCCTCTTAGGGTGGATTCGTAAAGATAATATTTCGGTCGACACGATCGACGGTGAATACGTGAAAAAAAGCGACGAGTCAACCTATTCAGCAGTGAAAAAGCCGCTTAATATTACCTACGATTACACTTACGGACAAGTGAAGGACAGCGTCATTCAAAACATCAAGCCCATTGAAGGTTTAGATGTCGTTATTCCCACGTGGTTTTCTATTGAAAATGCCAATGGTGAAATTAAAGATCGCGGGGATATTCGCTATGTAGAAAATTATGCTAAATTAGGCATCGACACTTGGGCCTATTTAGATAACAGCTTCGATCCCGAATTGACCCACGCCTTCCTGCAAAATAAAGAAGCTCGCCAAAAGGCCGTTGGTTTACTCGTTAATTTGACGAAATCCTACGGTATGAAAGGTATTAATATCGACTTCGAAAACACGAAGCTGGAAGATCGCGACGGCATTACGACCTTTGTTCGTGAAGTTGCAGAAGCTGCCAAGGCGGAAAATCTTTTAGTTTCCGTCTGTGTGACGCCGCAAATTTCAAAAGATGTTGAAGACGAGCTATACGATCGTAAGGCCTTAGCAAAGGTAAGTGATTATGTCGTACTCATGGCATACGATCAACATTGGGGCACATCGCAAAAAGCCGGTTCCGTAGCGGAATATAAATGGGTAGAGGGTAATGTCAATTTAAGTTTGAAAGATATCCCGCCGGAAAAATTCATTTTATCCGTTCCTTTCTATGCCCGCTTGTGGCAGGAACAAAATTCCAAAATGACGTCGCAAGCGGTCGGTATGAAGACGACGTCCGACTATGTTGCATCTCATAAATTAAAACCCGTATGGGATGACGATGCAAAACAATACGCCATTCAGCAAGATGTAAACGGGAAATCGGAAAAAATTTGGATCGAAAACGGAGAGTCCGTCGCATGGAAAGTTTCTCTCATGAGAAAATATAATCTTGCGGGCATTTCCTCATGGCGTTTAGGCTTTGAAACTCCCGATGTGTGGACGACAATCCACGATCAATTTGGAAAATACAAATATCCCTACCAATAAATTGCAATTCGACGAATTTTTGATATAATTGTATGGTATTGAGTAGTGATAAAGGAGTGTCCATGGTACCTGAAACACATAGGATGATCGCCGGAGCGTTGGATCAATATATGAGCTCCACCTTCGGCGTCGAACTCGACCGATCCAAGCTTTTGCGTGGATCGATTGCGCCCGACATTTATCCGAAATACAAATTTATTCCCCATTACTACGACGAAAGCATCGATTATATCGTTGAAAATATCGTTCGTTTAGTTCCTTACATGTCTGAGATTATTCACGACACGCCGTGGCGAAAGCTTTTAGTTCATGCTATCAGCTATAAAATCGGCGTCATCAGTCATTATCTTTGTGACTATATGACCCATCCCCACGCGCGGCGTATTCGCTGCACATCCGTGCAGGATATGCGTGAGCATTTGCTCTATGAGAGGGATTTAAATCGATACGTTCGATCCAATGGTATTGATCGCGATCTATCTTTTGATCAAAGAAGCCATCCTCTCTTAATTGAAAAAAAGGATCTTCGCGTCATGATAAAAGAAAAAATAGAAGCCGAAGTTAAAGCCTATTTGGCGGAAGACATCAGCTTTGAAAATGACGCAGCATCGGCGTATGCGTTGAATGTTATGATTTTAAAGATAGTGTGCGAGGCCGCTTACGGCTACGCAGTAATGAGACAAGTTCAAATTGCATAACCTGTGAAAAGAAGCGACGCAAAGTACGCTCATTTTCAGCGAGGCGGGATGGTGTGAGCCGCTGATGAGTATTTGCCGAGAACATCTTGGAGGTTCTGTTCTCAAAAGGACAGACGGTTTTACCCGTTACATTATAATAGAGTATGTAGTACTTGAAGTGGTGGCATAGCGAATTTTTCGTCCAAGTGATGAAAATTCGCTTTTTTTTTTTAAGGAGAAATTATGAGAAACAATTCGGAAGCAACGAAATTTACGATTAAAGAGACACAAATCGCAATTAAAAGTTTAAAAGATTATTTTGAAAGGGACCTGGCCAATACCTTAAACTTAACCAGAGTCTCGGCGCCTTTGTTTGTGCGTCCCGAAACCGGGCTCAACGACAATCTAAGCGGTGTCGAAAAGGCGGTAGGTTTTAAACTTAGAAAATACGATATCGATGTGGAAATTGTGCAATCATTGGCTAAGTGGAAACGCAATGCATTAAAAGTATATGATTTCGATTTCTATGAGGGCATCTATGCAGATATGAATGCTATTCGCCCCGATGAAGTCGTCGATGCAACGCATTCTATTTACGTCGATCAATGGGATTGGGAGAAAGTAATCCGAAAAGAAGATCGCACGAGCGACTATCTTCACTTCGTCGTTTCTGAAATTTATTCCGTCTTCTTAAGAACGGAAACGTATATTAACAGCGTATACCCTTATATTCTATCCAAAAAGTTACCGAACTCCATTTATTTTATGACGACTCAGGAATTAGAGGATATGTATCCCGACCTTACGCCGAAGGAAAGGGAGGATGCTATTTGCCGCGAAAAGAAGGCAGTCTTTTTACAAGGTATCGGCGGCGATCTTGAAAGTGGCGCACCTCATGACGGTAGAAGCCCGGATTACGACGACTGGAAACTAAACGGCGACATTTTGTTTTACAACCCGGTCACCGATTCCGCCCTCGAATTATCTTCTATGGGTATTCGCGTCGATGAAGAAAGCTTAAAGCATCAATTGGAAATTTCCGGTATGACGGATCGCATGGAACTTGATTACCATAAAAATTTAATGGCAGGGGATTTACCCTATACTATCGGTGGCGGTATCGGACAATCCAGAATTTGCATGTTCTTTTTAGAAAAGAAATCCATTGCCGAAGTACAGGCTTCCGTTTGGCCCGAATCTTTTATTATGGATGCTACATTACGAGGAGAAGTCATATTATAAATTCTGGTGAAGTCTTATCGTCTTTATGGTAAAATGTTAGACGATAAGGAGGAGAAGCATGTCGCAAAACAGTTTACAAGCACAAAATAAAATTGTAGATTTTGTCGATGTAAAATCGAAGCTGATGCATCGGTTTTTATACCATTGTGACAGCTCGGCCATGCAAATTCTCCTCAACTTATATGATTTGGAAGAAAAAATTCACAATATTTTTCCATCCTATGTATCGATGAAAAATTTAAAGAGAGATATCCTTTATTTTTTAAGGAGAAAAGACAATCGCTCTCTTTTTGCCGGCAGTTTAACCGATGCTATTTACGATGATGTCAATCGCTTTGAACTGGCAATGTATTTAGCAGGCTACAGACAGGGATTAAACGAAGTAGCGAAAGCCAATGAATTAGAAGTTCTAGCATTGGAAGAATTTGATATAGGCTCTATGTTTGAACGTAGAATTTTATATCAATACGACATTCGATGCGACGCCGTCGAAGCATTTTACAAACGCTGTATTGCTAGCCATGTTCACGGCTACGGCGAAGATCTCGTTAGGGAGCAGGCGGCTCGTTTTTCGAGATATATCTTGAAACGTAAAGTCTACACCCTAAACCACTATGTAGATCGCCAACTGCAGGTGAATTTTCAATCGCCGAAAAACCCTTATAGGGAATCGAATTACACCTTGAGCCAGCAAGAGCTTGCCGGTTTGAACCGTAAGCTTAAGAAATTTATATACCGTGACGGATTGCGAATCTATTGTTCCGCGTATTGGTGCGGAATTAATGATCTGGTCTTAAGACGTTATCATCCGTAAGTAAAGGGCTCGCAAGAGCCTTTTTTTTAAGGAGTTTTATGAGAGTATTGGGAATCGATCCGGGCCTAGCGACTATGGGCTACGGAATAGTTGATGTAGAAGGAAATCGATTAAGGGCTGTAGAATACGGCACAATCGAAACTGCGAGTACCACAGAGTATTCGAAACGACTGTATCAATTATATGAAGAGCTTACGCATTTGATTCGCGAATCCAAGCCCGATGAAGTGGCCATGGAGGAGCTCTTCTTCAATAAAAATATTACGACCGCTATTTCGGTTGCCCAGGCGCGAGGCGTGGAGATTTTAGCCTGTATGCGTGAAGGATTGGAAGTATATGAATATACACCTTTGCAAGTAAAACAGGCCATTACAGGCTACGGTCGTGCGGAAAAGCGGCAAGTTCAGGAAATGGTAAAGATGTATTTACATCTTCCCGAAATTCCCAAGCCCGACGATGCAGCCGACGGATTGGCCATTGCCATCGTCCACAGCCATTCCATGAAAAGCAAAGAGAAGTTCAAAATAAAGTAGGTGGAGAATGATCGATCGTATAATCGGAAAAGTGGTAGATAAAAGATCAGACCATATTGTGGTGCAAGCAGGGGGATTGGGTTATGCCGTTTATCTGCCGATTATCGGTATCAGCCGAGTTCCTTTAGGTGAGGATGTTTTGCTCTATACACATTTGCAAGTACGAGATGATGGTTTTATGCTCTACGGTTTTAATAATGAAAAAGATCGGGAACTTTTCCACCTTCTGATTACCGTATCGGGAGTAGGTCCGAAAGTAGCTATCGGTATTTTAAGTGGCTACGAATCTGAATCCATTATCAGCTTTATTCGCAACGAAGATGTAAGGAGCTTAATGAAGGCGCCGGGCATCGGCAAAAAGACGGCGGAACGCATTTTACTTGAATTAAAAGATAAGGTCGACGGATTCGAAGTAAGCGGAGAGCTTGAAGCGGCAGCGCCTTTAGCGACGACCAGTGCTCAAGATGAGGCATACGACGCTTTAATGAGTCTTGGTTATTCCGCCAACGAAGCAAAATCCGCTGTTTCTGAAGCCGAAGGCGACGAGGTGGAAGAAATTTTAAAATCAGCGCTTAAAAAGCTTTCGATTAATCGATAAGGGGGGAGCATGGAAGAGGAACGTTTAGTCTCGCGCACAATTTTACCGGAAGAAGATCGAGTAGAAACGGCTTTGCGTCCAAGTTTTCTTTCCGAGTATATCGGGCAGGATGCGGCAAGAGAAAAATTGGAAATATTCATCGAAGCTGCGAAACGACGGGGTGAGGCTCTTGACCATACGCTTTTGAGTGGTCCTCCGGGCCTCGGTAAAACGACGCTCGCCAATATTATCGCCAATGAAATGGGCGTCAATATTCGCGTTACGTCGGGACCTGCTATTGAGCGGCCGGGAGATCTTGCAAGTATTCTCACGAATTTAGAAGAACACGATGTGTTGTTTATCGATGAGATTCATAGAATTCCACGAACGGTGGAAGAAGTATTGTACCCCGCCATGGAAGATTACGCTTTGGATATTATTGTCGGGAAGGGTCCTTCCGCTCGATCGCTGCGTCTCGATTTAAATCACTTTACCCTTATCGGTGCCACGACGCGATCAGGGCAATTGGCATCGCCCCTTCGCGATCGTTTCGGCGTCTTATTGAATCTCAAGCTTTACGACGAAGAAAGTTTACAGCGCATTTTACTAAGATCGTCTCAAATTTTAAATATCCCTTTAAGTACTTCAGGCGCCATGGAAATTGCACGACGCAGTCGGGGAACGCCGCGTATCGCCAATCGACTCTTAAAGCGAATCCGCGACTTTGCCGAAGTGTGTAAAGATGGCTTGATCGATGAAGAAGTGGCAGGGGAAGGTTTGAAACTTTTGGACGTAGACGCCTTCGGTCTCGACGAGTTGGATCGGCGAATTTTAAAAACCATGATATTGGATTACGACGGACGACCTGTTGGGATCGATACGATCGCCGCCTCCATCGGGGAGGAGAGAATCACCATCGAAGATGTGTATGAACCTTACTTGCTTCAAATCAACTTTATTCAACGAACACCGAGGGGTCGAGTGGCTACTCGCAACGCTTACGATCATTTAGGCATTCCCTTCAGAAAGGATGAGCAATGAGAAAAGTTTTAGGTTTACTAATGGCAGTTTGTCTATTGGCATTTGGTCATGTAATACATGTTCAGGCGGCAGGCGAGCCCATTCACGTAAAAATTGGTCCCAATCGCAGTTCAGTTACCCTTTCATCCCCAAGCGGAATTTATAAAAACGGTCAATTTCTCGGAAACAGCGCCACTTTATCGGCAGGAAATGTAGTAGGCAGTGATGATTTTTCATCTCCTATCGGTTACTTAAGTGTGCAGGGGAAAAACTATCGCGGATCCATTCGCTTTATTCCTATGGGCAGCAGCTTAGCCACCGTCAATATTGTAGATGTCGAAGATTATGTTAAGGGGATTATACCGAAAGAAATCGGCGCTTCCACTACAATGGAGGCCCTTAAAGTGCAGGCGGTAATTTCCAGATCCTTCGCCTATGCCAATTGGAATAAATTTGAAAAACAGGGCTACAATCTCGACGACACTTCCGCCTCTCAAGCTTATGCCGGCATGAGTGTGGAAACTAAAAATACTAACCTCGCCGTTGACGAAACGAGAGGCCAAGTACTCTATTACGGAAATGAAGTAGCCAATACGATCTTCCACGCCACCAGCGGCGGCATGACCGAATCAATTGAAGATGTTTGGGGCGGAAATGGCGTTCCCTATTTAAAATCTATGGCTGATCCTCATTCCGTTAAAACCCACAACAGTCAGTGGAAAGCCACTTATAAAAAATCCGAACTTAATCGTATATTCTCTGAAGTCGGGGATGTGCGCGCCATTCGCGTCATCGACAGAAGCAGCAGCGGTCGCATTAAGCGTCTTGCAGTGGAAGGTTCCCGCGGCATAAAGGAAATGACGGGCAATCAATTCCGTATGCGCATGGGATCTGTAAGATTTAAGAGTACGGATTTCCAAATGAGTGCTCTTGAAACGCCGATGCAAGAGACGACAGGTACTGCGATTACGGCAAACGGCATGACGCCCATTACACAACAACACGCCATCACATCGGAAGGCCTTGTAGCCGTTGCGGGACAAAATGTACTGACTGCCAATGGCATTCAATCTGTGGATACGCAAAAACAACCGGGAGATTCCCTTATGGATATTTCTGGCGATACCACATTCTACGGCAGAGGCTATGGCCATGGTGTAGGTCTGAGCCAATACGGCGCCATTAATATGGCGAAGAAGGGCATGGGTTACCGCGAAATTCTCGCCTATTACTATCCGGGAACCCATATTCAGTAGAGAAAGGACATTATGAAGACAAATGATTTTTACTACGATTTACCGGAAGAATTAATCGCACAGCATCCGGCGGAAAAACGCGACGAATCCCGTTTATTGCATTTAAAAAGCGACGGGAGCTTCGAAGATCTTCACTTTAGAGACATCGTAAACTTTATTAAGCCGGAAGATGTGTTGGTTATAAACAATACGAAAGTATTGCCTGCGCGCATTTTCGGTTCTCGTCCGGGAAAGGATGAGCACATAGAGGTATTGCTCGTTAAGGAACTGGACAAAGATCTTTGGCAGTGCATGGTACGCCCTGGAAGAAAAATGAAACAGGATACGATCATCGAATTTCCTCACGGACTGTCCGGTAAAGTTGTAGATATTTCGGAAGACGGTCTTCGTTTGATTCAATTTCATTACAATGGAGTTTTTCTTGAAATTTTAGAAAAACTTGGCGAAATGCCATTGCCCCCCTATATTCATGAAAAATTAGAGGATAAAAATCGCTATCAAACGGTTTATGCAAAGTATGAAGGATCTGCCGCAGCGCCTACGGCAGGTCTTCACTTTACACAAGATTTGCTTCAAAAGATTCGCGAACAGGGAACCGAAATCGCCGAAATCACCCTCCATGTAGGTCTCGGTACTTTCAGACCGGTAAAGACCGATACCATTGAAGATCACCATATGCACAGCGAGTATTATCGCATCGACGAGGAAGCGGCTCGAAAAATCAATAAGGCAAAAGCTAGAGGGGGACGGGTTATTGCCGTAGGTACCACGTCCATACGCACTCTTGAAAGTGCCATGGCAGCTATGGGTGAAATTAAACCGATTGCTAAAGAGACGGATATTTTCATTTATCCCGGCTATCAGTTTAAAATCGTCGACGCAATTATTACCAACTTCCATTTGCCGGAATCGACGCTTATTATGCTCGTTTCCGCTTTTGCAGGAAGGGATGTTATTTTAAATGCCTATCGACATGCAGTGGAAGAAAAATACCGTTTCTTCAGCTTTGGAGACGCCATGTTTATAGAATCGAGGAAAGAATGAAATTTACCGTAACCCATGAATCGTCTAATACAAAGGCGCGCAGAGGTGTATTGGAAACAGCACACGGCACAATCCAAACGCCGATTTTTATGCCGGTGGGTACACAGGCTACAGTGAAAACTATGACGCCTGAAGATTTAGAATCTATGAACGCTCAAATTATTTTGTCCAATACCTACCATTTATTTTTGCGCCCCGGAACGGACATTATCGCAAAAGCGGGGGGACTCCATAAGTTTATGAATTGGGATAAGCCCATTCTCACCGATAGTGGAGGATTTCAAGTTTTTAGTCTTTCTCATCGCCGAAAAATTACGGAAGAAGGAGTTATGTTCAGGAGCCATATCGACGGCTCCAAACAATTTTTATCCCCTGAGAAGAGCATGGAAATTCAACATATTCTAGGGTCGGACATTATGATGGCCTTTGACGAATGTGCACCCTATCCTGCGACGAGGGAGTACATTGCCCATTCCAGCGATCGCACGACCCGTTGGGCAGAACGTTGCAAGATTTATCACAATAATAAAGAAGGACAGAATCTTTTCGGCATCGTTCAGGGTGGAATGTACAAAGACCTAAGAAAAAAAAGTGCTGAAGAGCTCGTATCCTTAGATTTTCCCGGATACGCTGTAGGCGGTCTTTCCGTTGGAGAACCTATTGAATTAATGTGCGATGTTTTAGACTATACCACCGATTTTATGCCTAAAGACAAGCCCCGTTATTTAATGGGCGTCGGGACACCGGATTATCTTTTTGAAGCGGTGGAACGTGGCATCGATATGGCGGATTGCGTCTTGCCGACGCGAAATGCGAGAAAGGGTACGGTCTTTACCGCACATGGGAAATTGGTCATAAAAAATGCACGATATGCCGAAGATTTCCTTCCCCTGGATCCGGAATGTGATTGCTATGTATGTAGAAACTACTCCCGCGCTTATATTCGCCATTTATTTAAAGCGAATGAAATCTTAGGGCTCAGACTGGCAAGTTACCATAATCTTTATTTCTTGCTAAAGTTAATGGAAAATATTCGTACCGCCATCGAAAATGACAGCTTTTTGTCCTTTAAAGATGACTTTTACGCTAAATATGGTTATAATAATATAAACGGATAGGAGGTTTGTATGGAATTCGGAACTGGAAATTCGATGATCCCTACGTTGATTTCCGTCGTCCTCATGATCGCAATCTTTTACTTTGGAATTATTCGCCCGAATAAGAAAAGAGAAAAAGAAACGCTTGAAATGATGGAAAAACTTGCGGTAGATGATGTCATCCAAACGATTGGAGGCATTATCGGTAAAATTGTTCAGGTAAAGTCTGATGTGGTGATTATCGAAAGCACCGGCATGAAGACGCGACTTGAAATTGCCAAATGGGGAATTAAATCGGTTATAAAACCGGGACACCGCAAGAATACGGAAGAAACCAAAGAAGCTAAAGAAACAGAATAGGAGTTTGTATGAAATACATAAAGACACTTACGAAACGTTCGCTACGTAAAAATCTTGAAAAAGCCGGTTGCGGCGAGTGCCAAACATCTTGTCAATCCGCCTGCAAAACATCTTGTACAGTAGGCAATCAAAAGTGCGAAAATAAGGAACGATAAAAAGGTTGTGGGGCTCCCACACCTTTTTATTTTAGAAAGGGAAATTTGTGCGTAACATTCATCGTTTTAAGGGAAATGGTCAATTTGTTTTACTGGACGTGGCATCGGGATCGGTACACGTCGTAGATGAAATGATTTTTGATATGGCAGCGGATCTTTTAGATTTATCCAAAGAAGAAATTATCGATAAATATAAAGATCGCTACGATCAAAAAGCATTAGCTGAAGGATACGACGAGCTTTATTATTTAATGGAAGAGGGTTTGCTCTATTCTAAAGATGAACCGGTAGATTTAAGCGGATTCAATCCGAATTGCCATATTAAGGCCATGTGCCTTCACGTTTCCCACGACTGCAATTTGAGATGTGCTTATTGTTTTGCATCTCAAGGGGATTTCCACGGAGATCGCATGATGATGGACTTGGAAACCGGTAAAAAGGCATTGGATTTCTTACTTGAAAACAGCGGTAATCGCTATAATTTGGAAGTAGACTTTTTCGGCGGCGAGCCCATGATGAACTTCGACGTGGTCAAACAATTAGTGGATTACGGCAGGGAAAGGGAAAAGGAATATAACAAACATTTTCGCTTTACCATGACCACCAACGGCGTCTTATTAAATGACGAGAACATCGAATACCTAAACAGAGAAATGGCCAATGTGGTACTGTCTCTGGACGGCAGAAAAGAAATCAACGATCCTATGCGCCCCACGGTTAACGGAAAGGGAAGTTTCGACACAATCGTTCCGAAATTCCAAAAGCTTATCGCCGGAAGAGGGGATAAGGATTACTACATTCGCGGCACCTTTACCAATCATAATCTCGATTTCTCAAAAGATGTGATGCTTTATCACGATCTTGGCTTTCAAAAGACGAGCATGGAGCCTGTGGTTACGGATCCAAACGAAGAATATGCCATTCGCAAAGAGCACTTGGACCAAATTCTACAGGAATATGAAAAGCTAAGTGAAGAGTACCTTCGCATCCGAAAAGACGATCCTGATTTTCTCTTTTTCCACTACATGATCGATCTTTCGGGAGGTCCCTGTGCTTACAAAAAAAGTATTGGATGCGGCGCGGGAAGCGAATATGTAGCCGTAACCCCGACGGGAGAAATTTATCCCTGCCATCAATTTGTAGGCGAAGAAGATTTCTTATTGGGAAATGTAAATGACGGCATCGTCAATAAGGAATTACAAAAACAATTCCACGAAGCCGACGTCTTCCATAAGGATGCCTGTACGGAATGTTGGGCAAAATATTTCTGTAGCGGAGGCTGTCACGCCAATGCTTATCACAATAACGGCACGATCTATGAGCCATTTGATGTAGGCTGTCAAATGGAACGAAAACGCTTAGAATGTGCCCTTACAGTTTATGCCAAGGAGTCTAGTGAAGTTGTATGAAATACTGGTCCGTCAAAAACAATCAACCACAAGAAACCATCGATTTCCGCGCATTAGGACTGACGGAATGGGAATATAGGGTTTTATTAAATCGCGGATTGGATACGAAAAATGCCATCGAGGAATACATTCATCCTTCGATGGAGCATATTGCATCTCCTATTACCATGAAAGATATGGTAAAAGCGGGTAATATTCTCCAGTCGGTTAAAGGCAAAGTGCGTATTGTCGGCGATTATGATTGTGACGGAACCATGAGTACGACCATTCTTTTAAAGGGACTAAAAGGCCTTGGTTACGATGTGGATTACGATATTCCTCATCGCAGAAAAGACGGTTACGGCATGCAGGTGGAAATGGCGGATGAGGCGGCAAAAGACGGCGTTGAGCTCATCATTACTTGCGATAATGGAATTGCACAATTTGATGCCATTCGACGCTGTAAAGAGCTTGGCATTAAAGTCATCGTCATCGACCACCATCAGGTTGTTAAAAAAGATGGCGAAGAAATCCTCCCTGAAGCCGATGCCATTATTAACCCTCATCAAGAACAATGTCGCTACCCATTCAAAGAATTATGCGGTGGCGCTTTGTCATATTATTTTATAAACTATTTATATACCATTTCCGGAAAAATAGAGGAATTAGATCTCGATTTAATAGGTTTTGCCGCCATAGCCACCATATGCGATGTCATGATTCTAAAGGGCGAAAACCGCAATCTAACCATCGCCGGTCTTGAACGTTTGAATCGAACCGATCATATCGGTTTTAATGCGCTTCGAGAAGCAGCCAGTATTCGAGGCGATGTTGCAGGATATCATATCGGTTTTATTATAGGACCTACAATCAATGCGGCCGGAAGGCTGGAGACGGCGAAGGATGCCGTGGAGTTGTTTTTAACCGACGACGAATCATTCGCGCAAAAAACGGCGATTTATCTTAGAGATTTAAATGCCAAGCGTCAAGCTCTTACGATCGAAGGAACAAAGCGCTTGGAAGCACAACTTCAAAGCCCGAAAGAGAGAGAACAGCTTCTCTACATTCTAAAAGATGAAACGATCGATGAAAGTATTGCCGGAATCATTGCCGGGAAGCTGAAGTCGAAATATAATCGCCCCTGCATCGTGATTACGAGAGGCGAAAACGGCTTAAAAGGCAGCGGACGCAGCATCGAAGCCTATAATATGGTTGAAAATATACGAAAGAGCGAGGAATATTTGACGAGTTTCGGCGGTCACGCCATGGCGTGCGGCTTAAGCTTAAATCGCGATCGCTTTGTTCCGTTTAAACTGGACGCGCTAGAAAAATGTGGCTTGAATGAGCGGGATCTAATTCCGCGCATTCGCCTCGATGCTATTGTTTCTATCGACAAAGTCAGCTTTGAAACGGTGTCGAGGTTGGAACGCTTTCAACCCTATGGAAACGGCAATCCTAAACCGCTTTTCGGTGCCACGGGAATTTACATCCGTGATTTTAAAATTTTCGGCAAAAATAAAAACGTGATCAAGTTAACCCTTCATTACAAGGGAAGAGATTACGACGGTATCTTATTTAAAGATGGCGACGAGTTTATTGCATTTACTCAAACTGCGAGACGGTCCGACGGCAGCTTGCTCGTCGATATAGCCTATGTGCCGACAATTGATACGTATAGAGATAAAAACACGCTTCAATTGCAAATTGAAGAACTGCGACTATCTAAACATGGTGATTAAATGATTCAAAAATTAATTGACAAGGTTCTATCTTATAATCCCGAAGCGGATATCGACATCCTTCGCGAAGCTTTTACGTTCGCAGAAATACACCACAAAGGGCAAAAACGTAATTCAGGAGAAGATTACATTATTCACCCCTTTTATGTGGCTTATATTTTAGCGGAAATGAACATGGATGTTTCGACGATTATCGCAGGTCTTTTACACGATACCATTGAAGATACCGGCGTTACATACGACGAAGTTAAAAATAAATTCGGAGGAGAAGTCGCCGATTTGGTAGACGGCGTCACGAAATTAAAGATGCTTTCCTATCAAACGAAGCAGGAGAAGCAAGCCGAAAATATTCGGAAAATGGTTCTCGCCATGGCGAAAGACATTCGGGTCATTATCGTTAAGTTTGCTGACCGCCTTCATAATATGCGAACATTGGAATATATGACGCCTGCCAAAAAACACGATAAAGCTCTGGAAACCATTGAAATCTATGCGCCTTTGGCAGATCGCCTCGGTATGAGCCGTGTAAAGAGCGAGCTGGAGGATTTATCTCTACGCTACCTCGATCCGGAGAACTATTACAAGCTCGTGGACATGATCAACAAAAGACGCAGTGAGCGGGAAGAACTTATCGATCATTTGATACGTGACATTTCCAATCAATTAAAGCGCACGGGTATAGCGGCGGATATTACGGGTCGGCCTAAGAATTTTTACAGCATCTATAAAAAGATGATGAAAAAAGGCAAGACCTTTGAAGAAATTTACGATCTTCAGGCTATCCGCATCCTCGTAGACGATGTAAAAGATTGTTACGGTGCATTGGGCGTCGTCCATACGATGTATAAGCCGATTCCCGGACGTTTTAAAGATTATATTTCCATGCCGAAGCCTAACAAATACCAGTCCCTTCATACGACGGTTATCGACGACAATGGAGAAACTTTTGAAGTTCAAATTCGGACTTGGGAAATGCATAAGACGGCGGAATATGGGATTGCAGCACACTGGAAATATAAAGAAGGCGCGAAGAAATCGACGTCCTTTGATGAAAATCTCACCTGGTTGCGCCAATTATTGGAATGGCAAAAAGACTTAAAAGATCCCAACGAGTTTATGGAAACTCTGAAGGTGGACTTTTTCGCCGACGAAGTTTTTGTATTTACACCTAACGGCGACGTTATCAATTTGCCGGATAATTCAACGCCGATCGACTTTGCCTACCGCGTGCACACGGCAGTAGGGAATACCTGTGTCGGCGCCAAAATTAATGGTCGCATTGTGCCTTTGAGTCATAAACTTAAAAACGGAGAAATCGTCGAAGTCATTACCAATAAAAATTCGGAGCCTTCTCTGGATTGGCTTTCCATCGTCGCCAGTCCCCAAGCTCGGACAAAAATCAGACAGTATTTTAAAGTGAAAGATCGCGATAAGAATATTGCCAAAGGTCAGGTGATGATCGAGCAGGAAATTAAACGCATAGGCTTAAAACCGAATGAAGTTATTCGCGAAGACTGGATGGAGGATGTCAGAGAACGACTAAAATTTGATAACCTCGACGATCTATACGCTCAAATAGGCTATGGCAGCATGAGCGTGCGCCAAGTCACGGCGAAACTTACGGAACATTATAAAGAAGAGATGCAGCTTTCCCATCCTGCATCATTCGATACGGATGAATTTACGACGTCGTCACGGCCGGATCATCGCAGTACAGGCGGTGTTATCGTCAGGGGGATAGACAATGTAAAAGTACGTATTGCCAAGTGCTGTACACCGGTTCCCGGAGATGAAATCGTCGGTTTTATTACCATGGGACGCGGCGTAAGCGTTCATCGATCCGATTGCATTAATCTAAAAAATAATATGAATGAAGAACGGCTTATCCCCGTTCGTTGGGATATAGATGAACAGGAAACCTATAGTGCGGAACTTGAAGTACGAGCAGACAGCAAGAGCAATGTACTCGCTGATATAGCCAATCGGATTCATGATGCCCGTCTCGATATTCAAAATCTATCTGCCAGAGAAAACAAAGAGGGAATGCTCGTAATTCGTACTACCGTCCGTATTCACCACATTGAAGAATTGCAACGGTTGATTAAAAAGCTTGAAAATATTCAGCATGTCATAGAAGTCTATCGCGTAAGCGGTTAAGGAGGAATTATGCGCGCAGTGGTTCAACGCGTTAAACGTGCCGCCGTCACGGTCGACGGCGAGTTCATTTCATCCATCGAAAGAGGGATGATGGTTTTAGTCGGCGTATCGACGGAAGATACGAAAAAAGACATGGAGTACATCGGAAATAAAATAGTCGGCCTTCGTATTTTCGAAGATGAAGAGGGCGTCATGAACGTAAATGCTGCAGATAGCGGAAGCGAGATTATGATTGTCAGCCAGTTCACCCTTTATGGCGACGGCCGAAAAGGCAATCGTCCGAGCTACATTCGCGCGGCGAAAGGTGATGTCTCCGAACCCATGTATGAAGATTTAATTCGGTACGTGGAATCTAAGGGCTTTTCCGTAGCTCGCGGAAAGTTTGGTGCCGATATGTCCATTGATATGGTGGCGGATGGACCGGTTACTATTTTATTGGATAGCGAAAGGGGTTTTTAATGGCTTTTAAAACTGTTTTAGTCGGCGGTACGACCAATTGCTACATCGTCTACAATGAAAAAAATAAAAAAGGATTTATTGTGGATCCGGGTGCTGAATCCGGTCGTATTTTAGCCGAGGTCGAGCATCTGGGCTTAACCATTGAAGCGATTTTATTGACCCACGCTCATGGAGATCACGTAGCGGCACTTAATCAGGTGCGCGATGCTCTCGGCGTAAAAGTATACATGGATAAAGATGAATTGGAAAACTTCAACCATCAAGTGCCTCAATTTATTGCCATGATGGGCGGAGAGGTGCCCGATAAAGAACCGGATGTCCTATTAAATGACGGTGACACGATCGAATTGGACTGCGGTAAAATTAAAGTGATGCAAACAGCGGGGCATACCCCCGGTTCGGTTTGTTATTTTTATGGGAATCTCCTTTTAAGTGGGGATACTTTATTTCAGGGCTCTATAGGTCGTACAGATTTTCCGGGAGGGGACATGCAAGCTATGATGCACTCATTGCGCAAACTTGCACAGGTCGATGAAAATTTAAGAGTTTTACCCGGTCACGGCCCTGAAACCTCTATCGGCATCGAAAAGCGTATTAATCCCTATATGCAACACGTCCTATGATTCGCATTGTAAAAGGTACAGATTCGGAGATTCATACATTTTATGAACTTCTCCGAATCTATTTTCCG
Source organism: Aedoeadaptatus coxii (assembly GCF_001553115.1). Classification (GTDB taxonomy): domain Bacteria; phylum Bacillota; class Clostridia; order Tissierellales; family Peptoniphilaceae; genus Aedoeadaptatus; species Aedoeadaptatus coxii. The sequence continues at coordinate 52,293 of NZ_KQ960182.1, forward strand.
TATTACGAAACATCCGGCGAGCTTTTTCTGTCCATTGAAACGATTGGGGATATAAAAAAAGCCGTCCTCGTAATCGGCGAGGATCGCTTTGAAAAAGATTTTAATTTTAAAGATGAATATGAGGCTAAGCGCGCCATTGCATCTTGGATTGTGCGCGATATTGAACATGATTCTAAAGAGGATTGCCTATGGGGAACCCTTACCGGCACGCGTCCTATTAAATTTCTTCAAAAACAGAGGCGCCTTTTAGGTGACGAAAAAACAAAGGCGTATTTAATCGACGAATATTTACTCAGCCCGTATATGGCGGATCTTTTAATGGATATCGCCTTGTTGGAAAGCGAAAAGACCGATGGAATCAAGGGGAAAGGTTATTCTCTTTACATTCACATTCCCTTTTGTGCAACCCGTTGCGATTACTGCAGCTATCCCACGATTAGGAGCGATAATCTCGATGCTGTCGAACTTTATATGGATTACCTCTTAAAGGAACTGGACTACGTATTGGGAACAATTAAAGAAGATCCCACGACAATTTACATTGGCGGCGGAACGCCGACTTCCATACCGCTTCCAATGCTTAGTAAATTATTGGATCGACTGACAAATCTAAAGCCTGTCGAATTTACGTTGGAAGCGGGCAGACCTGAAACCATCGATGAAAATCTTTTGAATATGCTAAAAGAATATCCTGTTACGCGTATAAGCATTAACCCCCAAACCATGGTGGATGAAACTTTAAAAAGGGTGAAGCGGCCGCATAAGAGCGAAGATATTAAGCGAGCGTACGATATGGTGCGGGAGCTAACGGATTTTGAAATTAATATGGACCTGATTTTGGGGCTCGGCGATGAAGGAATACCCGAAGTTGCCCACACATTTGATGAAATCATCGCTTTAAATCCGGAAAATATTACGATTCACGTCTTGTCCCTTAAAAATGGATCCAAGTTATTTGAAAACGAAGGGGTATATACCAAAAATATTCGTCGGATGCAGAATTATTCTATGAAGCGCATGGACGAGGCGGGCTACCATCCCTATTACCTATACCGTCAAAAGCGGATCATGGGTAATGGATCGAATATCGGATTTTCGAGGGAAGGTCACGACAATCTTTATAATATGATTATGATGGAGGAGATCCATTCGGTTTTGGGCGTAGGCATGTCATCGACGACAAAATTGGTAGACAAAAAGGGAAAGACTATTCGCAAATTTTCCAATTTTAGAAATATGAGAGATTATACCGATCGATTTGGGGAAATCATCGGCAAAAAGAAAAGGTATTTGGGAGACATTTTATGAAGTTAAAGACTTTACTGGAACGAGTAGAGATTCAAAAACGAATCGGCAGCATAGACGAGGAATTGGACATTCCCCATATTTCAAATGATTCGAGAGAAATCGGAGAGGGCGACATTTTCGTCGCCATGAAAGGCGTTTTAGTTGACGGTCATGATTATATCGAAGAGGCTATTAAGCGCGGCGCAGCGTTAATTGTATGCGATCACGAAGTATCGATCGATGTTCCGCGAATCGTCGTTGAAAATCCACGGATGGCGCTTGCCGACCTGGCCTGCGCATTTTACGGCGATCCTTCCAAAGAAATGAAGGTTTACGGTGTAACGGCCACCAACGGAAAAACCTCTACAGCCTACATGATGCGGGATATTTTTAAGGCCGCAGGTTTTGAAGTAGGCGTTATCGGAACAGTTGAAGTCCAATATAAGGATGTTTCCATTCCTTCGATTTTAACGACCCCGGAGTCCATTCATCTGCAAAAGCATTTGCGCAACATGGCGGATAGCGGTGTAGAAGTTGTGGTAATGGAAGTATCTTCTTCGGCCCAAGAACTTTATCGAAGCCGAGGAATTGATTACGATATAGTCAGTTTCAATAATATTTCCGTTGAACACTTGGAGCAACACGGAACATTTGAAAATTACTTCCGTTTTAAAAGTCGTTTAATTCGCCATGCGGATAAAGAAACGGCGGTTATCTTAAACATCGACGCCCCGCTTATTGAGAATCTGAAAGATAAGACGGAGGGACAAGTTTTTACGGCAGGTGCTGAAAAAGATGCCTTAATTGGTGTTTCGGATATAGATATTTCGAGCGGTTTTCCTAAATTTATTTACTCGGTAAAGGATGATCATAAGGCCGGTAAGTGGTCTCTCAAAAAATTGGATCTCCCCATCGAGCTTCAGGTAACGGGATTTCATACAGTTTTAAATGCCATGGTAGCCATTAGCTTCGGTTTATTGGTGGGCGTGGAACCGTCCATTATTCAAAAAGCATTATATAATTTCAGAGGAGTCGAAAGACGCTTCGAGTTGATCTATAATAAAGAGTATATGATCATCGACGATCATTACGCCAATGTTAAAAATATTGCCGTTACGCTGGAAACATTATGTCGTATGGATTATAAGAATTTGCATCTACTTTACGCCATTCGCGGCGGCAGGGGAGCGGAACTTAATCGCGAAAATGCGGAAGAAACCGTCAAGTGGATGCCGAAACTGCCTCTTAAAGATTTTATAGCGACAAAATCCGTCGAGGTAGTATCGTCTAAAGACGTGGTGACGGACAAAGAGCTCGAAGCTTTTTTAAGCGAAATGGAAAAAGCAGGCCATTCCGTACCTGTCATCGATTCCCTGAAGGAGGCCATCGATGCCATACTTCCAAAGGTCGAGCCGGGAGATGTTCTGCTTTTGGCAGGATGTCAAGGCATGGACCATGCAGCAAAATATATTTGGCAAATGTTGGCCGATAGTTCTTCAGGAGACGAGAGGGCGCACTGGCTTAAAAAGATAGATGAAAGAATTTGTTAGGAGGAATCATGGGAGAATCACTGGGAACATTAAAGCGCACACATTTATGCGGAACATTAAATGAAGAATATATCGATCGTCCGGTCACGATTATGGGTTGGGTGCAAAAATCCAGAAATCTGGGGGCACTTGTATTTACCGATGTTCGCGATTACACGGGTATCGTTCAAGTCGTTTTCGATAGTGAAGTGGACGAAAGTGTATTTGAAAAAGCAACGTCTTTACGTTCTGAATTTGTCGTAGCTGTCGAAGGGAATGTCAGGGCCCGCAGTGCCGTTAACGAAAACATTCCGACGGGTCATATTGAAATTTTGGCTCGCGAATTAAAGATTCTTAATGAGTCCGAAGTTCCTCCGATTTATGTCAAAGATGACGACGACGTAAGCGACGACCTTCGTTTAAAATATCGCACACTTGATTTACGTAAACCTCACAGTCAACAGGTTTTAAGGACGCGTTCCCGGGTATATAAATTGACGAGGGACTTCTTCTACGACGAAGGTTTTGTGGAAGTTGATACTCCCATGTTAAACAAGCCGACGCCGGAAGGGGCGAGGGATTATCTCGTGCCGAGCCGTATCCACGACGGTGCATTTTATGCTTTACCTCAATCGCCTCAATTAATGAAACAATTATTGATGGTGTCGGGATTTGATCGTTATATTCAAATCGCCCGTTGTTTCAGAGATGAAGATTTGCGTTTCAATCGTCAACCTGAATTTACGCAAATCGATATGGAACTGAGCTTTGTGGAAGCGGACGATGTAATGGAAATTAACGAGCGTTATTTAAAAATGCTCTTTAAAGAAGTGCTCGATGTAGACTTAAAGACGCCTTTCGATCGCATGACCTATCGGGAAGCGATGGATCGCTATGGCGTGGATAAACCGGATGTTCGTTTCGGAATGGAACTTAAAAACGTATCCGACATCGTAGAGAACTGTGACTTTAAAGTATTTTCCGGTGCCGTTTCATCCGGCGGCAGCGTACGTGCCATTGTCGTAAAAGGCGGCGAGGAATTTTATTCCCGTAAGAAAATCGACAAGTTGGAGTCCTTCGTAAAAGACTTTAAGGCGAAGGGCCTGGCATGGGCTAAGATAAAAGAAGACGATATTCAATCGCCGATACTTAAATTTATTGGCGACGATGTTATGAAGAGTATTATCGAGCGCGTCGATGGGGAAGCGGGGGATTTAATTTTATTCGTCGCCGATAAAAACGACGTGGTCTTTGCTGCTCTCGGAAATCTTCGAAACCATATTGCCGATGAAATGGATTTAATTCCGAAAGATGTCATTGCACCTCTTTGGATCGTCGAATTCCCCTTATTCGAATACGACGACGAAGAAGAGCGTTACGTGGCAAAACACCATCCTTTCACGGCACCTATGGATGAAGATATCGACAAAATTGAAACCGACCCCGCCAATTGCCGTGCGAAGGCTTATGACATTGTCATGAACGGCGACGAAATGGGCGGCGGCTCCATTCGTATTCATGACGGACAAATTCAAAAGAAAATGTTTAAAGCATTAGGCTTTACGGAAGAAGAAGCACAAGATAAATTTGGCTTCTTGTTGGAAGCCTTTAAATACGGTGCACCGCCACACGGCGGCCTAGCCTATGGATTGGATCGATTAATTATGTTGCTGACCGGCGAAAAGAATATGCGCCATGTTATTGCATTCCCTAAAACACAATCGGCAAGCGACTTGTTAACCGGTGCACCTGTAGGTCTCTCGAAAAAACAACTTGAAGAGGTGCATATTCGCGTTATAGAGGAGTGATAGCATGATTCAAATTGGGCGTGTTTTATCGGTTAATAAAGGCATGGCCTATATGGAAGTGACACGGAAAGGAGCTTGCGGTTCGGGGTGCGCGACTTGTACCAGTACGGCATGTGAATCAAAGTCTGAATTTATTTCCGTATCCAACGATTTAAACGCTGAAGCCGGCGACACGGTAGAACTTTATGTAAACGATCATTTCGTCTTACAGTCTATCTATAAAGTCTATGGCATACCATTAGCGGCGTTTCTCGCTTTAATTTTTATTGGCCAGTTCTTGCTGCCGAAAAGTTTAGCGAATCGCGATCTCTATATATTTGGCTTAGGTGCTCTTTCCTTTGTTCTCAGCTTTATTGTTTTGAAAAAAGCTGATAAAAAAAATGGGAACCGAGGCCAACTGAAAATGATTAAGATATTATAAAAAGAGCCATAGTTCAGTTTGAAATTTCTGAACTATGGCTTTTCTATTACATAGAGTCTCGCCAATGATCTAAACGTGGTTGACCTTTATGAATGGAACGTCGTCGGAAGGCGCGGAGAGATTTTGAAAACATACCGGAAGCAACAATTCCCAAGGAAAGGGCAATGGCGATAGAGAATGTGTTGACCGCTTCGCGGAGAAACATGTCCATATTATCTTGAATTAAATAACTCATGGTGTAATACATTCCGCCGCCGGGGACCAAAATAATCAAAGGCGGCATAATGAAAATAGTGGCGGGCATTTTGTAATACCGGGAAAAAAGTTCGCCGAGAATACCGATTAAAAATGCGGCGAGAAAAGCTCCGAAGAAAGCATTGCCGTCTAAATCTATAATCTTTAGATACAGAAGGTATGAAATAGCGCCACTTAAACAGCTTGAAAGAAGAGATCGTTTTGGAGCTTCCACAGGTATAGCGTAGCCGAGGGCGCCGCAAAAAGAAACACAAAACATAATGAGAGCTTTTGTAAGGGTCATATTACGCTCCAATCATTTTTTCCAAATTTAAAATAACGCCGACGCCTAATGCAATGGCAAGGGCAACGAAGATTCCCTTTGTAATACCGATGAGTCCGGATACATAATCGCCGCTGATAATATCACGGAAGGAATTGGTTACCGCCATGCCGGGTACAAGGGGCATTATGGCACCGATGATGATCATATCCATGTGAAGAACGGGCATTGCCTTAACCCCGATTAATGCGAGAATGGAAACGACGAGGGTACCGATAAAGGATTCGGGGAAAAAAGAAACGTTATAGCGTGCCGTGAAACGCATGCAATAATTTAAGATGAAGCCGACGAAAAAGGTGTAGGCAAAGTCGTACCAAGTGCCGCCGAATAAAACGGCAAAGGAGGCACTACATAGGCCCGTAAAAAACATGGTAACGGGTAGAGAACGCTTAGTAGCTTTGGAGAGAGCGATCAGTTCGTTTCGTGCATCTTGAATTGATATTTCGCCGGCTACAAAACGTCTGGAGAACGTGTTGAGGGCGTCGATTTGATTGAGATTAACGCCGCCGTTTTCGATATCTTTAAACATGGTAATGGTTTCATTTTCATATTCCGCCGAAACAAAAATGGCGGAATTCAAGCCAAAGACATCGACCTCTTTAATACTTTTCATCGAAGAAATCATACGCTCGATGGTATCTTCGGCACGATAGATTTCGGCTCCGTTTTTAATAAGCATTTGACCGGTCGTCATGGAAATGTTGATTAAGCTCTTAGCTTCATTTAAGCTCCTTATCTCTTGTCGGGACAAGACAACCGCCTCCTTTTTCTATAAGCTGTTTCTTTTTTTCGCGCGTTAGACTTTTAATAGCGAGTTCTTTTTTTAAACCCGTCGATTTATCGGCTACTGATTCTAAATAGACCATGGAAACGGGAAGGCGACTACGAGTATATTTCGACGCCGTTCCCTTATTGTGTTCTGATAATCGACGTTTGGGATCGGTAGTATAGCCGGTATAAAAACTCTTATCGCTACATTCCAAAATATAGACGTAATGCGTTACGGCCATCGACTAAGCACCGCCTTAATAGCAGAATATTCAAATCCGCGAGAGAGGAGGAAGCGAATGATCTTCGTTTTCTCCTTGGATAAATTCCGGTTTCGAACGTATTTCTTATGGACGATCTTTTCCACCAATTCAATTTCATCATCCTGTGTAAAATGTTCAAGCGCATCGGCGATAAGTTCGTCGTCGACGCCTTTTTGTTTTAAGAGATAACGAATTTTAACCGGCCCATAGCCGTTAAGATTCCGTTTGTCGCGAGCATACAGTTCAGCGTACTCTCGATCATTTAGAAAGCCGTAGTCTTGCAGATAATCGACAGCGGCTAATATCGCATCCTCGTCGATACCTTCTTTGAACAGCAGATCTTTAATTTCCCATGTCGTCTTTCGATTGCGAAGCTTTTTGAGAGCAAAGTCGATGGCAATTTGGCGTTCGCCGTCTTTTCGGATATCCAAAAGATCCTCTTCACCAAGCTCTTTTCCCTTGTAGAGATTGTGCCGCACAAAAACCGACTCCGGCAAACTCAAGGAGATTTCGTCATTCAGATCGACGACAAAGAGATTATTTAATTTTCTAATGCGTTTAATTTCCATAGTCATCATCGCTATATTTTAACATAATTTAGGAATTTCTTCTCTTAAATCCATGGCTTCATAAGAGCCGACTCGTTGAAAATAAGCGATTTCTGTGATAATATTTATGTAAAATTAAGTTGAGGTGGACGATGATTTTATTACTTTCGCAGTTATTTAAATACATTTTTATATTAATCATCTACTTATTTATCTTCACCATTATTCGAATGATTTATTTGGATATTCGTTCCATGCGTTCGATAGACGCGAATAAGGATGAAGCCTATTTAAAAGTAGTTAACCGATTAGATTCTTTAAATTTTAAAATGCAGGAGTACTATGTGTTAAAAGGTCTTACGAAGCTGGGCCGCAGCAGTAAAAATGACATCGTGATTAAAGATAATTTCGTATCTAAAAATCATTTGGTCATTCAGGAAGAAAACGGCCATTATTATATTCGTGATCTGCACAGCGCCAATGGTACTTTTTTAAACGGCCAAACATTATACGATGAAGCGGAACTTAAAAACGGCGACCGGATCGGCGTCGGCTTTATTCAGTTTTTATTTGTAGATCAAGCAAAGTAGGTGGATCGTGATCAATAAATTATTAAAACGACCTCGGGATATTCTCTTGATCTTTGAAGTATTGGCCATTATTTTGGTTTTTTATACTTATGAAGGAGATCTCGACCGCCAACTGTTATTCTTAACGGGCGGCCTTGTTTTTGTCATCTATATTTCGAATTTTATACTGGGAAAAATTACGACCGGGGACAATTATATTTTTCTCATTATATCCTTACTTTTAACGATCGGCGTTGTCACTATTTTTAGAATCAAGCCTGCCATCGGTATTAGACAGCTGCAGTGGGCCTTTATCGGCGTTCTGCTTTTTTATGCCACCTATTTTGTAGTGCGAATTTTTCCTAATTTGGAACGCTACGGATCCTTAGCACTGATTATTAGTGTGTTGCTTTTTCTATCTACTCTGATTTTCGGGAAGGCGGAAGGCGGCGCTAAAAACTGGCTCAAGTTCGGTTCTATCGGCTTTCAACCTACGGAATTTATTAAAATCTTGCTGATGTTTATACTGGGGAGCTTTTATACAAATTATGAAAAATATAAGAAGTATCCCTATGCCAGTTACATTATAATGGCCATCATCTATTTTTTCGTTCTCATGCTTTTCATTCAAAGGGACTTGGGAACGGCCGTTATGTTTATGGCTATGTATATGTCTGTTCAGTTTGTCTATGACCCGGATATTAAAGCCGTTCTTATCAATATTGTATTATTGGTTTTAGGTGCCATTGCGGGATACTTTTTATTCTCCCACGTACGCGTTCGTTTCGATTTGTGGTTGGATCCATGGAAGGATGTTTACACCTCGGGACGTCAGATCGTGCAGTCCCTCTTCGCCATTGCAGAGGGCGGATTTTTCGGTGTGGGCATCGGTTTTGGACATCCGGAACTTATCCCCGTATCGGTATCGGACTTTATTTTCCCCGTTATTTGTGAGGAAATGGGACTTTTTGCCGGGTTCGCCATTATTCTTCTTTACATTCTATTGGTTTATCGAGGCATTAAAATTGCCCTCGAGCAAGAGTATAAGTTTTACAGAATTCTGGCAATTTCCGCAACGGTTATGATTTCCATACAGGCGTTTTTAAATATCGGCGGTGTAACGAAACTTATACCTATGACGGGGATAACTTTGCCCTTTATGTCTTATGGGGGAAGTTCTATTTTGTCGAGTTTCATCGCGCTTGGAATTTTGCAGGTAGCTTCTGAGGATCTTTCCTGGAAGTATGAACGAGACGGAAAGCATGAGGTGAACGATGAACAAATCAGAGCTTAGGCGAATCGTCATCCTTATGGTAGGTTTAATCGCGTTATTCTTAGGCGCCATCGTCTACCTCACGTATTTTTATCTTTTCGAAGCGGAGACCGTGCGCAACCATCCATCCAATCGTCGGGGTTATATTGAAGAAGCTCAAATTAAACGAGGAGATATTTACGATCGCAACGGCGAACTCCTCGCAACATCGAAAGGGGAGCCCGGCCACTATCATAGAGAGTATACTTATCCTACTCTTTATTCCCATATGATCGGCTATTCTCATCCTTCGCTTGGCAAGAGCGGACTTGAAGCAAGTCATAACGACGATTTGTTGAATCGAAACAGCAATCGCGCCATAGTCCAAATTTCCAATTGGCTCAGCAATAAAAAGCAGGGCGGGAATTCTCTTATTTTAACGGTAGATACACAGGTGCAATCGAAGGCGCGGGAACTTTTGGAAGAAAACGCAGAGCGCGGCAGCATTGTGGTTATGAATCCGAAAACGGGAGAGATTTATGCCATGGCCTCTTTGCCGGATTTCAACGCCATGTCTGTAGCGGAAGATTGGAATTCTCTACAAAAGAATAAAGCGGGTGCCCTATTAAATCGCTCCATTAACGGGAGGTATCCTCCCGGTTCAACTTTTAAGATTATTACGGCAGCCTCATTACTCGACAGTAATTTAAACCTGAATTACGACGATAAAGGATCGCAAACTATCGACGGACGAGAATTTAAAAATGCGGAAGGAAGCATTTACGGAAATGTCGATTTAAAAGACGCCATTACCCATTCTATTAACACTTATTTTGTTTCAAAAGGTGCTAAACTCGGTAAGGAACGTTTGGGATCGACAGCAGATCAATTCTATTTCAATAAAAAAATTCCCTTTGATCTTCCCGTATCGCCTTCGGTATTTGATTACAAAAAGAATATTCCGAAGACGACCCTAGCGGCGTCTGCCATTGGACAAGGTGATGTTTTAGTTACGCCGCTTCACATGGCCATGGTGGCAAGTACTGTCGCCAATGACGGAAAAATGATGGAGCCCATTCTCGTAAAAGAAGTGGAAGATCCTAAAGGTAAAAGTATTCGTAAACATGAACCTAAAGTTTTGCAAGATTCCATTTCTGAGGAAACAGCTAAAAAACTTAACGAGTTCATGCTCTCAGTCGTTCAAAACGGTACGGGGAAACGCGCCGCCATGCGCCGCGTTAAAGTGGCGGGTAAAACCGGATCAGCAGAAAATGCATCGGGTGAAAACCACGCGTGGTTTATCGGCTATGCTCCCGCCAATGATCCTCAAGTGGCCGTTGCCGTTATCGTCGAGCAAGCGGGCCGATCAGGCGGCAGCGTTGCCGCTCCCATGGCGCGCGATATTATAGCTTACGCCCTTAACAATATCGACTTCTCCCAAAATTTGGAAAAGGGGTCGAGGGATGAATAGCGAAAAAGTGTGCGTCTTAATCGCCGCGGCCGGAATGGGGAAGCGCATGCGCATCAGCCAGAATAAGCAATACCTTCCTATTCACGGAAAGCCCATGATCCGTCACACTATCGAAATTTTCGACGGTTTGAGTGAGATCGATAAGATTATACTTCTCATACGCTCCGGCGAGGAAGAGATGATGCGCACCATTCTAAAGACCATGGAGCTTCATCACGAAGTATCCATCGTTCTCGGAGGCGATGAACGACAAGACAGCATATGGGAAGGTTTACGTTATTTAGAAAACTTTGACGGCATTATTTTGACCCATGACGGTGCCCGGCCTTTTGTCACAGAAAGGGAAATTTTATCGGTCATCGAGGGGGCACGTACATCAGGCGCCTGCTGTCTCATGACGCCGATGAAGGATACGGTGAAAATCAGCGAAGACGGAGACTGGGCACAGTTTACGCCGGATCGCTCAAAGCTTTTCGCCATTCAAACGCCCCAGGGTTTTCACAAGGAAGTTTTAATTAGCGCCTATAAACAGGCGTATGAAGAAGGATATTACGGAACGGACGACTGTTCTCTCGTAGAAAAAACGGGGAAAAAAGTACGCCTTATTCGAGGATCCTATAAAAATATTAAAATTACAACACCTGAAGATTTAATTTTTGCAGATGCTATTTATTCAGATAGGATGGAAGAATGAAAATTGGAATAGGATACGATGTTCACGCCCTCGTGGAGGATCGCGACTTGATTTTGGGCGGCGTAAAAGTTCCCCATGAAAAAGGACTTTTAGGCCACTCTGATGCCGATGTTCTCGTCCACGCCATCGAAGATGCCATTTTAGGCGCTTTGGCCTTGGGCGATATCGGTAAATTATTTCCCGACACGGACCCTGCCTTTAAAGATGCGTCCAGTTTAAAAATGATGGAAGAGGTCGTAGAACTGGCAAAAGAAAAAGGCTACCGCATCGGAAATATCGACAGTACCATTATTGCCCAATCGCCGAAACTTGCCCCTTTTATCGACGATATGCGTAAAAACATTGCTCGTGTTTGCGGGAAAGACATGGACGATATTTCCGTGAAAGCGACAACTTCGGAAAAAATGGGGTATGAAGGAAGAAAAGAGGGCATGACGGCAATGGCCGTTGTACTTTTGGAATCAATCGATTAGAGAAAGGATATGTTTATGTTAGTTACAGGAAAACAAATACTTGAACACGCCGATCAAAACGGATATGCCGTCGGTGCATTTAATGTTAATAATATGGAAATTATTCAAGCTATTGCAGAGGCAGCAGGAGATTTAAAGGCACCGGTTATTTTACAAGCCTCTCAAGGCGCCATTAAGTATGCAGGCGTCGAATACATCACCTCTCTCGTAAAAACCACGGCGGGATTAATCGACGTTCCTATGGCGCTCCACTTGGATCACGGTACAGATTTCGATGAAATTATGAAATGTATTCGCAATGGCTTTACCTCCGTTATGATCGACGCATCAAAGCATGAATTGGAAGAAAACATTCGTCTTACAAAAGAAATTGTGCGCATCGCCCATTCCGTAGGTGTATCGGTAGAAGCGGAACTCGGTAAAATCGGCGGAACGGAAGATCATATCGTAGTTTCTGAATCGGAAGCCACTTATACAGATCCCGAAGAAGCGCGTATTTTCGTAGAGGAAACCGGCGTGGATTCTCTTGCCATCGCCGTCGGTACGGCACACGGTGTGTATAAAGGTGAACCTAAAGTCGATATTGAACGTATTAAAGAAATCGATCGCGTAGTCTCCGTACCCCTCGTACTCCACGGCTCTAGCGGTGTTCCCTACGACACCCTCGAAAACGCAGTAAAAGCAGGTATTCGTAAAATCAACATCGACACGGATATTCGCGCAAGTTTTGCAACTTCCGTTAAGGAATTTGTCGAAGCAAATCCGAGCGAAATCGATCCTCGTAAAATCTTGAAACCTGCTCGCGCCCGCATGGCCGACACGGTAAAAGAAAAAATCAAAGTATTCGGCAGTGACGGTAAGGCTTGGAAATAATGAAGTTTTTTATTGATACAGCAAACATTGAAGAGATAAAAGCGATCGAATCCTGGGGCGTTATTTCCGGCGTTACGACTAATCCCAGCCTTATAGCAAAAGAAAAAGATGTGGTCTTTGAAGAAGTAATCAAAGAGATCACATCTATCGTCGACGGCCCTATTAGTGCCGAAGTAACATCGGAAGATGCGGAAAGCATGATTCGAGAAGGGAAAGCACTTCACGACATCCATAAAAATGTAGTCGTAAAAATTCCCATGACGACCGAAGGTTTAAAAGCTATTCGTGCCCTGGAAGAGGTGGGTATTCCTACCAACTGCACTCTGATTTTTTCGGTCAATCAGGCTTTACTTGCACTACAAGCAGGGGCCAGCTATATTAGTCCCTTTATCGGTCGATTAGATGATATTGGAAACGACGGTATGGATTTAATTAAATCCCTGGCGGAAATCATCGACTTTTATGGTTATGAAAGCGAAATAATTGCCGCAAGCGTACGTCATTCGCTGCATGTACAACAAGCGGCTATGGCAGGAGCTCACATTGCTACCGTGCCCTATAAAGTCTTCAAACAAATGGTAAGCCATCCTTTAACCGACAAGGGGATCGATCAATTTAACAAGGATTTCGAAGGAACGAGGAGAGCGAATGGATAGAGATTTAAGTCTGAATATAGCACGTGTTACTGAAGCGGCCGCTCTTTCCGGCGCAAAATTCTTAGGCAAAGGCGACAAAAACGGTGCAGACGGCGCAGCTGTCGATGCTATGCGTCGCATGTTTGATACGGTGCATATTAACGGAACCGTCGTCATTGGCGAAGGGGAAATCGATGAAGCCCCCATGCTTTATATTGGCGAAGAAATCGGCACACGCCAAAATGACGACGTGGCGGTGGACATTGCCGTGGATCCCATCGACGGTACGACGGCCATAAGCAACGGTATGAACAATGCCATCGCCGTTGTGGCTGTAGCGCCTGAGGGATGCCTGCTTCACGCTCCCGACGTATACATGAAAAAGATTGCTTGCGGACCTGCGGCAAAAGGTAAAATTCAGTTGGACGACACCGTCGAAAATAATATAAAACGGGTTGCAGAAGCAGTAGGCAAGTCTATGGAGGATATTACGGTTTCCGTATTGGATCGTCCGCGTCACGACGATCTCATTCAAGAGATTCGTAAAACCGGTGCCCGCATCCGAAAAATAAGTGACGGCGACATTGTGACGGCGATTTATACTTGTTTTGAAGAAAGCGGTATCGATTTAATTATGGGTATCGGCGGGGCGCCTGAAGGTGTCGTGGCAGCAGCGGCATTAAAATGCCTCGGCGGAGATTTTCAAGGACGCCTCGTTCACTTCGACGACGCACAACTTTCCAGAATCGAAAAGAGTCCGGCGGAAGAAGGAAAGATCTATACGATCGATGATTTAGTAAAAGGCGATGATGTCATTTTTTCCGCAACCGGTGTTTCCAACGGCGATTTATTGAAGGGCGTTCATTTTATGAAGGGGAATAAGGCATCGACACAATCCCTTGTATTGAGATTACCTTCTCGCACGGTTCGTTTTATCGACAGCGTTCACGATTTAAATCACAAGCCGGAATACGCAAAGTAATTGACAATTCAGGGTGCGTATGTTATCCTAAATTAGTTAGTAATTGAGTAAAATTTTAGAGAAAGGAGTGTGGACAGATGAAAAAAGGTATCCATCCCGAATACAAAGAAGCAACTGTAACCTGCGCTTGCGGCAACACCTTCAAGACGGGCTCTGTAAAAGAGGATTTAAAAGTGGAAGTTTGTTCCGAATGTCATCCTTTCTTCACAGGACGCCAAAAGTTTACGGATACTGGCGGACGTATTGATAAATTTAACAAAAAATATAAGAGATAAAGAATGGTCCGTGGAAGCGGACCTTTTTTTATAAGGAGTATCTTAACTATATGAAACAATCCTTTAAGACCACTATCGGCGGGCAAGCGCTCATCGAGGGCGTCATGATGAAAGGACCTTCCAAAACGGCTTACGCCGTTCGCAAGCCTGACGGCGACATCGCCATGCGTATCGAAAAAAATAACAGTATTTTAGAACGGGTTCCCTTTTTAAATGTTCCTATTTTACGCGGTGCTGTTAAACTGATCGAGGCTATGCTCGTCGGTGTAGATGCTATTATTTATTCGGCTTCGTTTTGGGAAGTTGATGAGGATGAAGAGGGATTTTTAGAAAAGCATTTCCCTAAACACCATAAAAAAATGGAAGAAGTGCTCTCCGTATTGATTTCTCTTTTGTCGGCGGTTATTTTCTTTATGATTTTACCGAATTTAATGGCGACTTTTTTCCAATCTAAAATTGAAAATCATATTTTGCTTAATTTAATGGAGGGCGTTTTCCGCATTTTTATCTTCTTCCTCTATTTAGGACTTATTTCCAAGCAGAAGGATATTGCCAGGGTCTTCCAATATCACGGGGCCGAACATAAATCCATCGCCTGCTATGAAGCGGGAGCACCCCTTACAGTGGATGAGGTACGTAAGTATTCTAGACTTCATCCTCGCTGTGGCACGAGCTTTCTCTTTATGGTGTTGGTTATTTCCGTCGTCGTGCTATCTTTTTTCGGATGGCCTTCTTTATTAGGGCGGATTATCGTGCGGCTACTAATGTTCCCGGTGATTGCAGGTATCGGATTTGAAGTTAATCGCTTAATTGGAAAATACGATAATCGTCTAACTCTCATATTGCGTTATCCCGGCCTTATGATCCAAAAGTATTTTACCGTCAAGGAACCTAATGAGGAACAAATGGAAGTGGGGATCGCATCTTTGAAGGCCGTACTTCCTGAAGATGGAGAAGACGACACATGGAATTAAGAGAGGCCTTTCATTTATGTCTCGATGCCTTTGGAAAAGGCGAGGAAATTAAGGCATATGATCTATTGGAGGAGCTTATAAAGGTTACGAGAAAAGATTTTATTCTTCAACCTGATCGTAAGCTCACATCAAAAGAAACTAGGAGCCTTTATTCTGCCTTGGAGGATGTCAAGAAGGGAAGACCTCTACCTTATATCCTTCACAAAGCTTATTTTATGGGCGAAAGCTTTTATGTCGACGAACGCGTTCTGATTCCGCGATACGATACGGAGCATAGCATCGAAGTCATTCGTTCATTGGTTCCGGAAGCGCCGAAAATTCTTGAAATCGGAACGGGTTCAGGTTGTGTTGCCATAACATTGGCTAAGCTTTTTCCGGAAGGTTACATTGTATCCGCCGACATATCGAAAGATGCATTAGATGTTGCTACGATCAATGTAAAAAATCACGAGGCGGATAATTTACAACTTCTTCATTCCGATTTATTTGATAAAATAGAGAATACCTTTGATGTGATTTATTCAAATCCGCCTTATATCAGCGAAAAGGAAATGGCGGTATTGGATAAAAGCGTCCTCGACTTTGAACCCCATCTCGCGCTTTACGGAGGAGTAGAGGGGTTGGACTTTTATGAGGCCATTACAAAGGAGGCCCGTCATTATTTGAATCCAAATGGTTATCTTGTGTTTGAAATCGGCGCAGATCAAGGCGACGCCGTGAAAAACCTTTTAGAAAAACACCATTTTAAAGATATACAAATACGGCGAGATTTTTCCGGTCTCGACCGCGTACTATATGGGAGGTTGTAAGATGTTTGAAAATTTAACGGTATATGAGGATCGTTACCAAGAATTAAATAAAATGATGATGGATCCCGAGGTTCAAAGCGACAGCAAGCTCTTGCAAAAAACCGCCATTGAACACGCGGAGATCGAACCTATTGTAAAGAAATACAGAGAGTACGTAAAAGTTTCGCAAGATCTCAGGGACAATAAGAGTATGTTCGATGAGAAAATAGACGACGAAATGCGCGAACTCATTAAAGAAGAGATAAAAAAAGACGAAGAAACCCTCGAAAAGATTGAAGACGAACTTAAAATCCTATTAATTCCAAAAGATGAAAATGACGATAAAAACGTCATCGTGGAAATTCGTGGCGGTGCAGGAGGCGACGAGGCTGCACTATTTGCCGGCGTTCTTCTTCGCCAGTATATTCATTATGCAGACAATAACGGATGGAAATCGGAACTTCTTTCCAGCAATGAAAACGGCATTGGCGGATATAAGGAAGCCATCCTTTTGATTCAGGGCAAGGGAGCCTTTTCCAGATTAAAATACGAATCGGGCGTGCACAGGGTTCAACGTGTGCCTGAAACGGAATCTTCAGGAAGAATTCACACTTCAACCGCAACGGTTATTGTCATGCCGGAAATTGACGACGTGGAAGTCGAAATCGATCCTAACGACGTACGCGTCGATGTATTCCGTTCATCCGGAAACGGAGGGCAGTCTGTTAATACGACGGACTCCGCCGTTCGATTAACTCACGAACCTACGGGCATTGTCGTAAGCTGTCAGGACGAAAAGAGTCAGCTTAAAAATAAAGATAAAGCTTTTAAAATTTTAAAGACGAAACTTTACGACTTGGAACGTCAAAAGCAAGAAGATGCCGTAAGTCAGGAAAAGAAATCCCAAATCGGCTCCGGCGATCGCTCCGAACGTATTCGTACCTATAACTATCCCCAAGGCCGCGTAACCGATCATCGCATTAATTACACGAGCCATAGGATTGACGACATTAATAACGGCGATTTAAACGATTTGATCGACGCTTTAACAGCAGCGGATCAAGCGGCAAAAATTGAAAATATGCAATAATGCCAAGTACATGAGCACACCTTATAAGCTTGTAATATTTTCCTAAACGTCTATAATGAAAATATAGAAACTGTATAAGGAGGACTCATTATGCACGCAATGACACAAGATAATTTAAGGAGTGCTTTCGGAGGCGAAAGCCAAGCGAGCATGCGGTATGGTATTTGGGGTAAAACCGCTAAAAAAGAAGGCTTTGCGAATGTAGAACGTCTTTTCAAATGCACAGGAGATGCTGAAAAAGTTCACGCTAATCTACACTTCCAAGCAATGAAAAATGTACACGGTGATTTCCCCGTAACCAGCATGGCCGGATTCGGTATCGGATCAACTTCCGAAAACCTTCAAAAAGGTATCGACGGCGAAGTATTCGAATACACCGAAATGTATCCCGCATTCATCGAAGTAGCTAAAATGCAAGGCGAAGATGAAGCAGTGAAGGCCATGGAATATGCAGTAGCGGCAGAAAAGGTTCACGCTGAGCGCTACGGAGAAGCTAAAAAGGCTGTCGACGCAGGTAAAGACTTAGAAGCTGAAGATATTTTACTCTGCCCGGTATGCGGTTACATTACCTTTGATAAAAGCGAAGAAACGTGCCCCATTTGCGGTACTAAATCCAAAGCTTTCGTAGCTTACTAAATCGAGAAAAAGGCATCTTCGGATGTCTTTTTTGATGCCTAAAATTGGCGAAATGTCTATGGTATAATGAAAGTTAGATTATTTAAAGGAGCGACTATGCAAGATTTAAATACAGAATTTATTCAACGTGTTCGAGAAACACATGGCGGCGAACGTTATGTTATAACAACCCACGGATGCCAAATGAACGAACACGATTCGGAAAAAATAAAAACTCTATTAGATACCATGGGCTTAATCGAAACCGATGATGAAGAGCAGGCGGATTTTTCGATTATTAATACCTGTTCTGTGCGTCACAGCGCGGAAGATAAGGTTATCGGCCATATCGGACGTTTAAAGCACGTTAAAAAAACGAATAAGAAGTTAAAAGTAGCAGTTTGCGGTTGCATGATGCAGAGAAAGGAATCGAGAGATTATGTTCTCGAAACCTTCCCTCATGTTAATATCGTCTTCGGCACTAATAATATTTACAGACTACCTCAGTTGATTTTAGAAAATGACGATCGGAATACACGGATCGTGGATATTGAGGAAAGCTATTCGAATTTAGACAATCGAATTTTCTCCGAAGTAAAGGGGAATTCGGCCTATGTGAATATTATTTATGGATGTAATAATTTTTGTACCTATTGTATCGTGCCTTACACGCGGGGAAGGGAAATTTCCCGATCTCCTGAGGACATTATCGAAGAAATTCAAGCGTTGGTTGCCGACGGCGTCAACGAAGTGACTCTACTTGGTCAAAATGTAAATTCTTATGGTAACACTTTGGAGGAAAAGACGTCTTTTGCCGACTTATTACGTAGAGTCCATGAGATTGAAGGTATCGAGCGTATTCAATTTACCACATCCCATCCTAAGGATATGAGCGACGATTTAATTTCGTGTTACGGCGAATTGCCTAAGCTTGCCAATTTCCTTCACCTTCCCGTACAAGCGGGGTCGAATCGCGTGCTGAAGGCTATGAATCGCCATTACACGCGAGAAGATTATTTTCTTTTAATCGACAAATTACGGGCTGTCCGTCCGGACATTGCTTTATCTACCGATATTATGGTGGGCTTTCCCGGAGAGACGGAAGAAGATTTTGAAGATACTCTAGACCTTGTGCGGCGCGTTCGTTACGATAGTGCCTTTACCTTCATTTATTCGAGAAGAGAAGGTACACGGGCCGATCGCATGGAAAATCAGGTGCCGAAAGAAGTTAAGGACGCTCGCTTCCAACGATTACTAGACGAAATCTACCGTATTCAGAGGGAAAAATACGAGGCCTTAATCGGTACGGAGCAGGATGTTCTCTTCGATTCCAGGAGCAAAAATGACGAGACCATGATGAGTGGCCGAACAAACGGCTTTAAGCTCGTTCACGTACCCTATGAAGAAGATTCCATCGGCAAAATTCGTAAGGTTAAGATTGTGGGAGGAAACACTTTCTCGCTCAGAGGAGAAATCGTCCATGGAAATAAGTGATTTTGAAAAATTGACGCCGGCCATGCGCCATTATGTCGAGACAAAAAATAAAAATCCCGAAGCCTATTTATTCTATCGAATGGGCGATTTTTACGAGCTCTTTTTTGACGATGCCGTCGAGGTATCGTCTCTTCTGGATCTTACACTTACGAAAAAAAGCGGAGGATTGGAAGATAAGATTCCCATGTGCGGCGTTCCCTTTCGCGTAGCCAATCAATATGTAAAGCGTCTCGTAAAGAAGGGCTATTCCGTCAGCATTTGCGATCAGGTCGAAGATCCGAAAGAGGCTAAGGGATTAGTCAAGCGCGAGATCATTAAGGTCGTGACGCCGGGAACTTTTGTCGACGAAGAAAATCCGGACGATACGCGGAGAATTACTTCAGTTGCCATGCAGGGTAAATTGATGATGCTTGCCCATTGTGATTACGCTTCGGGCCGTATCAATCTGGAACAAAAAATCATTTGGGATTATCGAGATGCCTTGAGTTTTCTCGACAAACAACTGGAGTTTTATCGTCCTGCCGAAGTCATATTTAGCGACTTGGCCTACGAGCGGGAGCTTTCGGCATCATCGAAACAAGCCGGCGTAGTCAGTCTGCATGGGGTAGAGGATTGCAATGAGGAACTCTATCAACGCTATCCGGAGTTGTTTGACTCTCAATACCATCCGGCACTCAACTTGCTCGTGTATTATTTGGAGATGACGCAGATTCGTCGGCAAGATCACCTTTACATTCAAAGTATGAATGACGGCGACGGGCATATGGACTTATCGGATACGACCATTCGCAATTTAGAACTCGTCGAAAATACCCACGACAGCACAAAAAAAGATTCTCTTTATGCTATTTTAGATCGCTGTACTACCCGAATGGGAAGCCGTAAAATGCGGGAAAAAATTCTTCGTCCCATGATGTCGGCAGATTCGCTAAATGAGCAATACGATCGAATCGAATCCCTCCAATCGAACCGCATCTTATTCGACGATATTCTCGAAAAGCTCGCCTCGATTTACGACATTGATCGCTTGGCACTTTCCATCGCCAATCAAAATTTATCGCCGAAACAAATGGTTCGACTTCAAAAAAGTCTGGCGGCTTTTACGGAAATCCTCGACTTTCTCACTAGTGAAGGGGAAATGGTTCTTTACCGTCTTTTTGAGCAGGTAGATCCTTGTTCGGATCTTGCAAAGGAACTGGAATCTGTGTTTATCGACGATCCGCCTGCAAGTTATCAGGAGCAGCGTTTCATCCGTGAGGGCTACGATTCGGAACTCGACGAGCTGTTCGACAGTTCGGAGGGCGGCGCTCAATGGATTTTAGATCTGGAGGAACGGGAACGAGAAGGTACGGGTATTAAGAACCTAAAAATTAAATATAATAAAATTCTCGGTTATTTCTTCGATGTATCGAAATCGAATCTATCACTGGTACCCGATCGATTTATTCGAAAACAGACGCTGGTAGGTTCGGAACGTTTTTTTACAGATGAGTTGAAGGAACAGGAAGAAAGGATTCTCCACGCCAAAGAAAGGGCTTTGGAGCGTCAATTAGCGCTTTTAGATTCCCTTCGCTGTCGCATTGCTACAGAGCTCGAAAATATTCAAAATATATCCGAAGCTGTTGCCGAACTGGATGTCATATGTTCATTCGCTCTCATTGCCGACCGCTACGGCTACGTACGTCCTACGCTTAATCAAGAGGGGAGTATTTCCATTGAAAATGGTCGACATCCCGTCGTGGAGCGCACCATTGAAGAAGAGTATATCCCGAATGATACGCGTCTCGATCCTAATGGCTATTTCCTACAAGTGATTACCGGGCCGAATATGGCGGGAAAATCTACCTATATGCGTCAGGTGGCGCTGATTCAAATTATGGCGCAGATCGGCTCATTCGTTCCCTGCGATCGAGCAAATTTACCTATAGTGGATCAGATTTTTACGCGTATCGGCGCATCGGATTTTCTAACTCGCGGTAAATCCACTTTTATGGTGGAAATGACGGAAGTAGCGGAAATATTACGCCTCGCGACACCCCGTTCCCTAATTCTTTTCGACGAAGTTGGTAGAGGAACGAGTACCTACGACGGGCTCTCCATCGCCTGGTCTATTATTGAGTATATTTACGATGACGTTCGCGCCAAAACCCTATTTGCGACACATTATTTCGAACTGACCGAGCTTGCGAATCAATATGAGGGAATTTTAAACGTCACCGTAGCAACTGAAGAGGTAGATGAAGAAATTCTCTTTTTGCGCAAAATCGTATTGGGCGAAAGCAATTACTCCTTCGGAATCGATGTCGCCAAGCTTGCCGGCGTGAAGCCTACCGTTATTGAACGGGCGCGTCGTGTTTTAGTTGATTTGGAAAGGCAAAATAATGTGGAAACAGCTTCTATTCACGTAAAAGATGATGCTGTCGAAACTATGGTAGATGATGAACTGAGGGAAAAAATCAGATCCATCGACCTCGATCACACGACGCCGCTAGAGGCCCTTATGCTTTTACAGTCTTTAAAAGAGGAGGTGGACCATGCGTGAGATTATTTCATTAAGTGATCAAACCATTTCTCAGATCGCGGCCGGTGAGATTGTCGAAAATCCGGCATCGATTATTAAAGAGTTGGTCGAAAATGCCATCGATGCAAAGGCCACTTCTATCAGTATACGACTGTCTGAAAATTTACTCGACGAAATACGCATCTCCGATAATGGCGAAGGCATTCCGAAGGATCAAATTAAAAAAGCTTTTAATCGTCATGCGACGTCGAAACTTCGTACTATTTCCGATCTTTCCATTATTACAAGTCTCGGCTTTCGCGGCGAGGCTTTAGCGAGTATTGCCAATATAAGCAATATGGAATGTATTACCAAAACCGATGACGAGCCTTTTGGGTATTCCGTTTCGATTACAGAAGGAAAAGTATCCGATGTAACGCCCGTAGGTTCCGCCACGGGAACGACCATGATCGTCAGAGATGTATTTTATAATACGCCGGTGCGTAAACAATTTTTGAAAAGTTCCGGCAAAGAAATTCGCCAAATTATAAAAATGGTGGAACTTATTGCGCTGAGTCGAAAGGATATTTCATTCCATCTTTTATGGGATCGTAAGACGTTATTGCAGTCTCACGCCTCGGGGGATAATCTTAATCACATTTATTCTATTTTAGGTAAAGAGATCGCCAAAAATCTCGTGCCCATTGAATTCGAAACAGAGTCATACCGCATCGAAGGTTATGTAGGAAATAATTTATTACATCGATCTACCCCTGAACGCGAATATATTTTTGTTAACGGTCGAGGCGTAAAGAGCGACGACATTTCCAATGCCGTGAGAAAAGTGTATCGCTCTCTGATTCCTCTGCATCACTATCCGGTATTTATACTTTATTTAACAATTGATCCCGTTTTAATAGACGTGAACATTCATCCTCAAAAGCAGATGGTGCGTTTATCGAACCACAATCAAATTGCCGTCCTACTGGAAAGGTTAGTGGCGCGTGCTTTGGAACCGAACAGAGAAATTCCGGTCGTGGAAGAGTTCACCGAACCCTCATCTAAAATAGAAGAGGTTCAAAAACCTGAGAAGACGATCTTTCAACTTCATCGCGAAAAAGAGGATGCGCTAAAAGGGATGGAATACAAGAAGCAAGTACATGTTCCCGAAAGGGTTTATGAACCGAAAGCATCTTATGGTGCCAATCACGAAGAGCCGGAAGAAGAAAGCGAAGAGGTTTGTGTGCAAGAGGCCAAACCGAAAGTACCTCCTCTCGACGTGGAGCTTTACGAGTTCCTAGCGGTCATTTTTCGCACGTACATTCTCTTTGAAAATAAACGAGATCATCGCGTGTTGCTAGTAGATCAACACGCAGCCCACGAGCGCATACTTTATGAAAAGTATAGCCGCGCCATTGATCGAGGAGCTGTATCTACCCAGTTGCTCCTCGATCCCATTCAGATTCATCTGACGCCTGAAGAGATGCAGCTCATTGAAACTTACGGAGAGGCTTACAGCTTATTGGGTTTTGCGCCGGAACCATTCGGTGAAAATACCGTGCTTATTCGTGAAGTGCCGCAACATATTTTAATTCCCGATATCCGTCAGTTTTTCCTTGATTCTCTTCACAGTCTAGATAAAGGCGTCGATGTGAAGGAACAACACATTTACAAGATCATGCGATTGGCTTGTCGTAGCGCTATTAAAGCAGGGGATAGACTATCGGAAGAAGAGGCCTATGCTCTTTTAGATGAATTAAATCGAGCGGAAACGCCCTTCACCTGTCCTCACGGAAGACCAACGATGATTCACTTGGAAAAGCGAACATTCGAGAAGTTGTTTTTGAGGGAGGGTCTATGAGACGCTTTATCTTAATTACGGGGCCGACAGGTTCGGGAAAATCCAACCTCTCCGTTCAACTGGCTAAGACAATGGAGACGGAGATTATTTCCGCTGATTCCGTGCAAGTTTACAAGGGATTCGACATCGGATCCGGAAAAATTACGGAGGAGGAAAAGGAGGGCATTACGCACCATCTAATCGATATAAGAGAAGGTGACGAACCCTATTCCGCTGCCGATTTTTACCAAGAGGCTACGCCCATTATCGATCGATTAAACGGAGAAGGCAAAATTCCCATTATTTGCGGCGGTACGGCCCTCTATATTCACGGCCTTATTTACGACATTCAGTTTGGTCATAAGCCTTCTTTAAACTATCGCAATGAACTAAACGCTATTTATGAAGAAAAAGGTCTCGAGTATCTCGTAAAAATCCTAGAAGAGAAAAATCCGAAACTCGCCGAAAACACCGACTTGTTAAATCCTCGTCGCGTAATGCGGGCGTTGGAAAAATTAGAAAGCGGACATTACGACGGAGAAAATCTTCGCAAAAAAAGAGAGAATATACGATGGGATTATTTTATCCTCAATTGGGATAGGGATACCCTTTACGACCGCATTAATCGAAGAGTTCTTCACATGGTAGAAGACGGTCTCTTTGACGAAGTGGAGAACCTCTATAAGCATTACGGCGATGTAAAACCCCTTCAGGCCATCGGCTACAAGGAAGTGGTGAACTATCTAAAAGGGGAGTGGGATAGAGACACCGCTATCGAAAAGATTCAGCAACACAGCCGTAATTTTGCAAAACGTCAGCTTACATGGTTCCGTAAAGAAGACGGCATTCTACTGGATATGGAAGCTATGGGCACAGACGAGGCGATCGAGACTATATTGGAAAGAGTGAACTATGAAGATTAATGAAAATGAATTACAGACCATAGAGAAGAGTCTGGAAAGAGAATTTTTGGAATTGGATCACATCGCCTACGAGAATCAGGAAAAAGTGCTAAATGCATTGCAAAAAGTTAGGTTGGCATCGACGGATTTTAATTGGGCCACCGGTTACGGCTATGGCGATGTAGGGCGAGAGAAGGTGGAAGCCGTCTACGCCGATATTTTTCGCACGGAAGACGCCTTGGTTCGACCGAACATGGTATCGGGTACCCATGCCATCTCCTTAGTGCTTCGCGCCCTCACATCCCACGGGTCTACTATTTTATCCGTCACCGGCGCGCCATATGATACGCTCCACAAGGTATTAGGTGTTGCGGGAAATGCGCCGGGGAACTTAAAGGAGCGAGGGGTTGCATATAAGGAACTGCCCCTACAAGACGGTATGATCGACTTTGATGGCATTCGCGATGCCATTACTGACGACGTCGATCTCGTCATTATGCAACGTTCTACAGGTTACTCCGATCGCCGCGCCTTCACCGTATCCGAAATCGAGCGTGCCGCAAAAGAAATTCGCAAAAAATACAATGGCATTATCTTTTTGGATAATTGCTACGGCGAGTTTACGGAACTTATTGAACCGAGCCAAGTCGGCGTCGACGTCATGGCGGGATCGCTCATTAAAAATCCGGGCGGCGGCTTAAGCCTTTCCGGCGGATATGTCGTCGGCAGCAAAGCAATCGTCGAACGCGTAGCATCTGAGCTAACAGCTCCCGGCATCGGAAAAGAATGCGGATTAAGTTTCGGTCAAACGCGCAACACATTAATGGGGCTATTCTTAGCGCCACACCGCGTCAATCAATGCATAAAAGGGGCGCTGCTCTTTGCAAAGACATTCGAATATTTAGGATTCGATTGCATTCCTTCTTCGAAAGATCCGAGGAGCGATATCGTCCAGTCCATAGCGCTAAAAACAGACGAAAACCTCGTCGCTTTTTGCCGCGCCATTCAAAGTGCATCTCCCGTAGATTCACATGTAACCCCGTATCCTTGGGATATGCCGGGATATGAAGATCAAGTGATCATGGCGGCAGGCGGCTTTATAGAAGGCTCTTCCATTGAACTTTCCGCGGATGGCCCCATGCGGGAACCTTATCGCGTCTATTTCCAAGGCGGGTTGACCTTCGATCATATTAAAATCACCCTTCGAAAAGTTTTAAAAGCCATGAACTTAATGGATTGACATGACCCTCGGGAAGCCGAGGGTTTTTTAGTGCAACA
Source organism: Aedoeadaptatus coxii (assembly GCF_001553115.1). GTDB lineage: Bacteria > Bacillota > Clostridia > Tissierellales > Peptoniphilaceae > Aedoeadaptatus > Aedoeadaptatus coxii. Next base: position 78,199 of record NZ_KQ960182.1, read on the forward strand.
AAAAAGTGCTTATAGAGGCCTATAAGCACTTTAAGTTTAAAACATGCGATAGAGCCCGATAACTTTTCCGAGGATTTGCAAATCCTCTACATAAATCGGTTCCATGGAAGAATTTTCAGGTTGTAGACGATAGCGGTGATTTTCCGTATCTTTGTAAAATGTTTTAATCGTCGCCTCTTCGTCGATAAGGGCCAAAACAATTTCGCCTTCCCGAGCCGTAGAGCATTGCTCGATAAGGACTTGGTCGCCGTCTAAAATTCCGGCTTCGATCATGCTTTCGCCTTGGACGGTTAAAAAGAAGAGATTTCGATCCCTGACGACGTCATTTGCCAAGGGAATCGTATCCGAAATATTTTCAGCGGCGAGAATAGGCATACCGGCGGCGACACGGCCTAAAATCGGAACGTCTACCGTTTTCTTTTTAGAGTAGAGAAAGTCGTCATCTTGCTGTACGATTTCAATGGCGCGATTAATAGTAGCACCTCGACGAATATAATTTTTATATTCAAGCTTTTCCAAATGGGAATGAACCGTTGAAGTGCTTTTAATATTGCAGCCCTCACATATATTGCGAATAGAAGGGGGGTAGCCATTCGTTTCGATGTAACGTTTTATAAATAAAAGAATAGTTGATTCGCGATCGGTCAAATCTTCATACATAGAATAAAGCTCCTTTTCTAAGTTAATGACAGTATACCAAAAACGAACATATATTTCAAACATATATTCTAAAAACCCTTGACTTCAAACGAATGTTCGATTACAATAAGAACAAATGATCGAACAAGCGTTCTGAACATGATCGGAGGGTTTTATGAATAAAGTAGTATTAAATAATAAAAAGCGTCTCGTTTCAAAATCGGCCTATCGACGTCGCCGTTTACGTTTAATCCCCATTATAGGCATTATGCTTTTCATAATGATGGGCATGAACTTTGCACCGACTGCAAAGACAACATATGTTGTTCGCGAGGAGTACCACGTCAAAAGCGGCGATACGCTATGGAATATAGCGTCGTCATTTGCCAATGAAAAAGATGATCTGCGCATGATCGTCGATTCAATAGTAGAAGAAAATCAACTAAAAAATTCAGCCGACATTCATCCCGGCGATGTATTGCAAATTGTGACACGATCGCGATAACAGCTCGAAGATTCCTTTTAACTTTTAGGCACTTACATATGTAAGTGCTTTTTATATTGCCATGATCCAGGCCATAAAATGTAAAGTAAACTTGACATGACGAAGCACATCGATTATTCTATATGTAAAGTTAACTTGTCATTTAGAGGGGGTGGTTGTATTTGAAAAATAGATTAGAAGAGATCAGAAAAGAGAGAAAAATAACACAGGAGGAATTGGCCAATGTTCTTGAAGTGTCCAGGCAAACTATTGGATCGTTGGAAAATGGTAAATATAATCCTTCAATTCTACTGGCTTTTAAAATCTCAAAATATTTTAATACGACCATAGAAGATATTTTCATATATGAGGAGGAGAGTGACGATGAACAAAAATAAGAGTGTTTTTATCGAGGGGCTATTGGCACTTTTAGGCGCAGGACTTGTTATCATAGGGTTTCTGATTTTCAAAAATATCAACACAAATAATATCGGCATTTTTCCATATATAATGATTGCCTTAGGTTGCGGAATCTTTGGTCATTATACAGAAAAAATGATCAAATATTTCTCCTTAAAAAATCGTGAAGATCTTAGAAGGCAAATTAAAATTGATGAAAATGACGAGCGAAATATTTTAATTGCTGAAAAATCAAAAGCAAAGGCTTACGATCTTATGATCTATTTATTTGCGGCAGTGCTCCTGATATTTTCATTGATGAGAGTCGATAAATTGCAAATTATAATCATAGTCGCTTTATATCTATCGATACAACTATATGGTGTGTACTGGCGAAATAAACTTGAAAGGGAAATGTAGAATCGGAGGAGAAGTGAAATGAATAAAAAGTTTGTACTTGGGATCATCATAGTTCTAGCGCTCGCACTTGGGATATATGGATATATGGTATTGCCAGAGACCGTAGTAGTACAAATAGATTTACATGGCAATCCATCGAATACCTATCCCAAAAATTCAGAGATCGCCTTCCAATTATTACTATCTATTGGTGGCGCTATAGGATGGTATCTATCCGATAATAAAGGAAGAAAATACTTGGTACTTGCTATGGTCGGATTATTAGTATCGGTGTTAACGCTGATTTATAATGTCTGATAAATATAAGAGCACATTTAGTTTGTGCGGAAAGCTTTCTCCTAATGAGAGAAGGCTTTTTTTGATTCTAGAAATAGTACATTAGCGTATCCTTAGTTTTCCTTAAAAGAAGAGAGAGGAATACAACGTCAAAATACTTATTAGGCAGAAAAAATTTAGTCACAAAATAACAATTTTGTGACTAAATAAGGTTAGCTTTTATGGAAAGTGGGTTTCGAAAGTTCAATTCGATTGATCAGTCTTGAACAGTGTATTGATTTCATTCTAATATCGTTATAAAACTCTATTCTTACTGATTATTCTTTCGTTCAGTGACTATACTAAGTCCCGCAATAAATCATTATTTTGGAATCAATATAGATCGAACCATGGTTAAGTTTAGTTTAATGGATATTCTTATCGTTACATTAAGAGTATTCCACTAATAATGTTCAACTCTAATCACTTTGTGAATCCGTATTCGCCATTAGAATCAATTTAAGACCTCTACAATCAACGAGTAAAAAGAACAATCGTTCAAACATATGTTTACCTCTTTTCTTCGTCATGGATCATCTTTTTAACGTCATCCATATTGGAAAGGGGGTTTTGGCTCATGGTGTATCGAATGTCTTCTAAATTGACGTGGGTATAAATTTGGGTCGTCGATACGGATTCGTGGCCCAGGATTTCCTGAAGTGATTTAAGATCTTCATTGCCATATTGATACATTAAGGTGGCGGCTGTGTGGCGCAATTTATGCACTGTGTATTTACGGGTATCGAATCCGGCGGCTTTCAGGTGCTTTTCGAGCATATGTTGAATGGAACGATTGCTCATTCGATTTTTACGCATACTTAGGAATAAGGCATCCTGATCTACCTCTAATTCATTTCGCTTTCTTAAATAGCCTCTGAGAGCCTCTTGTACGCTATTGTTTAAATAAACGAGTCTTTCTTTAGAACCTTTCCCCATAATGCGCAGAGTATTGTCTTTATTTAAATCGGCAATGTTTAAGTTTGCGAGCTCACTTAATCGCAAGCCGCAGTTTAAAAATAAAGTGGTAATCGCATAATCTCGCAAGCGGTAGATTTCCTTTTGCTTGGAATTTTCAACGGTGTTTAAGAGATGAACAGCCTCTTCCAGTGTCAAATAGACGGGCAGTGACCGTTCAATCTTGGGCATATCGATGTTTTCCGTCGGATTTTTTTCCAATAGCTCAATTTTATAGGTAAGATAATCGAAAAAGGAGCGAACAGAGGAAATTTTTCTAAATTTCGTACGGCCGCTATTGCCCCGTGTTGAATCCAAGTACGAAATATAGGCGTAGATATCGGATTTCTGAATAGTTTCTAACAGCTCAATATCGACGTCGTCGATCGATACTTCGTCTAAATTTTCAACCTTCAAATGTTCTTTTCGTATGCGCATATAGCGGAGAAACTGGCGAATATCATAGTAATATTCTTTTACCGTGCTTTCTGATCGGCCTCGCGCCGCCTTTAAATAATTTAAATAGTCGTCGACTATACCGGATTGGATCATCGATCGATTCCTTTCTCAATGTTTTTCGTAATAAAAAACCTGCCTTGCGGCAGGTTATTATTTTGCGTACTCGATGGCGCGCGTTTCGCGGATAACATTGACTTTGATTTGACCGGGGAAATCCAATTGTGATTCGATTTCCTGCGCGATCTTTCGAGCCGTCGTTACCATATGCGCCTCATCCACTTCGCCGGGTTTTACAATAATACGTAATTCTCTACCGGCCTGTACGGCGTAGGATTTTTCAATGCCCTCAAAGTTTTCGGCAATGGCTTCTAATTGCTCTAAGCGCTTAATGTAGGTTTCGATTGTTTCTCTACGAGCGCCCGGACGCGCCGCACTGATGGCGTCGGCAGCCTGTACGAGTATAGCCTCTAAATTGGCAAACTCTACGTCGCCGTGGTGAGCTTCGATGCCGTTAATAACAGCTTCAGGCTCTTTGTACCGTCGCGCCAACTCGACACCGAGTTCTACGTGAGGGCCTTCTACTTCATGATCTATGGATTTTCCTAAATCGTGAAGTAAACCGGCACGTCTTGCTAATTTTGAATCGACTCCCACTTCTTCAGCCAGATAACCGGCGATTTTCGATACTTCGATGGAATGTCTCAAGCAGTTTTGTCCGAAACTTGTACGGAATTTCAAACGGCCTAAGTATTTCACAAGTTCAGGATGTAAACCGTGAACACCGGCTTCAAATGCAGCTTCTTCGCCGCTTTCCTTAATAATATCGTCGACTTCTTGTCGCGCTTTTTCAACGGTATCTTCGATACGCGTTGGGTGAATACGACCGTCTAAAACGAGCTTTTCAAGGGCCAGTCGCGCAATTTCCCGTCGGATGGGATTAAAGGAAGAAACGACCACTGCTTCCGGCGTGTCGTCGATGATTAAATCGACGCCGGTTAAAGATTCGATAGCACGAATATTGCGTCCTTCTCGACCGATAATGCGCCCCTTCATTTCTTCATTGGGAAGGGACACGACAGAAACCGTAGCCTCCGCTACCTGATCGGCGGCAAGACGTTGAATAGAATGCACGATGATATCTTGAGCAATCTTTTTACTATCGTCTTTGATTTGGCGTTCAAATTCGCGAATTTTAATAGCCGATTCCTGAGTGAGTTCGCTGTCCAGCTGATTTAAAAGAATCTGCTTAGCTTCATCCTTTGATAATCCCGAAATTCGTTGAATCTCTTCCGATTTCTTTTCGATGAGCGCATCGACTGAATCTTCTTTTTCTTGAATACGTTCTTGTTGTTCAAGAATCTGAGCTTCCTTCTTTTCGAGGGTTGCACTTTTGGATTGAAGAAGATCTTCTTTCGAAATCAAGCGGTCTTCAAAACGCTGAAGTTCCGACTTTCGAGCATCATTTTCCTGTTGTACCGTGTCTCTTAGCTTATGAATTTCTTCTTTCGCTTGGAATAAAATATCCCGTTTATTGTTTTCTGCATCTCGTTCCGCATCAATGATGATATTCTTGGCTAATTCTTCTGCATGCTTCAGTTTACCTTCTGCTATGTTACGACGAATAAAATAACCAATTGCTACTCCGAGGATTCCAATAAACAATGCCACAATGATTAAAATGTATGCTGGCAAATGGAACACCTCCTATTCAATTTTCAAGTTTCAAATGGTAAAAAACCACGTATTCATTATAACATAGAATCTTATTACCGTGTAAAGCATTAACCAATGCTGTCACTTTCATCATTTATGATGGCTCTAACAGAGCTTTTACCGTTACGAATGTCTACGCGAAAACCTTTGTCACAAATATTCGTAAGATAATCGTCGTGGGTCACCATAATAATTTGACGATTAAATAAGCGGGAACATTCTTTTAAAAATTCGCCCATATTAAAAATATAATCATTGCTAATGTGTTTGCCCGGTTCATCTAAAAAGAGAGGGCCTTCGATTTTAGGACGATGATTTTCTAAAAAAGCGATGCGAAGGGCTAGAGAGACGATGTCTACCACCCCTCCCCCTCTACTCTGTTCGGGTTTTGTTTTGACACTGTAATCGCCATAGTCCGATTCCACGTAGAATTCGGCAATGGGAAGGTCGCGCTTTTCCAAAAGATCGACGGTGAACTTTGAACTGTTTTGCATTATATAGGCGATGGACTGGGTTACAATATCTTCAATTTGGCGTTTGGCTTGTGTCCTCGAATAATCTGCCGCCTTTTGAAGAAGAATAACCACGCCGTTTAAAAGTTTTTCTTTTGTTTCGATCGCTTTTAAAGAGGCCTCCTGTTTTCTTAGATTGTCGCGAATGAGATCGCGACGTGCCTCTTCCTGATCCACAGTTTTAGAAAATGTTTGAAGACGATCTTCAAATTCTTGAATAATCATGAACGTTCCTCGGGAAGCAGACGTTCCGCTTCACTTAATAAATCTTGAATTTCCTTTTCGATTTTTTGAATTTCCGCTTCGAGAGAATCCGGGTCTAAACCCAATGCCTTGATCTTTTCATTGAGTTCCTTTTCTTCTTTTTCAAGCTCTTCCATACGCCATTCCGCACGTTTACGAGTGTCTTTTGCTCGTTCATAGCGGCGATTTAATTCATTAATTTGTTGTTCAAGATTCATTTAGTCCTCCAAACTTTTCTTAATGGCTGTGAGATGCTCTTCGTCGATGGGCTGCCTGCAGAGCGGACAAGTGCCTGCTCGGGAGAGCGCAGACATATATTCATCCAACGCATTTTGTGTTTGTGTTTGCGCCTCAGTAAGTACCTTTTTACAATTATCCTGTTCTATCGAAAGCTCTTTCCAAGAAGCTAAAACAACGTTAAAGATTTTAATATTCTCTTTTTCTTTCTCGGATTGAACTAAAATTTCGCCAACTCTGTCAATTGATTTAAATTGATTCATAAATTCACGACCCCGTCGAAGGCGATCTTGAAGTTCTCGATAGTTGCGAAGTATTTCTTGGCGCTCTTTAAATATTGCAAAGTTAGCGAGGAGTTCCTCCCCACGATATTCATCAATAGAGGATAGACGATTTAAAGTATTTTTCGTAGTATTTAAATCGTCACGCAAACGCTGATAAGCATGGTGTAAGGGTTGAATCGTCGTTAAACGCTCGTTGTTTAGGTATAGAGAACGGAACAGTTCATCGAGTGTTGCGCCGTCGCCCAATTGTCCGATAAGATTCTTAGTATCCGCATGTTCTCGACGATTTTGGATGTAGCTATCCATTAGCAAACGATCTTGAGTGTAACGCCGCGCCTTAGATTCCAACAAAAGCAGTTGTTCTTTTATGGCGTCGAGATGATCGTATTCCCTCAACACTGAAACGACCTTACCTCGTTCGTCTTTTATGTTTTGAAACCGCTGCATATGTCTCTTGGCTTCCTCTAAACGGTTTTGCATAGTCTTTAATTTATGCAAATAGGCGTTCAGCTTCTCGCGGCGATTTAATTTTTCGTCGAGGCTGTGAAACACTTCGAGGGATTTTTCTGTTTGCTCTATCTCCGATTCTATAAGGTCTTTTTGAGTCGATAATTGTTTTTTATCGCGAAGGGTATTGCGCATGGCTTCGTCTAAAACGTCCACTCCGACCATGCGTCCGATGGCCTGTGCTTTGTAAGCATCGGTTTCCTGGAGTAAAAAAGGTCCTTCCAACTGATCGGAAAAATTCAGGGGAAGAGATTTTTTATCGTCGAGCATCACTTTATAGATGCCGGTGACCTCGCGAATTTCCTGAGGAACGTAAGTACCGAATCCCTCGAAGATAACTTCCTCTTCATCCGGTTCTCTCAAAATATATTGATTTTTAGATTTGCTTCTCAGCCGAACAATTTCCACGCGATCTTGGAAGCGAATGGTAACCGATACTTCGCTCTCCCCTTCCCGAACGAAATCCACACCGGAAGGTTCGTTGAACAGATTCCAGCGTAAAGCGCGCATAATGGCGGTTTTACCGCTGTCGGAAGGGCCGACGATAACATTGACGCCGCGGGATAAATCGAGCTCGGTATAGTCGTGGGATTGAAAATTTTTTAGGATAATTTTTTCAATATACTTCACAGATTACTCCTTCGCTCCTCTACATCCGCAATGCGCTTTAACGCTTCTTCCTTTATATTTTTATCCAGCTTTTCGTTTTCGGCGATATCGACGATGACGTCCAGAAAATTGATGCGATCATAGGTTCCCGTACTTTCAATGGATTCTTTAAATTCAGCGAGTTCCCTACGTTTGAATTTGTGCATTTCGATTTCCGTACGATCCAAAACCTCGTCGCCGGGTTTGGCTGATTTCAGTTCATACTCTTCAATGGTACATTGATCTTTGATAACGTCGATTAAAAGAATTTTCGGGCGACGTTTAAGTTCTGTAAGAGAATTTGAAATGCGTACCATCGCCCCGGGATTTGCGAATATTTTTCCTTCAACTTCAGTAATAGGAATGCCGTCGTGTAAATGTCCACATAATGTTAAATCCGCTTTAGTATCGACGATATCGGAAATAGTGGTATGGGAAAACATGGCTTTGGTGCTGTCGGTCATTAAAAATCCGTGGACCAAATGAATGGCAAAATCCGCCTTTGGATCCTTCTCCTTGACGAGATAGAGTTCGCGATTTTCCTCCCGATCGAGGCCATAAATATATGGTGAACCGCTTAGTTGAACTGTCGTTTCTCCATCTTCTAGCAATATGCTTTCGTCATTAATAATATGAATAATTCCGAGTGTATTTAATAATCCCATCATGGTCCGTGGCAAGGTGATGGGATTATGGCCGTAAATATCATGATTGCCGCTAATAGCATAAAAGGGCATTGTAAATTTTTGAAGGACGGGGATAACGTCATTCATAACCGATATGGAAACATCGGGACGATCAAAGAGATCGCCCCCGTGTAGAATATAGTCGGCATTCCAAGAAAGGGAAACTTCTTGAATTTCCCGAAGCTTATCCATTACCGTCTCAAAAAAATTGTCCGTCCGTGATTTCGGATTCGTGCCGCGAATATGGCTATCGGTGAAGTAGATAAATCTCAAGGATTATTCCTCCTCAGACGGTCGATTACTTGCCTCCATAGTATCTTGATCATTTTCCATATGATAATGTTGGCGAACTTTATGATCAATTTCCTCTAAAAGATCGTGATTTTCTAGTAAGAAACTTTTAGCATTTTCGCGGCCTTGGCCAAGTTTCTCATCGCCATAGCTAAACCAGGATCCCGCTTTTTCGACGATGCCCGCTTCGACGGCGGCGTCCAAAGTACTTCCTACTTTTGAAATACCGGTGCCGTACATAATATCAAATTCTGCCTTTTTAAATGGCGGTGCCACTTTGTTTTTTACGACCTTCACGCGAACGCGGTTTCCGATAATATCGTCGCCTTTTTTGATGCTGTCGATGCGACGAATATCCATACGTACTGAGGTAAAGAATTTAAGAGCTCGCCCACCGGTCGTAGTTTCCGGATTACCGAACATGACGCCGATTTTTTCGCGAAGTTGGTTAATAAAGATAACCGACGCCTTTGACTTGCTAATGGCGCCTGTCAGCTTTCTTAAACCTTGGCTCATCAAACGCGCTTGGAGGCCCATATGACTGTCGCCCATCTCCCCTTCTATTTCGGCTTTGGGAACGAGGGCGGCTACCGAGTCGACGACGATTAAATCGACTGCGTTGCTGCGAACCAAACTTTCTGTAATTTCAAGAGCCTGTTCTCCGGTATCCGGTTGTGAAATAATGAGGTTTTCTGTATCGACGCCTAAATTCTTGCTGTAGGTCGGATCTAAAGCATGTTCTGCGTCGATGAATGCAGCCGTTCCTCCGAGTTTTTGCGCTTCAGCAATCATATGAAGAGCCAGCGTCGTTTTACCGGAAGATTCAGGACCGTAAATTTCTAAAATGCGACCGCGTGGAATACCGCCGATACCTAATGCCACGTCTAAGCTTAAAGATCCTGTGGGAATGGATTCCACATGTAAATTTGCATTTTCACCGAGGCGCATAATGGCGCCTTTGCCATATTCTTTTTCAATTTTAGCGATGGCGTCGTCTAACGCTCTTCTTTTACTTTCGTCCATGATGCACTCCTAACTCGTGTAATAAAATGGAAGCTAAAATAAATTTAGAACTTCTATACTGGATAGCCTTACGATCTCCCTTAAAAAGTCGTTTGCCGCCGAGAATTTCTTCTCCTTCTTTTCGAATAGAATAAAAAACTGTGCCTACTTCGTGGTTCGTAGAGGGCTTGGGTCCTGCCTCCCCTGTTGTGGCAACGGTGTAAGTGGAGTTCGTCTTATGATACAGCCCTTCACTCATTTCCCTAGCCACTTCTTCCGACACTACGCTATAGGTTTCAATGGTTTCCGGGTTCACCTTTAAAAGCTTTTCTTTCGTTTCGTTACTGTAGGTAATAAAGCTTTCTTTTAAAATGTCGCTGGCACCGGCAACCCCTGTAATCATCGTCGCGAGCGTGCCACCGGTTACTGATTCGGCAAAGCTGATGGTCATCTTCTTTTCGCGCAAAAGATCGACGAGAGTTTCGAAAGAATCCCTTTCGCCATTGCCGTAAAGGTTATCTTTAAAAAGCTCTTTAACGCGATCCACAGCCATAGCGTGCTCCTTACCGATTTTTGGAACATCCTCAGGATTTTCCGCATGGGCGATTAATTTAATTTCAACTTCTCCGGTTTTAGCAAAAGTATTGATCTCTACATTTTCCGTTTCGATCTTTTCCTTTCTTAAAATGGATTCGCAAAGAGATTCGCCGATATTAACGAGGAGAAGACTCGTAACAAAGTTTTCGCCTGCTACTTTTTCTAAGTAATTTTCGACGATATCGTCTGCCATGGGTTCGAATTCTCTCGGCGGACCGGGCATAAGGAAAAATTGCTTTCCTTCGTAATTCAGAAGACACCCCGGTGCCGTTCCCTTGGGATTATCGATAATAATGGCGCCTTTTGGAAATTCTGCCTGACGCTTATTATTTTCCGTAATCTTCTTCGAAAAACTCATGGAGACATTTACGATATGATTCCACGTCTCCTCGTCAAAAACGAGTTCCAACCCAAGAGCATGCGCCAAAGCTTGTTTAGTCATATCATCTTGAGTAGGCCCTAAACCGCCGCAGAGAAAGATAACGTCACTTCTTTTCATAGCAAGTTCAATGGCGTCTCGTATATCGTCGTAATTGTCCCGTACGGATTCGTGATAGCGTACCTCGTAGCCGAAATCCGTAAGCTTTCGAGAGAGGTATGGGCCATTTGTATTAGTAATGGAACCGATGAGGATCTCCGTTCCGATGGTGATGATTTCTGAAATCATAAAAACTCCTACATATTTTCCAAGTCGAGGACGGTTTTATTCTTAATGAAATAGTCGATACCGCTAAGTACCGTTAAAATGACGGCAATATAGAAGATAAATACGCCGATTCCCTGAGGAATGGGTGGAGAAAATAATAAAGCGATTAACGAAGCCAACTGTGTAATGGTCTTCAGTTTACCGAAGGGACTGGCGGCAATAGTAATATCTTCTGAAGCCGCAATAATACGGAATCCCGTAATAGCCAATTCTCTTGCTACGATCACGATGACTCCCCACGCGGGTATAATATTTTGCTCTACTAAAATAATGAACCCTGATATGGTGAGAACCTTATCTGCTAACGGGTCTAAAAATTTACCGAATGTCGTGACGAGATTATACTTTCTCGCCAAATGGCCGTCGAGGAAGTCGGTAAACGAGGCGATAGTAAAGACGATGGCGCCTAAAATGGTTGTCGCTTGCGTACCTATCAGCATCAGTACTACAAAAATCGGCACCAATGCGAGTCGCAAAACCGTAAGTTTATTTGCTATGTTCAATGTAAATGCCTCCTAAATCGTAGGCCGATGCCTCCGTTATTTCCACGTATACGAATTCTCCGGGTTCTAATACTTTTTCTGATTGAACCGTAACGATACCGTCGATATCCGGCGCATCTAAATAGGATCTGCCGATATAGCCGCCATCCCCTTCTTCCGTAATGAGAACTTCTAAAGTCCTTCCAATATGCTTTTCCATAAGATTTTCAGAGGATAGCATTTGGGCGGCCATAAAATTTTCCACGCGCTCACCTTTAATTTCATCGGCAATTTGGTCCTCCATATCAGCAGCCGGTGTGCCCTCTTCTTTTGAGTAAGCAAAGGCTCCGGCGCGATCAATCGGCGTATTCTCGATAAAGTCCATAACCTCTTGGAAGTCGTCGTCAGTTTCACCGGGAAAACCTAATAGAAATGTAGATCGAATGGCCATATGCGGAATTTGAAGTCGTAAACGCTCAATTAATTGTTCGATCGATTTTCGATCGGTTTTACGGTTCATTGCACGTAACACATTGTTCGACGCATGCTGAATGGGAATATCGATATAAGGTAATACCTTAGGATTATCGCGCATTTCATCGATTAACGCATCGTCGAAATGATCGGGATAAGCGTATAAAATGCGTACCCATTTTAATTCTTCGATGTCTCTTAACGCCTTTAACAGATCCACAAGGGCATAACGACCATAGAGATCGATACCATAATCTGTCGTATTTTGGGCAATGAGAATAACTTCGCGCGTTCCTCGCGCCACCAGATTTTGGATTTCATCGATTATTGCTTCCATAGGTCGGCTAATATTATTTCCCTTTAAATAAGGGATAATGCAGTAAGTGCAACGATTATTGCAGCCTTCTGAAATCTTTACATACTCCGTAATCGAGACCTCATCGCGCTTAAAGGATTCTATATAGTCCGTTTCGATGGAGTCGGTATAAACAGGCTTTTTATTCTCATAAGCCCCTTCGATAGCATCGTTAATCGATCGGATATGGCCGGGACCTATAATACCGTCGGCTTCCGGAATAGATTCGAGAAGCTCGTCGGGATAGCGTTGAGCTAAACAGCCGGCCAAAAGAAGGGTTTCGAGCTTACCTTCTGTCTTTAGACGGGCGAGATCTAAAATGGTATCGATAGATTCTTCCTTTGCCGCGTCGATAAAACCGCAGGTGTTGACGACGATTACTTCTGCATCCGTTACGGAATTTGTAAAGCGATATTTTTCCTCATCTAAAATTCCCCGCATTTGGTTTGAGTCGACGTCGTTTTTAGAACAACCTAATGTTACGATGGACACTTGCTTCATATATTCTCCTGATCTTCCTTCATGGCTTCTATCTGCTCTTTGGTCATAAGCAACTTCCTCGGTTTTGAACCTTCGTGGGGTCCAATAATCCCCATTTCTTCGATTTGATCTACTATTCTGGCAGCGCGCGCGTATCCGACTTTTAATTTACGTTGCAAAAATGAAATAGAGGCCTGCTCTTGGTTTAAGACGATATCGATGGCGTCGTAAAGAAGAGGATCTTCGTCGGAAATAGCTTTTGTTACCTTCTTTTCCAATGTATCCATTGCTTCTTCGTCGTATTCGATTTCGCTACCGTTCGATTTTACAAAGTTTAAGACCTGCTCAACTTCTTTGTCGGAAACGAAAGCGCCTTGAACGCGCTTCGGTTTGGAATAGCTCCCCGGATAAAACAGCATGTCACCTTTGCCGAGGAGTCGTTCCGCTCCGGACATATCTAAAATTGTTCTTGAATCGATAGATGATGATACGGAAAAGGCAATGCGCGACGGAATGTTTGCCTTGATCGTCCCCGTAATAACATCGACTGAGGGACGTTGTGTCGCTAAAATAAGATGAATTCCGGCAGCACGTGCCATTTGGGCAAGTCGCGTTATATAGTCTTCTACTTCTTTTGCAGCTACCATCATTAGATCGCTCAACTCGTCGACTACGATGACAATCTTCGGCATTTTTTCGCCGTCTTCCCCGCGAATTTTTTCGTTATAACCGGAAATATCGCGAACGCCGTTTTCAGCAAAGGCTTTGTAACGTTTTTCCATTTCTTCTACTGCCCATGCCAAGGCGAAGGCTGCTTTCTTTGCATCTGTTACGACGGGGATTAAAAGATGAGGAATGCCATTGTAAATCCCAAGTTCGACGACCTTCGGGTCGATTAAAATGAGACGTACTTCTTCCGGCGGTGCTTTATATAAAATACCCATTAATATGGAATTGATACATACGGATTTACCCGATCCCGTGGCTCCGGCGATCAAAAGGTGTGGCATTTTGTCGATAGATGAAATAATCGTTTCACCGCTTACATCTTTTCCGAGGGAAAGCGGAACGGCGGAATCCAATTGCTTAAATGCCTTACTTTCGATAATCTCCCGTAAGCCGACGCTTTCTTTTTTAGCATTGGGAACCTCAATACCAATCGCACTTTTCCCCGGTATAGGTGCTTCGATACGAATGTCGGAACTTGCCAATGATAAACTTAAATTATCGTGAAGCGAGACAATACGGCTGATTTTAACTCCGGGAGCAGGCTCCAGCTCATAAGATGTTATGGACGGTCCGCGATTAATGGCGGTAACATGGCAGTCTACATTAAAGTTATCCATTACTTCTTCAATAATAGCCGCATTTTTTCGAATATCTTCGTTGCTTCCCGCCCGCTTGCCTTCAATGGGATGGAGTAGCGATATAGGCGGATAGTCATATTCTTTTGTGACATTTTCCGTTTGAATGGTTTTCGAAAAAGATTCTTTTTCCGTTTCATTCAAAGGTTCCACACGCTTGGGCTTTTCTTCTCGCTCGGGAATATAATCGCGAATTTCTACAATAGGCTCTTTCTTATGATCGTCATTTTGGAAAGCGGTCACGCCTGAAACGACAGGTTCTTTTTTTACAGATTTTCGTGCTTCCGTTGGTTTAGACTTTTTGACAGCAGGTCGCTCTTTTCTAGATTCTTTAAGGGCCGCACGAGAGTCGTCAATTTTATTTTTCAAACCCATCCGGAAGCGCTCCCTTTGTTCCTTTGTCGGTATTCGATAAAGGATAAAAAGAGTAATAAGGGCAAGTAATAGACGGCTGCCGAGTACACCTAAAAATCCTACGAGCAGGCGCGCAAAATGATTTCCGAAAAGACCTCCGTCTACGGGAAGACGGTGAAAATTCTCCACACGCTCTCCCCAAGTTAGGGGAAGTTGAGCAGGATTATAGGAATAAAGCATGCCACTTAAAAATAGTACGATCGATAAAATGAAGCACTTAACTTTAATACTAAGTGGCCATTCCGTGATAATACAAATGCCGATAATAAAAAGCAGAGCGCAAAAAAGAGGCGCCACAGAGCCAAATAGAAAGTAAATCGAACTGCTCGTCCACTCTCCGAAAAGGCCCATTTGGTCGCTATATAAACTAATAAGAGATAAAACGGCTAAAATAACGAGGAAACCGCCGATTAAATAAGGACGCTGTTCGTCGCCGTTGTTTTTTTTATTTTTCTTGGCTTTTCTTTTTTTAGGCAAATTAATCTCCTTTAATCAAATATATGTTCGCCTCTATTATACCATAATTCCAAGATTCTGAAAGAATTAGCGCACGCCCGTATGACCGAATCCTCCCTCTCCCCGATCAGTTTTAGAAAGATCACTCTGTTCCTCTACTTCTTCCCATTGAGCGGTTTCGTAGCGCATAAAGACGATTTGAGCAATGCGATCGCCGTCTTCAATAGTGACACTTTCTTTTGAAAGATTGACCAAAAGGACATTTAACTCTCCGCGATAATCGCTGTCGATGGTGCCGATGCCGTTAACAGTCGTGATACCTTTTTTTAAGGAGAGTCCGCTTCTTGCGCGCACTTGACCCTCCACTCCTTCGGGAATTTCTAAGAATAAGCCTGTTGGTACCATGACGCGATCTAAAGGTTCGAGCGTCATCGGTTCTTTGAGATTTGCTTGAAGATCCATGCCGCAGGATCCTGCAGTTTTGTAGCTTGGAAGGGGATGATGGGACTGGTTAAAAACTTTTACTTTCATTATTCCTCCATATGAAAAAACCGCCGAAGCGGTTTTATTCTTATTCTCTATTGTCTTGTGGCTTATCTTCTTTATCTTTACGTTCGGGTTTTGGTAAAAGTGCTTTTCTCGAAAGACCAATTTTACCTCGTTCGAGATTGATTACTTTAACCTTCACTTTATCGCCGACGCTTAATACATCGCCTACTTGACTAATGCGTTTATGGTCGATATTCGAGATGTGAAGAAGCCCTTCTCTTTGCCATAAGATTTCTACGAAGGCGCCGAAGTCCACGATTTTTGTAACCGTACCTTCAAATACTTCCCCTACTTCGAGTTCGTGTACAATGTCTTCAATAATCTTTTTAGCAGCTAATGCCCCGTCATCGTTGGCAATAATAGAAATTCTTCCGTCGTCTTCAATTTCAATTTGAGCGCCGGTTTCTTCTGTAATTTTATGAATGACTTTCCCGCCGCTACCGATGACTTCACCGATCTTTTCGGGATCGATCATAAGGCCTGTAATGCGGGGAGCATAGGGTGAGAGATCTTCACGAGGTTCGGCAATGGTACCGTGAATATGGTCTAATAATTCGATACGCGCATCTTTCGCCTGAGCTAAAGCGCGTTTTAAAATATCTCTGGAGACGCCGTCAATTTTAATATCCATTTGAAGAGCCGTGATTCCGTCTCTCGTGCCGGCAACTTTAAAGTCCATGTCGCCGTAGTGGTCTTCCAAGCCTTGAATATCCGTTAAGATAACGGGCTTGTCTCCATTGTCGATAAGGCCCATGGCAATACCCGCTACCGGATCATGAATGGGAACGCCTGCATCCATAAGGGCTAAAGTGGAGCCGCAAATGCTCGCTTGAGAAGAGGAACCGTTGGATTCCAGGATCTCATTGACGACGCGAATATAATAGGGGAATTCTTCTTCTGTGGGTAGAACGGGTATGAGGGCACGTTCGGCGAGATTACCGTGTCCGATTTCCCGACGTCCCGGGCTTCTCGGAGGACGTGTCTCTCCTACGGAGTAAGAGGGGAAATTATAGTGATGTACGTAGCGTTTCGTATATTCCGGATCGAGGCCATCGATGATTTGTCCCTCCGTAAGTGCGGCTAATGTTACGGATGTGAGCGCTTGGGTTTGACCGCGTGTGAACAGGGCACTGCCGTGCGCTCGCGGTAATAAACCGACTTCAGAGGATAAGGGACGGATTTGCGTAAAGGATCTGCCGTCACTCCGAACGCCTTCGACGAGAATTTGTTTCTTGAAAATTTTTTGAGTAAAAGATTCGAAAATTTCATTTACCTGAACGTCTCGGTAATCTTCCTCTTCTTCAAGATTCGCTACAAGTTCATCTTTAATAAGGCCGAGGGCATGACCTTGCTCCGTTTTATCGGCTATACGCAATGCTTCTTCGATTTTGCCGTAAACCATTCCGCTAATTTTTTCTTCATACGCTTTATCGATTTCAAGGCGTTCATAATCCATTTTTTCTCGCCCGACTTCAGAAACGATGTCTTCAATAAAGGAGACGATCTTTTTAATTTCATCATGAGCATACATAATGGCGTTCAGGACGACATCTTCACTTAAAAGATTGACTTCAGCTTCTACCATCATAATAGCGCCTTTGGTTCCCGAAACTGCAAGGTTTAGATCCGAATCCTTTTGATCGTCTACGGATGGATTTAAAATAAACTTATCGTCTTTCATACCGATGCGCACGGAACCAGTCGGTCCTTGAAAGGGAATATCTGAAATCGACAAGGCGATGGAAGAACCGATCATAGCTAAGATATCCGTGGGATAATCGGGATCATAACTTAAGACGGTAGCCGTGACCTGTAAACTATGGTGAAAATCGTCCGGGAAAAGAGGACGAATGGGACGATCGATCAAGCGGCTCGTCAAAATGGCATTGGTACCCGGGCGGCCTTCACGTTTATTAAAACCGCCGGGAATTTTACCGGAGGCGTAGTATTTTTCCTCATAATCACAGCTAAGGGGAAGGAAGTCGGCTCCTTCCTTCGCTTTTGTGGAGGCGGTGGCCGTTACAAGCACCACGCTATCGCCTTGTTTAATCCAGCAAGCGCCATTGGCCTGTTTTGCAACTTTTCCGATTTCAACGGTTAAAGGTACACCGTTTAATAATGTAGTAAACGACTTTTCCATGTCACTCTCTTTCCTTATAAAGAAAGAGCGGTTGCCCGCTCTTCAGTAATTTCTTATCCTCTAATGCTAAGACGTTCGATTAACGTTCTGTAGCGTTCGACGTCTTTATTTTTCAAATAGCGAAGTAAGTTTCTTCTCTTACCTACCATTTTCAAAAGACCTCTACGAGAGTGGTGGTCTTTTTTATGTTCTTTCAAGTGTTCGTTTAACGTATTGATGGTGTGCGTTAAAATAGCAACTTGAACTTCCGGAGAACCTGTGTCTCCTTCTTCGCGTTGATATTCTTTAATGATGGCTTGCTTTTGTTCTTTAGATAACATAATTTCCTCCTAAAACTTTATTCGGTTTAACTAAGTAAGCGTCGAGGAACGCAAAACCGAGCCAAACTAAAATATTCTTTTATATTTTAACATGATCTAATGACTTTGTAAATTCATTCTCTGAATTTCTTGTCGCATATTATCGAGGTCTTCGTCCATTTTCACCTTTAAGTCTTCTACATTTTTAAACGTAATTTCAGGTCGAATAAATCTGAGAAGAGCCACTTCCATTTTTTTTCCGTAGAGGCTGTCCCCTTCGAAATCATAGAGATAAGATTCGACCTTTATTTCATTTTCGTTGAAGGTGGGATTGGTTCCGATATTAGTAGCTGCGTAATAAGAGCGCCCCTCTACAGATACTTTCGCTAAATAAACACCGAATTTCGGCGTCACATAGTGTGTATTCAGAAGCAAATTGGCTGTAGGAATGCCGATTGTGCGACCTAACTGCTTCCCCTTTACAACGGTTCCTTCGATACTGAAAGGCCTGCCCAAAAGATGGTGAGCAAGTTCGGGCTCTCCGTCTTTTATCGCCCGGCGAATACGTGTGGAGGATATAACCTCCCCTTCATAGGTGACCGCATCTTTTACAGCAAGTCGGATCTTTAGATCGGCACATAGTTCCTCTAATTCTCTAACAGTTCCCTTTGCTTTATAACCGAAGCGATAATCATAACCTACGACAATGCCTTTAACCTTTAAGTGATCGGCTAAAAAACGATTTATAAATTCAGAAGGGCTCAAGTGCATGATCTGTTCATCAAAATTCATTTCATAAATGACATCGATCCCTGCTTTTTCGAAGATGTCGTATTTTTGCGTGCGAGACGTCAAAAGCTCCTGTGAGATACCTTCTGTAAGATTTTTAGTGTGATTTTTAAAAATCAAAACAGATGAAGGACAACCTAAGGATTTCGCCATGGCGACAACTTCATCTAACAAAGCACGATGACCGAGGTGAATTCCATCAAAATTACCAAGGGCAATGGCCGTATTTTTGGAAATATTAGATTCTAAATCGACTTCTAAAAGCTCCATAAGCACCTCAATATAATACCTTCTTAATGTGCAACTCTTTTTCTTCCCCACTCCCTGTGACAGTTCCTATTCCGATAAAATCTCCCCCCGTATAAATACGGTACATCGCTGCCTCTTCAATTTGAAAATGAACTCGACTGGACATTCCGTTTAACATAGGCTTTTTGCGATGTAGCGGTAAACAAATTTCAGGGATATGATCTAAAAGGCGATCCATAGGAATTAAGATACTTTGTCTTTCGTCATTGCTCATCGATTCAATCTCGGCTAGCGTATGTGCGTTCGCGATGGTCTCACTACCTACGGAAATACGCCTTAAACTGTCCATCGTGAAATAACAACCCGACGCCACGCCTATGTCATCTATCAGCGTGCGAATATATGTGCCTGACGACACCTCAGCTTCCAATGAGATGCCGTTGTCATCGTGATCCAAAAGTTTAAGGCACGAAACCGTAATGGGTCTTTCTTTACGGGGAACGCAAATTCCGCGTCGAGCATATTCATACAATTTTCGCCCCTTATATTTTAATGCCGAATGCATTGGGGGAAGTTGTAATTGTTCACCTCGAAAATGATCTAAAACAGGTTCTAAATTTTTCGGAATCTCTTTTGCACTGTTTGCAAAAATGACACCGGAAATGTCGAATGTATCGGTGCGAATTCCTCTTATGGCGTGGGCTACATATGCTTTTCGATTATCGGCGACGTAATCGGCGATTTTAGTAGCTTTTCCGATACAAATAGGAAGCAAGCCGGTTGCCATGGGGTCTAACGTCCCCGTATGGCCGACTTGCTTCATGTGATATAAGCGGCGTATTCGATGAACGACATCGAATGAGGTAATGCCCTTTGGTTTATCTACGAGAACTACACCGTTCATGATCGAATCAGTTCCATTTTTTCTTCGAGAAGTTTTTTAATCTTCTCTTCAACTTCACTTAATGTCATGGAAGCTGAGGCTCCGGAGGCTCGAATGTGGCCTCCTCCACCAAACGCCCCTGCAAACTCAGTGCAGTTCAAATAGGATTTTGATCGGAAAGAAAGCTTAACTTCATCTTCTTTTTCCTTTAAGAAAATCGCCATTTCAACGCCTTCAATGTTTCGAATTTGTTCGACGATACCCTCAGTATCCTCTGAGGGAGCTCCTGATTTTTTCAAGTCTTCAAGGGTACATGCTGCCATTGCAACTTTTCCGTCAGCCAGGAATTCTATACGCGATAACACCCTTGTCATTAAGGCAAGCTTTTCTCGAGAGCGCGATTGGTACACCGATTGAACGACTATATTGTGGTCGCAACCATAGTCGTAAAGTTTAGCGATGATGCGATGGGTGTTCCCGTTAACGCTGTCGTATTGAAAACTCCCCGTATCTGTCGAGATGGCGGTATATAACCCGGTAGCCATATTGACCGTGAAAGGAGCATCCAGGCTTTCTAAAACAGTAAACAGAACTTCCCCTGTAGAAGTTGCAGTCGGCACAACGTAATTTAAATCTCCATATAGCGTATTGCTCAAATGATGATCAATGTTCGCCGTGCATTTCGCCGATTGTACGATAGCCTCTCCCGCTTTTCCAAAACGATGGATATCGGAAGAGTCCAGGGTAATGACGAGATCAAAAACCTTTCCTTGTAAGGTATCAATGTCGATGCGATGTTTCGTCGAAGGCAAAAAAGCAAAATCCGCCGGAACAGAATCGTTTCCGATATACGTGAAGTCCTTCCCCGTAGATTCCAGATAGCCATACATGCCTTCCAAACTTCCCAGATTATCACCATCGGGGCTTACATGGGAAATAATAGCGATATCTTTTGCATCTTCAATTTTTTTCGATAGAGATAAGCTGAATTTTTGTAGATCACTCACCGTCGTGCTCCATTTTTCTCAAATTATCAATAGTTTGTTGAAGTTCCATGCCTTTTTCAATACTTTCATCAAGTTCGAAAATAATTTCCGGCATAGCTCGAAGCTTTAGACGCTTGCCAAGTTCCATTTTTATAAAGCCCTTCGCGCTTTCCAGGCCGTCGATGGCGTCTTTCTTTTGATCATCTTCTCCAAAGATCGAAATTCCGACATAGGCAAAGGAAAGATCGCGGGTAATCGACACATAGGATACGCTGGTTAAGGGTGGAATTCTGGGGTCCTTCAATTTTGTTTGAATGATCTCGGAAAGCTCCCTTTTCACTTCCTCAGATATGCGATTTACTCTCTTATCCTTCATTTACAGTTCCTTCTTTATTTCTTTTTCAATAAAGCATTCAAGTAAGTCATTGACTTGAATATCGTTGAAGTTTTCAACCATTAAGCCGCCTTCGTAGCCTTGAGCGATTTCACGGGCATCATCTTGGAATCGTTTAAGAGAAGAAATTTCACCTTCGTGGATGATGACGTCATCGCGCAACACTTTAACTTTTGCTTTCCGTTGAATTTTGCCTTTAAGAACGTAAATACCGGCGACGATGTCGTTGCTCGGGAGCTTAAAGGTTTCGCGAACTTCGCAACGTCCTAAAACTTCCTCGGAGATTTCCGGAGTCAACATACCGCTAATGGCATTTTTAACGTCATTTAAAATATCGTAAATAACGCGATAGGTTCGAACGTCGACATCTTCTTGTTTTGCAAGATCTAAAGCGTTAATATTCGGGCGAACATTAAAACCGATGACTAAAGCGTTCGATGCGGAAGCTAAGTTAATATCACTTTCATTGATTCCGCCGGTACCGGAGTGAATAATATTAACTTGAACTTCGTCAATATCTTCGTTGTCATTAAGTTTTAAGAGCGATTGATTAAGAGCTTCCACTGTACCTTTAACGTCAGCTTTTACGACGAGGTTAAGATCTTTTAATTCGCCTTCTTTAATCTTGTCGAAAAGATTGTTTAAGCTGACTTTATTCTTGGAAGCAAGTTTTTCTTCGCGCTCTTGAGCGATATTCTTGGCGGCAATTTCTTTTGCAATTTTTTCATCTTTTACTGCATAGACCGTATCACCTGCGTTGGGAACACCGTCAAAGCCGAGCACCACAACCGGGGTGGCCGGACCTGCTTTTTTAAGATGTTTCTTTTTGTCGTTGGTCATGGCGCGAATGTGGCCGTAGCAAGTACCGGAGACGATGTAGCTATCGCTCGTAAGCGTTCCCTTTTGGACGAGAATCGTTGCCATGGGTCCCTTGCCTTTATCGAGACGTGCTTCCACAATGGTACCGACTGCCAAACGATCGGGGTTGGCTTTAAGTTCGAGAACTTCCGCTACGAGAAGAATCATGTCCAGTAGATCGGAAATACCTTGTTTCGTCTTTGCTGAAACCTCTACCATAATGGTGTCGCCGCCCCAATCTTCTGCGACTAAACCTTCTTCTGTGAGCTCTTGACGCACACGATCCGGATTAGCGCCTTCACGGTCGATCTTATTAATCGCTACGATAATAGGAACACCTGCGGCTTTAGCGTGGTGAATGGCTTCTCTCGTTTGGGGCATAACACCGTCGTCGGCTGCAACTACGAGAATGGCAATATCCGTAATGGATGCCCCTCTCGAACGCATAGCGGTGAAAGCCTCGTGGCCCGGGGTATCGAGGAAAGTGATGTGTTTTCCGCCGACGGAAACTTGATAAGCGCCGATATGTTGTGTAATACCGCCGGCTTCGGAATCGGTTACGTGACTACGTTTAATAACGTCCAAAATCGAAGTTTTACCGTGGTCGACGTGGCCCATAACTGTAACCACCGGGGGTCTTTCCTTAAGGGATTCTTCGGGATCTTCAGTATCGAGTCCGTAAATTTCTTCAATATTCAGTTCTTCTTCTGAAATAAACTCGATTTCCTTACCAAGTTCATCGGCTAAAATCTCAATGACATCGCGATCTATGGATTCGTTTTGAGTTGCCATTACGCCTAAACCGATTAATTTGGTAATGACCTGTGCCAAGCTGACGCCGATAGTATCTGCAAATTCCTTTACCGTTAACGGTGCTTTAACTTTAATACCGTCATCCCCCTTCGCCTCTTCACGAGCTTCTCTTTCCTTACGCTTTTGACTTCTGGATTTCTTCTTAGGCGCTTTGCGCTTTTCGAAATCTTGATTGACAAAAGTATTTTCGGATTGAAAATCTACATTATCTTTTTTCTTAGATTGTTTGGACTTTTTATTTTTCTTTTGCTTCTTCTTTTCAGAACGTCGGCGTTCTTCTGCAGAAAATGCTTCGTCCTCTTCAAACTCATCGCGATGATGCTTGCGATCTTTAACGGATCCCTCTGCACGTTTCTTGTGATCATGAGAGTCTTTAGCCTTAGGGGTTTCCACCACGACATCGGCTCTAGGTCCGTCTGTAGATTTTACTTCAGTTTTTGTTTTTTCCTTCTTAACGGGAGATTGCTTCGGCTCGGTCTTTTTAGCCTTTCGCTCTTCTTTTTTTGAAGGTTCGGGGCTATTTCCGCTTGATGCATCCTGTGCTGTACGGATAAAAGAGAATAATTGCTTTTGCTGATCTTCCGTAATCGTACTCATGTGACTTTTTACGGGTATCTTTGCCTGGTCGAGAATAGCCATTAAATCTTTACTCGCCATTCCTATTTCCTTGGCAACTGTGTACACTCTTTTGTTCGACATGAGAACACCTCCTAGTGCGAGGTTTATAGATCTTCTAAGGTGCGACGCAGTTCATCGACTGTCTCCTTCGGAACGTCTTGACTTAACGCACGCTGAATGGCCCTGTGCTTTATGGCACTGTCGAAACACTTCGTATTGCGACAAAGGTATGCACCGCGTCCGTTCGCTTTCCCGGTACTGTCTATAAAAACCTCATTATCTTTGTTTTTAACTATACGTATTAATTCTTGCTTCGGTTTAGACTCCGAGCACCCAATACACTTTCTCAAAGGTATTTTTTTAGGCTTTTTCATTGTTACTCCGGTTATATATCGTCTGTTTAATTGTCTGAAATTTCTTCTTCCAAATCTTCGGAGAGTTCCATTTCATCTCCTGAAGTTTCTGAAGAAGCGTCAACAAACAAATTATTTAAATCCATGCCCGTCAAGCCGCCGATGCTTGCAAAGTTATCATACTCTTTAAACTCTTTTTCAACGGGCGTTTCTTCGTCGGCTGTCTCTTCGTCTTGAACAGATGTATTTTCAAATTCATCGCGAAACTCTTCCATTGTTTGTCCGAGTTCATCAAGATATTCGCTAAATTGCGTTTCCGACTTAATATCGATTTTCCAGTTGGTAAGCTTCGCCGCGAGTCTGGCATTTTGTCCTTCTTTTCCGATGGCAAGTGATAATTGATAATCCGGTACCACGACCATGGCCGCTTTTTCTCGATGATTGATGAAAACCTCGACCACTTTTGAAGGACTAAGGGCGTTACCAATGAAAGTTGCTATATCTTTTTCATAAATGACAATATCAATTTTTTCATCGTGTAGCTCATCGACAATCGTTTTAACGCGACTTCCCTTAAAGCCGACACATGCGCCTAAGGGATCCACTTCTTCGTCTTTAGAGAAGACGGCAAGCTTAGTACGACTTCCCGCTTCGCGCGCTACAGAATAGATCTCGACGACGCCATCGTGAATTTCCGGTACTTCCAATTCAAACAAGCGGCGTACCAGATTCGGATGGCTTCGGGATAATACGATTTGCGGACCCTTCGGTTGACGATTGACTTCTAAAATTAACATTTTATAGCGGTCGCCTTGGGAATAGCTTTCACCCGGGGTCTGCTCAGATACGGGTAAAATCGCTTCAGTTTTACCTAAGTCGACAAAGACATTACCTTTGCTGACACGTTGAACATCGCAGGTAATAATTTCATTTTCCCTGTCGGCATAATCGTCGTAAATAACTTCACGCTCTGCGTCTTTAATACGTTGAATAACCACTTGTCTTGCCGTTTGAGCGGCAATTCGGCCGAACTTTTCGGGATTGATGGCTTCGTAATAAATATCGCCGATTTCGAGACGGGAATTAATTTTTTTTGCATCCTCCAAAGAGATCTCCATTTGATCGTCCATTACCTCGCCCACAACAGTTTTCTCGGCGGAGACACTAATTTCTCCCGTATCTCTATCGATAGTAACATCTACTGTTTGAGACGTACCGTAATTCTTCTTATAGCTCGATATAAGGGCTGTTTCCAATGCTTCTAATATAACGTCTTCTCGAATGCCTTTTTCGCTTTCCAATTGTTTCAGAGCTAAAATAAACTCTTGATTCATTCTTTTTCAACTGCCTCCTAAAATTCAATGACCTGTCGCATTAAAGAAATGGATTTTGAATCGAAGGTGACAGTTTCACCGTTCTCTTCACGGATGTCGACAGTGTCGTCGCCGTAATCCGTCAAAATGCCAATAAAATCTTTTCTGTCATTTAGTTTCTTATAAAGATGAACCTCAACTTTGTTTCCCAAGTTTCGGCGGTAATCATCTTTCGTCCGAATAGGTCGATCCAAACCGGGAGATTGCACTTCTAATGTGTATTGACCTTGAATGAGGTCATCGTCGATCCCGTCATTAATGGCCCGTGATATTTCCGCACAATCATCAATATTGACACCTTCTTTACGGAAAACCGTAATGATGACGCGCGTCGGTTGTTGTTTGGTAATCTCGACTTCTACAATTTCATATCCGTGTTCTTCTGCAGCAACTTCAGCGACACGAACAATTTCTTCACGTACCTGAGGACGCTTCAAGAACTCACCTCCCATAAAAAACTAGAGTGGGGGCCCCACTCTAGTTCTAAACGTCTATCTATCTCTTTCTTTCAGGTATTATATCATAAATTTCCCTGAGATCCAAATAAGTCAAGCATACTTAATTGATTATCTTTCGGGATTCCGTTTAAAGCGCCATGTTGTGTTAAAGCTTCAATAACGGTTTTAGAAGCTCCCGTCCGCTTAATCATATCTTCTACTGATAAGAAGGGGCCTTTTTTATACTCGTCGTAAATTTCATTTGCAATGGTCTTGCCTATTCCCGGTAGTGAACTGATGGGAATAATAACTTTTCCCTCGTAAATTCCAAAGCGATCATAATGGGAAATTCCTAAGTGAATGGGCTCGAAAGTGTAACCTCTGGCGAGCATTTCCAAGGCTACGCGCAGCAACGAACCTTCATCTTGTTCTTTTTTAGAAGCCTCATCGCCAAGGTTTTTAATGTTTTCGATGCGACGCTTTACGCTGTCCACTCCGCCAATGAGAAGATCGCCATTTAAATCATTGAGCTTTGTTGTGAAATAGGCGGCATAAAATGCCAAGGGATAATAAACCTTATACCATGCTATACGAATACTTGTCATAACATAGGCTACGGCATGGGCTCTCGGAAACATGTATTTAATCTTTTCGCAGCTGTCAAAGTACCAGCTTGGAACATCCAGCGTTTTCAAGACGTCCATGTATTTTTCAGGAAGGCCTCTACCCTTTCTTACTGCCTCCATGGTATCGAAGGCTACTTTATTTTCCGCACCTGCGATAATTAAATAGTTCATAATATCTTCACGCGTACTGATAACTTCAGAAATCGTCGCCTTATTTGAGTGCACGAGATCTTGAGCATTGCCCGTCCATACATCGGTACCGTGGGAAAGGCCTGAAATATTGACGAGAGCGCCGAATGTGTCGGGTTTGGTATCCAGCAACATGCGCACTACAAAATCTGTACCAAACTCGGGAATGCCTAATGTGCCCGTGTCAAAATGAAAAATAGACTCATCGGCTTCCAAAGCATCCATACCGGTAAACAAGCTCATGACCTTCGCATCATTAATATCCACATCGTTCATATCCACGCCGGTCATATCTTCCAGCATACGTAGTATTGAAGGAGCATCATGGCCGAGAATATCGAGC
This sequence comes from Aedoeadaptatus coxii, assembly GCF_001553115.1. Lineage (GTDB taxonomy): Bacteria > Bacillota > Clostridia > Tissierellales > Peptoniphilaceae > Aedoeadaptatus > Aedoeadaptatus coxii. The sequence goes on from NZ_KQ960182.1 coordinate 105,219, forward strand.
TTCAGAATATTTTCGCTGATGGAGTGATAATCGAAGTGTGTCGTAATGACGTTTTTCTTCTTTTCGTCTGCAGGGTATTGAATGGGCGTAAAATGATGGATGTCGTTGTCTTTCGGAACAATCATAATGCCGCCGGGATGTTGTCCGCTTGTTCGTTTTACGCCTTCAATTCCTTTTGCTAAACGCGTAATATCCACAGGATTTCGAACGATTCCGTTTTCTTCCAAGTATTTTTTGACCAATCCAAACGCCGTTTTTTCCGCCAGTGTGCCGATCGTTCCGGCTCTAAAGACAAAGCCTTCGCCAAAGTAATCTTCGATAAATTGGTGTGCCTTCGGTTGATACTCTCCGGCAAAATTCAAATCGATATCCGGCTCCTTATCGCCGTAAAATCCGAGGAATACTTCGAAAGGAATCTTATGGCCGTCGCGAATCAATTCCGTGCCGCAATGGGGACAGGATTTTTTCGGCAAATCGAATCCCGTGCTGTATGCTTTATCTTCGACAAATTCACTGTATTGGCAATGAGGGCATACATAGTGCGGAGCCAAGGGGTTAACTTCCGTGATACCCGTCATGGTTGCAACAAATGAAGAACCTACAGAACCTCTGGATCCAACGTAAAAACCGTCGGCATTGGATTTCTGTACCAGCTGCTGTGCAATGCGATACATTACGGCATAGCCGTTACCGATGATGCTGTCCAGCTCCGTGTGCAGCCGATCGGCGACAATATCCGGTAGGGGATCCCCATAAATTTCCTTCGCACGACTTACTGCATCATTTTTTAGATCAACATCGGCATTTTCAATTTTCGGAGGAAATTTGCCCGAAGGAATGGGCGGGAACTCTTCGATTTTGTCGCAAATCACTTTCGGATTATCTATTACAATTTCTTCACAGCGCTCGTTTAAGAAATCAAAAGCACGTAACATTTCATCAGTGGCCATAAAATGAGCCGCACCGTTACCAAAGGGGCGCCCTCTAAATTTCGAGTACTCCAAAACTTTGAGATAAATCTCATCGTCAGGATCGAGGTAGCGCACATTATTGGATGCCACTACGGGAACATCTTGGTCGTCGGATAGATTCAATAAATGGCGAATCATATCTTTCGCATCGTCTTCATGACGCAAAAGACCATCGATGTAACTTTTCCCGTAACGCTTTGGAGGTGCTACTTCAACGAAATCGAGGGATTTTATTATGGTAGACAGTTCTTCGTCGTCCGCCCCGCGTAAGTAGCTGTCGATTAAAAGACCTTGTTCGCCGCCACTGCCGATAATAAAGTTCTCGCGATGTTTTATAATATCACTCATTAAAATACGGGGTGTACGATAAAAAGTTTCCGTGTGTGATTTTGAGATCAAGCGATATAAGGTGGTGAGCCCTTCTACATTTTTAGGGAAAATGGTTAATCTCGTAGGGAACAGTTTTTCAGGCTCAGGGTGTTTTAACTTGTTGTAATCTTCGGGGGATTTGACCCCTTCCTTTTCTGCCAGTCGCTCGAGATGTAAGAAGAGCTCTGCTGTAGCTTCGGCATCATTTACGGCACGGTGGGCGCCTTGAAGATTAATGCCGAATCGCTTGGCCAATGTACCGAGTTTGTAATTTTTAATGTGGAGATCCAAACATTGAGCAAGCAACAGCGTATCAATCGTAGGATAGTTCCCCTTACCTTTTCTGCGATATTCGACAAAACGAGAGTCGAAGGACGCATTATGGGCCACTAAAATTCCGTCGCCGATAAAATCTTCAAACAGAGGAAGTGCCTCGTCAATAGTAGGGGCATCTGCCACCATATCGTCTGTGATATTGGTAAGCTCGACAATTTTCGGTGGAATGGGACGAAGAGGGTTGACGAAAGTGGAAAAACGATCGACAATTCTTCCGTGTTCAATTTTAACGGCGCCGATTTCAGTAATCTCATCGTAACGCGGCGAAAATCCCGTCGTCTCTAAGTCAAAGACGACGAAACTTGAACCGTATTTTACATTTGCGGGATTTTTAAAAATCTTTTCATCGTCATCCACAACATCCGCGTCGATGCCGTATAAAATGCGAATATCGTTTTTCTTCGCCGCCTGCATGGCCTCCGGATACCCTTGCACTACATTGTCATCTGTAATGGCAATAGCCTCGTGTCCCCAAAGTTTGGCTCGCTTGGCAAAATCGCTAATAGTATGGGTTCCGTCTGTATTGCTCATTTTTGTATGGACATGCAGTTCGATACGTTTGTTGGGGCTTTTATCTTCCGTAGAAGCCTTTAGTATTTTTCGAATGTTGCGCGCCATAATGCTTTCGTTTCGCTCAAAGCTGTCGAATTCGAATTTTCCGTAAACTTCAACGGCATTATTCGCCTTAAATGTAGAGCCAAAATCCTCTGCTTCCTTATTTTTTACAAAAGCTTTCACATTACGGCTGTCGGTACCGTCGTAAACAGAGAGAATGAAAAGGGTCTTATCGTTTTTTATGGGACGGGAATCGACGGAAAATATAGTTCCCGATATTGTGACGGTCTCCCCTACTCTACATTGGGAAAGCGGAATTACCCCATCAAATTTATCTTTGCCGTAGATGTAGACTCCCTTCTCTTCTTTTCCGGAATCTACTTGTTCAATACGTACAGCTGTTTCTTCAAACGTTTCTCTGAATACCACTTCTTCTTCATCGATTAATTGGCTAAGCTCTTGAAGTTCACATTCATTGCCCTCACATTGGCAGTGGACTTGATAGAATTCGCCTGTTTCTTTTAAAAGAAGTTGGTCTAACTTTAGGGATAGAATATTTTTTTCTACCGTATGATTTGGAACACGTATTGTAAGAGAACGGGATTCTAAACTGAAAGAGGTTTCATTAAACCAGGCGCTACTTGAAGGCAAGCGATCCAGTATCCAACGAAACAACTCATCTTGCGTCATATCCTTGACTTCTTTTTTCGCTTCCTTACACGAGATAGTAATATCGAGTCCTTCATAACAAGAGGCCATCTGCTTTTTAAGTTTACGCCACCGATCATTTTCCTCGCTATCTGAAACGATCACGATACGTCCCTTTTTACGATTGTAAATTATTTTATTAATTTGAAGATTTTCTGATAGAAGAAAATCCATCAGATTTTGTTCTGATGGATGAATAGTTTCATTCTTCACATTGATCCCTCTCTATTAAATCAATTAGTTCGTCGAGCAAATCTTCTTCTGAAACCGAACGTACGATTTCGCCTTTTTTAAAGATAACGCCGCGACCGTTGCCGCCGGTAATACCGTAATCCGCTTCCTTTGCTTCCCCGGGACCATTGACGCGACAACCCATAATGGCAATTTTGCCTTGGAAATTTACATTTGCTAATCGTTTTTCAGCTTCTTCGGCAATGGAAATTAAGTCTATTTCTGTTCTGCCACAGGTTGGGCAAGAAACAAAATCGATGCCTTCGTTGCGAAGACCTATGCTTTTTAGAATAGACTTGGCGCACAGTACTTCGTCTACCGGATCGCCTGTCAATGACACGCGGATTGTGTCGCCGATATCATCTAATAGAAGGGATCCGATTCCTACGGAAGATTTCACGATGCCGTTCATTTTGGAACCCGCTTCGGTAATGCCGAGATGCAATGGGTAATCGGAAACTTTTTTAAATGCGCGATAGGATTCCACCGACTGGCGAACACTTGATGATTTTAACGAGACTTTAATGGCATTTAGACCGAAGCTCTCTAATATATTGACTTGTTCAAGTGCGGAAGCCACGATGGAATCAGGATTAACGCCATCCATTTTTTCGATAAATTCCTGTTTTACTGATCCGGAATTCACGCCGACACGAATGGAAATTCCCTCCGATTTAGCTGCCTCTGCAACTTCCTTTACTTTCCATTTTTCGCCGATATTGCCCGGGTTTAAGCGCAACCCGTGGACATGATGTTCTATGGCGTAAAGAGCCAATCGATAGTCAAATTGAATGTCGGCAATAATAGGAATGGAAATAGAGGGAATAATTGTATCCAGAGCCTTGGCATCTTCTTCGTCATTAATGGCCATTCGAATAATATCGCAGCCGGCCGTTTCCAGGGATTTTACCTGTGCAATAGTTCCCCGGATATCTTTTGTTTTCGTATTGGTCATTGATTGAATACTCACCGGCGCTCCTCCGCCGATGAGCACATTACCTACTGCAATTTGTCTCGTATATGTTGCCAAATGTGGCCGTCCTTTCTAGTTTAAAAAGCGTGCTATATCTCCAAATATCGTAACATAAATCATGAGTCCGATAAGGAGCGTAAAACTAATAAACGATAAGGTCATTTCAATTTTTTTATTAACCGGTTTTCCGGTAATAGCTTCGATAAAAATAAATAATAATTTTCCGCCGTCCAGCGCGGGAATCGGAAGTAAATTCATGACGCCGAGGTTCGCCGATATATAGGCCATTATAAACATTAACGACCCAAATCCGAATTTAGCAGAATCACCAATGATTTTTACAACGCCGACAGGTCCCGAAAGTTTATCGACGCCTAAGGCACCGGTAAATAATTGCTTAAGGACATAGAAAATGGTTACGACAACTTTACCTGTCATGGTGAAGCCGTCTTTGAGGCTTCGCAGCGGATGACGTTCGCTCTCCGGTTTAAGGCCGATATAGCGACGCCCATCTTTCATTGCGGGCTTAACCGTCGTTTGTTCGTTTTTCCCGCCCCTGCTATAACCGACGGTTACTTCACCCTTTGATTCGGCGATGCGCGTTGAGAAGTCATTCCAATCTTTTACGTTTTGACCGTCTACAGATTGAAGCACGTCTCCCGTCTTCATACCTATTTGAGCGGCGGGGGTACCGGGTAGCACCTCGCCTACTGTCGTCGTTGGATAACCGCTTATAAGCGTAAAAAGCATAAACGCAACAATGGCAAGGACGAAATTCATAGCAGCGCCGCTTGCAATGACTGCGGCGCGCTGAGGAAGTCCTGCATTATTAAAACTCCTCGGATCGTCGGAATCTTCTTCCTCTCCTTCCATGGCCACATAGCCGCCAAGGGGAAGGGCTCTTAAACTATATTGTGTTTCATTTATCTGTTTTCTAAAAAGCAAAGGTCCCATGCCAATGGAGTATTCGTTGACGCGAATTCCAACGAGTTTTGCCATTCCGAAATGGCCGAATTCGTGGAGCCCAACGATCAACACAAATACAAATATAGAACCTAATAAACTTGCCATATAACCTCCTAAAGGGGAAACCGATAGAGCATATAAACCATCGGTATGATCATTAAAATGCTGTCGAAGCGATCCATAAAACCGCCGTGACCGGGGAGAATATGACCATAATCTTTTATACCCGTAGCTCGTTTCATTTTTGATGCAAACAAATCACCTAATTGAGCGGTAACGGATGCAATGCCGATAAAAAGAGCGTGCATCCAATCGACCGGAATCCCCACATAATAACAGTAAATCAATCCTACAGTTACGGTGCATACGACAGCGCCTACGGCTCCTTCAATAGTTTTATTCGGACTGATCGACGGGCAAAGTTTATGCTTGCCGAAAGCCATTCCCGTTAAATAAGCGAAGGTATCTGTCGAAACCGCAATAATAAAGACCAGATAGAGATAGAAGGTCTTATCGAGATTTAGGATAGGAAAGAAAAAACTCGGTACGTAGATCAAAATCAACATACATAAACCAAACTCTTCAAGGGAAAAGTTTGAACTCTTCAAATAATACAGCACGAGTAAAAATGTGGAAATCGTAAAGGCTAAAAAAGCCGGCCAGTTTAATAGAAAAACGGCAAAATGGATGAAACAGGACAAAAGAATGTAATGCTCCGGAATATGATGCTCTTTGTGTTTAAAGGCACCGGAAAGTTCGTGGCAGAGCTCGAGAGAAAACAGGAGAACTGCAACGCGAAGAACGTGGCCTCCCATATATAAAACCCCGGCGAGTACGATAAGTAATACGACTGCTGTAAGGGTACGCTTTTTAAAATTGTTCATTAGAGCCCCCCAAATCTACGGTCTCTCGAGCGGTAATCTTCTATAGCTTCGTTAAAAACCGCTTCATCAAAATCCGGCCACAGAACATTGGAAAACCAAAATTCACTATAGGCCATTTGATAGAGCATAAAGTTACTCACTCGTAATTCACCGCTGGGCCGAATCAGGAGATCCAAGGGCGGTTGGCATTTTGTATATAGGAAAGATTCGAAAAGGGATTTGTCGATTGAATTCGGGTCAATTTGCCCTTCTTTAACACAATGGGCAATATCGGCGACCGCTTTTAAAATTTCATCTTGACCACCATAGTTTAAACCGATATTTAAAACCATTTTAGTTCCCTTTGAGGTGCGCTCCAGCGCAAGTTCGACGAGTTCTCGCGTTTTGCCGTCAAGGGCCGAAATATCGCCCATAATATTTAATTTAACGCCGTTCTCTTCCAACTCTTCGATGTATTTCACCAAAAAACGTTGCAAGAGAATCATGAGGTTATCGATTTCTTTTTTGGGGCGCTTCCAATTTTCCGTGGAAAAAGCATACAAAGATAAAAAAGGAATTTCCAATCGATACGCTTCACGCACAATGTCTAAAACCCTTTTAACACCTTCTTTATGACCGTAGGTTCTCGGCAATCCCCTTTTGGTTGCCCAGCGACCGTTTCCGTCCATAATAATGCCGATATGTTTTGGCATTTCTTTTTTATTAGACTCCATAATCCCCCCTAAAACAAAGAACCCCCATAGGGGGCTCTATTAAGTTTTATTTAGATTTCCATTAATTCATTTTCTTTTGTTTTGGCAATTCCGTCGATGTCTTTAATAGCAGAGTCGATAAGCTTTTGAATTTCTTCTTCATAAACTTTTAAATCGTCTTCCGATATTTCTTTATTCTTTTCAGCTTTTTTAATAGCATCGATAGCATCGCGACGAATATTGCGTACGGCAATCTTAGATTGCTCCGCATCTTTTCCTACGACTTTAATCATATCCTTACGGCGTTCTTCCGTTAAAGCGGGAATAGCCAGGCGAATAATCTTTCCGTCGTTAGAGGGATTAAGACCTAAGTCGGACTTTAAAATTTCTTTTTCGATGGCGGGAATTAAAGATGCATCCCAAGGTTGAATAGTGAGTAGACGTGCTTCGGGCGCCGTAATACCTGCAACTTGATTCAGCGGAGTTTGCTGACCGTAAGCTTCTACCGTAATTCTATCCAATAAGCTTGGATTGGCGCGTCCGGCACGAATGGAGCCTAGATCTTCTTTTAAACGATCAAGAGTTTTTTGCGTCTTCGTGCGAATTTCTTGTTTAACGTCGTTGAACTCCATACATAATCCTCCTTATTTTACACAGGTCCCCAACTCTTTGCCCATAGCCGCATCGAAAATATTTTCCGATATGTCGATGCCAAAGACGATAAGGGGAATGTCGTTTTCCATGCATAGAGACGTTGCCGTAGAATCCATGATCTTGAGATTTTTGCTTAAAATATCAAAATAACTCAAGCTGTCAAATTTAACGGCATCGGCATTGATGTTCGGATCGGAATCGTAAATTCCGTCGGTGCCTTTTTTTGCAAGCAAAATAACTTCGGCGTCAATTTCAGCAGCGCGAAGAGCAGCTGTCGTGTCGGTGGAGAAATAGGGATTTCCAATACCACCCGAGAAAATAACGACGCGACCTTTTTCTAAATGGCGAATGGCGCGGCGACGAATATAGGGTTCGGCTACTTGTTTCATTTCGATAGCGGTCATAACCCGGGTTACGACGTCCATTTGTTCCAAAGCATCTTGAAGAGCCAGGGCATTCATAACCGTGCCGAGCATACCCATGTAGTCACTGGTTGCGCGATCCATGTCTTTGCTGTCGCGGCCGCGCCAGAAGTTGCCGCCACCGACGACAATGCAGGTTTCCACGCCTGCTTCGGAAATGCGTTTAATTTCTCTTGCAAATAATCGAACGGTAGAGGAATCGATGCCGATTCCCTTTTCGCCAGCCATGGCTTCCCCGCTCAATTTTAAGACAATTCTTTTATATCTAGGTTCCATGGTCTAATCCGACCTATTGCATTTGTTTTGCTACTTCTTCAGCAAAGTCTTCGGTACGTTTTTCCATGCCTTCGCCTACTTCATAACGGCAGAAACGACGAATGCTGATTTTTTCACCGATTTTGGCAACTAAATTCGTTAAAAGTTCATTAACGGTTACATCGCCGTCTTTAATATAGGGTTGATCTAAAAGGACGATTTCTTGATAGAATTTTTCTAAACGACCTTCTACCATTTTTTCGACGATGTGTTCGGGTTTACCTTCGTTCAAAGCTTGCTCCGTTAATACGGCACGTTCGTGATCGAGTTCTTCTTGAGAAACTTCTTCACGGGAAACGTATTTCGGATTTGTAGCAGCAACTTGCATTGCCATATCGCGAACGAATTCTTTAAAGTCTTCGTTCTTGGCTACGAAGTCGGTTTCGGAGTTAACTTCGATTAACACGCCGATGCGATTGTTGTGAATGTAGCTTTCAACAATACCTTCAGCTGCAATACGATTACTTTTTTTAGCAACCTTGCTAAGGCCTTGTTCTCTTAAAATATCAGCAGCGCGATCGACGTCGCCGTCAGAATCCTTAAGAGCCTTCTTGCAGTCCATCATACCGGCGCCGGTTTTGTCTCTAAGTTCTTTGACCATTTTTGCAGTAATTTCCATGATAGTCCCCCTTAAATAAAATTCTATGTTTTTCAAAAAAATAAGAGTTCCGTTGGCTCAGAACTCTTATAAATTTCCTTATTATTGTTCTTCTGTTTCAGCCGCACTATCCGTGATTTGATTTTCAGTTTCCACTTTGGATTGTTGCTCGGTTTCAACTTCTGCATCGTCTTGAGCACCTTGCTTACCTTCAATAACGGCATTGGCCATGGTTTCCGTAATTAATTTTACGGCACGAATGGCGTCGTCATTACCGGGAATGGGATAATCCAATTCATCGGGATCACAGTTTGTATCGAGAATACCGACGATGGGAATACCAAGTTTTTGTGCTTCTTTAACGGCGATGTTTTCCTTCTTAGGATCCACGACGTACATTACATCGGGAAGTCCGTTCATATCTTTAATACCGCCAAGGAACTTTTCAAGACGTTCTCTTTCATGGCGTAAACCGATAACTTCTTTTTTGGGAAGTACATCAAAACGGCCGTCCGTTTCCATTTCTTCTAAATCTTTCAAACGTTCAATTCTGGTTTTAATCGTTTGGAAGTTAGTAAGAAGACCACCTAACCAACGTTGGTTAATGTAGAATTCACCACAACGTTTAGCTTCTTTTTCAATGGCATCTTGGGCTTGTTTCTTGGTACCGACGAACAAAACCTTACCGCCGTCTTGAACGGTTTCGCGAACGAAATCGTAAGCTTCTTCAATTTTTCTAACGGTTTTTTGTAAGTCGATGATATAAATACCATTGCGTTCGGTGAAGATGTATTTCTTCATTTTCGGGTTCCATCTTCTGGTTTGGTGACCGAAGTGGACGCCTGCTTCGAGCAAGCTCTTCATTGATACTACAGACATTTTTACCTCCAATTGTTTAATCCTCCATGAGGTTTTTAAATAAAGCCACTTTTCAGCAACAACTTCATTCTCGCCTCATGTGTGTATTTGTACCGATTTATTATAACATGGGCATATGGTCTGTGCAAGGATACAATTGAATTTATGATATACTTAAAATCGTAAAAAGGAGGAATTATGAATTTTAAAAAACGATTAGATGCTTATGCTGAAATGTTGATTAAAGTAGGTATTCGTATAAAAAAAGATCAACCTCTCGTCATTCGCGCCCCTATTGAAGCACGCGACCTGGCAGTGCTTGCAGCGAAACACGCTTATTTAAACGGTGCAAGTGATGTGCATATTCTTTGGAGCGACGACGATTTAACCCTTTTGCGTTATACTCACGCACCTGAAGAGGTTTTAAATAATGTTCCCGAGTTTCAAAAAGAAATGTATCGCTATTATCTAAATCAAGGTGCAGGTTTCTTATCCTTTACAGGTTCGGATCCGGATTTATTAAAAACAATCGATTCGAAAGTACTTCAAGGCGCCATGATGAATAGAAGTAAAGCCCTTGAGTTTTATTCAGAAGCAATGATGAGCGATAAGAATCCTTGGACTGTCGCCGGCGTGGCAACGAAAGCCTGGGCAAAAAAGGTTTATCCCGAACTCGACGAAGTTGAGGCGCTGGAAACTTTATGGGACGCTATTTTTGATATGTCGCGAGTTACTGATGACGCCGTAAAAACATGGGAAGATCATATGAACCGCATTAACGCCCTGGCAAAAAAAATGACGGACTATAAATTCACATCCCTTCACTATCAAAATAGCTTGGGTACCGATCTGTTCATCGAGCTTCCCGAAAATCATTTATGGGCAGGGGGTGGTAGTGCCACACCGGACGGCGAACCTTTTGTCGCCAACATTCCTACAGAAGAAGTCTTTACACTACCCCACGCCCATGGCGTAAACGGAATCGTCTATGCTACCATGCCCCTAGCATATAACGGCAATATTATCGATAAATTTTATGTACGGTTTAAAGACGGTGTTGTCGTAGATTTTGATGCAGAACAGGGAAAAGATACACTTAAGAATTTACTGGATACCGACGAAGGTGCAAAACGTTTAGGTGAAGTTGCCCTCGTTCCTTTCGACAGTCCTATTTCCAATCGCAATCAGCTTTTCTACAATACCCTATTTGACGAAAATGCATCCTGCCATTTAGCATTCGGGCGGGCTTACCCCACTTGTTTGGAAGGAGCCGATGCACTCTCGAAAGAAGAATTAAAGAAACTGGGCGTCAATGACAGTCTCGTCCATGTCGATTTTATGGTGGGCTCAAAAGATATGTCCATTATCGGCACCACTGTCGACGGCGAAAAAATAACTGTATTTAAGGACGGCAATTGGGCATTTTAAGCATAAAAAAAGCTTCCGGTATACCGGAAGCTTTTTTTAGATTTCTTCGCTTTTAGCAATAACTTCTTTGCCTGCATAGTATCCACAGCTCGGGCAGACACGGTGGGGCAATTTCGTTTCGTGACAGTTAGGGCACTCAACGATGGTTGCTTTATTTAGACGATAAGAAGATGCACGTCTTTTATTTTTACGTTGTTTTGAAGTTTTACTCTTAGGTACTGCCATTTCTACACCTCCCTATCTTCAGACTCATGATCAAATAGATTTTTTAAGGATTCAAAGGGACTGACTCCCCCCTGCTCACATTCGTGATCGGGATGTTGATTTAAATCCTCACCGCAGACCGGGCAAAGTCCTTTACATGACGGATCACATAACATCTTCGTCGGCACTGAGGTTATAACTTGTGAGAATACCAATTCTCTCAAAGGGAACGCATCCAGGGAATCCACAACCAACACATTGGGTTCGATCTCTTCATCAGAATCAGTTGTGACCACCATATGGGACGTACTTTCAACACTTTCTCGTAACGGTTTTAAACAACGGTCACAACAACTGTTGAATGTATAGTGAACATGTACGTCCACGTCTAAGTCTCCATCGACCTTGTAAATATCCAATTGATAGTTTACAGGATCTTCGAGGCCTAAACCTTCTACATTCAAAGGACTGTCTTCAGGCGACAATTCACCGGAAACAGAATTATGAATGCCATTTCCCCTTAAAAATTCAGAAATATCGGTACGCATGGTATCACCTCTAAAACTGCTGCACACTATTATATGACAGGAAAAGACCCAATGTCAAGAGTTTATACGAGCTTTGCAGTCTCCATAGCGATCTTTAATTCTTCGTTTGTCGGAATGACGAGAACGGGAATGGAAGATGCGTCGGTACTTACGACTGCTTCTTTTCCGCGCATATTGTTCTTTTCTTTATCGATTTCGACGCCTAGGCTCTTTAATCCGTCGACGACGCGTTCTCTTGTGGTAATGGAGTTTTCGCCAACGCCGGCAGTAAAGATGATGCCGTCGCAGTGATCCATTTCGGTTAAATAAGCGCCGATATATTTACGCACACGGTTTTCGAAAATATCTAATGCCAATTGTGCACGATGATTGCCTTTTTCAGCTGCTTCTTCCAAATCTCTAAAGTCGCTGGAAACACCGCTTACGCCTAAAACACCGCTCTTCTTGTTTAAAACATTGCTCATTTCTTCAGTGGAGAGCTTTTCTTTATCCATGATGAAGGGAATGATAGCAGGGTCTAAGTCGCCGGAACGGGTACCCATGGCAAGGCCTTCAAGTGGCGTAAAGCCCATGGATGTATCGAAGCATTTTCCGCCCTTAACGGCACTGATGCTGGAACCGTTGCCTAAGTGGCAGGTAATTAAGTTTACTTCGTTAAGGCTTTTGCCGAGCATTTCTGCTGCGCGTTCGGTAATGTATTGATGGCTGGTGCCGTGGAAGCCGTAACGACGTACTTTGTAATTTTCATAGTATTCGTAAGGTAATGCATAGATATAGTTCAGTTCGGGAATCGATTGATGGAATGCCGTATCAAATACAGCTACCATGGGAACGTCGCCCATAATTTCTTTACAAGCTTCAATACCGATAATGTTCGGCGGGTTGTGTAAAGGTGCAATTTCAACATTGTCGTTGATCGCTTGCATTACTTTTTCATCGATAATAACCGATTCCGCAAAAGCTTCGCCGCCGTGAACGACACGGTGTCCTACAGCATCAATTTCATCTAAGCTCTTAACCGCACCGTATTCTTCATGCTTTAAGGAATCGAGAACGATTTTTAATGCAGCTTTGTGATCAGCTAACATTTCTTCAATGACGATTTCATCTTTTCCGGTTGCTTCGTATTTTACGCGGCCACCTTCGATACCAATACGTTCTGCCAAACCTTTAGCGAGAACTTCTTTGCGATCCATATCGATTAGCTGGTATTTCAAAGAAGAACTGCCACAGTTAATGACTAAAATATTCATACATTTCCTCCTCAGTACTTTCAAAATTTTCCTTTGTTATTATATCATATAAAGGGCCGATGTCTAAACTATGAGCTGAATAGGAATGAAATTACTATGAAAAACGCATTAATTGTTGCAGAAACGAATCCCTTACACTATGGCCATGTCTATTTAATCGAGCAGGCAAAAAAAGAAGGCTACCGCATCATTATTCTAATGAGCGGGGCCTTTAGTCAACGGGGTATTCCCGTCGTCACGGATCCCTTTACACGAGGAAAAGATCTCGTCAAAACCGGTGCCGACGTCGTTATTACCCTTCCCGTGCAAATTGCCACAAGCTACGGCGAGATGTTTTCAGAGGGCGCCATGTCCATTGCCGAACGGTTTGGGAAAATTGACGCTGTGTTTTGCGGCACGGAATGGGGAAGCATTGAGGAATTTCAGCAAATTTTTGATTATGAGCAAGATCCGATTTTTCCCGCTCGTTTAAAACAATCTCTGGCCGAAGGAAATTCTTTTAGCGAATCCTATTTACTTGCTTTAAAAGAAAAAAATTACAAATGGAATGGACTTTTTCAATCCAACGCTCTCCTCGCCTACGGATACTTTAAAGCCCTTGCTAAATTTAATTCATACATTGATTTTCGCCTCGTAGAACGCATAAAAGAGGGTTCTAGTCCCATCGTCAGCGCTTCCTACATTCGTAAACACTTCGATGAAAAACCTAAGGAGATGAAAAGCGCATGTGCCGGCACGCCTCCACAGTTTTCGGAGAAGAGATTGATGGAATCACTCTACCCTCTTTATCGCACCATCTGTTTAGAAAATCCTGTAGATTGGAATCTTTATGACGGTTACGAAAAAGGGATCGACGACCGCATTTTAAAGTTTTTACGTGAATGCAATTCCTATGACGATTTTTTAGAAAATGCAAAGACGAAACGTTATTCCCGCTGGAGAATCTCACGTTTACTCCTCCACCGATTTTTAAACATGACATCTAACCAAATTCAAATCGCAGCTAATGAACAAAAAGCTTTCCACGTATTGGCTTTTTCCGAAAGCGGCACCGCTTTTCTGAAAGAAATGAAATCTACTGATATTCAACTTTTTACCAACTATAAATCCGTCAGTAAATTACCTTCTAAAGAGCGAGAACTCCTTTCTTACGAAGAAAAGGCTATGAATCTTTGGAGTATACTAACGAACCATTCTATGAATAGACTTTTTCAAGGAAAATAAAAAACGGCGCAAGGCCGTTTTTTTTAAAGTTCTTTTCTGTTTTCGTTAATGGTTTTAATTAATTCGGAAAGTTGTACTTGCGTATTTTCCAGAAGACCATCGACATATTCTCTTGCCGAATGACGAATTTGTTCGCTTTCGGTTTCGGCGCGAATCATAATTTCTCTGGCTTGCTCTTGGGCCGCCAATGTAATTTCATCTTCGTCAATTAATTTCTTAGCTTCTACATGAGCTGCTTGAATAATTTGTTTGGCTTGCATATTGGCATCGTTAAAGATTTCGTCTTTACGATCGCGAATACTTTGTGCTTCCGCCATATCTTTGGGGAATTGTGATTCGATTTGGTTGAGAAGTTCTGTAACTTCTTCTTTGTCTACCATTGTCTTTCCCGTAAGGGGAATGGTGGAGCTTACTTCCAATAAGTCCTTTAGATCTTCAATATAACGCATGACTTCCATAATTTTACCTCTCTCTCACTTTCTCTTTCATGGCCTTTCCCACAATCTCCGGAACAAATAAAGACGTATCACCGCCAAAAATCGCCACTTCCCTCGCAAGGGATGAGCTGATGAATAGATGCTCCTGAGTAGTAAGTAAAAAAACAGTTTCCAGATCGGTGCCATAGTTTTTATTTGCCATGGCGACCATGTATTCATTTTCGAAATCGGAATTGGAGCGCAAGCCGCGCACGACTGTACCGATATTCTTCCTATTGGCGTAATCGACGAGTAAACCTTCAAAGCTGTCGATTTCAATGTTTTCTTCGCCTTCAAGTGCTTTTTCAAGAAGTGCCAAACGCTCAGAAATTGTAAAAAAACCGGTCTTCTTTTTATTATTTAAAACAGCGACGATAACCTCACCAAAGACTTTACGCGCCCTTAAAATAATGTCGAGATGACCATATGTGACCGGATCAAAACTTCCGGCGTAAATAACCTTCACTTCTCAATCACAACTTTCATAAATCCAAATATTTTTCTTGCCGTATGTCTTTTTTCGCAGGAGCGTTAAATGCTCATACTCCGAAAATTCATAACGATCAGGTGCTTCCATTATAATCCTTCCACCCGTAGACAGAAGTTTTTTTTGAGCAATAATGGTCACCGCTTTATCGTAATAGGCCTTTTGATCGTATGGCGGATCAATGTAGACGTAGTCAAATTGTACGTCCCTTTCCTTTGCCAAATTTAAACATTTTTCAAATGAACCATTTACGATTTCGCTTTTGTTCATGTACCCTGTCAACGACAGATTGTCATGGATAAGGCGCAAACTGTCGGGATGGTTGTCGCAAAACCAACAAAAATCTGCACCACGGCTTAAAAATTCAATTCCCATATGCCCCGTTCCGGCAAAAAGATCTAAAACCGTCGTGCCGTAGAAAGGACCGAAAAGTAAATTAAAAATATTTTCCTTGATGCGATCTTCCGTCGGACGGACGCGATCGTCTTTCGGTGTTTTAAGCCGTCGTCCTTTTACATCGCCTGCAATTACACGCATAATATCCTCTCCTAAATTTTAGCATATTCCCCTATCGTTGACAATTTATCACGACATTAAATACCGAGTGTTCGTTTTTCGTACGCTAAGACGCCATTTAATAGATTCGGCTGCTCCTCAACATTTAAATGGTGACCCTTCAAAATAGCATCCGCTTCAAGTTTAGCGTAACGCATAATATCCATATTTTCAAAAAGATCGCCTACGCGGAAACTTACCATCCCCGATTGTCGCGTGCCGAAGAAATCGCCGCCGCCTCTAAGTTTCATATCTTCTTCCGCAATATAAAATCCGTCGTTGGAAGCTGCCATAATGGCAAGTCGTTGTTGAGTTTTTGGCGAATGATTTGCCGAATGTAAAATGCAGTAAGCTTGGCTGTCGCCGCGGCCGACCCGGCCTCTTAATTGGTGCAATGTGGCAAGGCCGAATCGATCGGCATCAAATACAAAAAGAAGGTTGGCGTTTACCACATTAACTCCCACTTCGATAACTGTCGTGGCGACGAGAATTTGGTGACGATTGTCCGCAAAATCTTCCATTACTGCGTTCTTTTCCTCTGTCGATTGTTGACCGTGAAGTAGGCCGACACTGTACTCTTTAAAGCGCTTTTGCGATAGATACCGATATACAGATTCTGCTGCGTGTAACGAAAGCTCGAGGTTTTCTTCAATTAAAGGACAGACTATATATGCCTGCTGTCCGCTTTTTAAATAGCTTTCGATAAAAGTGTAAGCCTTTTCAAGATCATCCTCACCGATCACAGTGGTTTCGACGGCCTTGCGACCTTTAGGCATAGAACGAATCGAGGAAATCGACGTGTTCCCATACATTACGATGCCGAGGCTTCTCGGAATTGGCGTCGCCGTCATAATCAATCGATGGCTTTTCGATTGTTTTTCCTGAAGTGCTTCTCTTTGCAAAACACCAAAGCGATGCTGTTCATCGGTAATGGTTAGTCCCAAGTGTTCGGAATGAATATCTTCGTTGTAAAGGCTGTGAGTACCGATTAAAATGTCGCAAGCACCATTATTGAAGTTCTCAATAATTTCACGATGCTTTGCAGGCTTCGTAGAACCTGTCAATAATTCGACTTTCACCCCTAAGGGCATAAATCGCTTAAAGGCTTCGTCGTAGTGTTGTTTGGCGAGGATTTCCGTCGGTGCCATCATCATAGCCTGATATCCGCTCGCTACACAGCGCGCCATGGCAAGAAATGCAATGACTGTCTTCCCACTCCCTACATCGCCTTGAACAAGTCTTTCCATTCGTTCACCGGAAGCCATGTCCTCCTGAATATCCCTCCATGCCTCTTGCTGCCCAACTGTAAGCTCAAATGGCAAACTATCGAGAATGGCATCACTCAGCCCCTCTTCCTTCATAACAAATCCTTTAGATCCTCGCTTTACATCAAAGCGGCCTAAAGCAAGTTGAAAGCATAAAAATTCCGAGAAGACGAGGGATTGATAGGCGAGGTGAGCTTCTTCCATGGTTTTCGGAGAGTGAATACTTTTCAGCGCATCCCCCTCGGATAGAAGACCGTAGCGCGCTAATAAATAGTCCGGAACAATTGAAGGAATGCTGAAATTCGCCAACGCCTCCCCTATAAACTTTTGCATACGCTTTTGTTGAATCCCCTCAACTAAGGGATATATAGGGGTTATGCGCATAGCCTCTTTACGTTCTTTCTCCGTAAACAATTGCGGACTTGAAAACTGCAATTTTCTGTTAAAAAATTTAGGCTTACCATATACATAGTAATAATTTCCCACGCGCAATTGTCTGTCGAGAAAAGGCATGTTAAAAAAAGTGAGTTCCGCTTGAGAGATCCCGTCGCTTATTTTAAAGTTTTGCATCTTTAAACCCTTTTTTAAATAGCGAACTTTCTCTTTCTCTAGAATTTGGACGCGGTACATCTTCGGTTCCTCGAAATTAGCATGTTGGAAATCAAGAAGCTCTGTACGATCTTCGTATCGATAAGGTAATGTATATACTAAATCTTCTACAGTATGAATATTTAATCGCTTTAACCGCTCTGCTATTTTTGGTCCTACACCTGATACATTTGTTATTGCAGCATCTAACATAGTACCTCCAAAGAAAAAGCAGGCTTTCGCCTGCCCTTTACTCTACTGAAATTAAATAATAATAGATCGGCTGATCGCCGCGCATTACGTCGTAATCGAGGTCCGGATACGCTTCATCCAATGCCGATTCCAAAGATGCGATGCCTTCATCGGCCACATCGCTTCCGGCATAAAGGGAAATAAAGCTGGAGCCCTCATCGATCATATATTTCAATACGTCGATCGTCGTCTCCTCAATAGAGGGACCTTTGGATACGATTTTCTTACCGGAAAGGCCGATAAAATCACCTTTCTTAATCGTAATACCGTCCATTTCAGTATCGCGCACGGCGTAAGTTACTTGAGCCGTCTTAAGGTCTTCAACCGCCGCCATCATAGCTTCGATGTTATCTTTGACGGATTGATCGGGCATAAAGTGGATACAGGCGGTAATACCTTCCGGAATAGAGCGTGTCTTTAAGACAGTAACATCTTTTTCCGCAATGTCTGCCGCCGCTTCGGCGGCTAAGAATATATTGCTGTTATTGGGCAAGACGAAAATATGCTCCGCTTTAACCTTGTTAATCCCCGCTAAAATATCTTCCGTACTCGGATTCATCGTTTGGCCGCCGGTTACGAGATAATCGACGCCGACATCTTTAAAGATAGATTCAATTCCCTCGCCAGCACAAATGGATACAAAACCATAGGGCTTGAGAGGCGAAGCATCTTCATGTTTTTCTTCGGCTTGTTTTTCCTTCACTTGGTCGGCGCTAAAGAGGCGTTCCGAGTGTTGAATTCGCATATTATCGATTTTAATATCCTTCAAAAAGCCGAATTCCAAGCCGCTTTGCAGTGCTAGGCCGGGATCGTTGGTATGAACGTGAACTTTAATCATTTTATCGTCGCCGACGACGAGAAGACTGTCACCCCGTTCTACGAGTTTCGCCTTTAAATCTTCGACGTGATCAGATTCAGTTGTGACGATAAATTCCGTGCAATAGCCGAATTTAATATTATCCGTAGATATTTCGGAACGCACGGGAGCCCCTTTAGAAACAGTCGACTCTTCCTCGCCGATTGAGGTAACGGCCTCACCTTTTAATGCAAGGTATGCTCCTTCTAAAATCGTAACGAGACCTTGACCGCCGGCGTCCACTACTCCTGCTTCTTTAAGCACGGGCAATAAATTGGGCGTATTGCTTAGGGATTCCTTAGCGCGTGCAATGACCGCTTCGAAAAATTCGAGAATGTCCTTATATTTTTTCGCATTTTTCATGGCGAATTCCGCACTCTCGCGTCCGACGGTTAAAATAGTACCTTCTGTCGGCTTCATAACGGCGAGATAGGTCATTTCCGAAGCTTTTTTCATTGCATAGGCAAGGGATTGGGTGTCGACCTTCTCTTTGCCCTTCAAACCTTCGGCAAAACCGCGGAATAATTGGGAGAGAATAACCCCGCTATTCCCCCGCGCGCCCATTAAAGCGCCGCGACTCATTTCAGTCGCGACCTCATCGATCGCTTTTGCTGAAGTACTCTTTACCTGTTTAACGGCACTTTTAATGGTCATGGACATATTCGTTCCCGTATCGCCATCGGGTACGGGAAAAACATTCAGGTCATTGACTTTGGTTTTATTCTGTTCTAAATAATTCGAAGCACTATAGAGTGCTTCAATAAAATCTTCTGTTGTAATAAATTGCATAGCTACCTCTAGTTCATCCGTATACCTTCGACGAGCACTTCGATATCATCGACATCGAGACCCGTTAAAGATTCCACATTAAATCGAACGCGATCGATTATATTTTGACCGACCGTGGAAATACGAATTCCGAATTCGATAATAACGTGTAAACAAATGACAACCCGTTCGTTTTCAGTATTGACCTCAATACCGCGGGTTAAGTTTTCAAATTTTAACAATTGAAAAATACCGTCAGCCGCGTTTCTAGACGCCATTCCGACGACACCGTAACTCTCCATTGCCGATACGCCGGCGATGGTGGCGATGACTTGATTATCTATTGTAATATTGCCCTTGCTAGTAGGGATCGTAACTTCCATCAGTAAGTCTCCTTTCCATTATTGCGGAGTTTACCCCATTATATCACAGATAAGTTTCAGAAAACATCTTTGAATAATTGCAATTTAAAATCGACTGTGGTAAAATACGAGAAGTCAGAAAAAGAGTCGGAGGAGGTGTAAATATGGCTAAAAGATGCGAAATTTGCGGAAAGCAAAAGAAATTTGGTAACACGATTTCCTTCTCCCATAAAAGGGGAAACAGAGCGTGGGCCCCGAACCTTCAACGTGTTCGCGCCGTTGTTAATGGTTCCACTAAGAGAATTTACGTCTGCACACGTTGCCTTAGATCCGGTAAGGTAGAACGCGCACTTTAATAATGAGTCGATTCCAGGGAATCGGCTTTTTTTATTTATTATTCGATAGGAGTCACTATGAAACTTTTTATTTCAAGCAGAGTACCCGACGAAATCATTGAACGATTAACTGATGTCGATTATGATTACAACGACAGTAATATTCCACTGACAAAAGATGAACTAATTAAAGGCTTACAGGGAGCGGATGCTCTTATATGTCCTTTGTCGGATAAAATCGACGCCGACGTAATCGACGGTGCCGGCGATTTAAAAATTATACTTAATTACGGTGCCGGCTTCGACAATATTGACATCGTCTATGCGCGCAGTAAGGGCATCGTCGTTTGCAATGCCCCTGCCCCCTCTTCCGCCGTTTCTACTGCAGAACTTACCTTCGCCCTCATGCTCGCTCAAGCGCGCAAACTTGTTAACGGAGATAAGGATTTGCGAGAAGGCGGCTTTAAGGGATGGCGGCCGACGTATTTCCTCGGACAACAATTGAAGGGAAAAACGCTCGGCATTTTCGGCATGGGCAATATCGGCAAGAACTTGGCAAAACGTGCCCTCGCCTTTGACATGAATGTTATTTACCATTCGAGAAACCGAAAAGATGATATTGAATCCTTCGGTGCACGTTATGTATCTTTCGAACAACTTTTAAGTGAATCGGACTTCATCAGTCTTCACTCCGCTTTTGTTCCCGAATTGCATCATCTATTCGATGAACATGCATTTAAGGCCATGAAGCCGACTGCTACCTTTATTAATGCAGCGAGAGGGCCTCTAATCGACGAACAGGCTCTTGCCGATGCACTTAAATCCGGAGAAATCGCCGGCGCAGCTCTCGACGTGTACGAGTTTGAACCGAAAGTGACAGCCGACTTATTAACTCTTTCAAATGTAACTCTGGCTCCTCACTTAGGAAACGCCACTTTCGAAGCGCGTCTTGAAATGGGAAATGCCTGTGTCGATAATCTGGAAGATTTCCAAAAGGGTGTAAAGCCTCGCAATCAAGTAAATTAAATTATTTCATATAGTAAAAGCCTTTGGCCACTTGCGACCAAAGGCTTTTTATTATGCATCTTTTGATTTTATAAATAAAGCAGTCCCCTTATGAAGGGTTATAAAGGCGTTTTGTTCTATGATTTCGTTGCTGACACCTCGCGTTTTTTTACGAAGTATTTCCAATTTACTCACTTCGTACTTAAAGCCGTGAGTGGAAAAAACCACAGAATCACTAATGGGAATGACACTAAAGTAGTGATAGTCTCCTTTTTCCACAGGGTAGGTCCCCGGCAAAACCATTTGAAGCTCGTTCTGCTCGTCGATCATCTTTATACATTTACAACGATTCAAGTAAGCTTCCAATGAAAGCACTGTCGCTAAACTATGATCCCATCGGCTACCCATGCCTCCAAGCAAATGAATTTCATCGAGCTCATATTTCAGCATTCGTAAAAAGGCCATCTCAGTGTCGGTCTCGTCTTTCATTGGGGAAAGAACTTCTACGGGAACGTCAAGTTTCTCCAGAGCTTCTCTACGATGGGTACTGTCAAAATCGCCGATAACGAGTACGATTTTATCTCGATGATCAGCCATAGAATCAAAGCCGCTGTCGGCACAAATGATTATATCGGCCCAATGGATTTCACGAAAGAGTAATTCGCGAGAAGGTTTATTCCCTCCCGTTACGATAAGCCCTCTTTTCATAGAGCTTTAAGACCGCGAATGGCTTCCGACGGATCCTCATGCTTAAAGATAAAAGATCCCGCCACCAAACTATCGCATCCGGCATCCACCATGCGTTTACCGGTTTCTAAATTAATTCCGCCGTCCACCATTATCTCGCAGTGACGGCCTGCTAATAATTTTCGCAAATCACGCGCTTTTTGAACGGTGGATTCAATAAAAGACTGACCTCCAAATCCGGGATTGACGCTCATTAAAAGGATCAAGTCCAAATCATCGAGAACATAACGTAAGGCTTCCGGCGATTCGTGAGGACAAAGGCTTACCCCTGCCTTTAAGTCGGCGGATTTAACTTGTTGCACGAATCGTTCCAAATGCCTTGTCGCATCCAAATGGCAAGTAATACGGTCAGCACCCGCATCGATATAATCCTGTAAACTGCGCTCAGGATGCTCGATCATAAGATGGACATCAAAGGGGATGTCCGTGTAAGAACGAATCGATTTTATCACCGGCGGACCGAAGGTTAAGTTAGGTACGTAATGGCCATCCATTACATCGATGTGAATAAAATCAACCTTTTCTCGATCTAAGCATTTTATTTCTTCGCCCAATTTTGAAAAATCGGCAGATAAAATAGAGGGGGCTACTAACGCCATTTGGAATTCTCCTTTTCTGATAACTCCTCATATATTTTCAAATAATTTTCGTACCGTGTCGGTTGTATATCACCGTCTTCAAATGCTTTTAAAATTCTGCAACCAGGTTCTTTACGATGGGTACAGTCCATAAATTTACACTCGCCTAAATAATCGTGAAAATCCCTGTAATATTTGTCCAAATCTTGGGATTGGATTTCGGATATTTCCATGCTGGAAAAGCCCGGCGTATCGAAAAGATACATTCCCTCTTCACCTTTAAAAATTTCAGTATGACGGGTCGTATGTTTACCGCGATTGGTTTTTTCGCTTACCGTTCCCGTCTCCAAGTTTATGCCTAATACATGATTTAAAAAGGTAGATTTACCGGAGCCGGAAACGCCACTTAAAGCCGTGGTCTTTCCAGGTAACAGTTTTTTGATGGAACTTACTGTATCCTCGTTAAATTTCGATAACCTTTGCACTTTGTATCCGGCAGATTCGTAAAGTGCAATAAGCTTGCCCGCTTCTTCGGGATTGATGTCAAATTTAGAAACGATGGGAACGACGTCCACGTTTTTCGATTCATAATAGGCTAGCATTTTATCGACGAGAAGCAGATTATAGTTCGGATTGGCAGTAGGTATAAAAAGAAATATTTGATCCACATTGGAAATGGGCGGACGCAATATACTATTGGTCCGCTCCAAAATCTTTTCTACAGAATGAAGGTGGTGTCCCTCATCTACCATAATTTCTACGTAATCGCCAACTACGGGCTTTTGCCCCAAGTGACGAAAAATTCCCCTCGCTCTCGTCTCGTAATATTCGCCGTCTTCCCCGGCGACGTAATAATATCCGCCGAGTAATTTAGTAATTCTTCCTTTAAGACGCATTAAAAGTCCACCGATTTTACAGTGCTACCGTCGACGCGAAGGGATACTCTGTCGCCGGAATGTCCTTGCACGGGATAGGTTACGGAAGAACCGCCGCTAACGGATTCCTCGCTAATCACTTTTTCCCTTCCGTTGGATTCCATGATTACTTGGACATTGTGATCATTTCCGTCGTCGGGTATTCGATAAGAAATCCTTTTTTGGCTTCCCGATTGACCGTGTGAGGAATTTCCCTCTTGATCGCCTCGAGAGGATCGCTTGCTTACAATAATGTCTACTGTTTCCCCTTGTTTAATTTGATTGCCGCTATTATATTGTTGCCATACGACTTCGCCGGGCCCAACAGATAGATCTTCTCGTTCATCTACATTGCCAAGTTTCAAGCCTTGTTGTTTTAAGAGAGCTCTCGCCTTTTCAACAGTAACGCCTCGTAAATTGGGTACAACACCCATTTTACTGTCTTGACCCTTACTCATTACCACGTGAACATCTTCACCTTTGGCAATAGATTCTTCGGATCTTGGCTTTTGTCGAATAATGCGATCAGCCGGCACATCCTCATCGTATTCGGTTTTATCGACGACGAGATTAAGGCCGAGGGATTTAAGAGTGGATTGCGCTTCGGCGATGGTCATATTTTCCAAATCGGGAACTTTGACTTTTTCCTTTTCTTTGGCTATGACGACTGAGAACTGATCGCCACGCTTAAGAACTTCTCCGGGCTCTACAGATTGTGAAAGTATAGTACCCGGTGAAACCCCTTCATCGGAAATTTTTTCGTTGATCTCTAATTTTAAATCGTGACTTCCTGCGAAATCCTTGGCATCGGAAACATCTTTACCGATGAAATCTACCATTTCTACAGTATCCTTACCGGCATTACCGTTGAGAATATCTTTAATCTTCGAACCTCCAAAGGCCAAGGCGAAAAGCACGAGGAGGGCCAGTACGATGCCGCCAATCGTCGCCAAAGGATTGGATTTTTTCTTTTTCGATTTTTTCGTCGATGTTTTGGTCGACGGGCGAATGGGCGCAGTATTTCCATGATGAGTGTGCCGCTCCGCAGCTTCTCCTTTAGGCGGAAGAATCACCGTCGTTCGCGTATCCGTACGGCCGTGATCGCCGTATACCTTGCCGAGCAAAATCGTCTTGACATCGTCGATAATTAAATTCACATTTTCGTAGCGATCGCTAGGCTTTTTCTCGGTCATGTGCTTAAAGACCATATCCACTTCCGGGCTGACCCTAGGATTGCGCTCTGAAGGCATGGGCATTTCATTTTGCACATGCATAAGCGCCACGGTAATGGGATTTTCCGAATCGAAGGGAACATCACCGGTGAGCATTTCGTAAAGAACAATACCCATGGAATAAATATCGCTTCGTGCATCGACCTTTTGTCCTCTCGCCTGCTCCGGCGAAAAGTAATGAACACTGCCCATAACGGCATTGGTAACCGTCATAGTAGCATTCCCCGCCATGCGAGCAATACCGAAGTCTGTAACCTTTACCCGATTATCTCGCGTAACCATAATGTTTTGCGATTTAATATCGCGATGAATAATGTTTTTGTTGTGGGCGATTTTCAAAGCTTCAGCAATTTGAATGAGGTAATTCAACGCCTGATTTTGGCTTAGAACGCCCTCTTCGCGGATTAGCTCTTTAAGCGTTTTTCCGTCGATATATTCCATGACAATATAATACACATCCTCATCGGCAATAGTTTCCATGCCGACGTCATAAATACTTACAATGTTGGGATGGGAAATACTCGCTGCCGCTAAGGACTCTCTCCTAAATTTGCGTATAAAATTATCATCTTCGTTATATTCACTTTTTAAGACCTTAATAGCGACGATGCGATCCAAGCGTCGATCGTGGGCTTTATAAACGTCGCCCATGCCGCCGGTACCGATGCGTTTTATACATTCATATCTGTCGGCTAAAATCATTCCTTGCATTCTCTCACCTACTCTTGTTAAAGACAATAACCGTAATATTATCTTGGCCATTCCGGTCCAAAGCTTCTTGGACTAGTATTTTCGAGTAGTCGCCTTCGCTACTCTCTAGGATCTTTGCAATGATGTCGAAGTCCACGACATCAGATAAGCCGTCGGAGCACAAGACGATAAATTGCAAATCAGCATCCAAGCTTCGCACTTGAAACTCTACGCCATTTGTTGTACCCAAAGCCTTTGTAAGCACATTCTTTTTCGGGTGAACTCGAGCTTCTTCCTCGGAAATGTCGCCGATATCCACGAGGTAATTTACGAAACTGTCATCTTTTGAGATTTGAAAGAGCTCGTCTTTATAACCGTAAATTCTGGAATCGCCGATATTGATATAGTAAAGCTTTTGATTAAGTAAATAAACCAAACTTAAGGTAGTGCCCATGCCTCTGTACTTCAAGTGATCGACAGAGCTTTTAAATATTTGATGATTGGCATCCTGAACGCCTTCATTCAGCAAATTTAGAAGCTGTTTTTCACTATCGACAGGGACGGACAATTTGTTTTTTATAACACCTACTGCCAGCTCACTCGCTTTTTCCCCGGCCGCATGACCGCCCATGCCGTCGGCTAAAATGGCGAAACGTCCTTCGGGATCGACGTAGTAACTGTCTTCGTTGTTATCTCTTCCCCCTATATGGCTATAAGCAGATATTTTCATAGCATCACCTTGTTTCTTCTACCATAGTGCCGGCCTTTAATTGGCCGCAACTGGCTTGAATATCGCTGCCTAATTCTCTTCGTATTGTACACGATACGCCTCTTTGGGACAACTCCCTTTGAAATCGAAGGATGTGACTTCGATCGGGCTTCGTATGAGAAAAATGACTCGTCGTATTGAGAGGGATTAAATTCACGTGGCAGCGCATCCCCTTCGTCCAGCGCGCGAGCTGTTCAACATTTCGCATCGTATCGTTTTTGCCTTCAATCAAAGTATATTCCAACGTAACACGCTGACCCGTTTTCTTATCGTAATGGCGCAATGTGTCGAATAATTCCTCTAAGGGGTAGCTTTTTGCAACGGGCATAAGGGACGCTCTGTCTTCCTGCGCCGTTTCATGGAGGCTGATGGCTAAATTAACTGGTATATCTTCATCGATTAGCCGCTCGATACCTTGAATAAGGCCGCAGGTAGAAATGGTCATGCTGCGGTAACTCATATTTTTTCCCTTAGGGTCGTGTAAAAGATGAAGGAATCGAAACACATTGTCTGTATTATCGAAAGGTTCACCACTTCCCATGAGTATAATATTGGAAATGGAAACACCTTCAGCCCGCTCAACTTCATAAATTTGAGAGAGCATTTCGTAGGAACGGAGATCGCGGATTTTGCCATTTAAAGTTGATACACAAAAACGACATCCCATGCGGCAGCCCACTTGAGTGGACACACAAAGGCTGTATCCGTGATGATATTTCATCAACACGCCCTCGATAATTTCCCCGTCACTTAAGCGGTAAAGGTATTTCTTAGTCTCGTCAATTTTCGAACTGAGACGCTTTACGATTTGAATGCCTTCAAGTTCATCCGGCAACTTTTCTATGGTCGCCTTTGGAATATTACTCATTTCCTCCGGGCTCTTGTGGTGGTTGTGTATGCCTTCAAAAAGCTGTGTACCTCGAAATGGTTTCTCACCGAGGGAGACCATGTAGTCTTTCAGCTCATTGGGCGTCATTTCCATCCAATGCATAGTCGTCCTTTCTAACGATAACGGCCATTGAAAAACCGTCGCAATTTTTTTGATGCGGCCAATAACGTATACCTTTACTCCTTAAAGTGCATTCCGGGTGATCCTTTAAAAAGGAAGCCAGAACACCTTCATTTTCCTCGACAGTAACGGTGCAAGTGCTATAGACGAGTTCGCCACCCGTCGCCAACGCATGATAAGCATTTTCCAGTATCAGCCGTTGCGTTAGCGCCAGGCGTAACACATCATCCAAGGTAACACGATGTTTAATTTCCGGCTTTCGACGCAAAAGGCCCAGACCCGAACAAGGTGCATCGACTAATATTCGGTCGTAGGTTTTTTTAGGAAGAGGGGTTTTAGCATTTCGAACTTGCGTCGTAATATTCTCATAGCCCAAACGCTTAATATTTTCGTCCATTAATTTTAAGCGTTCGCCATTGCTGTCACAACTAAGCACGTGATGAAATATTTCTGCCATTTGAAAGCTCTTCCCGCCCGGAGCGGCGCATAGATCCAATGCTTCTGCCTTGACGTCACGGGTAAATAAAGATACCACTTCCTGAGAGGCGCCGTCTTGTACATAAAAATGGCCGTTATGAAATGCTTTTGAATCGAATAGGCCTTGAGGATTCTCAACGTTAAGAGCAGTTTCGCCAACTTCGGCATCGCTCAGCTCAAAGCCTTCTTCCTCTAAGCTAATTTGCAATTCTTGTTTATTCGTATGAATGGGACGAATCGTGATGGGAGCCGGATTAAAGGTAGATGCTAAAAATTTCTCCGCATCATTTCCCAAGAGCGTTTTAAAATACTTAACCCACTCTTCCGAAAAACTGTAGCGTAAGGACAAATACGTAATGTCGTCGTCAGTTTTAATTTTAAATGCATCGTCACCTTCTCGAATAATAGAACGTAACACGCCGTTGACGAGGCCGCCAGCTCCTTGGTTGGCAATTTTTTTAGCGATTTTTACACTTTCATCCACTATGGCTCGATTGGGAACCCGATCGAGAAAGCGAATCTGATAAATACTCATTCTCAAAAGAATGCGAAGATTCGCCTGAAGCTTATCGGTGTTTGAAACGAATTGATCGATTACATAATCGAGGAAAAGCTCGTGTTGGACGGTTCCGTTAATAATCGTTTCTGCCAAGCGTTCGTCTTTAGGATTTAACCCTTTTCGATCGAAGGCATCCTGAATAAACTCTCCGTGAGCGACCTTTTGTAATGTTTTGAGCGCCGTAAATCTGGGATTTTTCATTAATCCCGTCTCCTATCGAGAGAAAGAAATCGAAGAAGTGTACCGATGGCGGTAACGAGACTGGCTACATACGTCAGTGCCGCAGCGGATAAGACTTTTTCGACGCCTTCCATTTCCTTACCCGACAAAATGCCGTCTCTAAGAATCACTTTAGCACGATGACTGGCGTCGTATTCTACAGGCAGTGTCAAAAGCTGGAACAGAACGGTTATAGCAAATAATGCAATACCGATTTTTAGCAACGGTCTAAAGGCCATCAAACCTAAAAATACAAAGAGGAAAGATACATTGGATCCAATATTGGCAGCAGGCACGATGGCATTTCTAAATTTTAAAGGCGCGTAGCCGATGTGGTGCTGAATCGCATGCCCTACTTCATGGGCGGCAACGCCTACGGCAGCAATGGATGTGGAGTCATATACTGAATCACTAAGGCGAAGTATGTTTTGCGTAGAATCGTAATGATCTGTTAAAGATCCTCTAATCCGCTCCACGCGAACATCATCGATGTGATAGCTTGAAAGGATTTGACGGGCCGCCATTTCTCCTGTCAGCCCTCTCGAATTGCCTATCTTGCTATATGTTTCGAAGTTACTCTTAATTTTTGCCTGAGCATACATGGCGAGAAGCATGCCGGGCAATAAATAGAGCAAATACTGAATATCGTAGCCGTAGTAACCGTACATTATACTTCACCTCTTTCCGGCAAGTGAGCGCCTGCTAAATAAGAACCTACGGCCATGCGTTTTTTTCCGGGCCGTTGAAGTTCGCGAATGGATAAGGAACCTTCTCTTGTTCCGATAAAAAGCTTCTTCTTTGTCGCCATAAACTCCCCTGGAGCAAGATTTTCGTCGCTAATGGCGGCGTCATAAATCTTCAATCTTTCCCCCTGCATCGTCAAATGCGCGCCCGGTTCCGGGGAGAATGCGCGCACTTTACGAAGTGCTTCCGTGGCAGAAAGTGTAAGAGGGTCTATGGTCATCAAGTCTTCGTCGATTTTAGATGCGTACGTTGCAAGAGAGTCATCTTGGGGTTGAAGGACGATCTTGCCGCCCTCCATATCCTTAATGAATTCCCTCAACAGATCGGCACCGAGTTCTGCGAGCTCGTCGTGGATGTCACCGAAGTTTTTGTCTCCGATAGAAATAGCGCGCGTGTCGTAAACCGGTCCGCTATCCAATCCTTCTTCGATCTGCATAAAACTGACGCCGGTTTTTTCGTCGCCCGATAAAATAGCCCATTGCATAGGCGCGGCCCCCCTATGACGGGGAAGAAGGGAACTGTGAACATTCATAATATAGCCCTTCGGAATCTCCAAAAGCTCCTTTTTAAGAATTTGGCCGTACGCCACGACAATAAATAAGTCCGCCTCTTCGTCTCGAAGGCGTTGTAGCGCTTCCAGTGTGTTAATGCTACCGGGTTGAAATACGGGAATGTTTAATTCCTCTGCCCTCTCTTTAACGGGGGTAGGCAAAAGTTTTTTTCCTCTCCCCTTACGCTTGTCTTCTTGAGTTACTACCAATCGTAGATCTGTAAGTTCCGCCAGAGCATTTAAAGTAGGAATGGCAAATTCCGGCGTGCCGAAAAAAATACTTTTTAACATCGTTATTCTACCTCGCCGGTTTCTTTGTGAACATCAAACATCTCTTCCGCAATATCGGTGTAGAGAATTCCGTCTAAATGATCCATTTCGTGCTGAATAATGCGAGCTAAAAAGCCTTCCGCTACAATGGTGTCCGCTTCGCCGTCTACCGTTTGGTAATCTACCTTTACCTTTTCGAATCGCTTAACTTTTCCCATGCGCTCCGGTACACTCAAACAACCTTCCAGTGCTTCGGAATCACCGGATTCTTCCACGCGTACGGGATTAATCAAGACGATCTTCGATCCGTCGTAATCGTCGATGACGAGCATCCGTTTTAATTTACCAACCTGAACTGCTGCCAATCCGACACCTTCGGCGTCGTACATGGTTTCGTACATATCGTCTATAAGTTGTTTTAAATGATCGTCAAAGGTATCAACATCTCGAGATTTTTTTCTTAGTATAGGGTCTTCATCTGTTCTGATTTTTAAAATAGCCATTAGTCACTCTCCTATTATCCGTCCAACTCGATGGTAACGTAAATGTTTTTGTCTTTAGTAGATCTATAATAATGCATTAATACCCGTTTAAAGATCTTTAAAAAAGTTTGGTACTCCTCGGAAAAGATTTTTGCCGTCAACGACATATGTTCTCTATTTTGAATGCGAGGTTGTTCTACAGGTGCGCCGATTTGAATATTCATGTGATTGTGACGATTAATCGCCTCTAAGGTCTTCATCCAATTATATGCCGTTTCATTGACATTTCCTCGTCCTCTGACATGAATCTTTAGTAGCCTGACAAAGGGTGGATATAAGAAATGCTTGCGCTCCTCCATTTCCCGATGATAAAAGCGTTCGTAGTGGCGCCCTTTGGCGTACTGAATGCTGTAATTGTCGGGATTGTAGGTTTGTATGACGGCCATTCCCTTTCGATCGTTTCGTCCGGCGCGACCTGCAACTTGAGTTAACAGTTGAAAGGTCTTTTCCTGAGCGCGGTAATCGGATACAAAAAGAGAAAGATCTGCCGCCACGACGCCGACAAAGTCCACGTTCTTAAAATCCAAACCCTTCGCGAGCATTTGCGTACCGACTAAAATATCGATTTCTCCAGAATTCATTGCGCGGTAAAGGGCGTCGAATTTCCCCTTTTGCGCCATAGTATCTTTATCCATTCGCGCGACGCGGGCATTTGGAAAATGGTCGTGAATCCACGATTCCACTTGCTCCGTACCGATTCCGAACTGGCGAAGATATTCGCTTCCGCAGGAAGGACATTTAGCGGGATAGGGCTTCGTTCTTCCACAGTAGTGGCAATGCAATCTTCCGGTTTTTCTATGGTACACCATGGAAATATCACAGGCGTCGCACTCGATCACGTAGCCGCAGGTACGACAACTTACGAAATGGCTGAAACCGCGTCGGTTAATAAACAAAATGGCCTGTTTTTTATTTCTAAGAGTTTCCTCTAAACTTGCCACCATCTCATCGGATAAAATATCCGTATTGCCGTGAAGGATCTCCTCCCGCATATCCACGACCTTCATCTGTAAATTATTGTCTATATTTTCAGGGTCACCGACGAGATCGTGTTTCTCTACATCCACATCAACTCTTGAAAACATAGCAACTGATGGCGTGGCGGATCCGTAAATTACCTTTGCATCGTCGATTCTTGCACGCATCTCCGCAACGGTGCGAACATTATAGCGCAAGCCTTCCTGATAATCGTAAGATTCCTCCTGTTCTTCGTCTATAAAAATATAGCCGAGATGTTCCATCGGAGCAAAAATCGCCGAACGAGCGCCTACGAGAATGCGACCGGGTTCCGTTTTTAATCGAATCCAGGACTTCGCCTTTTCACCTTGGCTCCGTTTGGAGTGAAGTATTTCTACCTTCCCGGGAAAACGAGCTTTTAAACGATCTACCATTTGTGTCGCTAAACCGATTTCGGGCACGATCATCATTGAAGACTTGCCCTCTTCCATGGCGCGCGATGCCAATTGCATATAAACCTCTGTTTTCCCCGTTCCGGTGGCACCGTATAATAGATGAACTCTTTTTTTTGAATTGGCTATATCCTCAATAACCTTTTTTTGATCTGCACGAAGATTCGGAGGTGCTTCTCCTTTTAAGTTCTCTTCAAAAGACTCTTCCACAGCTTCTTTTTTCATAAGTCCGTTAAGGGGAGCATCGGAAAAAGCAGTCAATTCTCTAATCTCCGCCTTCGTAAGAGGACCTTTTTCAAGAAGTAAATCGAAGACGATCTTTTGTTTATCCGTTAAGTCTGTATCTTTTCCGGAGACGGCTTGAAAGCGCTGAATTTTTCTCGCCTTAACTCCTTCTGATGATTCAAAAGAAAAAGAAATTTCCCCATTTTTATCGGCTTCCGATAAAAGAAATTCCCCATGAGCGTCCAATTCTTTCGACGGAATCTTATTCCTATCTCCCATGAGCTCTCTCGTTCGCGGCGTGTCCTTTTCTTTAATAATAACCTCGATGGTCTCTCCCAATACATATTTGGGTAGGAGCGGTTGAAATGATTGTACATAGGAAGTTAAAAAACGATCCCGCATGGCAAGGCCGAGGGCGATTGATTTTTTCGACAGAATGGGGCGATGGTCCATAATCTCAGCTATCTGTTTGAGATGGGTACTGTCACCTTCACGTTCTGCAAGAACGACCGCAACTTCCGGTTTATTCCCCCTTCCGAAGGGCACGACGACCCGACGACCGATAAGGGATTCCCCGTCGCCGTTCCAAGCATAGCTATACAATTGATCGATTTGAGGCAAAGCCTTGTCGATATAAACATCTACAATCATAGGAACTCCCTATCATGTAAAAAAAGCTAGGCATTGCTAGCTTTTCAAACGTTCTGTTACACGATCTAAAATTTCTGCGGCCAATGCACTTTTTTCCATCATGGGAAGCTCTTCTTCCTTGCCGTTTGCTGAAAAAATCTTCACATGATTGGTTTCACTGGCAAAGCCTGCATTTTCTTCACAAATATTATTGGCCACGATAAAATCAAAGTTTTTACTCTTTAATTTTTTCTTCGCGTATTCCTCTACACGGTGGCTTTCGGCTGCAAATCCGACGACCACACGATCGCCTTTTATATTACCGAAATGCTTAGCGATATCGGGATTTGGCGAAAATTCGACAATGAGATTTTCTCCGCTGCTTTTTTTGATCTTCTCGTTAGCGTATTGTACGGGTTTGTAGTCACTCGGCGCTGCCGATTTTATTAATATATCGCTTGTAGGAAATACTATCTCTACGGCATCGTACATTTCCTGCGTACTCTCGACGCTGATAAAATCGATACCTCTCGGTATCGGAAGATGGGTAGGCCCGCTTATAAGATGGACCATTGCGCCCCGATTGCGCGCTTCCGTCGCAATGGCGTAGCCCGTTTTTCCACTGCTGTGATTGCTTATAAAGCGTACAGGATCCAATCGTTCTTTTGTTGGCCCTGCCGTCACTGTTAGTTCAAGACCTTCCATGGTCTTTGGCGTAAGGGCTTCTAAAATATAATCTACGATGTCGTCGGGTTCGAGCATCTTACCTGATCCCACGTCTTGACAGGCGAGCAAGCCTTCTGCCGTGGGGAGAATTTCCACATTTTCTCGTGAGGCTAAAATTTTTAAAGCTTCTTGAGTTGATTCCGCTTCCAGCATATGTGTATTCATGGCCGGTGCGATTAAAATCTTAGCCCGTGTGGCCATGGCAACGGTTGTGAGCATATTATCCGCAATACCGTAAGCGAGCTTGGCGATGGTATTGGCAGTGGCCGGCGCAATTATCATGCAATCCGCCCACTTCGCCAAAGAAATGTGCTCTACGTCCATATTGGAAAGCTGATTGAACATTTCGACATGAACCGTTTCGTTGCTCATAGTTTGAAACGTAAGGGGCGTTACGAACTCGGTAGCGTGTTCGGTCATGACGACACGCACTTTTATGCCCATTTTTTTTAGCCGGCTGACGATTCCCGGCGATTTATAAACACTGATTCCCCCGCTGATGCCGAGGAGAACATGCTTACTCATCCCCTTCGACCTCTTCTTCGGCTTGTTCCAGTTCGCGTTTTAAGGCTTCGGCGCGGCGTTCCTTTTCTGCTTGAATTTCTTCAAAGCGTTCTTTGCTCGTAAATTTAACCGCTCCCTTGTAAACTTCTTCCATTGAAATGGAAACGGGATTTTCAAGATCGGCGTCGATTAAAGGGTCATCTCCGTCTACGAGTTCGCGGGCTCTGTTAGAAACCAACGTCGCCAGTTCGTAACGGCTGTCGGTAATTTTTGCTATTTCACCAAATGACATAATGTTCATCGTATCGACCTTCTTTCTACAATATCCTTTTTAATATCTTTATAACGCTTTACGCGAAGTTTCTCCGCCGCAATAATGTTCTCAATGTCGAGGACTGCTTGTTCTACTTTATCGTTTACGACAAAATAGTCGTATTCTCCAACGAAATCCAGTTCTTTAAAAGCATTGGAAAAGCGAGTTTCAATATCCTTTTCGCTTTCCGTACCGCGGTTTACGATTCTTTGTTTCAGCTCTTCCATGGTAGGGGGCAGCAAGAAAATAAAGACAGCCTCTTTATATTTTTCTTTAATCTGAAGGGCGCCTTGAACATCGATTTCTAAAAGCACAATTTCGCCCTTTTCGATTTCTTGAAAGACGAATTCTTTCGGCGTCCCGTAATAATTGGTATGCACATGGGCGTATTCGAGTAGCTCGTCGTTTTTAACCATTTCTTTAAATTCTTCTTCCGTTTTAAAGAAATAGTTTTCTCCATCCACTTCCATCACTCTGGGCTTTCGCGTCGTGACAGATGTTGAAAATTTTACTTCCTCATTCTTCGCCATTAGCGCTTCACTTACCGTTCCCTTTCCACTGCCGGATGGACCGGAAAGTACCAATAAAAAACCTTTAGACACACAACACCGCCTTTATACTATTCTACATTTGCAACTTGCTCTCTTAAATCATCGATTGTCGTTTTAACATCTACGAGACGATGCAAGACATCAATCGTTCTCGATTTGTTCGCCATGGTATTGGCTTCTCTGAACATTTCCTGCAAGAGAAAATCCAAACTCCGTCCCACCGAACCTTTTCTCTCCATTATAACATTAAATTGGGCAATATGAGAGAAAAGCCTGTCGATTTCTTCTTCAATTGAAATCTTTTCGTATAAAAGTGCAAGCTCCGTAGCAAATCGTGAAGGATCCATGGAAAATTCATTCATAAATTCTTCGACGCGCTTTCTGAAAGCGTCTTGTTGAGCGATTTTATCCTCCTCCGTCGATTGCTTTATTTCGTTCAATTCATTTTCTATGTAACGGATCTTTTCTCTTAAGCACTCGAATAAATAATCTCCTTCCCGCTTTCTCATAGCGAGAAATTCGTCGAGAGCCGATTCGAATACTTCGTGAATAAACTCAACTGTTATGTCATTACCTAAATCTAAAGCTTCCACGACGCCGGGACGAGATAAAAGCCAATCGGCTTTCGGATCCTCGCCGGTCAGTCCTTTATAAAGTTCTCTAAAAAATGTAGCGGAATCTTCGGAGAAACTCAGTTTCGTTTCAGCGTTTCGCGTAATGGAGAAATTTACTTCCACTCGTCCGCGAATAAGCCGGTTTTCCAGCGTTTTTTTGATATTATTTTCTACCGCCGGGAAATCCCCCAAACCTTTCATGCGAATGTCGCGATTCTTGTGATTTACCGATTTTATCGTCACACTTAACGTCGTATCAGTTGTCATTTGTTCTGCCGAACCAAAGCCGGTCATGCTGTGCATAGGCGCCTCCTCTATGTTATTATACATGAAAGACAATGGGCTTTCATCACGATAAGGAGGAGATAGATTGAGTTACGACGGAACGATGACAAGAGCGGTTAGCGAAGAGTTGAATGCGCTTTATAGCGGCGGGAAGATCGACAAGGTGTATCAACCACAGCAGGACACAATCGTTTTAAATTTGAGAAGCCATCAGGCTCGGGGAAGTTTGCTTTTGTCCGCATCGGCAAATAACCCCTGTGCTTATATTACGGAAAAGAAATTTCAAAATCCCGCAACGCCTCCTAATTTTTGTATGTTGCTTCGGAAACACGTGGAATCTACGGTGATTCAAAAAATTTATCAAATAGAAATGGATCGCATTCTTTGCATTGAAGTCGAAGGATTTAACGACCTCTTTGATAAAGTCAAAAAGACTTTGATTATCGAAATGATGGGGCGTCACTCGAATATCATTCTTCTCGACGAAAACGGCAAAATCGTCGATGCCTTAAAGCGCATTAATCATTCCACGAGCCGCGTAAGGGAAATTCTTCCGGGGATTCACTATACCTTGGAAGGCATTATGGATCGCGTAAACCCTTTAAAGGAAAAAGAAGATGCTTTTTTAGAAGCGGCAAATGGCGAAGATGCTCTTTCCGTCAAAAACTTTTTTATTCGACGCTATTTAGGAGTCTCTCCCCTTATCGCTTCAGAAATTGCCTATCGCGCAGGATTTTCAGATAAAGATCCTATGAAAACCGTCGATAAAATCCCTCTCTATCGATCCTTTAAAGAACTGATGGACGAGTTGCGAAATGACGACTATAAACCTCAAAGTATTTCCGACGGACATAAAATTATCGCTTTTTCAGCCCTAAATCTAAAACACTATCCTGAAGAAAATAAAACATTCTACGATTCTCCTTCCGAGCTTTTAGATCAAACCTTTATTATGCGCGTTATGGAAGACAGAATTCGCCAAAAAAGTCAAAATCTCCACAAGCAGATTAAAAACTATTTGGAGCGTGCATTGACGAAACAGGAAAAAATGGAAATGGAACTTCGGGAAGCGAAGGATCGTAAAAAGCTTAAAGTTTACGGCGATCTCCTCTCCTCCAACGCATGGAAAATCGAAAAGGGATGCCGTGAGATCACATTGGAAAATTTTTACGACAACATGGAGCCCATTACCATTCCATTAGACGACACGAAAGACGGAATTCAAAACGCCGCAAGCTATTATAAAAAGTTTACAAAGCTAAAACATGCAGAAACTACTTTAACGAGCCGTATTGAAAAAAATAGAACCACCATTCAATACTTAGACTCCATGCTCTATAATCTGGAGGATGCCACGACTGTCGGCGAAGTGGACAGCATTCAGGAAGAATTTCGCGAAGATTATCTCAAAAAGAAATTCAAAGATCACGGACACAGTGGCAAAAAGAAACATTCTAAAAAGGCTGATTATCTTGAATTTACGTCTTCCGACGGGCAACCAATTTATGTAGGACGAAATAATCGACAAAATCAAGAGCTCACATTGAAATTTGCTCGTAAAAATGATTATTGGTTCCACGTGAAAAATGGCCCCGGAAGCCACGTCATTTTAAAAACTGAAGGAACAGAGCCTTCCGAAGACGTATTAAGACAATGTGCCGAACTTGCCGCCTACTACAGCAGAAGCAGGCAATCTTCCAATGTGGAAGTGGATTATACTAAGCGGCAATTTATTAGGCGCCATCCCTCCAATCAAACGGGACTGGTCATTTATACGGATTTTTCCACGCTCTATGTAACGCCGAATAAAGAGCATATTGAACAATTGAAGGCATAAAAAGAGGTCAAAGGTTAGGGCAAATCGCCCGGCCTTTGACCTTTTCGTTAGTCTTCTTTTTCCTTGTCACTTAAATATCCTAAACGCTTTAAGACGAGATTGTATCCGTCAGCTCCGTAATGGAGGGCGCGATTGATACGGCTAATCGTAGCCGTCGATGCGCCGGTTTCCTCCTCGATCGCGTGATAGGTGTTATCCGATACGAGAAGTTTAACCACTTCCAGACGCTGCGAAATTGCTTTTAACTCTTTAATCGTACAAATGTCTTCAAAAAAACGGTAGCATTCTTCTTTATTTTTTAAGCATAAAACAGCTTCGAATAATTCGTCCATGTTTTTATCTTCGATTTTTGATGAATAGGACATTTTTTACCTCACTTTATGATAATCCGGTAATTCTTCCCTGACTGTCTATATCCATACCATTGGCTGCGGGAACTTTGGGGAGCCCCGGCATGGTCATTATAGATCCTGTAAGTGCCACGATAAAGCCCGCCCCGTTTGAAAGGCGCATGTCGCGAATGTGAATGGTAAAATCTTCCGGCGCGCCAAGTTTCGTAGCGTCGTCGGTAAAAGACATTTGCGTCTTCGCCATACAAATGGGAAGATCACCTGCGCCCAATTCTTGAATCCGTTTCATAACAGCCTTGGCATCATCGGAGTAAACTACATCCTTTGCACCGTAAATGGTTGTTGAAATAGTTTCAATTTTTTCTTCGATGCTCGTGTTCCGTTCATAAATGGGTTTGTAGTGGCTCTCTTCTTCACAAAGAGCGACGACTTTTTCCGCAAGTTCCATTCCGCCTTCTCCGCCTTTTGCAAATACATCGGAAAGCGCGACGTCGACGCCGAGTTCATCGGCAAGTTCGTGAATGGTGTTCAATTCCCTTTCCGTATCGGCGGGGAACTTGTTAATGGCAATAACTACGGGAATGCCGTACTTCTTCATGTTTTCGACGTGGCGTTTTAAATTCGGGAATCCGGCACGAAGAGCTTCCACATTTTCTTCGCTCAAATCTTTTACCGCTACTCCGCCATTGTATTTAAGTGCGCGAATCGTCGCGACGACGACCACACAATTGGGATGAAAATCAGCTTCCTGAGCGGCGATGTCCAAGAATTTTTCAGCTCCCAAATCGGCACCGAACCCTGCCTCTGTAATAGCATATTCGCCGAGATTTAAGGCCGCTTTTGTCGCTAAAATGGAATTGCAACCGTGGGCTATATTGGCAAAAGGTCCGCCGTGAATAATAGCAGGCGTATTTTCAATGGTTTGTACCAAATTCGGCATAATGGCATCTTTCATCAACATAGCCACCGCGCCTTCAACTTTTAAATCTTTTACGTAAATAGGCTTATTATCCTTAGAATAAGCGACGATGATTCTGGCGACTCTCGCCTTGAAATCTTCAAGGTCTCGTGCGAGACAAAGAATTGCCATAATTTCAGAGGCTACGGTAATATCGAATCCTTCTTCGCGCATAACACCGTTTTTCTTAGGGCCTGCGCCGACGATAACTTGACGTAGTGCGCGGTCGTTCATATCCAACACGCGCTTAAACGTAATGTTCTTCGGATCGATATTTAACACATTTCCTTGATGAATGTGGTTGTCGATGGCGGCACTAATAAGGTTGTTAGCGCTGGTAATGGCGTGAAAATCTCCCGTGAAATGGAGGTTAATATCATCCATGGGAAGAACTTGGGAGTAACCGCCGCCTGCCGCTCCGCCCTTAATGCCGAAGACCGGACCGAGGCTCGGCTCTCTCAATGTGCTGATCGCCTTTTTTCCCATGCGACACATTGCCATGGCAAGTCCGATATTGGTCGTCGTCTTTCCTTCCCCTGCAGGTGTAGGATTAATGGCGGTAACGAGAATCAGCTTACCTTCTTTTTCTTTCGGCTCGTGAAAGGGGTTCCCTTGAATTTTCGCCATATAATGACCATAGGGTTTAATATCCTCATTTTTCAGCCCCAAGTCTTCGGCGATTTTATAGACTTCCTCTAATGTCGCCTCTCCGGCAATTTCAACATCTGTTTTCATTTTAGCCACGTAGGTCCTCCTCGAGTTTGCGATTCATTTCCTCAACTTCCGATTGTAATTTTAATTTGTAATCGTCGAGACGTTTTTTAAGATCGCTATCGGCGACGGACAAAATTTGTGCCGCTAGAATACCGGCATTCTTGCCGCCGTTGATAGCCACCGTCGCCACCGGAACGCCGGAAGGCATTTGGACGGTGGAAAGAAGAGAATCCATTCCTCCTGCTACGGACGTTTTACCGGGAACGCCGATAACGGGACGCGTCGTATGCGCCGCCACGACGCCGCCAAGGTGTGCCGCTTTTCCCGCAATGGAAATAAATACTTCCGTACCGTTTTTTTCCTGTTCTTTCACATACTCAACCACCTCATTAGGGGTGCGATGAGCGCTGTAAACTACGCAATCATAGGCTACGCCAAGTTCTTTTAACGATTTAATAACATCAAATGCGATTTCTCTATCGCTGTAACTACCCATAAGAATTGAAACTTTCATAATCAGCCTCCTTATATCCTTTATCATGTTATCAATACTCAGTAATGCTGTCAATAAGCGATGATACAGCACATTACGACGATCATTACGCTTTCGGCAAGATAAATTCAACTCTAAAACCGCCGTCTGAATTGACAGCTTTCATTTTACCTCCGTGTAGCTGACAAATTTGTTTTGAAATCAGTAATCCCATGCCGTGAACATTTACAGTAGAAAGATCCGATGTCGCCAACCGCTGTAAAACATCCTCGCCGACGCCCCCTCCGTGATCCCATAGTTCGATATACATTAAATCATTATTTTCTCTACAACGTACAACCATATCGCCCTCTTGATAGGTCAAACTGTTTTTGATTATGTTCTCGATCATTCGGCTAAACAAGTGAGCGTCCATTTTAATTGTCGTAGATTCGCGAATGTTATTTTCAAAAGCAATGTTTCGTTCCGGATGTTCATTTAAATAGCGGATTAATATTTTTCGTAAAACGGGAATCGGATATTCTTGCGTAAATCGCTCGGCACTAAGGTTTTGAAGTCTCGACGTATCATTAAGATCTTGTACGGTCTTACTGATGCGCATAAGCTCATCTTCCATTGCCCCTATCGTTTCCTTATTCTCTTCCGTCTTTAAATCGTTTAGCCCCCAGCTGAGTTTTGAAAGAGGCGTGCGCACATCGTGGCTGATGCCGCGAATCCATTGGCTTTGGCTTTTACTCAACTGTTCATAGCGTCGATTGGCATCGTTTACTGCACGAGACACATCTTTTAAGGGACCTGCCTCTTCCAGGGGGGTGTAATCAGCGCTGTAAATCTTCTCCAGCGCCTCTTGAAGAGGAAATAACTTTTTAAACAGATTGTTCCTTTCCCTTCTGTACATATAAAAGAGGAAAAACAGATAGCCTAATAAAAAAATCAGTGCCAAATCCACGTTTAAGAGCCATTGTTCTGCGCTGTAATAGTTGAAGGGCAGCTTATCCAATGTTCCCTTGGGATACCCGATAACCAAAAGATCGTCACCGATGATGTACGTCATCACGGGATAATCTTTTAAATAATAACGGGTAAAGCGAGCGACGTCGGTCATCTTATAAGCTTCCGGAATTTCAGAAGGCTTTCTATACGACTCAATAATTTTGCCACTTCCGCCAATGCGAATGGCCCAGAGATTATTTTCTTTTAAAAAATCTCGATTTGCCGTCGTAAACAAGAACTCGTTGTCTTTATTTTTCATAATATAATCGTGTACAGTGTCGGGCTGTGCATATTGTTTGCTTACATTGTAATTTATGTAAAGAATAACGAAAATTAGAAAAATAAAGGTCAGCGAAAAGGCAACGGTAAATAAAACGAAGCGTCGTAATTTTTTTAATATAAATTGAAACATAGTAACTCCGTTATGGCTTTCCTACTAATTTATAACCGAGACCCTTTACCGTCACCAATCGTTTAGGATTGGAAGGATCGTCTTCGAGTTTTTCGCGCAGGCGATAAATATGGGTGATCAATGTATTTTCATAACCGAAGGTATCTTCCCAGACGTTTTCGAGGATTTGATCGATGGAGACGATATGATTTAAATTAGCCGCGAGTAAACTCAAAATTTTAAATTGCTTCGCCGTCAACTTCTCTTCATTGTTTCCTCTCGTGATCGTTCCCTTGGAAGGATCGAATAAAGCGCCGTTTAAGTCGACAAGTTTGCTCTGATCACTGTGAAAACTTCTTCGAAGCACAGCCTCTATACGCCATAAAAGATCCTCTGCGAGAAAAGGCTTTACGATATAATCATCGGCCTCCGATTCAAAGCCTTCGCGGCGATCGTCGATACCATCTAAAGCAGATAAAATTATAACCGGCATATGGGAACGTTGACGGACGGATTTCAACAAGTCCATTCCGCTTCCGTCGGGCAACATTAAATCTAAAATTATTAAATCCACGGAATGATGGGCCAGTTGATACTTCGCCTGGGCCAAATTGGATGCCGTTTTAATCGAGTCGTACCCTGCCCCTCGTAAATAACGATCCAAGTGATCCAACAGGGATTTTTCGTCGTCTACGATTAAAATAACGGGATCTTTTTTCTTCTCCATAGTGTCGCCTCCTTTTAGGGCTATTTTATCACAGGGCAAAAGAAGTTTATCCCTTGTGATCTAAATGTGATGTAGGTTTCATAAGTATGTGAGCTTCCGATTTTATAATGGCACAAAAGGAGGTTCTTATGGAAAATCTATTATCCATCGACAATTTAAAAAAGAGTTACAACGGCAAAACAGTTTTAGACATCGATCACTTAACATTACCTAAGGGTGCTATTTACGGTTTAATCGGGCCCAATGGCGCCGGCAAATCTACTTTGATGAAGTCCATACTGGGCTTAATTTCAAAAGACTCCGGCGAGATGACACTTTTCGACCAAAAAGTAACGACTAAAAATCAAAAGATTCTGAATCGCAAGTTGGGCGCATTGATCGAACGACCGTCCTATTACGACCACTTAACGGGTGTAGAAAATCTTTCCATTCTATGTACTTTAAAAGGTATCGATAAAAAACATATTGTACCGACACTGCAATCAGTCGGTATTGAGAAAAAAGGTCACGACAAGGTTAGAACGTATTCACTGGGCATGAAACAGCGATTGGGGATCGCCATGGCTATTATCGGCGAGCCGAAGTTATTAATTCTCGACGAACCGATAAACGGACTGGATCCCATCGGCACTTTGGAAATGCGCCATCTATTTCTACAATTGGCGGAGGAAAAGAATACGACGATTTTAATTTCATCCCATATTCTCGACGAAGTGGAAAAAATCGCCACCCATATTGCCATGCTACAGAATGGCCGATTAATCTATAACGGAACCCTTGAAAACTACCGAGAGCTTCATCCGCCGATTCTCTCCCTACGTACATCCGACAATGATTTGGCAGCCAAAGCGCTCAACTCCACAGAATTTGCAATTCGCGGAGAACGCTTAATTTTAAATCATCCTGACGATGACGAAGTGGCAGAAATTGTGCGCCGCTTATCTTCAGTCGTCGATATTTACCGCATCGAAGAAGAGCGAGAAAGTTTGGAAACTCTCTTTATTAACGATACGAAGAAGGGAGGCACTTTTTTTGCGTAGTTTAGAATCTAGAAAATATAGACATCTTCATATTTATCCCTTACTCGGCTTATTGTTTTTCGTCCATATTTTCGTGTCCAGTATTTCAGTTTTTTCAAGCTCCTTTGTCAATGAAACCTATCCGCTTTTCAGGCTTTTAGACGGATACTTCATGATACAGCTGATTTTTAGCCCGGTGCTTTTTTCTTCTTTAGTAAAAAAAGTCGTAGAAATCGAAGAGAAAGATAATATGTTTCTCTATCAGGAAATCCTCGGCATCGAACCCTCTGCACTCTTACTGAAAAAATGGTCGTGGCTGAATCTAAGGCTATTACTGTTACAAATAGTGGAATGGGCAGTGCTAATAATGATGGCATCGCGATCGAGTCGCTTTTCCCCCACCGATATTATGAGCCTTCGCATACTCATAGAATTCGCGGGCCAATGGCTTATTACGGCGGCCTTTGTTGCACTTTTCCTCATCTTGGAAACCCGCTCAAAAAGTCCTTATTTCACCCTCTTCTTTTCCATGGCAGGCACGTTGACGGGAATTATATCCATGCTTACGTCTTCCGCTCTCACCTTTATGAATCCCTTCGCCTGGATAATATCTCTGATGAATATTTCCTATGTTCAACAGTCCGGAAAATTTGAGAGTGTTTTAAATCCTACGCCTTTTGTAACACCCTTCATTGCTATAATCGGCTTGGTGATTTGTTTATTCATAATTAAAAACCATACACTCATTCGTTACGATAAAACATTTTAGGAGGTATTATGTCATCCGTTCTTTCCATTGAAACGAAGAAAATCAAATGGTTTCCCTTGCTGTTAGCCATACTTCTCGTGCCTCTTCTAGCCAATGTATTCGGCACAATAAATTATCTCGGCAATCGACAAACACTCCATCATGAATGGGAAAGTTTATTTACCCAGGTCGGCTTATTTTACTTTTCGTTTTTCTTTGTGCCCCTCATCGCCATCATCGTCGGTATTTTATGGAACACAGAGCACCGTGCAGGATTAAATTTCATAAGACTAAGTTCCATTACTCACAGCCGATTTATTCTTTGTAAAAACCTGCTGGCTTTTGTCCTCATTTCTATCGCGCAAACTTACTTCTTTCTTTCCTTTTATCTCTGCGGCAAATTTGCTTGCCATTTCGGCACATTGGATTTGACGATATATCTCTATTATCTTCTAGCGAGTATTCTCTTTTCCATTCCGGCTATTTGCGTTTTTTCCGCATTGAGCATTCGTATGAAATCATTAGGTGGCGTCACTATTTTATCAGTCGCCATTTCCATTATGGGTTTTTTGACTTGTGCGCAGACAGTAATTCCCCATTTAGAAAAAATATTTGCGCTGAATAACTTAGCTTACGATATGAATCATTTCACACAACTTTCCCCCGGCGATTTCTTAATAACACTTCTCCTTGCAATTGTTGAGACCACAGTTGCATATGGCTTTTCCAAAACATTCTTACAATATGATGAATAAGCACAAAAAGAATCCCCCGTCGCCGAGGGATTCTTTCTATTTTCGAGAACTGATATAGTTCGGGCTTTCGCGTGTAATGGTAATATTGTGAGGATGGTTTTCTTGTAGCGTGGCCGGCGTGATTTTCATGTATTCGGTCTTGGTTTTGAGTTCGTGAATATCTTTCGCGCCTACATAGCCCAT
Source organism: Aedoeadaptatus coxii (assembly GCF_001553115.1). Taxonomy (GTDB): domain Bacteria; phylum Bacillota; class Clostridia; order Tissierellales; family Peptoniphilaceae; genus Aedoeadaptatus; species Aedoeadaptatus coxii. The sequence continues at coordinate 150,082 of NZ_KQ960182.1, forward strand.
ACCGCTCTTTAAACCGCCGACAAGTTGATAGACCACGTCGCCGACTTTTCCTTTGTAAGGAATTCGACCTTCCACACCTTCGGGTACGTATTTTTTCGTTTCCGATTGGAAGTAACGATCGCTGGAGCCGCTGCTCATGGCGCCTAAGGAGCCCATACCGCGATAGGTCTTAAAGCGACGTCCTTCGACATAAATTTCTTCTCCGGGACTTTCGTCGGTACCGGCAAACATGGAGCCCATCATGACCACGTCGGAGCCTGCGGCGATCGCCTTTGTAACGTCGCCGGAGTATTTAATACCACCGTCGCCGATAATGGGGATGCCCCGTTCTTGACCGGCTTTCGAACAGTTTAAAATCGCCGTTACTTGTGGCACACCGATACCGGTTACGACGCGCGTCGTACAAATGGAACCGGGACCGATACCGACTTTAACACAGTCTGCGCCGGCGTCGATAAGATCCATCGTACCTTGATAAGTTGCCACATTCCCCGCCACTAATTGAAGATCGGGGAAAGCTTTTTTAATTTCACGAATGGTTTTTAAAACGCCTGCCGATTGCCCGTGGGCGGTGTCGATGACGAAAAGGTCGGTCCCGGCTGCGACGAGCGCTTCCACACGGTCGTATACGTCGTGGGTAACACCGATCGCTGCACCGGCTAAAAGTCTTCCGCCTTTGTCTCTTGCCGAGTTCGGATATTGAATAGACTTTTCGATATCCTTAATCGTGATAAGACCTTTTAAATAATGTTGATCGTCGATTAAAGGAAGCTTTTCAATCTTATATTCCTTCATAATTTTCAACGCGTCGTCCATGGAAATACCTTCGCGACCGGTGACGAGATTGTCGGACGTCATGACGTCTGCAATTTTTTTGGTGAGATCATCTTCAAAGCGGATGTCACGATTGGTAATAATACCTTCTAAAATACCTTTAGCATTGACGATGGGCACGCCGCTAATGCGGTAATGGCTCATTAACTCCAATGCGTCTTTAATAACATGCTCCTTCGAAAGTGAGAAGGGATCGGTAATGACGCCGTGCTCGCTTCTTTTCACGCGATCCACTTCTTTTACCTGTTCCTCCAAAGGCATGCTCTTATGGATAATACCGATGCCACCTTCACGCGCCATGGCAATGGCCATTTGTGATTCCGTAACCGTATCCATGCCCGCACTCATAAGGGGAATGTTCAATTCGATTTCGTTGGTGATTTTCGTTTTTAAACTTACTTCATTCGGTAAAACTTCAGAATACCCCGGCATCAGCAGAATATCGTCGAATGTTAAACCGTCTCCTAAATATTTCATCAGTACCTCCTTGCAGTCCTCATTTTAAGATAAGGGATATTTTAGCAAAAGTTAGTCTTTGTATCAAGATTATTGGTTCAATCGATAAGGAAGAATTTGAATAACTTCCACGCCCTTAGGCCCTTTCGCCGTCAATTTGCCATTACTGTCTACTGCCACGGTTAAATCCTCAGGATTAATAGAAGACACAATATTTTGCTCTCCGTAAACCTCTACGGTTACATGCTCCGGACGTTTAAATCGTTTCCCGTTCATATTAATGGATTTAGGATCGATTTCTAAACTGCGTTTAGATGTTTCATTTTTCATGTAGCGCAGGAAAATGGATTCGTCAGGATTGACGAGATGCACGCCGTCGGGAAGATTAAGAGTTAAGGGAATGGTAAACTCTCTCATAAGTTCTCGCGGATCGACCGGATTGGTTTTTACCGCTTCTACTTTATCGATCTGTTCGCCCTCGCCCGTTATCATAACACTTGTAGGTGTTAAAATAGCACGCTCGCGCTTAAATCCTTCCACATTTTCGTCGGTATAGTTTACATTGATCGGTACACTTACAGCTTTTGATATGACCGCCTGAACGCTTACATTGTTCGGTGAAATATCGATATTAGAAATGACGCGTTTATTCTGATCCATCGGGAAAAGTTCCACAGTCGATACGACCGTGTCCTTTGCTCCGTTGACAGTCACAAAACCGACGACGGATTGAACTTTATCCACGTCGCGCTTCGGACCGCTGATCGTAACTTTTTCCGGACTGACACTAACATGATCCAGTACATAATTATCATCCGGTTTGCCCTTACTTTTAACTGTAACGGCTTTTTCTTCTTTGACGATTTCATCTACCGATACGGTAATGGCTTTTGGATTGGAACGCTCGATGGTTAAGCTGTCGTCGCTCAATCGGTAGTGGATTGGTAAACGCTGAGTTCCGGGTTGCACATCTTCCAAATCTACGTAGGCGGATATATCCTCTTCCTTTAACCCCAAAATAGCGCTTCGCTTTCCGCTAACGACAATATTCGTTGTGTAGTCGTCGTGTTTTAATAATTCGAGGCCTGCTTCACGCATTGAGGATTGATTGCGAAGTTCAACCTGAACATTGGTAAAGTCTTTCTTGATGGTCGGGTCGATTTCGGTGATGATAAAAAACCAAAGCAAGATGGCGATAACCAAAGAAAAGATTTTGGCGATGGTGTCTTGCTTGTTTGCTATGAAATTTAAATAGCGCTCACGCATTTTCCACCTCATTCTTCATTTCGTTGGGAAAATAAATATCGCGTAGTAATTGCTCCAGCGTCGCCAAATCCAAGTGGCGATTAATATTACCGTATTCCGCAATGGAAATCGAACCGGTTTCTTCACTGACGATGATGGCAAAAGCATCACTTTTCTCACTCATACCGATGGCGGCACGATGACGCGTTCCCAGTTCCTTAGAGAGTCCCTTTTGTTCCGTCAAAGGTAAGAAGCAGGCAGCCGACACCACTTGATCGCCGTTGACGATAACGGCGCCGTCATGTAGCGGCGTGTTGGGAATAAAAATATTAATAAGCAACGCCGAAGAGAGCTCGCCGTAAATCGGCGTCCCCGTTTCGATAATTTCATTAAGCCCTGTCTGACGCTCGATAACGATTAGAGCGCCGATTTTTTGTCGCGAAAGAGAGGCGACGGCGCTGACGATTTCATTAATCGTCGATTCGTCGCGCTTGCTGGAATAAATTAAGCCTTTTTTTATTGAACTGTTACGACCGATAAATTCGAGGCCCCGTCGAATTTCAGGTTGAAACACGACAAACAGACCTAAAAATCCCCAAGTCAACATGCTCTTTAAAAGGTAATTGAGCATGTAGATTTGTAAGACTTCGCTCACCTTCGTAAGAACTAACACGACGATAATGCCTTTGCTAAGCTGCTCGGCGCGCGTCCCGCGAATTAACTTTAAAAGCCAATAGATAATTACTGCGACGATAGCGATATCGATAATATCTTGGATACGCAGGATGGATAAGGTTTCACTGATCCATTTCATTTAGATTGGCCCTCCTAAATACATACGATACGGCACTTGTAACGAAAATGAACATACCGACAGCGATAAACCCGTCGCCTACGCTCATAACCCGTGCCGAGGTTATGGGCGAGTAAAATATAAATCGATCGCAAAGAAAGCGCAGCTGGGTTTCCTCATTGGCTAAAACATGGGTCAAGGTTTTGCCGGTGGATATAAGATTCAAGGCGCGAACATCACCTATTTTAACGAGACAAGATGACTCTACGGGCATGCCCCCGTTTAACAGCACGACGATGCTATTTAAAAGAACGCCGATACCTGCTAAACGATAACCTATATGCTTCCCGAGCAGTAGCCCGAAACCGATAATCACTAAGGCGATTCCGTGAACTGTAGGAAAAATAGTTAAAATCATAGGCGATTTCGGCGCCATTTTTAAGCTTAAGATAAAAATACATGCACCGATTCCCGCGATGATTAAATTTTTAAATGTCGGTAATGAAAGAAAAACCTTATTTTTCCATGAAAAAATAAGGCCGAGCATCATACCGAGTATAATGGCTTCTTTCGTCATTGTTCACCTACAAAAAATGCGCCCTCCTTGGAAAGCGCATTTTACTTTTTTATTCTTCGTCTTGGCTTTCTTCAGCTTCGGCTTCTAAGTCGCCAAAGTTGATTAAATCACCGATAGCCATGGAGAAGTTTTCTTCTTCAGGTTTTGCTTCTACCGGAGCAGCCTCTTTACGACGAGGTTTTTTCTCTCTCTTCTTTTCTTGGGTAGCGGATTCATCTTCGCCGCCCGGTTGAAGAGCCTTCATAGATAGAGAAATCTTCTTATCTTCGAAGTTAATATCGGTAACGCGAACGTCGATTTCTTGACCGATTTCTAAAACGTCAGCCGGTTTTTCGACGTGTTGTCTGGAAATTTGAGAAACGTGAAGTAATCCGTCTACGCCGGATTCGAGGCGAACGAAAGCACCGAAGTCTAAGATGTTTACGACAGTACCTTTTACGTCGTCGCCGACTTGTACGGTTTCAACAAAAGTATCCCAGGGTTTTTGTGTCGTTTGTTTTAATCCGAGGGCAATACGGTTCTTTTCTTCATCGATCTTAAGAACCAAAACTTTTACCTTTTCGCCGGGGCTTACAACATCACTGGGATGTTTTACACGGTTCCAGGATAATTCGGAAATGTGAATTAATCCGTCTACGCCGCCGACATCTACGAAAGCGCCGAAATTGGTAAGTCTTTGAACGGTACCTTCAACGAATTGACCTTCTTCGAGAGTTTCGTAAACTTCTTTACGCTTTTCTTCGATTTCGGTAGATTCGATATTTTTACGAGAAAGTACAAATTTTCTTCTACTCTTGTCGAAGTCGATGATTTCGCATTCCAAATCTTGATCTACGTATTTGCTCAAATCTCTTTGGAAGCGAACCGATACGTGAGATGCGGGGATAAAGCCGTTGAGGCCATCGACATCGCAAGTTAAGCCGCCCTTGACGACGTTAGTAACGTGCGCCATAACACGTTCATTGTTTTCAAATTTTTCTTCCATCTCATCCCAAACCTTCATGTTTTCAACACGTTTGTAGGATAAGACGACATTACCGTCTCCATCGTCCATTTTCATGACGTAAACCTGAATTTCATCGCCTTGGTTGAAAAGTTCTTCAGGTTTTACATCGGGGTCGTTGGACAATTCATCTCTGGAGATAATACCGTCTGCACGGTAGCCGATGTTTACCATGACTTCATCATCGGTAACATACAAAACTTCACCACTGACAATTTCACCACGGCGCACACGAGTGAAAGAGTTTTCAATGGCCTCCATCATTTCATTGTTCATTTCGTCCCTGTTTAAGTTATCCATTCTACTAACAGCCTCCTTGATTACCGAATCCGGAGTGGATGCCCCGGCGGTAATACCAATTTTATTAAATTTTTTAAATGGACGTAGATCAAGTTGATTTATGGTTTGAATATGGTAGACGTGATCACAGTGATCCGCCGCAATCTTAGCGAGCTTTTTCGTGTTCGCACTATTCTTACCACCTATAACGAGCATACAATCCACATTTTGAGCCAACATGCGACAGGCATCCTGACGGTCGTTTGTGGCTTTACATATGGTATTATACCTTAAAATCTCGCCTGTGAAAACACCTTTTAGCCTTTCTTCCACGTTATCGACGATTTTCTTCGGATTTGTGGTCTGAGAAACCAATGCAATTTTATTTTCTTCATGAAGTGGAAGCATATCCACTTCATCTTCATCTTTTACAATAAATACACGGCTGCCGTAACTTGCGATCCCTTTTATTTCCGGATGATCTTTGTCGCCGACGATGACGACGGGGATCCCCTTTTCGTTATTTTCGCGAACAATACCGTAAATGCGGGAAACAAAAGGACAAGTCGTATCGATGACGACATTTTCCTTCGATTCGAGAGCTTCCTTCAATTCTTTCGTCGTGCCGTGGCTCCTTGTAATAACCGTGGCTGCGTTCGGAAGGTCGTCTTCTTCAATAACATTTACGCCCAGATCTTTAAGTTCGCGATTGACATCTGCATTGTGGACGAGCTCACCCATCATTTTTACATTTGAATTTTCTCGAGCCGTGGTAAATGCCAGATCGACTGCACGTTTCACACCACCACAAAAGCCGTAAACATCACTAAGAATGATCTCCAATGCTCTGTCTCCCTTCATAAATGATTTCCATGATCTTTTCCATTTTCCGGCTATATTCCTCTTCTGTAAGCTTTTGCTTTTCAAACGGAATGATTTCTCTGAATATATAGCGACGCTTGCGGAAGGGCTTATAGTCCCCTTCGATATAGACGGGAATAATATCCGTTCCCGTCCGCGCCGCCAATAGAACCGTACCAGGTTTAGCCGCTTTATAATCGATCCTCTTCACCCGCGTTCCTTCGGGAAAAATGCCCAGCACTTCCCCTCCTTTTATGACGCGTATGGCTTGAAGGGTACTCTTTGCATCTCCATTGTCCCGATCCACAGAAATAGCGTCCACGCCTTTCATGACATGCTTGATAAAGGGCGTTTCGAACAATTCTTTTTTCGCCATCCATCGAATTTTCCTCGGAAATAAAATCGAGAGAATTAAAGGGTCTAAATTGCTCTTATGATTCGCTATTAGCACATAGGCCTTATCTTCGATTGTAGGCATATTGATTACTTCGTAAGGATAGATAATGCGAAGAAAAAAGCCGATAATATACTTTAAAAAATTATAAAACACTTGCTTTCTCCACGTAATGTAACATTTTTTCAATGACCTCGTCTTCTCCGAGGTTGGTGGAATCAATGACGACGGCATCTTCCGCCTGCTTTAAAGGCGCAATTTCTCTGGTACGATCGCGAAGATCCCGCTTGTGTAGATCCGCCTGTATGGTTTTTAAATCGACGGTTTCGCCCAATTCTTTGCGCTGTAAATAACGTCTCCTCGCCCGCTCTTCTTCGCTGGCAGTTAAAAAGAACTTAACTTCCGCATCGGGCAAAATGACCGTGCCGATGTCCCGACCTTCCATTACCGTTCCGCCATTCTCCGCCAACCGTCTCTGCAATTGGAGCAAATATTGTCGTACGTTCGGATTTTTTGAAAGCTCCGATGTCTTTTGAGAAATTGCCTCTGTTCGAATGACATCACCTAAAGGCGAGCCGTCCAGGGTTACCGCGCCGTTTTCATAGCCAATACGCACCTTATCGCATGCCTTCAAAATTTCCTCTACATCGTCCGTTTTGGCAATTTCTGTAGCAATATAGGCAATGGTTCTGTAAAGAGAACCGGTGTCGATGTATTCGTAATCTAGACGTTTGGCCAAAGCTTTAGCAATGGCGGACTTTCCTGCGCCGGACGGTCCGTCGATGGCAATTTTTAAACTCATGCTTCCTCCTTTGATGCACTCATTCCGGCAAGATAGCCGGTGGAAAAGGCGATCTGTAAATTAAATCCTCCCGTCGGTCCGTCGACGTCAATGACCTCTCCGCAAAAATAAAGTCCGCTGATTTTGCGGCTTTCCATGGTAGAGGGATTGAGCTCCGAAACATCCACACCGCCGGTTGTGACGATGCCTGTGTTTTCTTCGAATAGTCCGCGATAGGTCAGAGGGAAATATTTAAAGCTCTTGACTAAATTTTCCCGCATGTCCACTGTTAATTGATGAGCAGGCAAAGCCGCTTCAATCCTAGCAAGGGATAATAATGGCTCTACGAGGGATTTCGGTGCCATACTTTTTAAAATCGTATGGATCTCTTTATTGCTGTTTTCGTTTACTTCACGAATCAAACGCTCATTCAGTTTTTCTTTCGTAAGGACAGGCTTGAGATCGATCCAAAGGTCCACCTTATTTTCCCTATTAATCCGCGATGACATACTCAAAACGATGGGGCCGCTTATTCCATAATGAGTTATGAGCATTTCTCCGAATTCACTGTAGGTATCCTCCTCCGTACGGGCGAAAAGCTCTACATTTTTTAATGACAAACCTTGAAGGGAATCTCTAAAAGGGATATCCGCTTTCAAACCGACGAGACCTGCAACAGGTTTCACTACATTTATATCGAATGCTTTCGCCCACCGGTAGCCGTCACCTGTCGATCCCGTATTTTTATACGTCATACCGCCGGTTGCCACGACGACTTTATCGCCGTAAAAGGGCCCTCGATCGGTTTCGACATAAAATCCGTCAGATGTCTTTTTGATTTTCGACACTTTCGTGTTTAAGCTAATATTCACTTGGCGATTCTTTAGCTCTTTTTCCAAACGTCGAATAATATCAGAGGATTTATCGCTTACGGGAAAGACGCGCTGCCCGCGTTCCACTTTTAAGGGAACGCCCCCTGATTGAAAAAAGGATTGCAAACTATAACTCGGAAAACTGTAATAAGAAGAATACATAAAACGGCCATTGCGATGAAGGGAATCGAAAAATAATTCATCGTCACAATCATTACATAGATTACAACGACCCTTCCCCGTAATAAACAGTTTCTTGCCGAGCTTCTCATTTTGCTCAATAAGTAAAACCTTATCGTTTTCGGCTCCTCGGATGGCCGCCATCATGCCGGCAGGCCCTCCGCCAATTATAATAATCATCTAAAACCTCTCTATGCCGATCCAGTAGGGCGAATCGTCCTGCTGATTGGGAAATTCTACGACCGTAACGCGATACTCACGAGGATTCAATTTTTTGCAATATTCCTCTAAACCCCGGCTTTCACGAGCACCCTCATCATGACCGGGATAAACACAAATACTAAATAGTCCGTGCTTTTTCATCGATTTTAAAATGAGCTCCAGTGTAGTCTTCGTCGTTTCCCATTTCGTCGTGTTTTTCTTATCTCCCTTGGGCAAATAGCCAAGGTTCATAAAAAATACATCCACTGTATCGATCTCAACATAATGTCCGATTTTCTCGTGACTGTCGCAAATAAGTTTTACGTTATGAATATCGTGTTCCTCTAATCGCTTATTCGTTGATATGATAGCCGCTTCCTGAATGTCCATGGCGACGACGCGCCCTGCGCCCTCAGCTAAAAAAAGAGTATCGTGTCCGTTACCCGCCGTAAGGTCCACGGCAAGGGAATCCTCTTCCAATATTCGTTCCGCCATTAAATGGGACCAACGGACGGCATTCCCGGGAATTATTTCCATGACTTTAACGACCTGATTTCCTTTTCGCGCAAGGTGCGGTAATCCCCTTTTCCCAAACCTGTAATTTTTAAAGGCCCAAAGGCGATGCGCTCCAATTGAATGACCTCATATCCTAAAGATTCGAACATCCTGCGAATTTGACGATTACGACCTTCCCGAATCGTACATTCCAAACGGGTTTTTTTATTACGGTGCTCGATAATTTTAAATTCACCGGGAGCCGTCATGCCGTCTTTTAATTTGACGCCTTTAGAAAGTTCCTTTGCTTCTTCTTCCGTGACGAGTCCGTTCACCGTCACCTTGTACGTTTTTTCAATTTCGTACTTTGGATGGAGTAGCCGTTCTGTCAACTCGCCGTCGTCTGTTAACAGAATAAGTCCGGAAGAGTCCATATCCAATCGTCCGACAGGATAAAGTCTGGCACGAATATCGGATGAGAGAAGATCCAATACCGTTTGGCGATCCTTATTATCTTTAGCAGACGATACGATCCCCCTCGGTTTATTCATGAGAATATAGGTGTTTCGCTTAACAGGCCATACTTTTTTACCGTCGACTGTGACACGATCACCTTCTTCTACTATATAGCCCTGAGTATCGACAACTTCGCCATTGACTTTAACGCGACCTTCGGCGATTATTTCTTCACATTTTCGCCGGCTGGCGACGCCTGCATGGGCCATGTATTTTTGTAGTCTCATTCCGTCTCCTCTTCTATCTCTTCCTCTAATACCGGCAACTCATCTAAACCCGATAGCCCGAATTTTCTAAGAAATAACTCGGTCGTTCCATAGACTTTCGGCCGACCCGGAATATCCCGTCTGCCGAGAACGGTTATAAGTTCCGTACGTTCCAAACTTTTTAATACCTGGTCACAACGTACGCCTCGGATATCTTCTACATCGGATTTTAGAACCGGCTGTTTATAGGCTACAATGGCGAGCGTTTCGAGGGCGGCATTCGAAAGATTTTTCGATTGATTGCGTTTAGCATAGGCCGCAATTTCTTCGAAAAGTTCCGGTTTTGTCGAAAGCTGATAGCTGTCTTCAACGGTAACCAAGCGTAAACCTCTGTCGTCTTTTTTCAGATCCTCACCCAGTTCCGACAAAAGGTTTCTTGCCTCGAGGGCCGTTAAATCCAATGCCTGACGGATTTCTTTTTCACTTAAAGGTTCTCCCCACGCAAAGAGCAGGGCTTCTAGTTGTGCTTTAGGATGCATATGGTATTTCCCTCTTCGACAAAATAATATCCCTTCCTTTTTGCTCGCAGTAAATGCTTTGGCCTTTCACCAGTTCCAGCATAGTTAAAAAGATCGTAACGATTTCGATGCGGCTTTCGGCATCCCTCACCATGTCGAGAAAACTCGGCTTCTCCCATTGATTAAATGCCCACTGAATTTTTTCCCTCGCCTGATGAAAACTATATTCAGCGGCAGAAATCTTTTCCAGGGAACGCTTAGCCTCTTCGTGAATCTGAAACTGAAGCATCGCTTCCCGAAAAGCCTTTGTTAAAGCCTCGATGCTACCGTCGTTAATCAAATCCTGTTCGGAAAAATCGGTAAAGTCGTCTTGCTTTTTGTAAATAGCACCGTCTTCGTAAGCTGCCATTTCCTCTAACAGTTCACTCAATGCTTTCATGCGTTGATACTCGACGATTCTTTCCACGAGATCCTCTCTCGGATCTTCCTCTTCCTCCTCATCATCTGTCGGTCGCTCCGGCAACAACATACGACTTTTAATGGCAAGCAAATAACTTGCCATGGATAAAAAATCGACGACGGAATCCATGATCGGTCCGGTCATAGTGTCGATGTAGTGGAGAAAATCATCCACTAAAATATGAATTTGAATATCGTAAATATCCATTTCTCTTTTCTTAATGAGCTCCAAGAGAACCTCCATGGGCCCGGAAAAGGATTCGTAGACAATTTCAAAATTCATTAGACTAAAAATGCTCCAATTCTAACAAATAAATTTGCCAAACCGTACACCGCCGGTCCGATAATGCGGGAAATAAATCCACTGACGACGCCTATAAATAAGATCCAATAAAAATATTTTTCATAGCTGTAAAATTTATATTCCAAATCGCTGGGAAGCAAGGATGCGAGCACTTTAGAGCCGTCGAGAGGCGGTAACGGAACGAGATTAAATACGCCGAGCATGGTGTTATACCAAAGGAATTGATAGAAAAATTCGCTGATGACAAAATTGTGCTTTGATGTCCAAACGAGCAGAATTCCGGCAATGAGGGCGAAAATAAAATTCACGGTAACGCCTGCGAGGGAAACGATGATCGTCCCTCGTTTTCTGTTTTTGTAATATCTCGGATTAATGGGCACCGCTTTCGCCCAGCCGAAACGAAAGACGATCATAAACAACAACCCCACGGGATCAATGTGATCCAATGGATTAATGCTGAGCCGTCCGTCTCGCTTGGCCGTGTCATCTCCCAACAAATAAGAAACATAGCCGTGACCTATTTCATGGCCGACAATTGCGATTATCAGGGCAGGTATAGACCAAAGATACACGCTAAAATCCACGGTACACCTCATCGATTATAAGCGGCTCTACATGGACAGCCTCCGAGGAGATCTTGATAATATCGTCCAGTCGCTTTTCTCCTTCTTGAAGAGCTTCCGGTTTGGCGCTGTAAAGAGTGGCGAGGACGTCGCCTTTTTCTACCTTATCGCCCACTTTTTTGTGGAGGTAGATTCCCGCCGCCATATCCAATGTATCGTCCATCGTTATGCGTCCGGCTCCTAAATCTCTGGCTAAAATCCCAACATCGTGAGCAGGAATAGATTGAATATAACCGGAAGAAACAGCCTTTACATCGAGGCTATGAGTTGATTTCGGCAAAATAGAAGGATCTTCGACGACCCGGCCGTCCCCTCCTTGATTTTCAACAAAACGTCTAAATTGTTCCAGTGCTTTTCCGTTTTTAATAAGGGAGCGAACGTCGTGTTCAATGCGTTTTTTATCGTCGTCACATGTCATCGCGATTAAACGCACGGCGAGTCCGATACAAAGTTCCGTTAAGTCTTCGGGCCCTTCACCTCGCAACGTGTCGATGGCTTCTTGAACTTCAAGGCCGTTGCCGACAGCTTTTCCAAGGGGTTGATCCATGCGCGTTAAAATCGCAACTGTTTTTCTTCCGAAATTTTCTCCGATTGAAACCATGGTTTTGGCCAATGTAAGAGCGCTTTCTTTGTCGCGCATAAAGGCACCGTCTCCGACTTTTACATCGAGTAGGAGACAGTCACCGTGAATGGCAAGTTTTTTGCTCATAATGCTCGATGCAATTAAGGGAATGGCATCAACTGTTGCCGTGGCGTCCCGCAATGCGTAGAGCTTTTTATCGGCCGGCGTAATATTGGCCGTCTGACCTGCTACCGCCATGCCTACATTATTGGTGGCTTCTATAATTTCTTCGACGGAAAGATCGACGTGAAGTCCGGGTATGGACTCAAGCTTATCCAACGTTCCTCCGGTGTGACCTAAACCGCGGCCGCTCATCTTGCCGAAGGGCAAGCCGTATGCAGAAAGAAGGGGTCCTAAAATCAGAGTTGTCGTATCGCCGACGCCGCCGGTGGAATGTTTATCTACGATCGTACCTTTAATAGACGATAAATCCACAGTATCGCCTGAATCGATCATGGATGCTGTTAGGGCGTTGATCTCCTCATCATTCATTCCATTGAAATAAATGGCCATTAATAGCGCGCTCATTTGATAATCTTTAATGACGCCGCTAACGTAATCGTCGATGGTCTTTTTTATTTCGTCGGTAGTAAGATGAACTCCATGTTTTTTCTTTTCAATAACTTCCAATACGCTCATAATTAAATCCCTTCAACGATTCCCGTAACAAGTTTTTTAAATTCGCCGGAAACTTCTGCAGAAATGCGAATTACTTCTTCGTGATCCAAAGGCTGATCTAAAATTCCCGCCGCCATATTGGTGATACAGGATATACCGATGACCTTTACGCCGCGATGACGAGCAATGATGACTTCGGGTACTGTACTCATGCCCACGGCATCAGCACCTAAAATTCCCGCCATACGTACTTCTGCAGGTGTTTCATAACTCGGCCCCGTCATGTACATATACACGCCGGTTTCATAGGCGACATTTAAATCTTTGGCGATGTTTTTCACTTTATCCAGAAGCGTGCGGTCGTAAGCATAGGACATATCCGGGAAGCGATCGCCTACAGGATCATTGGGCCCAATAAGAGGATTTTTGCCGTTAAAATTGATGTGATCGTTGATGAGCATCAGTGTGCCGGGTTTGAAGCTTCGGTTGACTCCTCCGGCGGCATTAGTGACGATAAGTTTATCGATGCCCAATCCACATAGAATTTTGACGGGGTAAACCACATCTTGAATATCGAATCCCTCATAAAAATGAATACGCCCTTTCATGGCGACGATGTTTTTTCCTTTAAGGGTTCCAATAATTAACTCGCCGCTGTGGCCTTGAACAGTAGATTCCTTGAATCCGGGGATATCGCCATAAGGAATACGCGTCGGATTTTCGATGGTTTCTGCAAAATCCCCTAAGCCGCTTCCTAAAATTATGCCGATTTCTGGTTTTATAGTTGTTTTACTTTGTATGAAATTAATTGCTTGATTCATCTTTTTTATCTCTCATTTCTTTGGCGGCATACAAGCCGATAATGGTTTTTGCGTCGATAATTTCGCCGAGTTTTACCATGCGGAGTGCTTCGTCAAGTTGCATATACTCAACTTCCAAATCCTCTGTCTCATCTAAATATTGTTCCCCTTGCTTCGGGTTTTCGCACATGAAGATGTAGATTTTCTCATTTGTAAAACCGGGAGATGTATAAGCTTCCAGCAAAAAGTCAGCAGAATCAGCTTCAAGACCGGTCTCTTCCGAAAGTTCTCGAAGTGCTGCCGTCATAGGATTTTCATCGTGTTCAATAAATCCTGCGGGAAGTTCTAATAGGTTTTTCTTCGTGGCAATGCGATATTGACGCACAAAGGGAATACTGCCGTCTTCTCTGAAACAAACGATACAGGCACCGCCTGCATGTTCCACAACTTCACGTTTGCCGTAACGTTGTCCGTCTAATTCAACAGTATGACAGCGCAAGGTAACGACCTTGCCTTCATAAATCTTTTCGCTGCGTATTACGCGCTCTTCAGAAATCATACTTCCTCCTCATATCGTTCTTCCAACATTTCTCTTGCTGTATTTCGCGTCGTCTCCGTATCTGCCCCGCTTATCATGGTGGCTAAATAGGCGACGCGCTCTTCTTTATCTAAAGACTTCACAATCGACACAGTCCGTCCGTTTTCTTCTTTCTTCGTAATTTGATATTGCCTGTCTCCCCGAGCCACAACTTGGGGAAGGTGACTGACGACGATAAGCTGGCGATCTTTCGAAAGTTGAGACATTTTATTTGCCACAACCTTTGCCGTTTTCCCGCTCATTCCCGTGTCCACCTCGTCCAAAATGAGGATTTCCCGTTCGTCAAACTCGGCGTAAATGCTGATAAATGCGAGGAAAATACGGCTTATCTCCCCACCTGATGCTACTTCGGAAAGGGGAAGGAGATCTTCCCCTTTATTCGTCGACACCATAAAGATCACGCTGTCTTTGCCGTCTTCAGACAGGTTTTTCTCTTCGAAATGAATCTCAAACCGCGCCTCGGGAATGTCCAACTCTTTCATAACCTCGGCGATGCGATGCTCCACTTTTTTTGCCATGGACATTCGTGATGCTCGAATACGTTCGGCTTTTCGATTCGCCTCTTCTTTTGCCTTTTCTATTTCAACTTTCAGATCTTCTATGTTTTGATCGTAATCTTCCAAATACGCCAAACGTTCACGGCTCGTTTCGAGGAAATCTTGAATCTTTTCCAAACTATCGCCGTATTTTCGCTTGGCACCGTTAATGGCGTCCAACCGCTCGGCAACTTCGTTAAGCCGCTCGGGATCCGCTTCAAAATTTTCCGCCCGCTCTCTTAAGGTATAGGCGATGTCTTGAAAGCGATAGCGAAGATCTTCAAACTCCTCAGAAAGTTTGTCGTAATGGCCGTCATTTTGTGCGACCTTTTCCAAAGACGCTGCGAAGCGATCCATTAAACTTCTTATACCGCCGTCGTCAAAAGAAAGTTGAGAGAGCTCTTTTAAATATTCCAGTGTCGAGCTTTGATTGCGTATAGCATGAAACTCCTCTCGGAGAAATTCATCCTCTCCGGGCTCCAAAGCCAAAGATTCGATTTCATCTACCTGGTAACGCAACAAATCCATTTCTCTTGCCATTTTTTGAGGATCGTCACTTTCTCTATGAAGCTTATTTTCAAGAGCTTTAAAGTCGGCGACATCACCCTTTAATTCTTTTAAAGTTTCTACATGATCCTTTCCGCAAAAAGTATCGATCAGTTCCAGCTGAAACTTAGGATCGATCAAAAAACTGTTCTCTCCCTGCATACCCGATAGCGCCAAAATGGAACCGAATTCACGCAAAAGTGAATTGGTTACGGTTTTGCCGTTGATCTCGGAAATAGAGGGGCGATCTCTAAATAAGACCCTTTCCACAATAATCACGTCTTCATATGGAATACGGTTCTCTGCGAGAAAATCCAATGCTCTTTCATTTTTAGTCATAAAAACGCCTTGGATCGAAGAAAATTCCGCATCCTTTCGAATCATATTTTTTTGTGCTCGACCGCCGAGTAATAAACCGATGGCGTCCATTATAATGGATTTCCCTGCGCCGGTTTCCCCGGTCAACACTGAAAAGCCGTCGTGAAACTCGATACGGGAATGTTCAATAATAGCAAAATTGTCGATTTGAAGACGTAAAAACATGTTAGTGAAATTCCTCCTTCGACGCTTTTATAACCTCATCGACGCTCATTGGCTTTCGATCGGTCTCTCCATTGGTCATTAGCATTAAAAATTCAGTGTTTCCCGTTGCTCCTTGAATGGGCGAAAAAGTTAAAGATTCGATGGTCATGCCGAGACCCTTTGCAAGGGCGACGATTTTTTCAAGCACTTCTCTGTGTACTTTCGGATCGCTGACGATGCCGCCTTTCCCTACCTTATCTTTTCCGGCTTCAAATTGCGGTTTAATAAGGGCGGAAATACGACCGGGCTTTTCCAAATATGAAACGGCTTTCGGTAAGACGAGTTCGAGAGAGATAAAAGACACGTCAATGGAGATAAAGTCGATAGCATCTGCCAATTGCTCTTTATCCAGATGACGGACATTGGTGCGCTCCATTACGACGACCCTCGGATCGACGCGAAGCTCGTAGGCGAGCTGATTATAGCCAACATCGACAGCATATACTTTTTTTGCTCCGTGTTGCAGCATGCAGTCGGTAAAACCTCCTGTAGATGATCCGATATCCATGCAGACGTGGTCTTTTAAATCAATAGTATAGTCTTCGAGGATTTTTTCCAGCTTAAAACCGCCTCGAGAAACATATTTCAAGCTGTGGCCCTTGATTGTAATCTCCACATCCTCATCGAGCATTTGTCCCGCCTTTGCTATACGCTCCGTACCGACAAAAGCTTCTCCCGCCATAATCATGGTCTTTGCCTTTTCACGAGAAGGCGCTAAATGTTTTTTCACCAATAAGAGGTCTGCCCTCTCTCTCATGTCATCACCGATCCCGTTTTAATATTTTTAATATAAGAGCTTCCGTCTCGGGAAACTCACCTAACTCTTTTAAAAGTCCCAAACATTCCGACGTGTAGCGTTCGGCTTTATCCGTAAAAAATGCTTGTTCTCCGTCTTTTCCGTCTTCTACCAAATCCAAATAATCGTCTTGAAATTGGTAGCTTATCCCCAATGTTTCACCGACGCGATAGAGCTTGTCGCAGAAAGATGAATCCTTCCCCGAAAGAGCGCCTGCCATGGCAAAGCATCCGCCTAATAAAGCACCCGTCTTTTTCGAGTAAATTACCTCATCGCCGGAGGAAGCTCCTTCGCGAATATCCAGGGTCTGGCCGTCCACCATACCTGTAGTACCTGCCGCTTTAAATAAATACGTCATGGCTAAAATACCGCCCTTCGGCTCCAGCATGGCTCCCTGAGCAGCAAGCTCTCCCGCTTGAGAAAGTAAACCGTCTCCTGCCAAAATAGCGAGGGCTTCGTTGAATTTTTTGTGATTTGTCGGCTGGCCGCGACGCATATCGTCATCGTCCATGGCAGGTAGATCGTCGTGAATTAAACTGTATGTATGAATAGACTCCATAGCTGCGGCAAAATAAAAATCCGCTTCGCCTTTGTAATGTAAATCCTCCAAAACGGTGTAAAAGATCCTCGGGCGAATCCGCTTACCGCCGGTAAAAAGTGAATACACCATGGATTCTCTGAGTTCTTCGGCTGCAAGTTGAATAGAATTGTAATACTCTTTTAAACGCGTATCAAATCGATTCATCGTCTTCTTCTTTCTTTTCCATCCCATCCGTTAAAATGCGCACCTTTTGTTCCAAAGAGGAAAGGTCTTTTTCGAGCTCTTTGTAAAGTGCCGTACTCTTTTCGTATAAGGCGACCATTTCTTCCAATGTTAAATCGTCATTTTCCATTTGCTCGACCATTTTTTCAAGCTTTTCGGATTTTTCTCTATAATTCATCTCTATACCTCATGATTCCCTTTACAGAAACATCGACCGTTCCGTCGATTAATGCTATCGAAAGATTATCGCCGACTTCCACGTCGTGAATGCTTTGGATTCCCCTGCCGTCTTTTACTACTCTCGGCGAACGCTTTGATTCGCCAACGGATTTAATGCGGAGTTTTAATAATTCCAACCGTTCTCTTTCTCGATTGAATCCGTTAAGTAACGCTTTATTGATTCTAAGCCGGCCATCTTCTATTAGCGCTCTCTCTTCTAATGCTCGTCTTTGAAGAGGTACCTTGTATATCCTTTTAAGAAGATATTCCCCTTCCCTTCCTTCCTCTTCTAAGACTTTCTCCATTTGACGTACCATACGCCGCTTGAGTTCTTTCGCCAATTCCATTTTATGTGCCACCGACTCCAAAGAGATGGCGTGTTTCAGGCGAAAATACAGAGATTGTTGCGCTTGAGCATAATCCCTCAGGCGATGACCGAGGCCATTCTCCATAGAAAGAAGCTGAGCCTTCGCCTCTTCCAAAATATCTTTCCCTTGCGGAATGATGATCTCCGCGCCGTGAGTCGGCGTCGCCGCACGTACATCCGCGACAAAATCGCACAAGGTGGTGTCTACTTCGTGGCCTACTGCCGAAACTACGGGATGGCGTCTCTTGTCGATGGCGCGAATAAGATTTTCGTCGTTAAAGCAAAATAGATCTTCCATGGATCCGCCGCCTCGAGTGATAATGATTAAATCAATATCATCTCGCGCATCAAGCCTTTCAAAAGCGCGTGCCAATTCTTTGCCGGCATCTTCTCCCTGAACGCGGCTCGGAGAAATGATGACCGAAACCGCAGGATTTCTCGCCGCCGCCACGCTGAGGAAATCGTGTTGCGCAGCTCCTGCCGTACTGGTGACCATGCCGACGGTTAACGGCTTTTCGGGAAGGGGCCGTTTTTTATCCATATCAAATAGACCTTCTTTTTCGAGAAGGTCTTTTAATTCAAGAAAAAGTTTATAAAGTGCGCCTTGACCCGTAGGTTCCATGGTTTTAGCAATCAATTGAAGGCGTCCGGAAGGCGAATAAATATCGACATAACCGTCGATCGCAACTTCCATGCCCACTTGTTGCGTAACATTATCCACTAGATCGTCACGAAACATGACGCAAGAAAGCCGAGCACTGTCGTCTTTTAACGTAAAGTAAAGGTGACCGCTTTGCGCCGTAGCGATTTCAGCGATTTCACCCTTCACCCGCACTTTTCTTAAAATGTAATCGGATTTTACTATTTTTTTCGTGTAGTCTAATAGTTCCGAAATGCTAATTGGCTTGATCATTACTTTGTCGCAAAATTGAACCCAGTATGCCGTTAATAAAGCGAGCACTGTCTTTTGTACTGAAGATTTTAGCAATATCGACAGCCTCGTTTACAGAAATGGCATTGGCAATATCATCGCAATAGAGAATTTCATAAACGGCGAGGCGAATAATGGAAAGGTCTACGATCGTTAACCGATCCAGCGTCCAATCTTTAAGATTTTTCGCGATCAGCTCGTCGATAGTTCCCAAATGGCGAACCAACGCCCCGATATGTTCCCGACAATAAAGAATCTCGTCTTCATTTAAAGGCGACTCGGAGCTACTTTCCAGCCGTTGTTTAAGGGCTTTACCTGAGAAAACATGATTATAAATTTTTTCGATTTCCGACTCTTCCCATTGAGTCTCGAAAAACGACTCCATGACGTCGTCATCGAATTCGTTTCGATGTTCCATGGCAAAGAGTATTTTCATCATGGCAATTCTTGACAGTTTTCGACTCACAGGCGCTTCCTTCCCTATTTAAACAGCTTGATTTTCGTGTTCCGCTCTTACTCCGCTAATGTGCACATTTACCGCTTCGATTGCGATGTCGGTCATGTTTTCGAGGCTTTCTTTTACAGCGTCTTGAACTTTTTCCGCAACTTCTACGATGTTTTTGCCGTACTCGACGACAATGGAAATATCCACGATACTGGACATTTCGTCGCCTGTAATTTTTGTTTTCGACGGGTTGCGACCGGTTAAAAGTTCGCCAACCATTTCTCGCCGTGTAGTGTAACTATTATAAACGCCTTCGACACGAATTGCCGCTTCTTGCGCAATACGCGTTACGACGTCGTCTGCTATTTTTACATTCGAATTCCCGGTGGGATCGACAAAATATTTTTCTACCATAGTTTCCTCCTATTGCTCACATTATACCATAAATGCAAGACCTGAAAAACCAAGTGCCTAGCCTTCTCTATGGGCTAATATCTTGGTTAAAAAGGAACGACGATGCATGGGACTCGGCCCAAGTTCTAAAATCGCCTCTCGATGTTTCTTTGTGCCGTAACCTTTATGCCCCGCAATGCCGTATCCCGGATATGCTTCTTCCCATTGAAGGCACAGGCGATCTCTATATTCTTTGGCGAGAATCGAGGCACAAGCGATGGTGTAGGATATATCGTCGCCGTGAATGACGCCTTGTTGAGGAATATCGAGATCGATGGTTTCGGCGTCGATTAAAAATAATATGGACTTATCCCGAAATCCTTGATCCAAAACCTCCTTTGCAGCTGATTTCATAGCAAGACGGGTGGCTTGTTTTATATTGATTCGGTCGATGACCTCCGGTGTTTCACGTCCATAACCATAGGCGACGGCTTCCGATAAAATAGCATCTTCGTAGAGGGCGCGCTTTTTAGGCGACAGTTTTTTCGAATCCGTAATCCCTTCGATCATATGATCCAGCGGCATAATGACACAGGCCGCCACTACATCGCCGAATAAACAACCTCTTCCCACTTCGTCGATGCCGGCGATGTAATCGTATTGGCCTTTCAGCGCTTCCAAATCAAAGTGTGTGTCGGTCATCTACTTGCTCCAAACTAATGCGACCCCATGTACCGTTTCGAAACTCATCGAGAATAATCGATGCAACTTTCGTGTAGTCGATTTCGCCGCCCCGCATTAGACAGCCGCGGCGCTTGCCGATCCCATCCATCAATTCGATGGCTTCAGAATAGTTGTCTTTTAAATCGTAACGCTTCGCGATCAATTCGTAAAACTTGTCCATTCCTTCTTTTAAAAGTTCAAAAGCCAATGTTTCTCTATCCATAATTTCATCTTTAATGGATCCCGTAAAGGCCAAATGGCGGCCGCGAATGGGCGGATCCAGTTTAGGCCATAACACGCCCGGCGTATCCAATAAATCGAATTCGGAATGGTGACGAATCCATTGATTCGTCTTCGTAATACCCGGTCGATTGCCGATGGCGGCAGATTTTTTTCCCGCCAATTGATTGATAAAAGTTGATTTCCCAACATTGGGGATGCCCGTTACCATGACCCGCAGTTTGCGCTTTTGCATGCCTTTGGCACGTTCTTTTTCACGGATGGGCGCAGCTAACTCTTCAATAGCTTTTACAAGAGCACGCATATTGGCTTTGCCTGTCGCCGTCCATGGAATGGCCGATGTATCTTCCCTACTTTTGAAGTATCGAATCCAATCTTCCGTAACATCGGGATCGGCGAGATCGGATTTGTTTAATAAATAGAGGACGGGATAATCGGCAAATGTATCGTCGAGCAAGGGGTTGTAACTGCTCATAGGAATGCGGGCATCCAATAAAACAATGGCGATATCGCATTGACTCTTTACCGATTGAATGGACTCAATGGTTTTTTTCATATGCCCGGGATACCAGTTAATATTCAACGGTTACCTCCTCATTCAAAATCTTATCCGCCAATTTAAAGGCGCCATAGTGTTCCGGCGGCTCCTCGCAGATTATATCGCTCTTTGCCTTTACTTCATCGGGAGCAGACGCCATAGCGACGCCAATGCCTGCGTGTTCGATCATAGATTCGTCGTTCATATCGTCGCCGAAAGCGATAATATCTTTCGCATGGATCCCTTTCATTTCCGCAAGCTTTTCGAGACCGTTCCATTTATTGGTGTTTCCGATTATCTCGATTAAAGAAAGTTTTTTGTCGCGGCTCTTTAAAAGATGAGCCGTCATCTTCCCGGAAGTTAACGCATCGTCTTTTTCCAGATCGTAGAACACATCGGCTGTAGTATAACCTGCCATAACGAGAACATCTTCTTCCAACACCTCGTCCAGTGTCATGCGCTTGTATAAATTCTCGTAAAAAGAAATATAAGACGCTTCCCTTTCCGTCGTATCGAATAACGTGACGAGATCGTAGCCCTTAAAGTAACTGTCCACGTGAAAAATAGGGTGAATTCCCCTGGCGATCATGGCTTCGGCGATGGGTTTTATCTTATCTTTAGAAAATGTATTTTTATAAAGTGTTTGCTCGGAATTTTTCGTACGTATTAAATTACCGTTATTCGAAACAATATACACATCTTCTTGAATCGGTTCCAATTCCCGCTTCAAGGAACGATAAGGTCTTCCGCTTACAATGACGGTTTCCACATAATCTTTTTTCCATTTATTAATATAGTTCACCATAGTTTCGTCAACGGGCTGTTTTCTAGCCGCTATGGTGCCGTCAAAATCCAGTGCAATTAATTGAATCATATATCTCCTCGAATAAAAGAGCGACTCTCGGAGTCGCTCACTTGCTTAAAATTTAAGTTCTTTGCTTTTGTAGATCATACATCCTATTACCCAGAATAAAACGCCTATAACAATATTGGCAATGATGCCGGCCCATTGGAAACCGGAGCCGACGGCCATATATAGCGGATTAAGCGCTGAGAACGGGAAAAGACCTGCGATCGCCACTAAATTTCCGCCCATTAAGGTAAGGGCCGCCCAAACTAAGAAGATGGCAATAAATAAAAGTAAGGATCCACCTTCCGCATGGGATGAACGAGAGGAAATTGACGAGTAGAAAAAGCCGATGGATAAAAATTCAAAACCGAGCAGCAAGATGCAAATAAACACTTGCAACATGACGAGCACCAAGTTTCGAATGTCGCGAATGCCGAAAATATAAGATGCTAAGGAACCGATAATGATGACAATCAAAAGGGTCAAACCGTAAAGCATCATATTGGCGGAAAATTTTCCGCTGAAAATTTCCGTTCGAGTGACCGGGTTCGCATAAAGATATTCAATCGTACCTGCACTTTGTTCTTTCGACAGTGCTCTTGCGCCTAATTGAATGGCGAAAATAGCAAAGAGGATTCCCAAGTATTGGAAAATAAAGGGAATGTATTCGGTGAATTTATCGAACGCCAAATTATCGGTTAAACCGAGTACCCCTTGAATATTAGGGGAAAAACCGTCGCGAAAACTGTTCGCCAGGGATAATAAATTGCCATCTTGCAGTAATGGGAAAAAGGCCATTAGTAAAGCGGTTAAAATGGAAACGATTAAACACCAACAGATCATTTTGCCTCGATTGCTTTTCATTTCAAGACCAAAAACCATTATTCCTCCTCCTTCCCGGCTTCAGATTTAAGTTGTTCTTCCGCCAACGCGTCGTCATCTACTGCCGTAATGGGAGCAGTTTTTCTGCTGTCGTGAATTAATTTGTCGCTGTTGTAAGGATCGACCGGATTTTCCCGTTCAACACCATCTGCCGCTTCAATGGTTTCGCGATCCATGACAATGGTTGCGTCACGATCTTCCGCTAAGGAAGCGTCATGAGATTCTTCATCTAAAGGTTCTGCAGAAATTTCTTCGTCCCCTTCGCCGGCTTCGTCGACGGAATCATTCGTTAATTCGTCATCTGCTTCCTTATGGTCTTCGATTAATTTTTCATCATATGCCAAAATCGTGTCATCGTTATCCATGGCCTTGTCTGCCTCTTCATCGGCTGTAGGCACACTCGCCATTTTCTTGGATCCGTCACCGTACTCGAAAGAATTAATTTTATTTTCCAAAAGAGCATCTTCAAGGGTAAAGTTCTTGATTTTTTCTTGGTGGAGCACCGTGGTAAGTGTAGGCAAATAGCCGTCGTAGAAAAATTGAATGTCGCCGGATTCGTCCTTAATCAGCTCACAACCGATGGATTCAAAAGCCGGTACTGAAACCAATTCATCGAAGATGCGAAGGACTTTATCGTTGTTCTTCTTTTCCTTCAAGTACTCGAGCCCAACGAGGCGGCCGCCGGAAATATACGCACCGCGATCGCCGAAACGTTGACCGACGGAAAGATCATCGGTTAAAAGTAAAACCGATAAACCTTCAGAACGTTGAAGACGTTTCAGATGCGTAAATAACTTATCCATCATGGCGTGATTCAAATCTTTTGTAGGATTGTCGATGATCAAAAGCTTAGGCTTCGTAATCAGGGCATTAACGATAGCGACGCGCTTCCGTTCGGAATCCGTCAAGTCGATAAATTTATGTTTATTATCCAATTCAAAATATTCCATCAAGGATTGAATATCGTCTGTATTTTTCAATCCGTGGAATGCAAGAGTATGTTTAAATAAAGCGACAGGTTTTAAATTATCGTAGATCCAAACATCTTCCGGAATATAGCTCGTAAATTCCTTAACCGATTTCGCTTCCTTTTGCGCACTCATATCGAACACGGTAACGCTGCCCCTGTTCGGTTTATAAAAATTAAATAAAATGCGTGCCAATGTCGTCTTTCCCGAGCCGGAAAGGCCCATAACTGAAAATATTTCGCCATCAAATACTTCCAGATTAAAGTTGTTAAAAACTAATTGACGACGAAACTTTTTTGTGAGTTCACTAACTACTATAGCACTCATGTTTCACCTCTCTTTTCTCTCATATTATACATGATGAAGGAATAAAATGGAAACGATCCGCTGAAAATACAAGAATTTCTATGTTATAATGGATTCGATTATAAAAAGAGGAGACGACAATGAAATTAGGAATTATCGGACTGCCCAATGTAGGTAAGTCTACTTTATTTAACGCCATAACCCAAGCAGGCGCCGAAGCCGCCAACTACCCATTCGCGACGATCGAGCCGAATGTTGGCATGGTGGAAGTAAAAGATCGCCGTTTAGATAAACTAAGCGCCATTAGCCAATCGAAAAAAATCATTTACGCCACTATCGAATTCGCCGACATAGCCGGTCTTGTAAAAGGCGCCAGCAAAGGTGAAGGATTGGGCAATCAATTTTTATCCCACATTCGAGAAGTAGATGCTCTCGTTCACGTGGTACGATGCTTCGACGATGAAAATATTATTCACGTAGAAGGCAGTGTCGATCCTATTCGCGACATCGAAACCATTAACCTCGAACTTATTTTCTCCGATTTGGAAATTTTGGAAAAACGTCTGGAACGGGTTAAAAAGCAATTAAAAGGCGATAAGAGTTTACAACCGGAAAAAGAATTAATCGAAAAAATGATCGCCACACTGGAAGCTGAAAAGCCTGCCCGCTCTTTAGATTACAGTGAAGATGAGCTTAAAATGCTTTCCTCTTTCAGCCTCTTGACGATGAAGCCGGTTATTTACGCTGCCAATGTATCGGAAGATGATATTCTGACAGGCAACGAATACGTCGATCGCGTACGGGAATTTGCTTCTAAAGATGACGACGAAACTATTGTCATTTCCGCTGCCATTGAAGAAGAAATCGCTGCGCTGGATGACGAGGATAAGGCGGAATACCTAGATGCCATGGGCCTCCACGATTCCGGACTGGATCGGTTAGTGAAAGCTTCCTACAGCTTGCTCGGTCTTATCAGCTTCCTTACCACAGGAGAAATGGAAACACGCGCTTGGACCATTCGCAAAGGTGCCAAAGCCCCCGAAGCGGCAGGTAAAATCCACACCGACATCGAACGTGGCTTTATAAAGGCCGACACCATTTCGTATGATAAACTCGTAGAAGCCGGTTCCATCCCCCATGCTCGGGAAAAAGGCTGGATTCGCAGCGAAGGAAAAGACTATGTCATGGTCGATGGCGATGTAGTCAATTTCAAATTTAATGTGTAATTAAAAAACAGCTCAACCGTTTCAGTTTTACGATTGAGCTGTTTTTAGTATATTCTTTTTCTAATTCTATCAATGTTATTGTTGATTCTGTTAAAAGCCATTTAAAAAGCTCCCTTTGCAAAGGGAGCTTCTTTTACGCGTCGCGACGTCGACGATCGTCGGGGCTATACATTTCGGGATAGCGGTCTTTGTTATAAATTCCGATGCAAAGAGCAAATAATAAGGAACATATTCCCGACGTAACGCATACCAGCGCCACGTAAATGTTCATTAAGCTTCCCCTGTCGAACAGATGGTTCAATACTATCATCAGGGAAAACATACCGATAAACACGAGGGCAAGCCCCGGTACATAACGTAAAAAACGCATGCGCTTACCGGCCATATTAATAATAAAGGTGACGACAATACCGATAATAACGGCCAGGATCAAAATGATCAAATATGTGAAATTGCCGTTTAAACTTTCTGAAATTTTAGATAACATGCTGCCTCCTACTTCTCCATAGCGCCGGAATAATATCGCGCATCGGAGTTTAAAGTTTTCAATAAATTTTGAAGCTGTTGATCGTCGAGACTACGCTTGGTCTTAACCAATTGCAATAAGTTACCATAGATATCGATATAGGCGACGTCCTCTTTTTCGCGATAGACGGTAAAAAGCGGGCGCTCTTTATCGTAAATGGTAATGACAAAGAGACTGTCATTTGAAATATCCAGGTCTTCTTTCGTCTTATTATACCCTACTTTCATTAAATAGTCAGTTTTACCTTTTTTAACCGTATATTCGGGATCGACGATTTTTTGAGACGCAAACACCACGGCGTGAGGAGCAAAAATCGCATCGGAGCCGACAATGGATTGGAGATCATTTGCATCATTTGTTTGAGCCTCCACACTCGTTACAATCCACCGTCCCTGAAGGGGCGAACGGTTGATTTCCGGGCGCTCGATCAGCTGGTATTCCCTGTCAACAGAGGTGCAGGATGTCAACATAAGGGCACATAGCATCAGAAGTAAATATTTTAATCGTTTCATGATACAGCCTCGTTTTCCAAGGGAATAAAAACGCGAATCGACGTTCCCACATTTTTCTCCGAGACGATTTGAATTTCGCCGTTATGGAGTTTTATAATCTCTTCCGCAATGGAAAGGCCGAGGCCCGAATGGGAATTGGAATGCTTGCCCTTATAGAATTTTTCTTTGGCAAGGCGCAATTCATTTTCATCCATGCCTACGCCGTTATCGGAAACGATGATTTCGTAATTGGGATAATTTTTCCGAGCCTCCAGTAAAACCCAACCGCCGGGATCGGTAAATTTAATGGCATTGTCGATAAGATTAATGAGTACCTGGCGAATACGATCTTCATCGGCTGTAACGAGAACAATATCGTCGTTGACCTCATTAATCAGATGAATTTCCTGCTTCCGCGCTCTAGGTTCCATTTGTTTTAAAATGCCTTCGCAGGTAGAGGTAATGTCGAATTGATCCTTTTTAAGGGTGATGCGCCCGGAAATATAGCGCGAAAAATCCAATAACTCCTCCACCATTTTTGAAAGTCTTTCCGTTTCGCTTTCGATAATATGAAAGCCTTCCGTGAGCACTTCTTTATCTTCCGGGTCCGTGTCCTTTAAAATAGCGGCCCATCCGCGAATAGAAGTTAAGGGCGTGCGAAGCTCGTGGCTGATGGAAGAAATAAAATCATTCTTCACCTGCTCCTTCCTCACGATTTCCGCCGCTAATGTATTAATGGATTGGGCGAGCTGCCCCAGTTCATCGTCGCGCTTCATGTAAATCCGTTTTTTGTACTGCCCGTCCGCCAACTGAATGGCGGTAGATTGAATTTCTTCAATAGGCCTGGTTATGCCCTTCGCCAAAAATCGGCTGACGATTACCGAAATAAGGATGACCAAAAAGGTAAGCATAAGTAAATACCGCGTCAGCGTCAACACCGATCGATGGGCAGGCGCCAAAGACGAAGTATAGCGCAAGACGCCTAAGAGTCCATGATCTTCCGAAAACAAAGGACGGGATACGGAAAGCACCGGCGTATCGGAATAGGCTACTTTACCGACCCGCGATCCGCTCTGACCTTTTAAAGCCGATTGCACATCAGGATAATCTTTAACGGGGTCGTTAATGGCGCCGATGGAATCGTAAAGGAGCTGCCCATCATTGCCGATTAACTGCACCTGTCCTCCCGACTGATTAAAAATCATATTGTAATCGCTCTCTAAAAGCATTTCCAAATCGACGTTTTTAAAATAGCGCTCGTAAGTATAATAGGAACTGTTTAATTGCTGTTCCAAATAATAACGCACGCCGTTATAAGTATATTGGCGAAAACCCAAGATCAAAAATACGTCGAGCAAACTAACCGTTAAGAGGATAAGGGCGACGAAATTTCGCGTAATGACCGCTCGAATAGAATGTTTCATAGAATCAATTATTTATTTTCCAACGATAGCCTACGCCCCAAACCGTTTCAATATACACGGGATGGGCGGCATCCTCTTCAATTTTCGAACGCAAACGACGGATGTTCACATCGACAATTTTACTGTCGCCTAAAAATTCTTCGCCCCAAACGGCGTTTAAAATTTCGTCGCGACTTAGGGCGCGGTTGACATTATTCATGAAAAGCTTGACGATTTCATGTTCCGTAGGGGTGAGTTCGATCTCTCGTTCCCCTTTATAAAATTTATGGCCGTAAACATCAATTTTAAAATCGCCGCTTTCCAAATAACGATTCCCCTTTTTCGCCGCCACATCCTTTCCAATGCGACGCTCCAGAGATTTAATGCGCAAAGTAAGCTCCGTAGGGTTAAAGGGCTTTGTGAGGTAATCGTCCGTACCGCTTTGAAGGCCCATAATCTTATCGTAATCTTCCGCCTTAGCCGTCAGCATAATAATGCCGAGACCGGGGAACGATGCGCGCAAGCGATCGCACACTTCAAAACCGTCGATTCCCGGAAGCATAATATCGAGCAGGACGATGTCCGGCTGTTTTTCTTTGGCGATGTCGAGGCCCTCTTCGCCGCTTCCTGCTTCGTATACGTCAAAGCCTTCTCGCTCCAAGTTGATTTTTATAAATTTGCGAATAGAAGTTTCATCTTCAACCAGTAATATCTTTGTCATGATTTACCTCTTCATTAAAATAATCATCTACTTTTCTTAAAATCACGTCATAGAGTTTCGGATAGCGCTTAATGGGCGCAATACGATCCAACACATCCTCGTAGCGAATGTGGTGTTCATTCCAGCTGCCGCCGTCCCGCGCCGCATTTAAAAGAATGGGTTCCATGCGATCCATGGCCAGGGCAAAATGAGATTCCGGCGTTTCCTGCGCTTCAAATTCTTCCCACAAATTTCGAAATTCGTCGCCTAAATCTTTCGGAAGCGATCCGTATAGCTTGTCTGCCGCCGCCACTTCCCTCTCCCGCTTAGATTTGTTTAATTCCTTATCGTACGCGAAAGTATCCCCCGCTTCGATTTCCACTACATCGTGAAATAAGAGCATGGATACGACACGTCCTATATCCACATTGGACGGCGCATGGTCTTTTAAAATCAACGCCATGGCGGCGATGTGAAAGCTATGCTCCGCATCATTTTCGTAGCGATCGCCGAAAACTAAGTGGGTCCTTCGGTAGACGGTCTTCATTTTTTCCAGTGTATAAATAAAATCGATTTGTCGTTTTAAATCTGCGTCCATATTACACGGCGAAATAAAAATCGCCCTCTCCTTTTAATTCTTCATAGCGTTTTAAATCATTCGATTCGAAAATGCCGAGATCCGTTACGATACCGGTTACCAGTTCCGGAGGCGTCACATCGAAGGCGGGATAATAACCCTTTACGCCATCCAGCGTGTGCTTTATGCCGTGGGCCGATAAACTTTCTTCAGGATCTCGCATTTCAATGGTAATATCCTTCGCGCTATGAATGTGCATATCGGGAATTCCCGTAGCATAATAGGGAATGGCGAAGTGTCGGCATAAAATAGCAATTTGATGCGTTCCCACTTTGTTGACAATAGTGCCGTCCATACAAATAGAATCCGCCGCTGAAGTAAAAAGGCTTACCCCTTCATTTTCCATATAGGCTGCCACCATATTATCCGTAATCACCGTAACGTCCATGTTCATATCCTTAAATACCGAAGCCGTAAAGCGGGCACCTTGTAAAAAAGGACGGGTTTCCGGGCAGACAAAGCGAATCTTTTTGTCGCTCCTTTTAATATGGCGAGCCAACATACCGATAATCGTTTCGCCGAAACATTGCGTCATGATCGTACCTTCATCGGGAATAACGGGCATAAAATGCTCTGCCACGCGATCGATGGCACTGTAGCGCCGCTCCATGGATTTCAGCGCATAATCGCGCAAAATATCATCCAGATGCTCATCGTCTAAATATTTTTTTGCCACTTCCAAAGAGCCCGATGTTACCTGCGCCATTCGCCCCGACGTCGTAGGACGCGCATGGGCAATGCAGTGAGCCGCTTCCTTTAAAAATCCATAGCGTGCATCGCCTTTTAAATGCCGCGATTCATACGCCGCCAACGCCATGCCCATGGCCGCCGCCGTATAAGGCCCGGCCGATTGCGTCACCATAGCGCGAATGGCGTCGCGAACCTCTACATAGGTTTTGCAGCGAACATATTCAATTTTGACGGGATAAATGCGTCGATCTAAAATCGATACCAATCCGTCTTCATAATAGGCCACGTGCTTTGCCTGCAACATATAGGCAAGATCTCGATCAAAGTCCATATTTCCCTCACTTTCCATGTATAATAGTACCATAACGGAAGAATAGAAACGAGAGAAACGAGGTCAATATGTATTACGGAATTATCGGCGGAACAGGCTTTGAAGCCCCCTTTCAAAACGCCGAAGAAAAATTAATGCACACTCCCTACGGCGACGCGAAAATCTTTTTTCCAAAAGACAAACCCTACGTATTCGTCTCCCGTCACGGAGCCGATCATACCATTCCACCCCATCAAGTACCTTACCGCGCCAACATTTGGGCACTGAAAGAATTAGGCGTCACGGAAGTTTACGGCATCAGTGCCGTGGGAAGTTTGAAAAAACAATTCGGCCCCGACGCCGTCGTTTTATCGGAAGATTTTTTAGATTTTACGAAATCAAGACCCAATACATTTTATGACGGTGATCACAACGAAGCGAAGCACATCGCCATGGATACGCCTTACGATCCTATTCTAAACGAAGAATTCGAACGCGCTTTCGGCGAAACATTGCCACGTGGCGTCTACGTTTCTACAGAAGGCCCTCGCTTTGAATCGAAAGCGGAAATAAAATTTTACGCATCCATCGGCGGCGACGTCGTAGGCATGACCAATGTTCCGGAAGTAGTCCTTGCAAGGGAACTTGGCCTTCACTACGCCAACATCAATCACGTCGTTAACTACTGCACCGGCGTCAGCGATGACATGATCATTACTAAATCCAAAACCGTTCGCAGACAGATCATCGACGCCATCGACAAAGTCTTTACCTCCGATCGCAAACCGAGAGAGACGCGAATCGATTTGCTCTAAATGCAAAAACTCACGCACCTTTTCGATGCGTGAGTTTTATTCTTCTCATTCCGATACATACACGACGTCTTCCCCGTCGTATTCTTTTAAATGAACGATTATTTTTTCCGATTGGGATGTGGGAACATTTTTTCCGATAAAATCACCGCGAATGGGGAGTTCCCGATGGCCTCTGTCCACGAGACCTACCAGCTGTACCGATCGCGGACGATCTTTCACCATTAAGGCATCCATAGCGGCGCGCACTGTCCTGCCGGTGTAAAGTACGTCGTCAACTAATACGACGCGCTTATCGTCGATTTTTCCCATAAAGTCCATGACTGTAAAATCGTGATGGCGACGATCATCTCGGAAAAATTCCGGATTAAGACTGTAGACGGGGACGCGAATGTTTTCAATTTCCTCCAGCTTTTCACAAAGGCGACGAGCCAAAAATTCTCCCCTCGTTATGATGCCGATCAACACCACGTCGTCGAGCCCTTTATTGCTTTCGATTATTTCGTTGGCAATGCGGGCGATGGCGCGCTTAATGGCCAGTTCGTCTAGTATTTTATGCATAGGTCGCCTTCCTCCTTTCGTATATATGAAAGTAAACGTTCCGGCATGGGAGCTTCCGCATAGATTATTTCGTCGGTTATGGGGTGGCGAAATTTGATGCTTGCACTGTGAAGCAGAAGCTTTCCGTTACGTTCTCTTTTAACGCCGTAAATGGGATCTCCGACCACGGGGTGATGTATAGATTGCAAGTGAACGCGAATTTGATGGGTTCTTCCCGTTAAAATCTGCACCTTTAATAATGTGGAATCGCGAAAACCCATGACCGGCTCGTAAATCGTGTGAGCAGGTTTGGATGGATGAACGTTCACCGCCATTTGTGTGCGACGGCGAGGATCACGACCTATGGGAGAATCGATGGTTCCCATTTCACGAATCACACCGTGGCAAATGGCGTCGTAGCGTTTTTCCACGGCTCGCGTTTTAAAACATTCTATAAGGCCGTCATAGGCTTCGTCTGTCTTGGCGACGACCATGACGCCGGAGGTGTCTTTGTCCAGGCGATGAACGATGCCGGGTCGCAAGGGATCGCTGCCCTTTGCCACTTTGCCGAAACGCCAGAGGATGTGATGAACCAGGGTTTCCTCTTCTTCCCCGGCGCCGGGGTGCACGACGAGGCCGTAAGGTTTGTCAACGCAGGCAATGTAGTCGTCTTCGTAGAGTATGTTCACGCCTAAATCTTTCGGCTCGATCACGTGCTCCTCTTCTTCCTCGAAGTGAATTTCATCCCCCGTTTTTAAACTGTAGCCCGCCTTTACTTTTTTTCCGTTGACGAGAATTCGACCGGATGTTATGCCGTTTTTTATTTGGGAGCGATTCATTTCCAGCTGATCCGCCAAATAGATATCCAGACGAACACCACCCCGGTCAGCTACAAATAAACGGGTCTTCATGACGCTTTCTCTTCTTTCAAAAATAATTGAATGATAAGAAGAAGAGTGCCGATGACAATCATGCTGTCTGCCAAATTAAAAACGGCAAAGGGATGGCCGAAAAAGTCGAAGGATAAAAAGTCTACGACATAGTGTAGACGCAATCGATCGATAAAGTTTCCGATGGCGCCGGCTAAGATTAAGACAAGGGCTATTTCCATGACGCGGCTAAGTTCGTGTCGTTTGCCGTAAAGGCCGTAAACCAAACCGCCGATAACGGCGAGGGTAATCACGATAAAAAGCGGACGCCCGTCTTGTAAAATACCGAAGGCGGCTCCGCGATTTTCCACGTAAAGGAGTTGGAAGAAATTAGGAATGATTTCCATAGCTTCCGCTCCTTTTAAATTGGCAAGAACCCACAATTTACTTAGTTGGTCCAGCGCGATAAGTGCAATTAATAATATACTGACCATAGTTCTCCTATTGTTATAATGTTCCGTAGGTAAATCTGACTTTTCCCTTTTTCGTTACGGCTATATCATCGAATACGGCGATGCGGCCAAAGCCTCTAACCGACAAGAGATCCCCCGGCTTAACTTCTTCATGAGCCTTTTTAATCGACTTAAAGTTAATTTTAATAAAGCCTTTAGCGAGTTTTCCCCGAATATCATCTCGTGAAAAATGTGTAACGGCACGCACGACGGCGTCGATTCGCATGGATTGTACTACCGCCGTATTTTTTAGCCAAGGCTCTTCGGGAACGGGTACGTCGTCAACCGGAATCAATTCCCCCTTTACCGGCTGATGTCTTATTTTTGTTAGGGTGAGTGCGATGAAATTGGCAATTTCCCTTTTTGCAAAGACATAGACTCCGTCTTCTATGACAATGTCGCCGATTTTGCTTCTCTCGATGCCGATGGATACTATTGATCCCAAAACCTCCCGATGGCTCACTTCTTCCTTAGGCTGAAATTTAAAGGCTACCACTTCCTCGCTCGTTTCGACAAAGGGCGGTGAAAATACGATGATTTTACGTTCTCTCTCCCCTTCCGGATAGAAATGGGCGTCGACATCGGGAAAATGATGAAGAATGGATTGTACGAGTCGTTGCTCGTAAGGATCTAAAAAATCACTAGCTGTCACTGTATAATTTCTCGAAGCGATCTCCGGTAAATCAAGGATATGACGCAGCATAGTGATTTTTTCAGGTTCTTGAATATGTTGTAAGATTAAATTCTTGTCGAGCATATTACCAGGGGAAAATGCCCGAGTTTTGAAGCTCTTCTTTTAAACCGTCGATGGCGATGTTTGCCGGTGCAAGAATGAAAATGTCTTTGTTTACCTTTTGAATCTTGCCTTCGATGGCATAAAGAGCGCCGTTTACGAAATCGAAAATTTCCCGTTTAACGTCGAGATCCAATTGTTCAAAGTTTAAAACGACAGCCTTGTGTTCTTTAAGATCGTCTACAATCTTCGGCGACTCATCGTAACTTAAAGGTTCGTGAATGGTAATAACCATTGACGCCTTGGTTTGAATACTGAGGACGCTGCCGTTATCTTTGTGGCGAACGGAAGGAGCCGCTTTTTGTGTACGAGTCGTCGTAATAGGTTCTACTTCCGTTGTTTGGAATTTCTCATCTTCTGTGTATTCGTACTCGTCATCGTAATCGTAATCGTCACCAAAACCAAATGCTTTTTTTAATTTACTGCCGAAATCTGCCATGTCTTCCTCCTTAATAATGTCGTTTTCCAAAAATACGACTGCCCACACGTACCATGTTCGCGCCTTCTTCAATGGCAATGGTAAAATCATTACTCATGCCCATGGAAAGATGATTCATATGAACCCCTTCATACCGGCGTCTTTCAATGTCTTCTTTGAGGGCGAACATTTTTCGAAATAGTTTTCTTAAATACGCCTCATCCTCTACATTCGGTGCAATTGCCATTAATCCTTCGACTTTGATGTGTTCATAGTCGAGAATGGATTCTAAAAAAGGCAACACGCCGTCGTAAGCCAAGCCCCCCTTGGAAGCTTCATCGCCTATATTGACCTGTACCAAACAGGGAACAATATGATCGGTTTGCTCGGCGCGCTTTTCAATTTCCTTTGCCAGAGACAAACGATCCAGCGAATGAATTAGAGCGACATCTCGATAGATATATTTTACCTTATTTGATTGCAAGTTTCCAATCATATGATAGCGAACCTTATCGCCGATAATGTCCATTTTTTCCGTAAGCTCTTGAACTTTGTTTTCTCCAATATCGGTAACGCCGAGTTTAATGGCTTCCTCAATAGCATCGACGCCGTGGGTTTTCGTAACGGCAATGAGTTTTACCTCTTCGCCTGTTACGCTGTGCTCACGGCTTTTCTCTATTTCTTCGCGCACGCGCTTCAGATTCTCTTCCATAACGGACAAATTTACCAACTCCTTATTGATACACTATCTTATCCCGATTTACTTTTTTAGGCTCGGTAATAATCTCATCATTCGGGCGAATGGTTTTGCCGCGCTTGCCGCCTGAAACGGCTACGGTTTGTTTGCTGTCGCCCAGACTTAATATGGCATAATTCCCTCGCACCGCTAATACGTCGACGGGAATAAATTTTACGAAGTGGCGTACGGCGTTAACGTAAACGCCCATCTGACCTTTTTTACCTTTTACGACGGCCTCTTTCGGCACTTTTACTGCCGGAAGGGTGTCCTTAATGACCACTACCTTTTGATTTCGAGGTACGTAAACTTGTTGCAGGTGGTCTTTTAATTCCAAAATGGCGACGGTGCCACTGTCATCTTCATTAATGTCCTTAACGTATGCTTGAGTCATAACTTTTCCGATACGTACGGGTACAAATTTTCCGACATAAGGGCTCAAGAGTCGCACATCGTCGATGGGAAGTGCAATTTTATAAAAAGTATCGCCGATACAGCGGAAGAAGGCTCTCTTCTCCTTGACCTTGCTCTTTCCCCTCGTAATTTCGGTTACGTTGACCTTTTTCAAGTAATCCGCCGTAAAGGTTTCATCGGGGAGTTCAAGGGATAGGTCTTTTTTGAAATCATCGAACGTATAGCTGACGATGCCGGATATGGGTGATTTATAATCGTTGCTCGTAGAGGCGATCTTTTCCGTAAGCTTTTCTTTTTCTTCTTCAAGATCTGAAATGGAAAGCTTTAAAAGCTCGTTCAATTCCGAAACATTTACCGTATGTTTCGTACTTAAATCCAAGGTGTTAATGGAGGAGACAAGTTTTTCATAATCTTCGTCGCGAATAAAGCGTTGAATGTTACGAATGACCGTCTCATCCTCACGCTGTTTGTCTTCTTTTTCCTCCTCATTTGAACTGTCGTTTTTAAAATCGATAGCTGCCTGAATGCGGATTAATTGATCCTTCACCTTGGAGTTGTCGTTCATGACGTTAATATCCGCCACGGCGACGTTTTTAGCTACTTTTTTTCCCTCTTGCACATTGTAAATGGCGATGCCGTTGGCTTTTGTAAAAACGACTTTCTCATCAAAAATCAAGTATCCTTTGCCTTTTACCACATCACGATATTCCACGACCTGCGGCATAGCCGTTTTAGGTGCCACCACAAATTTAGTGTAGATAAGAAAGGAAATGGCGGCGACGATCATCAATGCTAAGAGGAAGAATAAAAGTCGCCGTCGACGCATTTTCGATCGACGTTTGCGTCGCAGTTTTGTTTTGTAATTTCCCGGTCGCTTCATAATAAAAAGATCTTCTCGTTTTCGTGTTTATTGGGTCGTTGCATAAGATCCAAAACGGCACGGCGCGGTTCAAGTCCGCCGTAGAGAACCTTGTACAGCTTTTCCGTAATGGGCATTTCGATTCCCATATCCTTCGCCAATTCGTAGGCAGCTTTTGTGGTCTTATAACCTTCTACAACCTGACCGATATCCTCGATGGCTTCCTCTACATCCATGCCCTTGCCGATACGATTCCCGAATTGCCAATTGCGGCTGTGAACGCTGGTACAGGTTACAATTAAATCGCCAATCCCAGAAAGCCCTTGGAAGGTTACGGGCTTGGCGCCTAAGGCGATGCCAAGGCGCTGAATTTCCGTAATACCTCGCGTCATAAGGGCCGCCTTGGCGTTGTCGCCGTAACCTAATCCGTCCGATAAGCCGGCACCTAATGCAATAATATTTTTTAGCGCACCGCCTATTTCGACGCCGATCATGTCGTCTTGCACATAGACGCGAAAGGCATCGTATGTAAAGAGATCTTGAACTTTAAGGGCGATGTCCTTATTTTCCGAACACACGAGAACGGTAGTGGGCAAAAGCTTGGCCACCTCTTCCGCATGGGAGGGCCCGGATAAGACGACAAAAGGATTTTCGGGAAGAATAGCTTTCGCTATTTCCGATACCCGTAAATGGCTCCCTTGCTCCAATCCCTTTGCTAAATTGACGATAATAGCGCGGGATCCGTTGTCTCTGATCTTTTCCATCGTCTCCCGAATAGCGGCTGTAGGTACGGCAAGGACAATTACGTCCGTATCTCGAACAGCTTCGTCGAAATTACAGTGAAATTGAACGGAAGGGGCAAAGTGAAAATCTTTTAAATAATGAGGGTTGTCGCCATACTCTTTCATGCGACGATATTGCTCGTCGCTTCTGGTATACATATGAACGTCGTGGCCGATGGTCGCCAATAAATTTCCTATGGCGCTCCCCCAGCTACCCGATCCGATAACTCCGATGTTCAAACAATCAACCTCCCACTTTATTCTCTGTTCCTTCTCTTATGCGTTGTATGTTGCTGCGATGGCGAAGGAAGCCGAGAATCCAAACGAGTACGATAGCAAGCACATTCCATGTGCTACCTCTCCAAGAAAAAATCATTAAAATCGACACGACGGAAAGAAATGCCAAAGAACCTAAACTTACATAGCGGCTAATTTTCCCGGTCAAAATACCGCCTACAGCGGCAATGGCTACATATAGCGGCGCAATGGTACCCCATGCGCCGAAGGTTGTGGCGATGCCTTTTCCGCCGCGAAAGCCTAAATAAAAGGGGTAATCATGACCCAGTACGACAAAAAGTGTTGCGAAGAGACGAATGGATTCGTCGAGCATAGGCGCTACCCATAGCATGACCGCAACGCCCTTTAATACGTCGATGGCAAATGTCGTATAGCCTAATTTCTTGCCCATGACCCGTATAGCATTTGTCGTTCCGGCGTTGCCGCTCCCTTCCTTACGAATGTCTTTATGACGAAAGAGCATGCCCACAATGTAGGCGCCGGAAATGGTGCCGATCAAATAACATAAAAAGAAAAGTAGTGCCGTCTTCATCGGTTTTTAAGTTCCATAATAATGGGCACGCCGTCGAAACGATAGGCCGCACGAATTTGATTTTCCAGAAAGCGTAGATAGGTGAAGTGGAATAATTCCTTATCATTCACCGAAAGCACAAATTTCGGCGGACGGGCTGAAACCTGTGTGGCGTAATACAATTTGCCCCGCTTGCCCTTATCGCTGGGCGGCTGATTCATTAAGACCGCGCGGTTCATAATGTCGTTCAGCACACCTGTTTGTATGCGAAGCGAATAATTATTATTGACCACGTGAATAAGATCCAGAAGTTTCTTAACCCGCGTACCTTTTAATGCCGAAATGAAAATCATGGGGGCATAATTCAGGAAAGGAAGCTCTCGTCGAACCTCCGCTTCGAAATGTTTCATGGTGTAGGTATCTTTTTCCACGGCATCCCACTTATTGACGGCAATAATCATGGCCTTCTTGTTGTCGTGGGCGTAGCCTGCGATTTTGGAATCCTGCTCACTTATACCCTCTGTCGCATCTACGAGAAGCACGCAGACATCGGCAAGTTCGATGCTGCGTAACGTGCGTACGACGGAATAGCGCTCTACTTTTTCATTGATCTTCTTGCGCTTTCTAAGGCCGGCCGTATCGATTAAGACGTAATCCGTTTCTTCGTATTCGAAGAAAGAGTGAATCGAATCCCGCGTCGTGCCCGGAATATTCGTAACGATGGAGCGTTCTTCGCCTAAAATACGATTTACCAAAGAGGATTTCCCGGCATTAGGTTTGCCGATAAAGGCCACTTTAATTTCGTCACGATGGTCGTCATCGTCGACTTCAGGGAAAGATGCCACAGTGGCATCGAGTAGATCGCCGATGCCGCGAGATTGTTCGGCGCTGATAATAAAAGGTTCGCCGAGACCTAACTCGTAGAAATCGTACAAATGATCTCGAGCCAGTTTGGAATCCATTTTATTAATGACGAGGAGCACTTTTTTGCCGAAGCGACGAATGTAGTCCGCCACTTCTCTGTCCACTTCCGTTAACCCGTCTTTTCCGTCGACGAGAAAGAGAATGACCTCCGCGTTTTCTACAGCCACTTCCGCTTGGGCGATAATTTCAGGCATAAATACTTCGTCAGAAGAAGGATCCAGCCCACCTGTGTCGATTAATGTAAATTCGTGATTTAGCCACGTTGCCTTGGCATATATACGATCCCGAGTTACGCCGGGCGTATCTTCGGTTATTGAAATTTTTGATTGTGTCAGCACATTAAAAAGTGTGCTCTTCCCTACATTTGGGCGGCCTAAAATACAAACGATCGGTCTTTCCATTGCCGCTCACCTCCGCAATTTATTTTATCGTAGCCGTACGATTAAAGTTTTATCCATTACTGTTTATTATAACATCGCTAAATTAAGCTTTCAACGCAGGTTGAAAGACCGGCGCAAATGAAAAAGGACTCCTAAGAGTCCTTTCATTATTTGTATAGGGGAAACTTGTCGCAGAAAGTTTTGACGCGAGCTTTCGCTTCCGTGGAGTCGATGGATTTTTTCATAACATCGGCCATAATCTTTGCGACAAAGGCTGCATCTTCTTCCTTAGCGCCGATCGTCGTCATGGCAGGTGTACCGATGCGAATACCGCTGGTTACCATCGGGCTTTCGGGATCGAAAGGAATGGTATTTTTGTTGACGGCGAGACCGCTTTCGTTTAAAAGGGCTTCGGCCTCTTTACCCGTCATGTTCAACGAACGTACGTCGATGAGGAGCAAGTGATTGTCGGTGCCGCCGGAAACCAGATCGATGCCTTCTTCCAAAAAGACTTTTTCCATAGCCTTTGCGTTGGCAATAATTTGACCGCAATAGGTTTTAAATTCCGGTTGAGCTGCTTCATGAAAGGATACCGCCTTAGCTGCGATGACGTGTTCCAAGGGGCCGCCTTGTAGTCCGGGGAACACGGCCTTGTCGATAGTCTTGGCGAGTTCTTCTCTGCATAAAATCGCCCCGCCCCGTGGGCCGCGAAGTGTTTTATGAGTCGTGGTCGTTACCACATCGGCGTAGTCCACAGGGTTTTCGTGATAACCTGTGGCGACTAAGCCGGCAATATGCGCCATGTCCACCATAAAATAGGCGCCGCTCGCTTTTACGATATCCGCCATGCGCTTAAAGTCGATTTTTCGAGGATAAGCCGATGCTCCGCCGATGACGAGCTTCGGTTTGTATTCTTTAACGGCGTGTTCAAAGGCATCGTAATCGATGCGCTGCGTATCTTTATCCACGCCGTAGTCCACGACGTCAAAATATTTGCCCGAAATATTGACCGGGCTTCCGTGAGATAAGTGGCCGCCTTGACTTAAGTTCATACCGAGAATACGATCACCCGGTTTTAGTAAACCGAGGTATACCGCCATATTGGCATTGGCGCCGCTATGGGGTTGAACATTGGCGTGATCCGCTCCGTAAAGAGCCTTCAAGCGATCAATTGCCAATTGCTCCACTTGATCCACCACTTCACATCCGCCGTAATAGCGCTTCCCGGGGAGTCCCTCGGCATATTTATTAGTGAGCGGAGATCCCATCGCTTCCATGACGGATTTCGAAACAAAATTTTCCGATGCAATCAGTTCGATATGGGATTGCTGACGCTCCGTCTCTTTTTGAATAAGTTCATAAATTGCAGGATCGCTCACCTGTAAATTTTTGTAATCCAAAGTACCCCTCTCTTCCATTTAGTAACTGTCGTTAATGTAACTATCGATTATTGAACGCTTCTTCTCCTTGTGAAACACATTGTGATCGCAGAGGATTTCGTATATGCGTTTCGATTTTGAGTGCAAAATATACTCGGGGTAATCGACAAACACGATTTCAAAGAGTTGATCTTCCAATTTTTTATTTTGGCAATGAATGAAATAGCCGTAAAGAGCATCGTAATTCATGAATTTAAGGATATCCAGAATCGTCTCGTCTTTTTTACCGTAGTATTTTTCCGCGAGAGACAAATAGTGGGTGTAGTCCCTCTTAGAGCGTCGGCAATGCTTCACTTTTCGCGCCTCCATGCGATAGTGTTTCGCCAAGGCATTGTAATACTGATAGTTGAAGATCCCCTTCTCCAAGCGGTCTACGATAAAAAAAGGACGTACATTGCAATTATCGATGTCTTTTAAATTGGACTTTAAAAACTCTTTTTTATTTAAATCACCTCGCTCGTACGCGCGAATCAACGCAAGGCGTCGTTCAATGAAATGTTGAAACCACTTATCGCATATTGGCTCCATTAGTATACTGTCATCAGAAAAAGGCATTGATCAGTACCGGTAAAAGCATAGCAATACATAAAATAATGGCAATCACGCGGACGATGTTTTTGTTTGACTTCATACGATCCCCTGTCTAAAACCTATGCTTCGAGAGAAACTTCTTCACAAAATTCTTTTAAGCTGTCCGGCATTTCGCTTTCTACATAGTCCACATTAATGTAAACTTTGCAGTTTTCAACTTTAAGTGCTTCCAAGCGTTTGGTAAGGTCTTCCAAGTCTTCAATGGTAAGATCGATGACTTTGTAAATGCCGTCGACGTAAATTTTTTGTAAATCATAGTCCATGGCGAGCATACCGCAAATAAAGCCGTAGAAATGATCCAGTGTGGTTAAACCGTAATTAGTTGCATTAATAAGACGTACATTGTAATCGAGACTGAAAATGTGATCGTCGTCTACTTCTACAAAGGCAATGTTTCCGTTGCCGCCTTCGTGATCTTCATTTGCATGATCGATAAGCCATTTTGTTTTACCTGCGCCTTTTGCTCCTAAGATGTAACGAATCATGATTATCTTCCTTTCTTTACCGGAACAAGCGACCTTGTCGCCTGCCTTCCCGTTCCATGCGACGAATGATTTCATCGCGTATATAAAACCAACTACGGCCCCAATTGGCGAAGAGAACATTCTCTTCGGGAGCCCTTCCAAGCATTCTTCCGATCACCATTTCGGGATCGAGATGCTCCAAAAACATAATGACCCTTTCCATGAACGATTCCATTTGTATCGGTTGAAATTCACCTGAACGATATAATTCGGCAAGTTTCGTTCCCTTGGGAACGTAAAGGTTATGAATTTTAACCTCGTCGGATCGAACACGGTTTAAAAGCTTTGCGCCTTCTACAATATCCTCGTCATCGTCCCAGGGCAGATCCAAAATCATATGGGTCGATAAGCGAAAGCCTCTTTCCTTTAAGTGACAAGCGCCGCGACGATAGTCTTCTACACTGTGGCCTCGATTTAAAAGGGCGAGAGTCTCGTCGTTAGCCGATTGAAGACCCAGTTCAAACGTCACATTGTCTGCGCCGAATAAAGTTTCCGCGCAATCAAGGTATTCGTCTCCCAAACAATCGGGCCGCGTCGAAATGGATACGCCGAGAGGATGTTCAAGGGCAATCTCCTCCAAACTTTTTCGAAAGTCTTCGATTGGAAGATAGGTGCCCGTGAAATTTTGAAAATAAGCGATAAAGCCCTTCGCTTTGTAGCGCTTGGCGATACGCTCTTTGTTCTGGCGATATTGCTCTCTTATACTTCCCTGAACCCAGTCGAAACTTCCGCCTTCCTCGCCACAAAATATACAGCCTCCCCTTCCCTTGGTACCGTCCCGATTAGGGCAGGTACCTTTTAAGTGAATGGGGATTTTGTAAACTTTCATACCGTAGGTTTTTTGCGAATACGCTCCGTAACTTAGATAAGGTAACGTCGTAATAGTGAACTCCCTACTCGTCGTCTTCGTCTGCGTAGAGGGCTTCGAATTCGTCGGCTACTTTATTGAAGTAGTCTTCATCTTCGATAAAAACGAGTTCCAAATCATCGTCACCGACTTCATTGTATTCGTAAAGAAGTACCGACGCATCTTCATCGACTTCATCGCCGTCAAGAGGCATAAGGGCAATATAATCTTTTTCTTCGAAGGGGAAAATGCCGATAACGGCACATTCCAATTCGCTGTCATCATCTAAGGTAAGGGTAATGACTTCTACTTCTTCGTTGTGGTGATCGTGACCACAGTTGCAGTCGTGATCGTGATGGTGTTCGTGGCTCATAATTATCCTTTCAGTTCTAATAATTTCAAAAGATAGTTAAATATCTTTTCCGTCGATTGAATCGATAAGTTTTCTCCGGGTGCATGGACGCCGTCCATATCCGGGCCGATGGAAATCATATCCATCTTAGCGATACTGTCTTGTAGAATACCACATTCCAAGCCGGCGTGGATCATTTCCACCGTCGGTTCATCGCCTGTAAGGTCTTTCCAGATTTTAACGGCTTTCTCTCTTAAGGGAGATTCTTCGGCGTATTCCCAGGGTTTATAGGCCGAAAGCTTTTCAAATACGCCGCCGTTTACTTCCGCCGCCGTACGATTCTTCATGGCAATTTCCAGAATCTTCGTTTCCACATCGCTTCGAATTTGAGAAGAGAAAGCGAAAGTGTCGTCGGAGCTGATAGCAGCGCCGATATTGGTGGAAGATTCTACCAAGCCTTCGATTTTTTTGCTAAAGGTATTGACGCCGTTCGGCGTGGTAACGAGGTAATTTAGAATACCGTCGGAAACTTTTCGGGTCAACACTTTTTGAGAAGGCGCTTCCGTAATGGTCAAATGTGCGTTCGGATCAGTGGCAATGTATTCGCTCTTAATAATGTCCGCCGCTTCGTTTAAAGCCTTTACGACGCCGTCGATTTCCTCGCTTTCGAGAGCGATAACAGCTTCGGCATCTTGAGGTATGACGTTGGGTCGGGAGCCTCCGTGGAAGTCGGCTATATCGAAGTCGTGATGTTCATAGGCCATTTTTAAGATTCTGGCTAAAAGTATAATTGCGTTTCCCCTGGCTTCTTGAATGTCGCTTCCGGAGTGTCCGCCGCGCAGACCGCCGAGTTCCACTTTCAGGAATGTAGCTTTTTCTGTTTCTTTGAATTCTTTTTGGAAGACGACATTGTTAATGAGTCCGCCGGCACAACCGACGGTAATAATGCCTTCTTCTTCCGAGTCGATATTGATTAAACGGCGACCTTGAAGGTGTTCGCCTTCCAATTCATGGGCGCCGGTCATATTGGTTTCTTCATCAACAGTGATTAAACATTCGAGCGCCGGATGGGGATAATCGCCGTCTAATAACGCGAGCATCATCGCAATGGCGATGCCGTCGTCTGCGCCGAGTGTCGTGTTCTTGGCGATAATGCGATCCCCTTCGACGACCGCTTCAATGGGGTCGGAGCAGAAATTGTGTTCATAGCCCTTTATCGCGCCGCAAACCATATCCATGTGGCCCTGCAAAATCGTAATCGGTTCTTCTTCATAACCTTTCGACGCAGGCTTTTTAATAATAATGTTATTGACGTGATCTTGAATCACTTCGAGCTTGCGATCAAGAGCCCACTGTTTCAAATAGTTGCTGATTTGTTCTTCATTTTTGCTGCATCGTGGAATATCCGTAATGTCGGCAAAAAACTTGAGTACGGGAGAATCTCCCTTTAATCCTTTTATCACAATATCACCTCTTCTTTATCTTACACGAAAAGACGAAACTCGTCATTACTTTTCAACTTTATCGGGCAAAGGAATATGGCAATAGCCGCCCGGATTTTTTTGAAGATAACGTTGATGGTATTCTTCCGCCGGCCAGAAATTATCCAAAGGCTCCACCTCCACCCAAATTTTTCGCGTCGATTGTTTTTGACGGTCTTCTTTATCTTTTAAGAACAAAGCTTTTCGTTCATCCCCAGGCTCGTAATAAATTCCCGTGCGATACTGTCTGCCGATGTCCATTCCCTGCCTGAAATAGCTGTAGGGATCGATAATGGAGTAGAAAATATTCAAAAGCTTTTGTGTGGGCAAAATCCTT
This sequence comes from Aedoeadaptatus coxii, assembly GCF_001553115.1. Classification (GTDB taxonomy): domain Bacteria; phylum Bacillota; class Clostridia; order Tissierellales; family Peptoniphilaceae; genus Aedoeadaptatus; species Aedoeadaptatus coxii. The sequence continues at coordinate 194,803 of NZ_KQ960182.1, forward strand.
TCATCGTATTCAATTTTAACGGCCTCGGCGGCTTTACTCTTTCCCGCACAAACCTCTTCATAGCTCGGGTGATCGATATTGGAGTTCGCGTAACCCACCTGCGTTTCCAGGACACCCTCGGTTCGTTGAAAATATTCTTCGAGTCCCCAAAAGCAGCCTCCTGCCAAGACAATGTTTGCCATAATACCTCCTAATGTCTGAGCATGCGCTCAATGCGCTCTCGATTGTCCTTAAAGTCATTAAAGGTATTGATGTTTCTGAAAAATTGCGCCATGGTGTGGCGAGATTGTTTGAAACACCCCTCGGTTAGATTGTCAAACGACGGGTCGCTTTCAAAATTACTTGCTAAACAATCCAAAACAAAGCTCTCGATGACACTAAATTCTTCCTCGCTAAAGGAATCTTTTTTAATTTCGGTTTGAATTGTTTTTATAAGTCTTTTTTCCATATATCGGAAAAATTCTTCGAAATCACTTCTCGGATCATTTTGCTCCATGGCCGTAACGATTTTAAAGAATAGGCTCCAGCTAAAATCCCTATTGAGCACGTCGTAAACGGCACTTCCCACTCGGGAAGTAAAATCCGTTGAAAAAATCGGTCGTCTGTCGAGAACTACTAACTCCTCTACATTAAAACTGTCTTGTTCAATAGTGTTTACGCGATTAAGGAGACGAATGAAGTTTTCGCCGTCGTCATAATCCAAAAGATAGTGGTTTTTATAAACGAGATAATCGACGGCAATATCGGAAATGTCGTTTAAATCGACGACAAAGCCTAAATCCTTTCGCACCCATCCAATGAAAATGTCGTGAATGATTTTTGAAAGCAAACTCTTTACCTGATTGTGATTGGTGACGGCAGCTGAAGAATCCATATCATTCACGTGTTCATAAAGTATTTTCAGCTGGCGGTCGATCATGGCGAGGTTGTCTTTAATAGAGTGCATAATGTCTTCAAAGAAATCTTCCGTAAGCATGTAGTTAAAGTTTTTATAGAGCACTTTGTGATCAATTTCGCCCCAGAATACATTGACCAGAGACTTGATTTGGAGCTCAAACTTTAATTTAAAACCTTCATCTACGATGTAACCGTCGATTTTATAAATCCCGAACCCGTTTTTCTGCAACATAGGTTGGAAGGTATCCAAGTTCAAATATATGTGTTTATGTCCCGGCGAGCGGTAGTAACCGTCCCCCGCCGGAATATTAAACTTTTCTAAAATAGCCCGATAAATTCCCACCTCGTCGTCTGTAAATCGACACTCGATTCTAAGACCGACAATATCCTGAATGGCAAACATCATTTTAAGGGGGCTATCGTAGTACATGTAAAAATTATTGCGTATAATTTTTTCGCGTAAGGAGTTCGGAGACTTGATCCGAGAGTTTACGGCCAGGAAGCTGTCCATATCGCCGAATTCCACGACGAAGAAATTCTCCAGCTCGCGGTTTAAGGCGACGATGTGATCCATTTTGATCTTTAAAAGTTCCGTGGCGCGATCGATAAACGCGAATAAATCTTGTTCCATTAAAATGTCCTCCTGATAGTCTATATTATAACATACTATTTCGAAAACGCTCTCACAGCAAAATCTAAGATCACATTTGAGCACACAAAAAAAGTGGCCGAAGCCACTTTCTTTATTTTCTTACGACATTGTATTTCTTTTCAAGGCCATTTACTTTTTCCAAGTATTTTTCTTGTTGTTTACGACGGGTAATTTCCATATTGATTTCGCTCTTTACTTCATCGTAATCGCGAACGACTTCCGGCTCGCTGCCGATGCGTTTAATAATGTGGTAACCGAATTGCGTTTTAACCGGTTCGGAAATGGTGCCGTCTTTCATGGCGAAAACTTTTTCGTCGAATTCGGGAACCATTTGACCGCGACCGAAACTGCCGAGGTCGCCGCCTCTTTCGCTGGAGGGGCAGGTGGAGTGTTCTTTGGCGAGTTCTTCAAAATCAGCGCCTTCATCTAATTTTTGCGCGATTTCCTTTGCCTTGTCTTCGTTGTCCACTAAAATATGAGCGGCATGAACGGATTCGGGCTTTTTAAAGAACTGTTTGTTTTCGTCATAAAAAGCTTTCGTTTCGTCGTCGGAAACTTCCACGCCTTCAATGGCTTTGGAGAAGTTGTAGGATTTTAATAAGGAACGTTTCGTATCTTCAAACACCTTCTTAAATTCTTCTTCTTCATCCATTTTATTGTCGAGGGCATCTTTTAATAAAAGCTCTTGGCGAATCAATTCGTCCAATACGTGTTTTTTACCTTCTTCCCCTTGGAATTGCATAGCCATTTGGGGATTCATGCTCTTTAAATAAGCATCGACGTCGGATTCGTGAATGTCCATTCCGTCTACCGAAGCAAGTACTTTATTTTCTTCTGTCATGTCAACCTCCTATGTTGAATAAGTGATCTTTTCGGAAAATCATATCAATTTATGATAACAAGACCGAGGGAAAGCGTCAAGATTCCCTTTATTTAACCTTTTATCAGACTATGATATAATACAAGATACTAAACTAAAATGATGGGGAGAAGACGATCAAGCGCCAGCACCTATATGGTGGACGAGGAATGAAGTGATCGAAATCATCGGCGGATGCTTCATAGGTCTGCAACCTTAGTATTGTACAAAACATCGGGCAACCGTTGCACAAAATCAATACGGCAGCTCCCCCTCAAATAAGGAGGATATTATGTGTGGAATTGTAGCATTTAACGGCTCGAAAAATGCGGAAGAACGTATTATTCAAGGCCTTGAAAAATTAGAGTATCGCGGGTACGACAGCGCAGGTATTGCCGTCATCGACGACGGAAAGCTTTGCGTCACAAAAGCTGCGGGCCGATTGGGCGCTCTCGAAGAAAAGCTTGAAAAACACCCGTTAAAGGGCAATGTGGGTATCGGACACACCCGTTGGGCTACCCACGGCGTCCCGACGGAATCCAATGCCCACCCTCATGTAAGCAGCGACGGAAAAATAGCCGTCGTACACAACGGGATTATTGAAAATTTCCAAACCTTAAAAGATGATTTGATTAAAAAAGGCTTCACTTTCAATTCGGATACCGATACGGAAGTGGTCGCCAATTTAATTGCGTCTAAGTTTAAAGGCGATTTAAAAGCGGCTGTCGAAGAATCCATAAAAGAACTGACCGGTACTTTCAGCTTGGCGGTTCTATCCGGTGATGATCCCGAAAAGCTTATCGTCACACGTCGCGAATCCCCGTTAATTTTGGGACTTTGTGACGACGGCATTTTTGCCGCATCGGATGTTCCCGCTCTTCTCGCCTATACGCGCGATGTGATTTATCTTGAAAACGACGATGTGGTCACCATTGACGGCGAAGGCTACCATATTTTTAACGGAGGAAAACCTGTAGAACGCCCCGTTAAAAAAGTGGAATGGAGCATGGAAAGTGCCGGAAAAGAAGGATTCGATCACTACATGCTCAAAGAAATTTACGAGCAACCGAAGGCGATTAAAGATTGTTTGCGCCGTAAAGTAACCGACGGCTTTATCGATCTTAAGGATCAATCCTTTACAAAAGAAGAACTTGAAGGTTTCGATCACATTTATATTTCCGCTTGCGGCACAGCCTTCCACGCTTCTCAAGTGGGTAAGCGCGCCATAGAAGATGCTATCGGCAAAGAAATTACCGCCGATATCGCTTCGGAGTTCCGCTACAATATGAAATTCTTAAATGAAAAGAGTCTACTCATCGTCGTGAGCCAATCGGGCGAAACCGGCGACACCCTCGCCGTCCTTCGGGAAGCGAAACAACGAGGCGCTAAAGTCCTCGCCATTACCAATGTGGTAGGCTCCAGCGTAGATCGCGAAAGCGACAAGGTCCTCTACTGTGATGCGGGCCCGGAAATTTCCGTCGCCAGTACCAAGGCCTATTCCACTCAGCTTTTAAGTCTTTACCTCTTGGCATTAGACTTCGGCTATAAATTGGGAACATATTCTAAAGACGATGTCAAAAAAGCCATCGATACTTTCGAATCCGTTCCCGAAAAAATCGAAACCATTTTGAAAGACATCGACACTCTCGATCCTATTGCCGAGCGGCTATCGAAACATCATGCGGTCTTCTATTTAGGACGGGGCATCGATTATTTAAGCGCCAAAGAAGGTGCATTAAAGCTTAAGGAAATTTCTTATATTCATGCTCAATCCATGGCGGCCGGCGAATTAAAACACGGCTCCATCGCCCTTATTGAAGAGGGCGTTCCCGTAGTGACCATTATTACCCAAAGTGATCTTGCGGAAAAGAGTATCTCCAATATTAAAGAAGTTAAATCTCGCGGCGCGTATACCATCGTCATTACCGACGAAGAAGGCTCCCAATTCGACGAAGTCGCCGACGCCACCATACGCGTTCCGCCAATCGACGACTTGTACGCCCCTATCCTCGCCGTTCTTCCTCAACAAATCCTCGCTTACAAAGTAAGTAAGCTTTTAGGGAACGACGTGGATAAGCCTAGAAACTTGGCGAAGTCCGTAACGGTAGAATAATCTTACAAACATACAAAATGCCCCTCGATCTGCAAAAGTCGAAGGGCATTTTTTATCTTCAGATTTAGTTTTATTTTTCAGAATTTACAAAGTGGTAAATTCGTTCTCCCAACACGACGCCTTGTTCTCTCGAGGCGTTGGTTAAAGGTCTAAAGGTATTGTCATTATAGCCTGAAAAGACGTTCATACTTTGTAAGCTGTATACCGGCTCGACGGCGTAGCGTTTGATTTGATTGTGATCCTTAAAGGGTTTTTGTACTGTACTGTTTCCTTCTATATGGAGAACTTTGAGGAAACGACTGAGGATCGCCGCCATATCTTGACGAGTGATCTTTGCATTGGGATTGAATTTTCCATTTCCCGTGCCGCTTACGATCCCCAAACGGCTCGCAATAGTTACCGCTTCATTGTTGGTATCTTTAAACGGACTCTTCCCTGCCACCAAATGAACGCGACTGACTTTTTCGTAAACGCGGACGATCACTTCCGTAAATTCCTGACGGGTAATGTCTTTTTTCATATCGGCCTTAACGGATGCGGGGATAAATCCATTTTTTCCCGCCGAGGTGAGTTCCTCCATGGACCATTCGCTGGCGTTGGAGAATCCTGGACGAAAACCTACGGCAACGGGCACGCTGTAAGCGCTGGTTTCTTTACCGCAGGTATAGCGTACACGGAAGCTGTAAAGATTACTCTTAATGTCCACCGATGTAAAGTCTGCCAAGGCATTTGAAGGAATGTCGATCTTTACGTTCTTGATCTCTTTTTTCTTCAAATGACCTGCAAGCACTTGCCCCTTCGTCGAGGACCAGGGTTTATAATTTACTTTTCCGTCGATTTCATAGCTTACAACTTTTCCCTCGCTTAATTTTTTTTGAACCCAACCGGGGTTTTGCCATGCCATTTCAAAGCGATCGTAAACTCCGTTTGCGTTTTTCTTAAGTTGCACGGAAACAAGTTGCGGATTCTCGTAACCTGCAGCAAAAGCACCTGTGCAGGTAAACAACATAAGTACCGTTAAAATACTTGCCATTAATTTTCTCTTTATATGTTTCAATTTAAAACTTCCTTTCTCTAAGTCATAGAAACTATAGCAGAAAGGAAGGTTAGGAAAAAGTATATCTTTGAATTTGTAACAAAATTGAAACCATTTTAAGCCACGTTAAATCGTTACAATTTCAAGGTTTTCAATTTTATAATCGAAAAAATGACGGATATCCCCCGACGATACGCAGCGTACGGCACGAATAAAACCGTCGTGGCTTACGTAAAGAGTATCGTCTCGAGCCGTTGAAAGAAAGTTTGCCGCACGATCGTAAACTTCTTCGAGGCTCTCCCCTTGCGGCGGACCGTTCGTAAAAGGATCGTCGATCCATGGCTGTAAGGCATCGCCGTAAATAGCGAAAGCTTCTTCAAACGTTTTGTTTTCCAAGACGCCTAAATTGATTTCGTAAATTTCGCGATTGATGGTAACGGGAAGATGTAATTCATTGCCGATACATTTCGCCGTTTCCCTCGTTCGCAGGTAAGGACTCGCCACTATCGAACGGATATTAAGATCCCTCACAGTATTAGCAATGTCGTGAATTCGCTTCGGATCTATGGGCAGAATAGGTTCGTCTTTTCCTGCGTAATATTTTTTCACATTGGCTTCGGTTTTCCCGTGGCGCATCATATAAATGGTCATGCCATCCACCCCCCATAAATAAGCAGCAGCAAGAGGGTGGAAAGTTCCATAATGGCGCCGTATACATCCCCTGAGACGCCGCCGATTTTTTTCATCGACACTCGGCTGAAAAAGTAGCTGAACAAAAGAGCAACTATTGGAAATAAAATCATTTGCGGCTTACGAATGATCAATATAGCGCCAGACAACATGACCCATTGAAAAATATAGGATAGAGGTTTACTCTTTTGCTTAAAAAAATTCCCCAATGTCGAGGACGTCGCTGTGGGAAAGAAATAAATAGAAAACAATACGCCTATACGCGACGACGCCAATAATATGGCTAAGTTTACGGGGCTTATCATAACGGAGGAAAAGACCGCGTACTCGCCGAGTAATAGGAAGACGAGGGCGACGACGCCGTATGTGCCGATGGTGGAATCGTGCATAATTCGGAGGGTCTCATCACGATCGCGATAGGACAAAAAGCCGTCGGCGGTATCGGCGAGGCCATCGAGGTGGAGTCCGCCATTTAATAAATACAGAACCATAAGGGCGACAAAACCTGAAACCTGTGGCGCAATGGGGAAGGTAATGTTTTGAGCGCAGCCTACGAGAAAACCCATAAATGCCGAAATAAATGGAAACCAAAATAAACTTTTCCCCGCTTCCGACTCGTTAAAATTCGTTTCATAGGGAATGGGAAATCGCGTTAAAAATTGAAGGGCCAGAAAAAAGCTGTTCATTTAATCTTCACCGGAATTCCCGACACGACGAGGTACACTTCCTCGGCGCTCGAGGCTGAAAATTGATTGACACGCCCTTGAATATCACGAAAGGCACGAGAAAGGGGATGCATGGGTACGATGCCGCTCCCCACTTCATTAGTAACGAGAACGAGCTCCCTATTTTCTCTTTCGCAAACATCGCAGAGTTCCTTTAATTCCGCCTTAACGTCGTCTTCCACTTTTTGCAGGGACTCTTCCCCAAGTTTTTCCCCTGCGTCATAAAGATAATTACTGATAAGGACGGTGACGCAATCGAGAAGAACGGCGTCGACTATGGGAAGTTTTGTCGCGAGATTGCGATCCCCTTCCAGCGTGTGCCAATGATCGGGTCTTCTCGCCCGATGTTTGGCAATGCGCTCGTTCATCTCGTCATCATCGGATGTTCGTGCCGTAGCAATGTAACAGACTTCGTCAAAATCTTTCATTAAGGATTCGGCGAAAGTGCTTTTGCCGCTTCGTGCGCCTCCCGTTATGAGCTTCATTTTTTCCCCCTTAAACTAACTAAGCGATTCGGATCGATGGCATTGTCTGCTATAGAACCCATGCCGGTCATACACGCAATGGCCGTTTCTAACAGTTGAAAAAAGAGCGGACAACCGCTTCCCTCTCCGAGACGCATGGCGAGATCTAAACTCGGCTCCATTTTAAGTGCGCGAAACAATACATTCGATGCCTTTTCAGCACTTTTATGGGAAACAAAAAGATAATCTCGTACATGCTCATTAAGTTCAATGGCAACGAGAGCCGCCACACCGGAAATAAGGCCGTCGACGACGACGGGTACACGATAATAAGCGCCGGCAATAAAGACGCCGACGATGCCCGCAATGTCAAACCCGCCGATGGAAGCCAGTATGTCGATCGTGTCGTTTTCAGGAGAAAGTCTTTTCAACGCCCTCTCGACCACGCGGAGTTTTTTGTCGTGTTGTACGTCGCTAATGCCTGCGCCGTATCCTACGCAATCTTCAATCGGCGCCGACGTCATGGCGGCGAGAAGTGCCGATGACGTGGTGGTGTTGCCGATGCCCAGCTCACCCGTTCCTAAAATGGAGGAGCCATTTTTTATTTCCTTTTCGGCAATGGCGATGCCCATGTCGATCGCCCGAATGGCTTCTTCCCGTGTCATGGCGTTTTCTACGGAAATATTTCCGCTCCCCTCACTTATAACGCCGTCGATAATTCCTTCTTCCCTCTCCATAGTCTTGAGCATTCCCATGTCCACAATACATAAATCGGCGCCCACGTGGCGGGAAAGGGCGGCGACCCCCGTTTCTCCCCGTGCCATGGCATTGGCGAGCATTTGCGTAAACTCTTGGGGAGACGAACTGATATCTTCCGCTACCACACCGTTATCGCTACACATTACGATAATCGATTTTTTTGAAAGAGAGGGAATCTTTCGACCTTGTATTCCCGCAAGGCGAATGGTCATCTCTTCCAACTTTCCCAAAGAACCGATGGGATGGGTTCGTTTATCCCAATATTTTTCGGCTTCTTCCATGCTTTTCTTGTCGGCCGGAATAATGGCTTCGAGATACTCATTCAGCATGCGTTTTTTTCCTCTTTTCGATTTCCTCTCGCAGTCTGTCGTTAATATAATCGTAACCCTTAACCGTGTGAGGAATGAAACAATTCGAGCAATCTTTTACGCCGCCGACATACTGAAAATTGCCGCCGCATTCTCTGTCTAATAAATAAAGAGGGCAATAGCAAAACATGCAGTTAAAATCCCCTTTATATTCGTGGCAGGGGAAATATTTACAGTCCCTATTGGTGTAAAAGCGATAGGAGTATTTCATTGGAAATCCTTTCCGTAATAGCCGACAGCTCGTCGAAATCGTAGCCTTCTTCCCCTTCCGTGGAAATGACGAGGGATGTCATGTTCAAATCTTTGGCCACATTTATTTTTTCGTAAAATCCGGAGCCTTCTCCGCTGTTTTTCGTCACTAAGTAATCGGCTTCGGCATGTTTAAAAAGGGCGTAATTCATAGCGTAATCGAAGGGCCCGAGCATAGCCACCATATCCTTCATCTCCACGCCCGCCTCTCTTAATATATGGATGCTCTTTTCCGACGGAATTATGCGATAAATATGGCGGTTCTCTCCTCGCGCCGATTGAAACAAATCACTGTGTTTGGAACCTGTCGTAAAATAAAAGGTGCCTTTGTGTTTGGAAATATACTCGGCACAGGAAGCATAATCTTTAAATAGGATGTCGCCGCCTTCGCCGAGAGGGCGTAGATGTCGATAATAAGGAATCGCACATATTTCGGCAGCGCCCCTTCCTTCCTTCGAAACGATCTTCGCAAAGGGATGGCTCATGTCGATTACGGCGCAAATATCGTGATCTTTAATAAAGTCCACCATGCCGTTTTTATCCATGGAGCCGATGTGAACTTCCGCTTCTTCAGGAAGAAATTCCAGACTTTCCTCGGTCACGACAGAGACAATATAGGTACGAGGATCTAGCGTCTTGGCGAGACGCACACCTTCCGAGGTGCCGCCGATGATCCACATTTTCATAATTCGTAGCCTCTCGGCGTAATCATATAGCCGTTTTCCACATAGGTCGTCTTGTTGCCGACGATAACCATGGTCTTCATATCTATTTTCTCGTAATCTATCGTATCGATGGTGGCGAGGGTGATTTCTTCCCCTTCCCGACAGGCGTCTTTTACCACGGCAACCGGTCGATCGCCGGAAAAGCCTTCTTCTTTTAAAATGGCAAAGGCCTTTTCCAAATAATCCGCTCTTCCCTTGGACCTGGGATTATAGAAACTGATGACGAAATCGCCGCGCGCCGCCAAACGTACGCGCTCCATAATAAGCTCGTAGGGCGTCATTAAGTCGGAAAGGCTAATGGTCGCCGAATCGTGCATAATAGGCGCCCCTACGCGAGAAGCCGCCGCAAAATTGGAGCTAATGCCGGGAACGACTTCGATCACTATATCTTCTTTCGACGCCATCTGTAATATTGGCCCCGCCATGCCGTAAAGCCCGGCATCGCCAGTGGAAATAATGGAAGTGGTGATCCCGGATTTTGCAAGATCGATGGCCTTTTGACAGCGCTGAATCTCTGATTTCATGCCCGTGGAATAACACTCTTTCCCCTCCGTAAAATCCTTTACATAGTCCAAATACGGCGTGTAGCCGACGATGGCCTCGGAATCTTTGAGACAGTCCGCCATGTGCGTAGTGAAATGCTCTTTTCCTCCAGGACCGATGCCGATAATGTATAGTTTCCTCACTTTATTTCCTCCGTTACGCTTAAAGTTAAACCTGAAGACGATACTTTTTCCACGAGTAATCGCTCGCCGCCCATAAGGGCCGCCGGGCAGGACACGGCTTTTACGCCCACAGTTTGTTTTACAAAATCACTACCGCCGCAGAAAGATTCCTTTTTGGAAAGGGTCTTTGCATCATACACATTTAATGGAATAGCCGCCGCTTTGCAAAAGGTTTTAATGGATTCTTCGTCGCCTTTAATATCGATGGTATGGGCAACCGATATTGCCCGTAAATCCCATCCGTTTTCCACAAAAGTCTTTTCGACAAGAGCCGTTAAATCTTCAACCTTCGTCCCCTTTTTTGAGCCGATTCCAAGATGAAGTACCTTCGGGATTAACTGAAGGCCGTCGTCCATACAAAGGGCATCGTAAGATACGACGATACCCTTGCGTTCGAGAGCTTCTTCAATAGAATGTGCTTGAACTATATGGGGATAATCCGGCCGAACGTTCCTCTCGGAATAAAAATAGACCGGCTTGCCCGACACCATGGCCGCCGCAATTTCTTTCATGCGCTTCATATCGGCGATGACATAATTATTTTCTTTTGCAAAAAGATCGATGGAAGTGTAGCCCAAATGATCGGATGCCGTCGTAATAATGGGCACGGCGCCGATTATTGCCGCAATCTCTCTAGCGAAATCATTGGCACCACCTAAGTGGCCGCTTAAAACCGAAATGACGTATTGTCCGGTAGGATCGATGACGACCACCGCAGGATCCTTACGCTTGTCGCGAAGGACGGACGCCAAATACCGCACGGCGATGCCAACCGCCCCGATAAAAATAATGCGATCGTATGTGTTGAAAATTGCCTCGAAATCTTCCTTCGACACATTGTTTCCGAAATTCTTCCCGTATAGATCGTATTCGGATAAATGGCGAGCGGCCAACTCCGCTCCCTGTGGTGAAAAAACTAATACCGCCGCTTTCACTGTACGCCCTTTCGAAAATCCGTGGAAAAATGTTTGTCGTAAAGTTTGCTCTTTTCGTAATCTCCCTTTAAAAAATCGCCTACGAGAATTTGAGCATGCTTCGTAATGCCCTCGGCTTTCACATCTTCTACGACATGCTCCAAGGTGGAGCGTATAATTTTTTCATCCGCCCAGCTCGCCTTGTAAACTACGGCAATAGGCGTCGTCGGTTCATAAGATGTTAAAAGATCCTCTACGAGAGAAGGAATTTGTCCTGCGGAAAGGAAAATGCACATGCTGGCGCGGTGGGTTGCGAGAGAAGGAATAGATTCCTTTTCCGGAACGAGGGTTCGCCCTGCTTTACGGGTTAGAATGACTGTCTGGCTCACGCCCGGCAGGGTAAGTTCCCTTTCGATAGAGGCAGCCGCCGCAGAAAAGGAACTGACGCCGGGCACCACCTTGTAGGAAATACCCATTTCCTCTAGAGCGTCCATTTGTTCCTGAATGGCGCCGTAAACGCTGGGATCTCCCGTATGAAGACGCACTACTTTTTCTTTACGTGAATCGGCGATGCGCATAACGTCGAGCACCTCATCCAAATGCATAGTGGCACTGTTGAAAAATCGAGCGCCTTCTTTTGCAAAATTTAAATGGGCGGAGTCCACAAGACTTCCGGCATAAATGATGACATCAGCTTCTTCGATTAACTTTCTTCCTTTTACGGTAATGAGATCCACATCCCCCGGGCCCGCTCCCACAAATGCAATCATCTTTTAATTCCTTTCAATAAAAAGACGCCGTTTTCCGCGCGCAAAATTCCGATTTTATCTTCTCGCGACACGGCGATATGTTTTACCGTCATCTCATATCCTTTTTCCTTTAAAAAGCGCCGCATGGTTTCCACATTTTGAAGGGTCACAAAATTTCCGCATAAAATTCCACCTGTTTTTAAGTGACCATGGCTGTAATTCAATATCTCTCTCAAATTTCCCCTGCTTCCGCCGATGAAAATGCGGTCATAGATTTTGTCGCCAAGGGAATCCGGTGCCTTCCCCGGTAAAATAGTAAGATCCACTCCGAAGCGCTCTCCGTTTATAGCGATTAAATCCAGCGCTTCCTCGTTACATTCCGATGCCGTCACATGGCAGCCGAGGGATGCGGCAGCGATGGCAATGGAGCCCGTGCCCGATCCGATATCGAGAAAATCCATGCCTGAACTTAAATCAAAGTCCGCCATAGTAAGAGTACGTACCTCCGATTTCGTCATAGGAACTTTTCCCCTTATATAATCTTCATCCTTCATCCAATGCAAGCTCAATCACCCCTAATGCCAAATCGCCTTCAATGGCGAAACTTTCGCCAATAGCTTTCGTCTCCATCATTTCATTGTCGTAGGAAAGATAACTGGCGCCGTGGATCATTCCCTCTGCGCCTTTTTCTTTTAAGTCGGCGGAAAGTTCCGTCAGGGAATAATGTTTATCCAGTAGTACGCAAGAAATCTTTTGTCGCAAAAGGAAATCGACATTTTTCTCCCTGCCGTGAAAAGAATAAAATGTCATACTATCCCATGGAATTTGCAACTTCGATGCAGCATACTGCATGCTGCTGATCCCCGGTACGACGCGATGGATGTTCATACCGCGGCGCTTTAGTGTAGCGGCCAAACCGTAAAACAGAGGATCGCCACTTACGACGACGGCGAGATGATCGTCACCGACGGCTTCTTCCGCTTCACTTATGCGTCGGATTTCAACGATATCGTCGCGAATAAATGCCAAACTTTCCTTTAATCGGGGAAAGGCTACGACACGATCTGCCGATTGAATGGCCTCAATGGCATCGAGGGTCATGGAGCCACGGCTTCCCGGTCCGGCCCCTACTAAGGTAATCATGATAAATCCTCCATGGTATAAATCTTCCCGTGAATGTCCATATCCTCTCGCTTTAAATAGCGTTTAACACGCTCCTCGATTCCCCGCTCCATTACCTCTAAAATGTCGCCGTAGCCCTCTTCTCGGCAACGGATAAGGGCACGTTCCGCCGTAACTTCTTTTTCCACGGATTCAATAAATTCTCTCGGCGCATTCATCTTAAATAAGTAATAAGCCAGCGACTCCATACGGCCGTCGGCGACGGCGGAGTGGGTTTGAAAAATACCGATGGCGAGTTTGGCCATTTTCCCAATATGACCTAAGACGATAATCTTTTGAAATCCCTTGTCCCGTGCAAGACACAAAGCGTCGCCGAAATAATTGGATACTTGTACCACTCGATCATTTTCGTAATGTTTTTTAGCGTAGTTTTCGCCGTAATGTCCGGGCGTCAACACAATGCTCTTCACGCCGAGATGTTTTAAGGACTCCAACTCCATATTGATCGTCGCCACATAGGCATCTTTACTCATGGGCCGCACGAGACCGCTCGTTCCCAAAATGGAAAGGCCGCCGACGATTCCCAGCCGAGGATTAAACGTCTTTTTCGCCAAAGCTTCTCCCTCGGGAATATTGATTTCGATGGCGATGCCCTCGCCTTTATGCTCCTCTAAAATTTTCTTAATTTCTTTTTTCGGCACGGGATTAATAGCCAGTTCTCCCGCCGTTCCAAATAAACTGTCTTCGGTAAAAACGCCGACGCCCATACCTTTCCGCCAGGTAATCTTTCCATCCTCGGTCTTTTCCACAGTGACCTGCAGTTCCATGCCGTCGGTAATGTCGGGATCGTCGCCGCTATCTTTTATAACGGAATAGGTGGCGCGCTCATGGGTTCGCGAAATTTCCCTCGTTTCGATGGCGAGAACATCTCCCGCCGGAACCTGCACGCGAACGAGATCGACGGTCTCCCCACTTTCGAGAGAGGTAATGGCAGCTTGTGTCGCCGCCACGGCGCACGTGCCCGTCGTATAGCCCATGCGCATGGATTTTCCGTCGACGATGGTAGATCTCATCGTCCGACGACCTCGTATAAAAGAGCGTTTAAAATCGAGGCCGCTACATTGGATCCTCCCTTGGTTCCCAATGTTCGAATGTAGGGAATATCGTAGTTGCCTATAGCATCTTTCGATTCCTCGGCGCCGACAAAACCGACGGGCACGGCGATGACGAAATCGGGCTCTACTCTCTCCTCATCGATCAACTCCAACAAGCGGAAAAGTGCCGTAGGCGCATTGCCGATCATAAAAGCTTTACATCCCTTCTCTACCGCTTTTTCCAATGCGACGATGCTCCGCGTCGTTTTCCGAGATTTAGCCTCTTCCGCCACATCCTCGTCGGAAATAAAGGTCATAAGTTCACAGCCGCTGGCTTCCAGAGCTTTTTTATTCACACCTGCACGGCCCATATTTGTATCCGTATAAATGGGCAAGCCGTTTGATATAGATACTTTTGCCGATTCAATAAACTTCGGATGAAAATCAATTATAAAGCGATAATCTACATCTCCTGTGGTGTGGATCATGCGCATGACAATGGGAAGTTCCTCCGGCTTAAATTCAACATCTTCCATATAAGCTTCGATTAAATCCATTGAGGTCATTTCAATTTCCTTCGGTTGCTTGATGTACATGGGCTGCACTCCTTTCCAATGATTTCCATGCGTCGATAAATTGATTGTTCTCTTCTATTTTCCGAACGGCAATGCGAATATAATCTTTTAAAACAGCATCGGAATAGGTTCGTACCAATATTCCTCTTTCCAATAAAAAGTTAAAAGCATATTTTGTGGAAATAGTCTTTAATTCAATCAGGATAAAATTCGCCTCACCTTTAAAAGCCTTGCCGACTGCTGAACTGTTCACAGCTTCCAATAACCGTACCCGTTCCTCGGCAACGTAGCGTTTCGTGTTTTTAAAATAATCGTCTAAATCCTCTAATACCTGCCCCGCTTCCGACGCCATACAGTTCACCGTCCAGGGCAATTGGCGTGCTTCAAACTCTTCTTTTAATTTATGGGGCATACCGGCGAATCCTAATCGTACGCCGGCCAAAGCGGCGCTTTTTGTGGCGGCACGGACTTTTATCATACGTGGATATGATAGCCCAAAGGAAGGGTTTACATTTGGTAAGTCGACGAAATCGATAAATGTCTCATCGATTAATAAATACCCGTCATTGGATTCCACCGCATGATATATTTTTTCGATTTCATCATTTTTAAGCACATAGCCCGTTGGATTGTTGGGGTTGGTTAAAATCGTGAGAACGCCGCCAGGCATATTACGAATAAAGTCGTCGACAGAAAGGCGAAATGGCGGATCCATGTGAAAACGACTGACGGTTTTCCCCTCGTTTTTTACAATTTTCTCATATTCGTTAAAACACGGCTCGGCGATGTAAATGCCGGGGAACATTCGAATACAACCATCGATAATTTCCATGGCTCCGTTTCCTACGACGAGGTTCTTTTCATCGCAGCCCATAAATACCGCGAGAGATTTCTTCAATGCGCGATAATAGCGATCGGGGTAACGATCCGCTGATCCCAGCGCATTTTTCATGGCCCTGTTGACTTTTTCATGTATCCCGAGGGGATTAATATTGGAGCTGAAGTCGATTATAGGACCTTTATGCGATCCCCTATACGATTCAATATCACCGCCATGTTCCACGGTTCTTTCCTCCCTAAAATTAAACTCATATACGCTTTGCGATCCTCGCATTTTTTGGAATCGTCAGTCATAACCCAGTGATCCGTTTCAATGTTTTCAAAATATAAGGGATAGTAACCCTTTGCCCTTAATTGGCTGAAAATTTCATCACCTTTTGTGGTTTTTAAAACCGCCACCATGTCGGCGGTTACATTTTCTTCATCTTCCAAATTATCTACGAGTAAAAAGGAATCGCCTTTTTTAACGAGAGCCTCGACGATGCCGTTAATGGCCGCCAAAAAAGCGGGAATCCCCGGCACAAGTTCCATTTGAATATCCGTTGATGGATAGCGATGGAATACTTCCAGTAGGGTGGCGTAAATCGTTCCGTCGCCTAGTGTAATAAGGACGGAAAGCTCTCCGCTTTTTGTCGTCTCATCAATTAATCGCGCGGAATCTTCGTAAATTTCTCTTATATCTTCCCCCATGGGAAATTCGATAAATACAACTTTTTCTTCGTCGATAAAATCTTTTACAATATCGTAGGCTCGCGTCTTGCCCTTATTACGAGGAACAAAAATATGGTCGGCTCGTTCCAAATAGCGAAGGGCTCTAAGGGTTATTAAATCCTCTGCGCCGGGTCCGACGCCGATACCTATTAATTTACGCATGATCGCTTTCTCCTATTAGTTTTACCAATTTTTCGCCGTACATTTTTTGAATAAAAGGATAGGTTCCAAGGCCATCTAATGATGTGTGGACTTTGAAACCTCTCCCTTCCAATTCTTCGCGATAGGAATCTTTTTCAGCGGCAATATCATTTTTCGCATGGTCGCCTGCCAAAAGAAGCAAGGGATAAAGGTTTAATTCCCTCCATCCCTTACGTTCAAAGAGATCAAAGACCGGTTCTTCCGTAAGCTCGCCCTCTAAGGTGGATACCGCCATGGCAAGACCTCTCGACTTCAACTCCTCGTCGAGAGAAATATACATTTCATCGGCTTCATGGCGGCTTCCATGACCGACAAAAATCGCAGGCCCACGAAATACATCTTCGGCCTTTTCGGCAAAATGTAAAATATCTTCCTTATGGGCGAATAAAGGTTCCCCTACGTGGACACCGTCTCTTACGTGTTTAGAAAGTTTTTCATATTCGATCCCTGGAATTAAGTGTAGAGGCTGAATGTAAATATCTTCTTTTTTATAACCCTTTGAAATGAAGTAGTCGATTGCCTCGATTTCATCCATAAACTTTTCGCCGTCTCGAGATTCGATGCGCCGAATAACCATACGGGATGTAAATGCCAAAGCAGTCTCCCATTCGGGCACCAAGTTTTTAATGTGATCGCACACCGGTTTTAAATCGCGCTCCAGTGCGTCTCGGTGCGTACTGCCGAAGGTGGCAATAATCAATGCTTTCATTTTTCCTCCTTAATATAGGGCGTCAATTGCCATGCAGATGATGACAAAGAAAAACGTGACGCGCCACATAAGATCGATGGTACATCGAATATCGTTTATCTCGGACTCTTTAAGTGCATAGCCGATAGTGGGCTTTTCCACATATTCGCCAAAATAAAAGTGGCCGCCTCCCAATTCGATTCCCAGAATTCCTGCGACGGCAGCTTCCGGCCATCCTGCATTGGGGCTTAAATGGGCGGAGTGAAATTTCTTTACACTCCTAAAGCCACGCTTTAAACTTTCCAAACTCCCCGCTGCGACGCAAAATAAAAAGGCCGTCAGTCGTGCGGGAATTAAATTCGCCAAATCGTCCAGTTTCGCCGCGCCGTAACCCACTTCTTTGTAACGCTCGTTGCGATAACCTACCATGGAATCCATGGTGTTGATCATCTTATAGGCAAAGGCGCCGGCCGGCCCGAAGAGAAGCCCGTAAAATAAAGGGGCCACAATTCCGTCCGATGTATTTTCCGCAACGGTTTCCACCGTCGCTTGAATGATCTCTCTTTCCGAAAGATGAGTCGTATCCCGACCGACGATACGAGAAAGTTGCGTGCGCCCTTCCTCTAGGGAGGAATTTAATTTCATCATAACGCCCTCCCCTTCATCGGCAAGGGTCTTCGCCGCAAGTGAGGTGTAAAAAACATAAAGAGTCGCGGCAAGGGACAAAAGAGGCGGCAACTTATTGATTAAAAAATAGGTAATGCAAAACGTAAGTCCGCAATTTAGGATAGCTATTACAATCCCGAGGGTCTTCTGTTGGCTTCGCGGACGTTTTAAAATCAAGCCGTAAACCCATTGAATCCAATGACCCATAAGGACTACGGGATGGGGAATCCATTCCGGATCGCCAAACACTATATCTAGTAGAAATGCTGCTAAAATTTCCATGATTATCCTTTCTGTAGTAAGTTTACCATGGGCAGGTGTTAAGAACAATATCTTCACCGAAATAGGGAGGTAAAGTTGCATCTTCACGCTTTAAAGGGCTATAATAGTCCTAATAGGTACAAGGAGGTTACTATGGAAAAGAGAAAATTTAAACGAATTCTCGTCGCCAACCGTGGCGAAATTGCGATTCGTATTTTTAGAGCGTGTCGCGAATTAGGAATTCGTTCTGTGGCCATATATTCCGAAGAAGACAGTCTATCCCTGTTCCGAACGAAAGCGGATGAATCCTATCAAATCGGCAAGGGAAAAAATCCCGTCGACGCGTATTTGGATATCGACGAAATTATTCATCTCGCTAAAAATAAAGGTGTCGATGCCATTCACCCGGGTTACGGCTTTTTAGCGGAAAATCCCGATTTCGCACAAAAATGCGAAGAGGCAGGCATCGTGTTCATCGGTCCACGCCCCGAAACCATGCGCCAATTGGGCGATAAAATTTCATCTAAAATCATCGCCAGAGAAGCCGGTGTTAAAACCATTCCCGGCGTCGAAGAGCCCATTCATTCCGACACGGAAGCACTTGAATTTGCAAAACAAGCGGGCTACCCCGTCATGATTAAAGCGGCAGCCGGCGGCGGCGGTCGCGGTATGCGCGTCGTTTACAGCGAAGAAGAACTTTTAGATCAATTCCACTCCGCTAAGAGTGAAGCTAAAAAAGCTTTCGGCAATGATTCCATGTTTATCGAAAAATATTTGGATCGCCCGAAACATATCGAAGTGCAAGTTCTCGGCGACTTATACGGCAATGTAGTCCACCTTCACGAACGGGACTGCTCCATTCAACGTCGCCACCAAAAGGTCGTCGAATTTACGCCCGCTTTCGCAGTGGACAAAAAAATTCGCGAAGACATTTGTAACGACGCTTTGAAAATTACGAAAAACCTGGGCTACCGTTCCGCAGGTACGGTTGAATTCTTAGTGGACAGCTCCGGCAATCACTACTTTATCGAGGTCAACCCACGTATTCAAGTAGAGCATACGGTTACTGAAATGGTAACGGGCATCGATATTATTCAAGCTCAAATCCAAATCGCCCAAGGCTATGCATTGTCCGACGAGCCCATTAACATTCCCTCTCAAGATGCCATCGTGCCCCGCGGATTTTCCATTCAATGCCGCGTCACTACCGAAGACCCGCTCAATAACTTTGCTCCGGACACAGGACAAATTACCCTTTATCGTTCTTCCTCCGGCTTCGGCGTTCGTCTCGACGGCGGCAACGGCTTCCAAGGTGCCGTTATCAGTCCTTACTACGATTCCCTTCTCGTGAAGGTCATTACCCAAGGCCGTACTTGGAGCGACACGGTAAACAAGGCCATTCGCTCCCTAAGGGAAATCAAAGTAGGCGGCGTAAAAACCAATATCGGCTTCCTTTTAAACGTACTCAATACAAAAGAATTTAGAGAAGGTATTTGCGACACGGGCTTCATCGCTGAACATCCCGAACTTTTCGATATCAGCACCTCCACCGACAGAGAACTCCGCGTCATGGAACATATTGGAAACATCGTCGTCAACGATAATACCTCCCGCAAAAAAGCTTTTGACGTTCCCGTCGTGCCCCCTTATAAGGAAGAGCCTTTTAAGGGATCCAAGCAAATATTCGACGAGTTGGGAGCTAAAAAACTTTCCCAATGGATTTTAGATCAAGATCGCTTACTTTTAACGGACACCACCATGCGCGACGCTCATCAATCCTTAATGGCGACACGTATGCGTACAGTCGACCTTTTAAAAGTCGCCAAATCCATGAACTACAATATCCGCGATATTTTCAGTATGGAAATGTGGGGCGGCGCTACATTCGATGTAGCCTATCGATTCCTACACGAAGACCCCTGGCATCGTCTGGACGTTCTTCGCAAAGCCATGCCCAATCTTTTAATGCAAATGCTCGTTCGCGGCAATAACACCGTCGGCTACAAAAACTATCCCGACAATGTCGTTAAGAAGTTCATTAAAGAATCGTCTGAAGGCGGCATCGATATTTTCCGTATTTTCGACTCCCTCAACTGGATCGAAGGCATGCGTCTCGCCATTGAAGAAACCATCGCCAACGGAAAAATTGCAGAAGGCACCATGTGCTACACCGGCGATATTCTCGACGAAACACGAGACAAATATACTCTGGAATACTATGTAAACTTGGCTAAAGATTTGGAAAAAGTCGGTTGCCATATTATCGGCATCAAGGACATGAGCGGTCTCTTAAAACCCTACGCCGCCCACAAACTCGTCAAAGCCCTTAAAAACGAAATCTCCATTCCTATTCATCTGCACACCCACGACACCACCGGAAACGGCGTCGCTACCGTTTTAATGGCAGCCGAAGCCGGCGTCGACATTGCCGATACGGCCATTAACTCCATGAGCGGGCTTACCTCTCAACCGGCACTTAACTCCGTCGTGGCGGCACTTGAAAATACCTCCCGTTCCACGAGAATCGATCTCGACGCCATCGACCGCATTTCTGCTTATTGGGCTGCTGTTCGCCCGGTTTACGAAAATTTCGAATCCGACTTAAAGAGCGGCACTACCGAAATTTACAAATACGAAATTCCCGGCGGCCAATACTCCAACTTGAAACCTCAAGTAGAAAGTTTCGGTTTGGGTCATAAATTTAAAGAAGTTAAGGAAATGTACAAAGATGTCAACCAAATGGTCGGCGATATTATTAAAGTAACGCCTTCCTCTAAAATGGTCGGCGACATGTCCATTTTCATGGTACAAAATGACTTAACGCCTGAAAATATTTACGAAAAAGGCGCCAACCTCGACTATCCGGATTCCGTCGTCACCTACTTTAAAGGTATGATGGGTCAACCATATGGCGGCTTCCCGGAAAAACTCCAAAAAATCGTATTAAAAGACGAAAAACCCATTACGGTTCGCCCGGGTAAACTTTTAGATCCCGAAGATTACGAAGCGGATAAAAATTATTTACGCACCATTATGGATCACGAGCCCAGCGATCGCGACGTCACCAGCTATTCCCTTTACCCGAAAGTATTTGAAGAGTACGTTACGAACTTTACTAAATACGATCAATTATGGCGCATGGGCAGCGACGTTTTCTTCCACGGTTTACAAGAAGGCGAAACCGCTGAAATTTCCGTAGATGAAGGTCAAAAGATGATCGTCACCCTCGTCGAAGTAGGACGTTTGAAAGACGACGGCAAACGCACCGTTACTTTCGAAATCAACGGCTCCAGACGTAGCGTGGATATCGAAGACCACACGCGCCCCATGGTCAGCACCGGCGTAAGCGATACTTTAATGGCAGATGAAAATAATCCGAATCAAGTCGGCGCTTCCATTCCCGGTACTGTGGCAAAGATCAATGTTTCCGTAGGCGATAAAGTGAAGGAATCGCAACCTCTTATGGTTCTCGAAGCCATGAAGATGGAAACCAATGTTATTTCGCCTCGCGACGGCGTCATCGCACATATCTCCGTTGAAGAAGGCGACAGCATCGAAAGCGGCCAACTTTTAATCGAACTCGAAGGCGAAGACTAAATCAATCCATTATAAAAGCGACTGAGTTAAACTCGGTCGCTTTTTGATTTACTTCATTTCTTTGTATTTTTTGTAGGATCGATAGCTGCTCCCTAAGGCAATGATCAGCGCCACGGCGACAAAGAAAGCATTCATGTTAACATCACGATTAAAAAAGAATTGTTTCACGAGAATATCGCCGGCGAGAATAGCCACAAATAACTGGATCAGCGCCAGTATTCCAAATTGATTTCTCCTCATCTTATGCCTCCCCTTTTTCATTTTTACCGAGAGGTCCTTGAAAATAGAAGGTACTTCCTACACCTACAGCCGATTTTACACCGTAACGGAAGCCGTGTAGTTCCAAAATATTTTTGCAGATAAACAGTCCCAAGCCCGTACCGACCATTTGACGCTCGTGGTGATCCCGTCCGCGGTAAAAGCGCTCCCAAATGGAGTCCTGATCCTCTTTTGAAATGCCCTTGCCGTAATCTCTTACGCAGTAGCTGATCAAATGACCCTCTGAAATAATGTAAATGTCGATTTCTTTCTTATTTTGGGAATAATTGATGCCATTGCTAATGAAATTATAAATGACTTGGCGAATTTTATTACTGTCGCATACCATGATGCCGTCGCCGTGAATTCGGAAGACGTAACCTTTCTCCTTCAAATTTTTAAAACGAGCCAATACTTCTTCCGTAAGTTCTCTTAAATTAACATCGGTAAGGCTCAAGGTTCCCAGTCCGCTTTCCACTCGGGAAAGATCCAGAAGATCGTTGACGAAATTCGTCAGATAATCCACCTCTTCCAAAATCGTTTGGGTGTGTTTTTCCCTCAGTTCTTTATTGTCGCCGGAAATGTCGCGAATCATTTCGCCATAAGATTTAATAACCGTTAAAGGCGTTTTAAAATCGTGACTGACATTGGCGATAAGATCTTTCCGCATTTCCAGAGCGTCGGTCAGCTCGCCTGTCGCGTAGTTCAGGGTCTTCGCCAAATCGTTGATCTCCGTATACTCCTGCTCTTTAAATTGCACGGAGAAATCGCCCTGCCCCAAGGCTCGCGCCGTCATGGCCATGTCCGATAAAGGCTTGGCGAGACGGGAGCTAAGGTAATAAGAAATAATAAAGGCGAGTAAAATCGAAATAAAACTTACGATGATCAACTGATTTTTTAAAATATCCACAGTGGAATCTACCGGATCCACATTGGCCGAAACAGCGAGGAAAAATCGCTCCCCTGCTTGCTCTCCCAAATAGGAAACGTAAAGAATGGAGGAGGAATCCTCATACTTGTAGTCTGCCACATAGGTTTCTTCCGTCTTATTCTCCTTTAAAAGGGGAAGAAAATAAGTGAAAAAATCATCCTTCGACAACATGGGCCTGTAAATATAATCCAATGGATTTAAAGGAAACACGAGCCCGCCCTGATCATTGTAAACCTGAAGGCTCAAATTCTTTTCAAAGCTGTAGCGAAGAAGGGTTTCCTCGAAATCTTTTTTCCCGAATTGCCGCGTGACGGCGCGCCCCACCGTTTCCGTATCGCGAATTTTCATGGATTCGTAAAAGGAATTAATGAAGACGATCTGCAAGAGCCAGAGAAGAATCAATATAAAGATGGCCATACCTGAAAAGTACAGCCAAAATTTTACCCTTATGCTCTTTTGATCCACGATATTATGCCGTTTCACTATTTACCGCTTTCTCCGACAAATTTATAGCCTACTCCCCGTACGGTGACGATGTAATCTCTGTAAGGCTCGATGCTGTTTCGAAGCATTTTAATATGCGTATCTACCGTGCGATCGTCGCCGTAAAAATCGTAGCCCCATACTTTGTTCAAGAGCTTTTCGCGGCTCAAGGCGATGTTTTGATTTTCGGCGATAAACACGAGGAGATCAAATTCCTTCGGCGTCATTTCCACAGGTTTGTGATCGACGTAAACTTCCCTGCCGTCTAAATCGATGGCGAGACCGTCGAACTCCAGTAAATGATTTTCCCGCACGTGTTGATGGCGCTTAATGATCACCGACAAACGGGCCATAAGTTCTTTAGGTGAAAATGGCTTCACGACGTAATCGTCGATGCCGATTTCAAAGCCGTAGAGCTTGTCGTATTCCTCTCCCCTGGCGCTTAACATTAACACGGGGATGTCTTTTTCTTTCTTTATTTCTTTATAGGCGCTGAAACCGTCGAGACGGGGCATCATAATGTCCATGACGATGACGTCGAAATCTTCGTCGTGGCAAATTTCCACAGCTTCCATACCGTCTACCGCTTCGATAACCTCATAGCCTTCAAATTCGGCGTAGGTTCTAATGACTTCGCGAATTTTCGCCTCGTCATCGACGACTAAAATTTTATACATAGTCACCTCCAGTATCCTTATTATACTATAATTTCTTCGTGAAATTAATGTGTGGAAACTGTACCGCTTTTCGGAAAACGGAGGGTGAACACGGAGCCATGATTTAATTGAGATTTTAAATCGATGGTGCCTTTTAAATTTTCCACATTATGTTTGACGATGGCGAGGCCGAGCCCCGTGGATTTTTCGTTGTAGGATCTGGATTTGTCCACCATGTAAAAACGCTCAAAGATTCGCCTTTGATCGTCGTAGGAAATACCGATGCCCGTATCTTCAATGGTGAGAATAAAATCATTTTCGTCCCCGTCGTTGATGGTGATGGTAACGGATCCACCTTCTACATTGTAGGCAATGGCATTGTCGACGAGATTGGTTAACAGCTCTTTCATCAAAACAGGATGAGTATACAGCCTGTTATCCTTCCCTGGTTTCAAGTCGACGCGCAGTTCTTTATGCTTAATCTCCGGGGCAAAATGCGCGATAATTTCAGCGAGAAGCCCCTCGATGTCCACCGTGCGATATTCTTCCGCCCTGTTCTTTTCCTCTAATCTGGAAAAGGATATGACCGTGTCGATCAAGCGGAATAAATTATCTGATTCTTTCAGAATAATATCCAAAAAGCGATCCCGATCTTCTTCCTTCACCATACCCGAACGAAGAAGCTCCGCATAGCCACTAATGGAAGTTAAAGGCGTCTTTAATTCATGGGTCACATTGGATGTAAACTCCCTTCTGCTGCGCTCCGCCAAACTTTGTTGGGTTTCGTCGATTAAAAGAAGCAACATGCCGTAAAGGCCGCCACTTCCGTTAAACACGGGATCAAAAAAGCATTTAATAATAAAGCCTTCCATTTCGAATTTGCGAATTTCTTTTTTTCGCCCGGCAAAAATATGGTGAAAGGCCTCGTTGAAATCGCCGCTTCCGCAGAGTTTGTCGAAATCCTTGTTAATGTATTGGCTGTGAATGGAGCCGTTTAAAAGTTTGACCGCCGCATAGTTAATGGTAATAATTTTCTCATCGTCGCCGACGAGAATAACACCTTCGGTCATATTGCCGATCATGTCGTTTAAGCCTTGGAGTTGCGATTCCAAACTCCCCAAACGATGACGCAAACGGGAGGATTCGTCGATTAAAATGGCCTCATAATCCAATAATTGAGGCGGTAACTCCATTTGATAATGATGGTCCACGACATAATGTCTGAATTGCCTAAAAAGCTGTTTAATTTGACTTCTATCCCGATAGGTCGCATATTGCCAAAGGTGATAAAGGGAAGTGGCGGCGATCATCGTAAGTAAAAGAGTGTAGGGCAAGAAATGTAAATTCGTCGCCGTCAGCGATTCTTGATTTATCCCGATAAATAGAGAGCTTCCATCGCGGAAATTAACTTTTCTGAAATAGCCCTTTTCCAAAGAACTTTCGCTTACCTCATGCCACGATTCGTCGACTCCCCTCGTTCCACGGTTTTTTCTAAGGGCATTTTCCTTTTCGGCCGATAAATTGCTGAAAAGAACCTTGCCCTCCCCGTCCAAATAAAGCAAATATTCCCGTCCGCCACTATTATTTAAAATAGCGACGCGCCGGGTCACTTCTTCTTCACGAAGGATATTTATAAACTTATTCGCAGATTCTTCTTTTAAAGCCCCTTCTCTGTGGTTGCTCTCCACCGATGCCGCCAACTGAAATACCAAGGCGATCACAAAGGCAATAAGGACGCTTAATAGGCGCACCGTTTTATTCATTGTTTATATCCCACTTTGTAACCTACATTGCGCACCGTCTCGATAAGGTAGGCCTTATCCTTTAACTTCTGACGAATGGAAGCGATGTGGACATCCACCGTTCGCGACTCCCCTTCAAAATCATAGCCCCAAATGTTGGACATGATTTTTTCCCGGTTCAGTACGATGTTTTTATTACGGAAAAGATAGAGAAGCAACTCGAATTCCTTAAAGGTTAGGGCGATTTCTTCCTCGTCGACGGTGACGGTGTGCTCTTTTTCATTGATGATGACCCCGTCGATGGAAAGAACGGATAGGTCTTCCTTCTTCGGCTTTGCACGGCGTAACACCGCCCTTACCCTGGCCAAAAGCTCCAGCACGCTGAAAGGCTTGGTAATGTAATCATCGGCTCCCCTGTCCAGGCCTACGATCTTATCCAACTCCGACGTCTTGGCCGTAAGCATAATGACGGGGATGTCCGCCGTGGTTTTATCGGAACGAATGCGATCCAAAATTTGAATGCCGTCTTCGCCGGGGAGCATAATATCCAAAAGGAGAAGTTCAGGCAACTCCACCTTTAAAGCCTTAAAAAGCTCCTCGCCGGATTCAAAGCCGCGAACATCCTCATATTTACTCTTTAAAGCGTAGATAATCAAATCGCGAATGTTTTCTTCGTCTTCAACGCAGTAAATCATATTACACCCCAAAGGTTTCGATGCCCAAGTAATCTTTATGGTGGCCGGTTAGGGAAAAGATGACCCATTCCCCGATATTTTCAGCATGATCGGCGACTCTTTCCAAATATTTTGCAATTTGCAACAGGTCGATCAGCTCTTCCGGATCGCTATGTCCCCCTTGTAATTCTTTTATAATGTGCGATCTGGCGTCGATGAAAAGAGTATCCACCACATCGTCGTGACGAATACATTCATTGGCAAGATCTTCATTTTTCGTAATATAAGAATCCACGGCCATTTTAATCATGGTGGAAGATTCTTTAAACATTTCCGTAATCATTGTCAAGGGCGATGCAATCGGCTTCGGATCCATGGTCATAGAGATTTCGCAAATATCCTGCGCTTGATCGCCTATCCGTTCGAGATCGGTAATAATTTTAAGGGCTGCGGAAATAAAGCGCAGATCCCCCGCTACAGGTTGTTGACGCAAGAGCAGTATTAAACACATATCTTCTATTTCCCGCTCCATGCGATCCACTTCCCGATCATTTCGCGATACGCGAAGGGCAAGCTCTTTATCACGCTTTTCGAGCGCCTTTAAGGAATCGGAAATTGCTTGCTCTACAAAAGCCGCCATGTCTACCAGCTTGGTATTGAGTTCGTTCAATTCCATATCGTATTGCTTTCTCATGTTGTCCTCCCCTTTAGCCGAATCGACCGGTAATATAATCTTCAGTTCTGGAATCTCTCGGATTGGCAAATATTTTTTCTGTATCGTCCATTTCGATGACCTCTCCCGTTAAGAAAAAGGCCGTCTTGTCCGACACCCTCGCCGCCTGTTGCATATTGTGGGTTACCATAACAATAGTATAAGCCTTTTTCAGGTCTTGTACCAACTCTTCGATTTTTAAAGTTGAAATGGGATCTAATGCCGATGTAGGCTCGTCCATTAAAAGCACTTCCGGCTCCACGGCGAGAGCGCGGGCAATGCACACCCTTTGTTGCTGACCGCCTGAAAGTGACGTGGCCTTTTGGTGGAGCTTGTCCTTTAAATCGTCCCAAATGGCGGCGCCTCTCAATGACTTCTCCACGATTTCTTCCAACTTCTCCTTATCTTTTATGCCGTGGGTCCTGGGGCCGTAAGCGATATTATCGAAAATACTCATGGGGAAAGGATTCGGGCTTTGAAACACCATGCCCACACGTTTACGCAATAAATTAACGTCGTAATTCGATGCATAAATATCCTCTCCGTCTAAAAGCATATCCCCCTCGATACGACAATCCTCCACCAGATCATTCATGCGATTTAAACATTTCAGCATCGTCGATTTTCCGCAGCCTGACGGGCCGATAAAAGCGGTAATTTCATTTTCTTGTAAATTCAAATTAATATTTTTAAGCGCTTGAAAATTTCCGTACCACAAATTCACATCTTTTACTAACAGTTTAGGGCGATTCATTTAGTTCCTCCCGATAATTTAATTCCGATAAACGTACTCAGGCTGTTGATTACTAAAGTGAGAACGATGAGGATAAAGCCCGTCGCAAAAGCCTGATCGACAAAGAGCCCCTCGGAAGACAATACATACATATGAAGGGAAAGGGTTCTTCCGCTGGATAATAAACTCGTGGGCATATCCGTCGTCGTCCCCAGGGTAAACATAAGAGCCGCCGTTTCGCCGACGCAACGGCCGATGGCGAGAATAACGCCGGATAAAATGCCGGGCATGGCGACGGGCAATACGACGCGTACAATGGTGCGCAATTTGCCGGCGCCGAGAGCCAGCGATCCGCTGCGCAAGCTGCTGTGAACAGCGAGAAGGGATTCTTCCGTAGAGCGGATAATAAGGGGAAGAATCATAATAGCCAACGTAAACACACCGGATAAAATCGAATAGCCGAGTTTCAGTGCGATAGAAAAAAACAACATACCGAACAAGCCGTAGATAATCGACGGAATCCCCGAAAGCGTCTCCGTGGCCAGGCGAATCAGACGAACGATCTTGCTTCCCTTTTTCGCATACTCCACCAAATAAAATCCCGTAAAAATGCCGATGGGCGTCGCCACAATAAGGGAAAGCACGACGACGATCAGCGTGGTAATAATGGCGGGAAACATGGACACATTTTCAGTGGTATAGGTTCGCTCAAACATTTCGGCGGTTAAGTGAGGAGCGCCTTTAATGACAATATAGCCGATTAAAATGGCGAGTATGGCAAAGGTAACGAAGGCACTTCCCATAATCATTACCTTCGCCGCCAGCGAACGGTTTTTCATGATGCCATCCTCCTTTTAGCCACGTTAAATACCATATTAATGACCAGAATAAATACGAAGAGCACGACACCGGTGGCGATTAGCGCTTCTCTGTGTGCCCCGCTTGCGTAGGCCATTTCCAGCACAATATTTGCCGTCATGGTACGCACGCCGTGTTTAATATCCGTAGGAATGGTAGGCTGGTTGCCCGCAATCATAATCACCGCCATGGTTTCGCCGATGGAGCGGCCGATGCCTAAAATCGCTGCCGATAAAATGCCCGATTTCGCCGCCGGGACCACGACGCGAAGAAGACTGCGCTCGTTGGTAGCGCCAAGTGCGACAGAGCCTTGATAATAGGACGTAGGAACCGAACGAAGAGCGGCTTCCGAAAGGCCGATGATCGTCGGCAAAATCATAATCCCCAGCAAAACCGATGCGGTAAAGGCCGTCATCCCCGTGCCGCCCCACCACCCGCGTACGATGGGAACAAAAACCATTAGCCCGAAAAAGCCGTAGATAATGGAGGGAATCCCCGCCATTAAATTCACCGCAGGCTTTAAAATCTTATAAAGCCTTTCGGGACAATAAAAGGCCATGAAAATCGCCGTCAACACACCGATGGGGACGCCGATAATAATCGAGCCGAAGGTCACCATCACGGAGCCTAAAATCATGGGTAAAATACCGAAACTTGCAGGCGTCGACGTCGGTCGCCATTCTTTTCCAAGAATAAAATGGCTCGGCCCCGTCTTCAAAATAAAAGGCACGCCGTTTTTAAAAATAAAGTAACAAATCACGACAATGGAAAGTACAGATAAAAGAGAGCTGATGAGAAAAATAAATTCCCACATTTTTTCATATGGTTTTGAATGCATTGACTACCTCCTTTTGTTAACTTTACTTTACCAAGGAGAGTTTAATATCGCGTCTTACTTTTGTAAGATCTATGTAAAGAAAAAAGACCCCTTTCGGGGCCTTGCCTAGATCCTATTTCGCCAGTTCTTTCCAATCTTGGACTTCACCTTTAAAAATAGATTTAATTTGTTCAAGCGTTATTTCTTTTAGGGGATTTTCCTTATTGACGACGACGGCAATTCCGTCTTGTGCAAGAACCGTACCTTGTACTTTCGATTTTTCTTCGTCCTTTAATTCCCGCGAGGACATGCCGATTTGAGCCGTTCCTTCCGCCGCGGCGGTAATACCTGCGGAAGAACCGTTGGATTGAATTTGAATCGATGCCTTGGAATTTAAACCTTTATACGCTTCGACCAGCTTTTCCATAAGGGGGGTTACGGAAGTGGAACCGGCGACGGTCAATTCTCCGGAAACGTTGGAAGGGCTATAATCCTCAGCCGATTCATTTTTTACATACCCTGCTTTTTCGACGATCTCTTGTCCTTGTTTGGAGAGGGCAAATTTTATAAAGTCCTCTTCGAGAGAACCGCTCTTCGGTTCACCTTTCGTTACCAAGAGGAAGGGGCGAGCCAATTTATAGTCGCCGCTTAAAATAGTTTCCGCCGACGGTTCCACACCTTCCACCTTTAACGCGTGTACCGTATCGTTTAGTGAACCGAGGGAAATGTAGCCGATGGACGACGGATTTTCGGCCACGGTGGTCAATACGCCGTTAGTAGAGTTTTGAACGGCGGCAGATTGAGTCGTCGTGTCCGTTTCCTTGTCGCCATTTTTCTCCACAAGGCCTACAATTTCAGTAAACGCGCCGCGGGTGCCGGAGCCGTCTTCTCGAGTAATGACGGCTACTTGGCCTAATTTATCCAAATTAGCAGTATCGCCGCCCTTATCACTTGCTTCCACTTGATTGCCTTTAGCATTCGATCCGTCATTTTCCTTATTTCCTTGATCGTTACCTCCACAAGCGACAAGGGTCAAGGCTAAAAGAGACGCACCGACAGCCAATTTAAAATTCTTCATCTTTTTCATATTTACCTCCTAAGAAAACTTTCATCATGCTAATGGCATTGTAACGAGTCTCCATTATGGGAACGTCATTCAATTGTTAAATCAATGTAAAGCTTTGAGATGATCTTGTTATCGGCTTCATAAATTTAAAATGTTCTCATCTATTCCCATGTGCATAGGCCTCTGCACCTTAAGACGATTTCTCAATCAGGTTTCTTAGAATTAAATTATTTTCACATTCCCTATCCAACAAAGGGGACGCCTCAAATTAAGGTCCTCAAAAACTCACGGGTTCTAGTATTTTTAGGATTCGTAAAGATTTCTTCCGGTGAACCCTCTTCCACAATGTTTCCTTTATCCATAAAGATAACGCGATCCGAAACGTCTCGGGCAAATTTCATTTCGTGCGTCACTACTAGAGTCGTGTAGCTATGTTTGTTTGTCACCTTTTTTAAAATTTCCAGTACCCCTCCAACTAATTCCGGATCTAAAGATGATGTCGGCTCGTCTAAAAGCATCACTTTGGGATTCACAGCCATCGCTCGAGCAATTCCTATTCTCTGTTGTTGGCCACCGGAAAGTCTGGAAGGATAAGCATCCTTCTTCTCCAATAAACCGACCTGTTGCAAATAATCCATAGCTAATCTCTTTGCATCGTTGCTTTCCATTCTTCGAACAAGTACAAGGGGGATCATTATATTTTCAAGGGCTGTTTTATTTTTAAATAAACTATAATTTTGAAATACCATGGAAGTCTTTAACCGTATGGCTTTTGCGCTCTTTTCCGTAAATTGCTCCGCATCGACTTTCAATCCGTCTATTTCTATAGTGCCTTTATCAGGAGTTTCTAAAAAATTAATGCATCGTAAGAAAGTGGATTTTCCGGTTCCCGATGGGCCAATAATACTCACTACTTCCCCTTTTTTAGCCTGAAAATTTAAGTTTTCAAAAACCGGAACTCCGTTGAAGCTTTTGGAAAGATGTTCAACCTTAATCATGATTTCCCCTCTTTAAATCATTGAATCGCTTAGGATTGATATAATCTTTACCCAATTTACCGTAATGAAGATTATCATCAACTATTACCCCAAGCTCATCTTCTTCTACAAGCGAATCTCGTATCTCTTGCTTATGATCGGGATACTCAATGTAATTCATTGTAGCAATAACGCCTTCTGTTAAGGGAGTAAATTGCTGAATAGGCAATCCTACACCCATTTCATCCTCTCCCCACCCACACATTTTGCGGGTACCGGCGCATAGAACGGAAAAATTCATATCATTGTGAACAAAAGGTGCCGCCGTCAAATCGGCACACATTCCTTGATTACCTGCCATAGATATATTTTTCGGTACTCCCCATTTGTAAGAATAGCCTTGTACTACACGCATAAGTTGATAAGGCGTACACATAAAAATAACTAAATCCGCTTCTTCCATTTCTTCCAAAGGACCCATTTCAATACCGACAATTGTTTGATCGATATTTTCAATCGTATCCGTTACAATCTTTGCAACTGATCGAGATTCATAAAGATTTAAACTGTAGTATCTCTGACCGGAATTAACGCCTTCCATTTTTCGATCCAAGCCAATAGCCTCTATCGCACAGCGACAAATAATATTCGATTCATTCGCTTTAAAATGATTCCCGTCTATGGCAATTTTCGTTAATTTACAATAACTGACTTTGTAAGTTGATTGAGGCGCTTTGCAATTCTCATAATCAGAAGGAAAATACAAAAACCGCACACCTATTACATTTCTTTTTAATCGTAACGCTTTTTTAAAACGATTAACTTCTTCGTTCTTCATAATGGCTCCTTACATAAAGACACATATTCGCTTTTCAGCAATTTTTAGTAATCGAGAAACAGATAAAAGTACTACCCAATAGACCAGGCCGACTATAATATACGCTTCAAAAAACTTCAAGGAGGACGATGCATATATTTTAGCCTGAGCCAAAATATCTACAACACCTATGGTAAAGCCGATTGCTGTATTTTTAATCATCATTATAAACGTATTTCCCAAGGCCGGAAAAGCGTATACAAAGGCTTGAGGTAAAATAATTTCTTTATAAATTTGATACATAGACATACCGCATGCCTTCGCCGCTTCTTTTTGATTTTTTTCTACTGATAACAAGCCTCCACGAATAATTTCTGATATAAAAGCGGAAGAATTCATAGCGACCGTAACAATTAAAGCGGTTTCTGCCGTTACATGTTTCATAGGTTCAAACAACTGAGGCAAGCCAAAGTAAAAAATAAATAGCTGGGTGATGTAGGGGGTCGATCGAAAGTACGAAATATAAATTTTAGCAAATCCCGAAAAGATTTTATTCTTGGAACTGCTGACCAGCTCCAAAATTAAACCAAGTACAAAAGCAATCAGAAAAGCTAAGCATCCTAAAAACAACGTATACGGAATCTTAACTAAAAGTTTCGGAAAGATCCTCGAGCAGAAAGCAAAATCAAAATCCATAAATGCTCCTTATTTAAAAAGGAGTATTCCCAAGAATACTCCTCTTCTTTTATTCGGTAACTTGTTCTTGAGTTACATCTCGTTTATAGTACTTTTCGGAAAGTTTACTTAAAGTACCATCTTGTTTCATTTCTTCTAGCGCTTTGTTAACTGCTTTCACCATTTCAGGATCTGCATCTTTTTTGAAGGGGAAAGCCGTCTTAACAATGTTTAAAGGTTCACCGATAAGTTTAAAGCCATAGTTTCCTTTTTCGTTAACTTCATCAAATGTTAAAACTGTAATGGGGAAACCGTCATAGTGACCGGCCTTAAGTTCTTCATAAATATTACCTTCAGTGGTAACTAATTGGATTTTTTTGCCTTCGGGGAATTTTTCATTGATTTTATTCATCATATTTTCAAGTTCGGTACCGAATGCAATACATACCTTACGACCTTGCATATCGTCAATAGATTTTGCAGGATCATCGCCACGTACCGCTAACTTAATGGCATTGTAGCAATATACATCACTGAATGTATATTTTTGTTCTCTTTCAGGAGTAACGGAGATTTGGCCGGCAATGGTGTCAAATTTTCCGGAATCTAAACCTTCAAACATTACGGAGTAATCTTCAAGCGGTTCAAATTTTATTTCATAACCTGCACGCTTACCAATTTCCATTAATACGTCGTGTTCAAAACCTTCAAGCTCACCTTTATCATTGGTATAGATAACGGGATAGAAAGAGTTGTTGGCAGCAACGGTAATTGTCTTTTTAGCCTCGGTTGCTTCGCCTTCTTTGGCTTTGTTGTCGGCGGCATTTTTTTGACTGCCACAAGCTGTAAGTACCATGGCTAGTGCACTCACAAGAGCTATGAGTTTAAAATGTCTTTTCATATCATTCCTCCTAAAATATTGATAGTTTCATTATACCATTACCATAATTTTTAATAGCTTTAATACTATTGTGTTTTACATTATACATTTATTAGCTATTGGTAAAATCTATAACTCGCTACTCTTAACTATCTTTCCGGTGTTTATTGTTGTTTTTTAATCTTTAAAGAAGGAATAAAAGTTTCGTGATTTTTGATGATATAAAAATTTCTAGTCGATTAAACATTCCTAAAAATATAAGACGCTCAATTGAATAATAATCACGGAACGTGGTTAGATTAACAATAAGCACTCTATAAATATTAACTATACTAATTTAAACATCCAAATCCAAATCATCTACATCGCCGCTATCATAACCATCCCAATAGTTATCATAGTCGTCGTAAACTTCCGCTTCATCTTCCGCGCCGTCATACTCCTCGTCATATAAGAGATCTGGTTCGTAGTCATCGGAATGTTCCTCTTTATGGGTAAAGATGCTCCTGCCGCCTTCCCGTTCTTTTCTTAATCGCTCTTCTTCTCGAATAATGGTATGCACAATCCAGAGTTCAAATAATTCATCCTCTGCTCTCCACACCTCTTCTTCCTCTAAACGGGATGTTATAGCCTCAGGTTCTGAATCGGGTAGCTTCTCCTTTATGTCGACACCTTTTAGCAGTGTTTTTATCAGTTCAAACTTTTCGCCGAAATCTCTTCCTTCGGTATATCCTCCGTATGAATAGAAACCGGGGCCTATTTCTTTCAGAAAGTGATCGGCAAGGGTATTTAAAATTCCTCGCAACAATTGTAAATTCCATAGTGTTCCGTCTTCGTTATGAATGTCGCCTTTTTCCATAAGCACCTCCAAACGAAACACCGCCTTCATTTGGCTCTCCCTCAATAGATATGGATTCGTAATGGTAAGTTGCGCCAAAAATAATGCGACTTCTTCGCTGATATTGCCTGCAAGTAGGGCATCATAGATGCTTTTGTAAGCATTTCGAGCCGATTGGATAATCTCTTCCAAATCTTCACTCGATTCATCTAAAGCTAATGAGGAAATCATTCGATCCCGATCCGTCGGCGAAGTCGTTTTCTCTATCCCTTGTTTATTCTTTGGCGTAGAAGGTTGTCGAGTCTTTAAATAAACGAAACCAATAAAAAATAGCACCGCCGGAATTGTCCATATCCAAAAATAAAAGTCCATATATCCCCCTCTCAGTGCCGATTTCAATAACTACATTATTCTATTAAAATAATAAAAAATCAAGATTACGAAACCCTTTATTATTCCTATCATCGGAAAATACCGGTTTGGAATACTCGATGATTTCTACCTTCGCATCTTCGGGGATTATGCCCATGATGGGTTTATCCATTACATTGCGAACATTGTAGTTTTTTAGGGAGTAATCGTAGTAATTGGGTTGATGGTAGCCGGATTTATCTTGATAGTTGATTTGTTTGCCTTGGTACTTCTCAAAGCCTTTAAAGCCAAACATGGAATAGACATCGACAGTGTCTTGCTTA
This sequence comes from Aedoeadaptatus coxii, assembly GCF_001553115.1. Classification (GTDB taxonomy): domain Bacteria; phylum Bacillota; class Clostridia; order Tissierellales; family Peptoniphilaceae; genus Aedoeadaptatus; species Aedoeadaptatus coxii. Next base: position 230,295 of record NZ_KQ960182.1, read on the forward strand.
GTTTCTTTGTTTTTGTAGCTTACCACGACATCGTATTTTACTTCCGGGGGAGCATATACGAGTTTTCCGGTCTTGCGGTCATAGGCGTTGCCGTCGGATCCCATTTTTAGTCCGGATCAGTTGTAGATAACAGCCATATACTCTTGGTGGTCGACCGCAGGCGGCGTGTTATCAAGACTTTTTTTGCCGTCTTTGTCGAGGCCGATGATGTCCAGGTCGTAACGGTGTTTGCCATTTTTGACGTTGTTGTCTTTGTTTTGACTTTCAATTGGGTTCTCGTTGTTAGCTCCTGAATCCTCGTTTCCAGGTGCTGCCGTCACCGGTGGCGGTGCGACGGGTTGGTTTCTCTCTGCAAAGGCTTGCCACGGACAAGAGGTCGCAAGTAGGGCCGCCGTTAGTGCATAGAGGGTTATTTTTTTGAATTTGTCCATTTGTATCCTTCCTCCTTTTTGGACAAGTTGGGTTATAGCTTCTCTTATACATATAGGGCTCATTTTTTTGAATTATTCCATAAAAAAAGAAACCCCTTAAAGAGGTTTCTTTAGCTTGTTACGCAAGGCTTATTGAGCTTGGGTCCAGTTAAGGGGGAATCGTTGAACGTTTCCTAACAGATAGGCTCTAACAGCTGATACAATACTCTGAAACAAGGTCCCTTCACCCAGACCTGTAAAGATTAACAAAAGGAACACATGAGGTGCCAATAAAAGACCTAGTACAAGCCAAACGAGGATATTTTTAGGAACGAAGAGCAAACCTATGACGATGGTAATAAGAGATATTAACAGAAAACCGGACCCGAGAAAATCACCTTTATTCATCACGCCTAAGGGCATTTGAAGCATTTTAGGTGGATGGCTTTCAGGGTAAAACCAAGCTAAAATAAACAGTCCCACGGCGAATAGGCTAAGGGCGTAAAAATAACATCTATCTATGTGTCGCTTATATCCAATGATCTTAAAGTCTTTCATGTACTATCTCCTTGTCATTTCATTTATCAATAGATTATCCCCAAAAGAGCCTTCCTAAAATATACATGTAAAAATACTTACTAAGCATTTTTAGCACATTTCCTTCTGAAAGACCATATTCAAGAGCGATAAGATAAAGATGTGGGACGATCAACAAAAACAAAACAACGAGTATTCCAATGTCCTTGTCTACCAATAAAATGCCGTAGAAGATAAGGAGTAGAGACAGCCAGTATATAATGCCTGTCATAAACCACGAAAGAGCCACTGTATCTGAACCAAAAGGCGTTCTTACTGGTACATTACGAGGAGAACCTTCAATGCTTAGTGTCCAATACATTAAGACGAGGAGCACGACAAAGCCCAAGTAGAACAGAACCATTCGTTTATTGGGGCTTATATTCTGTTTACATTTTTTGATGAAGTTCATGGTACAACTCAACAACCGTTATTTCTATTTTCTCGTACAAAATATGCTCTTATCTTTCTGGCCATCCATTTTTTCATAGAATTCCTCCTTTAAATGTTTCTCTATACTCTTTCTATTGTTTTTAGTGGCGTCAAACGCCCAAACTTGCTCCACCTTTTCTACGTCACCCTATCTTATTGTTATTATAATAACACCTTCTATAACGATAGTATTTATATAATATTATCTTGTCAAGGTTTTTCTGCAATTATGTTGTTGTTTTTAACTAGTTAATTCAAAAAAGTTTTATAATAGTATCTTTGGGTTGTTTTTACTGTTTTTAAGCAAATGGCAGGTGGCACATCGTCACGGATCCCTGGCACTGAATCAGATGCTGAAAGCAAAAAGAAGTCTAGTTTTCACTAGACTCCCCAATGGTTGACATAAAACCAAAAAAGAACCGAGTTTTCACTCGGCTCTTTTATCGTTTTCTTATTCAGCTGTGTTTTGATCCATACGAATGTAATTTTCGTAACGTTCTTTGGCGTTTTGTTCAGCAGCTTCGTAAAGTGCTTCTGCACGTTCGGGGAACAATTTCTTGAGGGAGGTGTAACGTACTTCGCCTTCAAGGAATTCTCTATAGGGTTTGCTCGGAGCTTTGGAGTCGAGGCTGAAGGGATTCTTGCCTTCGTCTTTAAGTTCCGGATTGTATCTGTAGAGGTGCCAGTAACCTGTTTCGACGGCTTTCTTTTCTTCTGCAATGGATACGCCCATACCCATGCGGATGCCGTGGTTGATACAGGGAGCGTAAGCGATAACGAGGGACGGTCCGTCGTATGCTTCAGCTTCTTTAATCGCTTTAAGTGCTTGGTTCTTGTCAGCGCCGATAGCGATTTGAGCGACGTATACGTAGCCGTAGCTTGTCATCATAAGACCGAGGTCTTTCTTACGAACTTCTTTACCGTTAGCAGCAAATTTAGCAACAGCAGCTGTCGGGGTTGACTTGGAAGATTGACCACCGGTGTTGGAGTAAACTTCCGTATCGACGACCATGATGTTGATGTTTTCGCCACTTGCTAATACGTGGTCTAATCCGCCGTAGCCGATATCGTAAGCCCAACCGTCGCCACCGAAGATCCATTGACTCGGTTTAATAAGAACACGTTTCATGCTGTCGATGTTAGCGAGTAATTGATCTGCTTCAGCATTGCCGGTTTTCTTGTCGAGTAAGGGAAGAATCTTAGCGGTAGCTGCTTTGGTTACTTCGTAGCTGTTATAGTCTGCTAACCAAGCGTCAAATGCTTTTGCGATTTCTTCGTCAGCGCCGAGTTCTTTGAACGCTTCCATGTTCTTGCGAATAGTTTCGCGTTGTTGATCGACGGCGATCTTCATACCGTAACCGTATTCAGCGTTGTCTTCAAATAGGGAGTTTGCCCAGGAAGGACCTTGGTTGCAGTCGTTGGTGCAATAAGGCATGGACGGAGCGGAACCACCCCAAATGGAGGAACATCCGGTTGCGTTTGCGATCATCATGTGATCACCGAATAATTGGGTTACAAGTTTGATGTAAGGAGTTTCACCACAACCAGCACAAGCACCGGAGAATTCAAGGTGCGGCATGTGGAATTGGGAGTTTCTTACATTGTCTGCGGGAATTTCGTCTTGTTTGGAAGTAACTTCTTCCGAAGCGAATTTCCAGTTATCTGTTTGTTTGTCGAATTCGTCTTCGAAGGGAACCATGACAAGTGCTTTTTCCTTAGCGGGGCAAACTTGAGCACAGTTACCGCAACCTGTACAGTCGAGAGGAGAAATTTGAATTCTATATTCGAATTTGTCCATTCCCTTACCGTTTGCTTTTTTGGTTTCAAAGCTTGCAGGTTTCTTAGCTGCTTCTTCTTCGTCTAATAAGAAGGGACGAATGACGGCGTGGGGGCAAACGAAAGAACATTGGTTACATTGGATACAGTTTTCGATCTTCCATTGGGGAATGTTAACTGCAATACCACGTTTTTCGTATCTGGAAGTACCGGCCATGAAGGTACCGTCTTCCATGCCGACGAAGGTGCTGACGGGAAGGTCATTACCTTCTTGACGGTTAATGGGGACGAGAATCTTATTGATGAACTCGGGTGCGCCCTTGATGGAGTGATCGGATTCTTCCGTGAGGTTAGCCCATTCTGCGGGGTAATCTACTCTGTGGGAAGCGTTCATACCTGCATCAACTGCAGCGTAGTTCATGTTGACGATGTCGTCGCCTTTGTGACCGTAGTCTTTAACGATAGCTTCTTTAAGTTTAGCTACTGCTGTATCTAAGGGAAGAACTTCAGCGAGTTTAAAGAAAGCAGCTTGCATAACCATGTTGGTACGGTTGCCAAGGCCTACTTCACCGGCTAATTTAGTAGCGTTAATGGTGTAGAACTTAACATCGTTTTTAGCAATGTCTCTCTTTAAGCTTGTGGGAAGATTTTCTTCGAGTTCTTCTAAATCCCATGTGGTATTTAGGAGGAAGGTGCCGCCTTTTTTAATGCCGCGAAGCAAATCGTATTGGTGTACATAGGATTGCTTGGAGCAAGAAATAAAGTTAGCAGAGGTCAAAAGGTACGTGGATGTGATCTTTTCGTTACCGAAACGCAAGTGAGACATGGTAACGCCGCCGGATTTCTTCGAGTCATAGTCGAAATAACCTTGTGCATACATGTCGGTTCCGTCACCGATGATCTTAATCGCACTTTTGTTAGCGCCTACTGTACCGTCAGAACCGAAGCCCCAGAATTTGCAACCGATGGTTCCTTCGGGTTCGGTGTGGATTTCTTCTTCGATGGGAAGAGAAAGGTGGGTAACATCATCGACAATACCGATGGTGAAGCCGTCTTTCGGTTGTTCTGCACGTAAGTTTTTGAATACAGCATAGATTTGAGAAGGTGTAGTATCCTTGCTGCCTAAGCCGTAACGACCACCGATGATTCTCGGACGGTTTTCTTGGTCATAGTACATGTCGCGAACATCCAAGAGTAAGGGTTCAGCGTTAGCGCCTTTTTCTTTGGTACGGTCAAGCACTGCGATTCTCTTAACGCTCTTGGGCATGCTTTCCATAAAGTGTTTTGCAGACCAGGGGCGATAAAGGTGAATTTTAAGTAAACCAGTCTTTTCGCCTTTTGCGTTAAGGTAATCTACTACTTCTTCGATGGTTTCAGTTACAGAACCCATTGCGATAATAACGTCTTCTGCGTTTTCGTCGCCATAGTAGTTGAAGAGTTCGTAGTTTCTGCCGGTAAGTTCGGAAATTTGTTTCATGTAATCTTCGGTGATACCGATGATATTGGTGTAGAAACGATTTGCTGCTTCTACTTCTTGGAAATAAATATCCGGGTTTTGAGCTGTACCGCGAACTTCGGGATCTTGGGGAGCGAGAGCACGTGCTCTGAACTCATTTACAGCATCCATATCTACTAATTTTGCAAGATCATCGTAGTCTAATACTTCAATCTTTTGAATTTCGTGAGAAGTACGGAAGCCGTCGAAGAAGTGAACGAAAGGTACGCGTCCTTTGATTGCTGCTAAGTGAGCAACACCTGCTAAGTCCATGGCTTCTTGTACGGAACCGGATGCTAAAAGTGCGAAACCGGATGCACGTGCGGCCATAACGTCTTGGTGGTCACCGAAAATGCTTAGTGCGTGACTTGCAAGCGCACGAGCTGCAACGTGGAATACGCCGGGAAGTAATTCACCTGCGATTTTGTACATGTTGGGAAGCATCAAAAGAAGACCTTGAGAAGCGGTGTACGTCGTTGTCAAGGCACCTGCTTGTAAAGCACCGTGAACAGCACCTGCTGCACCGGCTTCGGATTGCATTTCTTTTACAGATACTTCGTTTCCGAAAATATTCTTTCTGTGATTACTTGCCCAGGCGTCAATATGTTCTGCCATGGGAGATGAGGGCGTAATCGGATAGATACACGCCAAGTCGGAGAATGCGTAGGCGACGTGAGCCGCTGCCGTATTCCCGTCCATAGTTTTCATCGTTTTTGCCATTTCAACCTCCTAAATAAACAACAATTTCCTATAATTAAATTATATCAGTCACTCACTCGATTTCAAGGGCTAGTGATAAGTATTCAATATTATGATTTGATAATTATAAAACGATTTCACGGGCGTTTCCTGTGTTCTATTGAATTTAATACCCGCTGATTTAATTCGAGGGCTGCATTATAACCGAGTTCTTTTTGTTTGTAATTGCGCGTAGCGATTTCCACTATCACCGCCGTATTCCGTCCGGTTCGCATGGGAATTTCTATTTTCGGCAGGCGCACATCTAATATGGATACGTGTTCGTCGTCGATACCCAATCGATTGTAATCGGCAAAATCGTCCCATTGATTTAGTTCGATGACAAGCTCGATTTCTTTTTCTTCCATAATGCTTCCGATGCCGAACAATCGTTCCACATCGATAATCCCCACGCCGCGAATCTCCATAAAATGGCGGGTGATCTTTGGCGAGGTACCTACCAGGCGCTCGTCTAATTTTTTAATTAGAACGGAATCGTCAGCAATCAGTTTGTGTCCGTTGACAATAAGATCCAGCGCCGTCTCCGATTTTCCAATGCCGCTCTCCCCGACCATTAATACGCCGACGCCGAATATATCCAATAAAATCCCGTGACGTCTGACTGTAGGCGCCAAGGCTCTTTCCATATAGGTAATCAGTTTGTTTACAGCTCGCGACGTTCCTTCACCAGTGCGTAAAATCGTGCAGTTGTTTTGACGGGCGAAGGCGACGGCTTCCGGGAAAATTTCCTGATTCCTCGTAACGATTAAAACGGGAATTTTATGATTGAATAAGGCTTTTAAGCGTGCGCGCCTTACTTCAGGATCTAATGCTTTTAAATAATGCCATTCCGCTCCGCCGATAATCTGAATGCGGTTAGCGACAAATTTTGTGTAAAAGCCGCAAAGTTGCAAGCCCGGCCGATTGAATTCCGTCGTATATAAATAGGTTTCGGCGGTATCTTTCGCCTCATAAATGACTTCAAATTTGTTGTCTTCAATTAGTTCTTTAACCGTGAACCGTTTATTGCTCATTTCCGCCTCCATGAAAATGGTCGTATATAGCTTCTGCCGCTTTATAATTCATGCTTTCTACCTGCGCCAATGTTTCAATATCCGCTTCTTTTATTTTACTTAAGGATTTAAAGGCGCGCATTAATTCTTTTTTACGCTTGGGACCGATGGACGGAATGCCGTCCAGCTCCGAGCGAAAACCGGCTTTTGATCGCAGACTTCTGTGATAGGTAATAGCGAAGCGGTGAGCCTCTTCCTGAATCTGATACACCAATCGATAAATTGCGGAGTTTTTTGCCATGGTGATTTCTTTTTTGTTGAAATAAATCCCCCTGGTCTTGTGTTCGTCGTCTTTTACAAGCCCCGCCACGGGAATGGACAGCCCCAATTCATCGAGTATGACGAGAGCCTGGGTTACCTGCCCTTTTCCCCCGTCCATTAAAATTAAATCGGGAAAACTGGCAAAGCCTTTACTTTCTCCTATTCCCTTCCGCTCTTTAAGGCCGCGCTTAAAGCGCCTCGAGAGTACTTCGCGGAGGGATGCGTAATCGTCGGGTCCTTCGACCTCTTTAATTCTAAAGCGTCGATAATCCGTCTTTTTCGGAATGCCCTCCTCGAAAACGACCATGGAACCTACGGATTCCACGCCGGAAATATTGGAAATATCGTAAGCCTCGATACGATCGGGGGCTTCTTCCATTTGAAGAGCCTTGGCGAGTGCAGCCACGGCACTTTCTTTCTTCTCCATCTTTTTGCGCATTTGCTCGGAATGTTTCGTCAGCATATCGATGGCGTTTCGCCGCACCATGGTCATGATTTTTTTCTTTTCTCCGATTTTAGGTACCATGACCTGAACTTTCGATCCTCTTTTTTCCCCAAGCATCGCTTCCACCAATTCTTTTTCGGCGAGAATTTCGTCGATATAAAGTTTGTTGGGAATGTAGGCGGTGCCGTGATAAAACTGAGTGATGAAAGCCTTCATAATTTCTTTCGGCGCCTCTCCGTACGTGTTTTCGATAAAAAAATGTTCCCGACCCATATTTTTTCCTTGTCTGAAGAAAAAGATTTGGATGCACGCGTCCCGATCATCGCTCGCCATGCCGATGACGTCGTATTCTTCCTCGCTCCCCGCCGCCGTTATTCTTTGTTTTTCCATTAGCGTATTTAATGCTTCCAGTTGATCGCGGTATTCGGCTGCTTGCTCGAAGTTTAAATTTTTCGACGCATTCAACATTTTTCCTTCCAGCTCTTTAACAAAGGGAGTCGGCTTTCCGTCGAGAAATGCTTCGATCTCATCAATATGCTTTTTGTAATCCACATCGCTTATGGCTCCGATGCACGGCCCCGCACAGCGGTGTATGTGATAATTCAAACAGGGCCTAACGACGGGATTGGGTTTTGTCAGATCCAATTTACAATTGCGTAAGGGGAAATGTTCGTGAAAAATGTCGATAGTGGCATTGACCGCCAATACATCGGGGAAAGGACCGTAATAGCGGCTGCCGTCTTTTATAATTCGACGCGTCTTCATGATTCTCGGAAATGGTTCGTTGGTAATTTTAATATACGGATATTGCTTGTCGTCGCGAAGTAAAATATTATACTTCGGCAAATATTCTTTAATAAGATTGGATTCCAGAATCAAGGATTCCAGCTCGTTGCCCACGATGATGTATTCGAAATCATGGATGTGGGATACCATACTCGCCACTTTTTTTCCGCTCTTGCCGTACGAGCCGAAATATTGACGCACCCGCTTTTTTAAATTTTTCGCCTTTCCCACGTAGATAATTTGATCCAGCTGATTCTTCATCAAATAGACGCCGGGATCATCGGGTAATGTTTTTAATTTTTCTCTCAATTCAATGGAACTCACGTTAATCTCCAAATTCTAGTAAAAAACTGACCGCAAAGGTCAGTTTATAATTGAATATTTGATTTCAAGCTGTCAAATGTCTTATCGCCGATGCCGGGAACTTCCTTTAAATCCTCTATTTTCGTAAAAGGATGGGCGCTTCGATATTCCATAATTTTCTCCGCCGTCTTCTCCCCTATGCCTGGCAACGACATAAGTTCTTCTTTCGATCCGTTCTGGATGCTGACGACACCTGTAGATGGTGTGCCGCTCGGCGACTGAGGCGACGGTGCTTGTCCGAGTTTGGGAATAAAAAGTTTTTCTTCGTCATTCAGTTTTTTCGCCAAGTTGACTCCGGACATATCCGCCTCGGGCAAAGTACCGCCCGCCGCCGTGATCCCGTCTTTCACTCGAGCGCCTTTATCAAGGGTATAAAGCCCGGGCCTATGTACAGCTCCTCCTATATCCACATAAATCGTCGAGCCGATGGTGTCCTCTTCGGAAGGAAGTTTTTGGCTTTCCTCATCGCCGGCTTCGTCACCATATAAGGTAAGTTCTTTATCTTTCGCCGGCGCAGGATTACGCTTATACATAAATGTTACCGTAGCCACCAGTACGACGGCAAATAGGAAGATCAGCTTTTTTTCACGATCCGTAAACCCCATAGGCAAACCATTAGTTTACGCGAGCGATGGCTTCGATTTCCAGTACGGCGTCTTTTGGCAGGGCGGTAACTTCCACACAACTTCTCGCCGGACGATGATGTGCGAAAAACTCTGCGTAAACCTCATTAAGTTCGCCGAATTTTCCCATATCCGTAATAAAAATATTGACCTTCAACACATTCTCGAGATCGGATCCCGATGATTCCAATAAATTCTTTAAATTAGTAAGACTTTGTCTCGCCGCTTCGGAAACACTTGTCTTCATTTCACCTGTGGCAGGATCCACGGGGATTTGTCCCGAAGCATAGACTATGCCGCCGTCTACAATGGCTTGAGAATAGGGACCTACCGCTGCAGGAGCTTTATCCGTTGAAATAATTTTCATCTTATTCTTCCTCCTTCTTTTCCTCGTCGCCGCTCCATAATCTCTCTAAATTATAAAACTCGCGCATGTCTCGGTGGAAAATATGAACTATAATATCGGCATAATCCAAAATAATCCAACGCGATTGACCGTTTCCTTCGTTATGATAAGTTTCATATCCTTCTTTCGCCATGTTGTCTTCAATTTCTTCGGCAATGGCGTTAAGCTGCGGAGTGGAGTTGCCGCTTACGATGACGAAATAGTCGGCAATGGTCGTATTCTTTCGAATATCCAAAACTTGAATATCCGCTCCGCCTCGATTATCGGCACTTTCTGTAATAATTTCCAGCATTTTTTCTGTCGATTTATTTTGCATAGTCGCCTCCTTTATGGGTTATACCCCTGTTGATTTATTTTATGTTCATCTTTTTTAATAAAGCATCGGCAGCATCATGATCTACTTTGTAATAAGAAATATGATTGATCATAACCGGCGTTCCGGGAATGGTCGAAGACTCAAAATTCTCTTTTCCTACCGAAATAGCCGTCAGTCCCATGCGCGAAACTTTCGAAATCGGCATATTACTCGACGTGTTATCCATGTAGCTGACCAAAAGCTGAGGCCCGTGTAAAATTCCTTTCGAGCTTTTTAATTTGCCCATTAAGGAACTCATAAAGGCTTGTTGAGCTTTGACCCTATCCAAGTCCGCGTTTTTATAGCCTTTTCTAAATCGTAAAAATTGAAGTGCCTCGTCGCCATTTAATGTTTGCAGCCCTTTCTTCAAATGAATGGAAAGGGGCGGATCGGCAGAAGGATCTTCGTAATCCATATCCATGGGGACGTTAACCTCGATGCCACCTACAATGTCCACCACGTCTTTTACAAAGGCGTAATCCGTAACAATATAATAAGGTACATTGAGACCAAAACTTTTATTCACTGTTTCAAGGGCTAGATCTGCCTTTCCGTAGGCATAGGCGTGATTGATCTTCGTCTTGCCGTGACCGCGAATTTCGACACGGCTGTCTCTTGGAATAGATACCAACGAAGCCTGCTTCTTTTCGCCGTCCACATCGAGAAGCATCATGACGTCACTTCTCGTATTATCCGAGCGGCGATTATTTAAACTGTCGACGCCGATTAGTAGAACTTGAAATTTTTCATTACTATTTTTTAAATCGCGAATGACATCTTTCGTTTCGGAATCGTCGCCTAAATTCAAATACGTATTCACGGCAAAGAAGCCCACGACGACGATTAATATCGTAACGAAAAAGCCTCGAAAAAAACTCTTCATGATTATTTTCTCCCGATATAGTAGTTATAGCATCGAATAGAATCGAGGCAAATGGTTTTTTCCGAGTGAATCAAATACCCTAAGTTTTGGGCGACAGACTCCCTCATGCCCCGTTCTAAACTTTCATCCGCCGCTTTTCGAAGATCTTCTACCCCTTCAAAATTGCGCATAGGCTCTAAATAATCGGCTAAAAAGACGACTTCCGCTACAGGCCCCATAGAATCAATTCCCGTGGTGTGGTAGCGAATAGCTTCTAAGATGTCGTCGTCTTCGATGCCATAATCTACTCTCGCCGATTCCGCCGCCACATAGGCGTGTAGAATTTGCGGAAAAGCTTTAAATTTCTCTAAATCCTCAATGTTCAGGCGCTTTCCCTCCTGCCATAAAAGAGCGTCGTCGCGATATTTGCATATATCGTGAAACATGGCGGCAGTTTCCGCTTTCTTTACGTCGACGCCGTGGCGTTCGGCAAGGTGACGTGCCGTTTCCACGACACGTTGAATATGCTGATAACGCTTATCGCCGACGCGAGAAGCTATTTCATTCCAATCGATTGCTTTCAATATCGATAAAACCCCTTTTTTTGAATATAGGTCATCACATGATCCGGCACGAAATACTTGACGGATTTTCCCTGCCGAATGCGGTTTCTTAAACTGGTCGAGGAAATTTCCAACAGCGGCGTATCGATTAACACGATACTCGCGCCATATTTTTCCCTTAATAGATGAATTTCTTTCCGAATGGAATCCCCTGTCTTTAGCTCCGATCCCGGACGAACGGCAACGGCAAAATGAGTAAGCTTTGCCAGCTCGCCAAATAGTTTCCAGGTTTTAAGATCTTGCAGAATATCCGAACCTAAGAAGAAGTAAAACTCTCCTTCTGGATATTCCTCCTTTAATTTTCTTAAAGTATCTACGGAATAAGTCGTCTTATTCTCCATTACTTCCAGGGGAGATACTTCAAAATAAGGGTGATCTGCTACGGCGATTTCCACCATGGTCAGGCGATCTTCTGCCGCCACGGAATAATTCCTCTTATGGGGAGCATTTCCCGTAGGTATAAAGAGCACCTTATGAAGGCCCAATTCCGAGCGCATATACTCGCACATCATCAAATGGCCCATGTGGATCGGATTAAAGGATCCTCCCATAATGCCTATTTTCATAACTACTCCAAGACGATTTTAGGATTCTCTTCAGAAGGTCTGTAAATCGTAAGTTTCGAACCGATGGCCTGAACAAATTCCGCCCCGAGAGCTTCTGTAAGTTCTCTGCCCGCTTCTTCCAAAGATACGGCTGTATTTTGTAAAAGGGTGATTCTTACTAATTCGTGATCTTCAAGAAGAGCGTCTACCTGTTTGATTAAAGCCGGCGTAATGCCGTTTTTACCCACCTGAAGCAAAGGACGCATCCCATGGGAAAGTTTTTTTAATTCTGCCCGTTGTTTTCCAGTAATCATATGACTCCTATTCAAAAAATTCAAATTCGTAATCGTCGATAAAGACCGATTCACCTTCTTGGATTCCAAGTTCCGTCAATTTATCGATGACGCCGTTTTTACGTAAATTCTCTTGGAAATACCGCAGAGAATCGCGATCGTCGAAGAAAGTAGAGCCTAAAAGGCGCTCGATGTAGGGCCCGTCGACGATGTAACGTCCATTTTCCTTTCGAACGGAAATGGCAGGTGTCGTGTCTTTTTCTTCCTCGTAGTATTCGTAATCGAAACTGTCGTAATCCGGTTCCACCGTTTGGAGAATCTCATAGACTTTGTAAAGTAAAGGTTTAATGTCCTTCGTGGTGGCGGCGGATCCGGAAAATACGGTGTACCCTCTGGATTCCAGCTCCTTGCGAATTTCCGGCTCTCGATCGACGGCATCGGGAAGATCCATTTTGTTTATAAAGACAACTTGAGGTTTTTCGCTCAAGGCCTCATTGTAATCTTTAAGTTCTCGGTTGATTTTATCGAAGTCTTCGATGGGATCGCGATAAAAATCGCCGCTGCCGTCCAAGACGTGAATCAGAACGCTGGTGCGTTCCACATGGCGGAGAAAATCGTGCCCAAGGCCTACCCCTTCCGAGGCTCCTTCAATAAGACCGGGAATATCGGCGCAGATAAAGCTTTCTCCCGGCCCCAAATAGACCACGCCTAAATTCGGCGTTAGGGTCGTAAACTGATAGTTTGCGATTTTCGGTTGCGCACTGGAAATGACCGAAAGCAAGGTGGACTTTCCTACATTGGGAAAGCCTACGAGTCCGACATCGGCAAGGAGTTTCAACTCCAGCGTTATTTCCCGGCGCTGACCTTTATAGCCGAGCTGAGAAAAAGTCGGAGCTTGACGGGTGCTCGTCGTAAAGCGAGCATTACCCTTTCCGCCGCCGCCACCTTGTGCAATGACAAATCGTTCGCCGGGATGTTTCATATCGACGATGACTTTTTCGCTTGCAGCATCTCTTACCAATGTTCCCACCGGAACTTTTAATACAATGTCGTCGGCATCGGCGCCGAATTGCTTTTTGTTTCTGCCGTTTTCGCCGTTTTCCGCTTTGTAAACGCGCTTGTAGCGAAAATCCATAAGCGTTCTGAGGCCGCTATCGGCTTCCAGAATGACGCTTCCGCCGCGACCGCCGTCGCCGCCGGCCGGACCGCCTGCCGGTACGTATTTTTCACGGCGCCACGCGACGGCACCGTCGCCGCCTTTTCCCGCTTCTACCGTAATATTGCAAATATCGACAAACATTTTCCACCCCCATTGGTTTCATATTATATCACAGAGCCATTTTAGACAACGGCTCAATGAAAAGCTCTGTCTAATATTTATTTAAGAATATAAAAGAAAAAAGAAACCGCAGATTCCTCTGCGGTTTTAAATCATGTATATTATGCTAATTCTTCAAATGGAACTACATTAACAACTTTTTTGTTTCTGCCGCGATTTTCAAAGGAAACGCGTCCATCGGCTTTAGCAAAGAGAGTGTCGTCGCTACCGATACCTACGTTTACCCCAGGATGAATCTTGGTGCCTCTTTGACGTACGAGAATGTTTCCGGCAAGTACATGTTGACCGTCACCCTTCTTGACGCCGAGACGTTTGGATTCGGAGTCGCGACCGTTTTTAGAACTACCCATCCCTTTCTTAGAAGAGAAGAGTTCGAGTGTAAACAGTATCATCTAAACCTCCTGAGTCTCTATTTTTAAATATTGATCGTATTCACTTTCGATAGCCCTAAGTCCGACGATCATTGAACGAAAGAGAATTTCCGTCGTTTCATCGACGCGGTCGTATGGAATGCGAAGACTTAAATAAGCTTCCGCCTGTTCCGCCGACATTTCCTCTTCCGAAATAGTCGCAATCTGACTCAAGGACATGGCACAGGTTAAAGTTAAAGCTGAAACGCCGTGGCAGACCATTTCGCCTATAGGATCTCCTTCACCTGCATGTTGATTGGCTATAAAGCCTACATAAGCTTTATTATGAACAAAGATCGTAATCTCCGTCATTACGCCAATTTACCGATTTCTACGAGTGTATACGGTTGACGATGGCCTTTTTTCTTACGTTCGTTTTTCTTAGCCTTAAACTTATAAACGATGACTTTTTTAGCTTTCGCTTGTTTTAAAACTTTAGCTTCAACTTTAGCATCGTTAACGTAGGGCTTTCCAACGTTGATTTCGCCATCACGAGCGACGAGAAGAACCTTGTCAAAAGTGACAGCATCTCCTTCGTTAGCGTCGAGCTTTTCTACCTTTACGAGGTCTCCCTCTTGAACGGTATATTGCTTGCCGCCGGTTTCGATTACAGCATACATAGTAGCACCTCCTCTTTACAAGACTCGCCCCAATAGGTGATCATCTTAAAACCCATTAAGTGCGGTTACATTCAAGTATAATACCATAGCTCGCCCGAAATTACAAACTATTCTCTCTTTTTATTTTCTCTTTTAATGCTTCTTGATGATGACGTTTCGCGAGTTCGTATTGTTCTTCAAATCGGAGATCTCTGCGTTGACGGGCAATTTCAAACAATCCCATGGCGGTAAAACCGAAGACCGTCGTAATGACCATGTCGTCTTTTAAACCTTCTTCAATCAGCGATGTAATATCTTTTCGCTCGCCTTCGTCCATTCCATGAACAAAATCCACGACGATCATACCGCTTAAATTGCGAAGCTTAATGTGTTTTACGAGCATCTCCGCCGCTTCTCTATTTAATCGGCGGCGCATATCGCTAAAGGAGCCGCTCTTTTTAACCGATCCGCTGTTAACGTCGATGACCTGACACGCTTCCGCCGTATTAATTACAATGTTTCCACCGCTCGGCAGTGCTACGGTTTTTGAAAAAATGGCATTAAATTTGCTGCGCCATTTCGCCATGGAACGAATGCTGAAGGAAGGATCTACGATAATGTTTCGATCCTCGCCTATACGCTCTTTAAACCGCTTATCGTTGATTACCACCGGAAGATCCCCGTGCTTGGAAAGAATATCCAAACCATGATCCTGCGTTCGCAGCAACTTGGTCGGCGGTAAAAATTGTCTGCTTTTTTCGATGGTGTCGTAAATATCGTAGAGATAAGAAAACTCACGATCTAAGTGGCTTCTGTCGCAAATAGCGGCTTCTGTTCGAATAATCATACCTCTATCCCAGGAAAGGGACTTCGCCCATTCTTTTAACGCGTTACGAATGGATTCATCGTCGATTTTTTTCGATAAGCGCACGCCGCGGCTTTCCGGCAAGAGTACCAAATATTCTCCTCTCAGGGAATAATCTAAACTTAACACCGCCCGTTTTTCGCGAAGGGGCATTTTCTTTACCTCTACGATCACCGTGTCGCCGCCTTTTATTTTTTCTCGATACTCTTTAGGGTAGATGTTTTTCATGGGCAAATAGCCCGTGTCCCTGTGGCCGAAATCGACGAAAGCGCAGTCCATAGCGGGCAGAACGTTTTTGACATAACCCCTGTAAATATTGCCCACTTGTGAATCTTTTGAAAGTAAGTGGACCGCCGTTATTTCATCGCCTTGAATGAGCCCGATGAGACTCGGTGCTTCTCCGTCGATAAAGAGATAGTCCCTAGAGTTGTACTTCAAGATCGTCACCGTCCCAGCTTCGCAGTCTCCTAATTTGGATAAAATCCACATCTACATCCGTCGATTCAAAAAGGCCTGCGAGTAATCGATCCGGCCTGAGGTTTCCTTCACTACCGGCTCGCAGGGTGGCATAAAGGCCATAACCCTCCTCTTCATCTTTCCAATTTAAGGATAGGATGCCCGACTTAATATCTTCGTCTACGATAATCCGCTTGCGCCCCTTTTTCTTACGTCGCTTCACGAGAATTTCTTCTCGCTTCATAGCGTCGTCGATAATGGTTTCTAAGTGCTTTCGATCGGGATAAAATTCTTCAGGAAAGAACATTCGGTATTCCGTCTTTTTAATGCGCTCAAAAACCGATTGCTTGTCGAAATCGGGCGTCACTTCCATGATCTCCAACCCGCGGGGCAACTCGCGATTCAAAGCATCTTTCAATTCCCCAAAAGGATAGTCGTCTTCCACTTCCAGATCCATTACTTCAAATTCGCTTTCCATTCCCACGCTTAAAGGTTGGGCGATGGAAAGTTTTTGGTGTGGATTAAATCCCTCGGACCACAATACTGGGATTTCCGCCCGTTGAATGGCGCGAGTAAAGACGCGCAGAGTATCCAAATGGGAAATGAACTTGATCATTCCCATTTTTTTAAATGCCAGTCTTAGTTCCATTGAAGACACCCCACATTTCGCAATTTTCTATGCCGCAACGATTACATCCCTTGCGGCAATCTTTCGTCGTATCTCCAACTTTTGATTTTTCAAATTCTTTCCAGAGATATTCTTTTTTCACGCCGATGTCGATAAAATCCCACGGAAGTATTTCGTCGCGATCTCTCCGGCGATTGGCGTAGAAATCTCCGTCGATTCCCGCTTCTTCCATGGCCTCGACCCAGCGATCATAATGGAAAAATTCGCTCCATCCGTCGAAAATTTGGCCTTTTTCGTAAGCCTTTAATATCAGTTTACCGATGCGGCGATCTCCCCTTGCGAGGACCGCTTCCATTCGAGAAACATAAGGCTCGTGGTACTGAAATTTCACTTTCGGATCCCGCACCACTTCCTTTACGCCGCGAATTTTTTCAAAGAACTCCTCAAGGGTATCCTGGCCTACCCACTGAAACGGCGTAAAGCCTTTAGGTACAAAGCAAGATGCCGATGCCGTCACGCGGAAATTTCCCTTTATGTCTTCTTTCGGACGACTGAAAAATTCATTTTTTACCTTATAAGCCAAGTGGGCGATGCCTAAAACATCTTCCATGGTTTCGCCCGGCAAGCCGATCATAAAGTAAAGTTTAATGCGACTCCAACCTTCGTCGAAAACGGAACGCACAACGCGCATTAAATCTTCTTCCGTCACATTTTTATTGATTACATCACGCATCCGTTGACTGCCTGCTTCGGGAGCGAAGGTAAGGCCGCTTTTGCGAACTTTCTCGATCTCTCTGAGAACGTCGACGATAAAGCTGTCCAGGCGTAGAGACGGAAGACTGATTCCGATATTTTCATTTTCATAGCGATCCGTCAGCTTTTCCACGAGGGGCATGAGCTGGGTGTAATCGCAGGAAGATAAACTGGTTAGGGAAATTTCGTCGTATCCCGTGTTTTTTAAAATAGACGAAGCTCTTTCCAATAAAGTATCCACGTTTTTTTCACGAATAGGCCGATACATCATTCCCGCCTGGCAAAAACGGCAGCCTTGGGTGCAACCTCTAAATAATTCGAGAACCGCACGATCGTGTACCGTTTCTAAAAAGGGAACGATTTGACGATCCAATTGAAATACCTCGTTCATGTCGTGAATGCGCACGCGCTTGATGATGTCCTTCGCTTCTTTCACTATTGGGCGATGGGAGGCGATGAGCCCTTCTTCGTTATAGGTCACTTCATAAAACGATGGAACATAAACACCTTCTAAGGTGGCGAGGGTCTTCAAACATTCCTCTCTCGTAAGTCCCTTTTCGCGCCCTTCTTTTAATAAGTCCAATACTTTAATATTGAGCGCTTCTCCTTCGCCGATTAAGAAGCAATCCATAAAATCGGCGAGAGGTTCCGGCGTTGTGGCGCAAGGACCGCCTGCTACGACGATGGGATCTTCCTCCCCGCGATCTTTTGCCAAAATGGGAATGCCGCCAAGATCGAGCATGTACAAAATGTTCGTGTAGCTCATTTCATATTGCAGCGTAAAGCCTACCACGTCGAATTCCGAAAGGGGCGTCTTAGTTTCCAAGCTGTATAGGGGGATGCCCTCTCGCTTCATTTCCTCCATCATATCCGGCCAAGGGGCAAAGACCCGTTCACATGCATATTCCGTAGAGTTCATGGCGAAATAAAGTATGTGCATGCCTAAATGACTCATGCCGACTTCATAAACATCCGGAAAACAGAAAGCAAAACGCAAGGTCGGGTCATCTTTTTGAATGCTGTTTAATTCACCGCCGATGTAACGGGCGGGCTTTTCAACTTTCTTCAGACATTTTTCCAGTTGACTCCCTTTAATCATAACATCTCCTTTCTGTTATCCTTCTTCGTTCCTATTCCGTATCCAACCCCGTTTCCATGGGGAGGGTTTCATCTTTTACTTCTTTATAGAATCCGAAATATTGGGCCATAATTTGCTGCATGATCGGGCCGCAGTTACCTCCGTTACCCCCTTGGAATAAGACGATGGATACGGCGATCTCAGGGTTATCTGCCGGCGCATAACCTACTTGCCATGCAAAGGCATCGTAGGTTTCTCCCGTATAGGGGTTTGCCCCTGCCCGTTCCGCACTTCCCGTCTTCATGGCAATTTCCACGGGGAAATCCTTAAACAGACTTTCATTGACTCCCGACAAGGCGACGAGTTTCATCCCCTTGCGAATCTCTTTATAATACTTCGGCTTCAAGCCTACATCTTCTACTTTTCTATTCTTCTTCGGGCCGTCGTGAAGAATCGTCAAAGGATAGAGTTTACCGCCATTGGCTAGGGACATGGCGTAACGACAAATTTCCACCGGTGTATAAGCATTGGATCCCTGTCCAATGACGATGTTCATCGTATCGGCCATACTCCACTTCGCCTGATCGATATAAGTGTATTTCAATAGATCGGCCAAGGGAACCCGTTGATCTTTTCCCTTGACGTCAGGTTCTACATGAAGATCTTTTAGGAAATTATAGACTTCGTCACGGGTCATCGCCTTTTTTGCATCCAACGACGCCACGATTTTTTCGATAATCTCCTTCCGCTCTTTTTCAGAACGAATGGTAGGCATGTATAGTTTTTCATTTTCTTTTAAGTGGCGACGCAATAGCGCTTTAAGGGTCGTGTTCTTCGATTGGGGATCGGGTACAATACCCTTCGATTCTTTCGGAATTTTAATTTCAAGACCGGTGGTCTCCGACAAACCGAAGCGCTTCGCCATGTTTGCAACATCTTTCGACGATACCTGAATGCCGAGGTCTTTACCGGCCCGTTGATCTTCGCCGAGGCCCAGCGAATAGAAGTAATAGTTACAGGAGTCGCGTAATGCGTAAGCCAACGTTTCGGCTCCGTGTACTTGGCGGCTTTGATTCCAAAGCCAGCAGCCGAAAACCTGCTTTCCGACTTCCACATATCCCCCGTCCTGAATAGCCATATCGGGATTCAGGCCTTTTTCAAGGGCTGCCGATGCCGTTACCATTTTAAAAATACTACCCGGCTGAATAGCCGATTGAGTGGCAATATTGTAAAGGGGACGAGGTGCCAATTGATTGTCTTCTTCTTTCGGCTTTAGACTTTCCCAGGCCGAGGGCGTAATGCCTTTGGCAAACATATTCGGATCATAAGAAGGATAATTGGCCAGAGCCAACACTTCTCCTGTGTGTACATCGGTTACGACAACCGCACCGCTTAATGCGTTTTTAAAGGTTGTTCCCTTGTTGCGGCTCGTCAAATAATTATAATGTCCCCAAGGAGATTGATAGGGCTCACCGGTACGAATTTGCTTCAGCACCGTAGCCAAACTTTCTTCCGCTTTCCGCTGAAGCTCCACGTCGATGGAAAGCCGTACATCCCCACCGGCTACGGGCTTAATTTCAGAAACCGTGTCGGTGGTGTTGCCTGACGAATCCACCGTAACCCTTCGTCTTCCGTCTTTTCCCTTTAATCGTTCTTCAAAAACCTGCTCGATTCCGGTCTTGCCGATGAGATCGTTTTGGTCGTAGCCCAGTTTTTTTACATAATGCTCGATTTCTTTATCTTGAGCGATGGGGCCGATATAACCCATGACGTGGCTCGCTAAATTTCCGTCGGGATAATAGCGAATAGGCTCTACTGAAATATGAATTCCGCCCTTGTTACTAAGGACTTCTTCAATTTTCGCCACCGTATCGTCTTGAATTTCATAGGCGTAATTAATAGGGATGTAAGCATAGCTCCCTTGGCTCGCAATGGAATCGTAGACATTAACGATGCCGAAAACTTCATAGGGGCTAAGTTTAGGATCGATTTTTAAACGCTTGATTTGTCCCTTCACGATGTCTTCAGAGGACGAGGCCTCTTTAAGCCCCGCGCGCTTTGCAAGATCCAAGGCGTTGTTTAATTGGGTGTAGGCAGGTTTTTCACCACTTACCGAAATGCCCGTCGCAATACCCTCGTCGATTAAATACGATTGCACCTTTTTGGCAACATCATCCTCCAGTATAAATGCACTGCGATTTTTCTTTGAAAGCACGCAACCGACGAGATGTTTCATTGCCGGATTCTTTTTACTGTCGACGACGGTAAGTTTGCCGTCGATCGTCTCTGCTTTTACATCGACTTTCTTCGATTTTGCAAATGCAACCGCTTCTTTTAACATATCGTCATCATGAGCAAAAAATTCTTCCGGTTTCGACTTCAAAAGTATAGAGCCTAAATCCTTCGCCGCCGACGACGACCAGGTGATATCGCTAGAAATCTTCATTAATTTCGCCTTATCGGCGATAAAGCCGTCGTAATAACTGTTGCCATAGGGACGCAAGGCCACCTCAGGTAATTCGTCGCCTACGATGCCATATGCCAGCTCTCTGCCGATGGGATGATTTAAAATTTCGTCCAGATACATGGGCTGTTCCATTAAGATGGTCTTTAAATCTTCCATGGCCGTCGTGGTTTTAGAAAGAGAATTCAGCTCTTTAAATACCCTGCTCTTTTCCTCATCATCGTAAATGACGCTGCCGCCGGTATAAACCATGCCGCTATCTTTGAAAAACTTTCGATTGACAAGACGTTTTAAAATGGAGTAATCGTAGTGTCCCCTATAAGGTTTTTCCCACTTGGCAGATAAGAACTTATTGAGATTGTCGCCTTTCATTAGCGCATCGATGACGAGGGATTTCGGAGTGGCATTCCCCTTGTAATCGTCCATATTTCTAAAAATAAAGCCATTTAAAACGATGGGGTTGGACACCATGTAATCGGCTCCGTCTTCTTCGAGAAAACGACTTAAGAGCAAATAGGCATGGTTGCGCTCCTTGTTGTCAAATTGATCCACTTCGTCTTTACGCAATTGCACGGCAAAAACAGGGCGATTCCCCGCCAGTACGACGCCGTTACGATCGCGGATTTTTCCCCTTTGGGCGGTAATGGCGATGTCCTTTACCCTGCGTTCGTCGGCAAGTTTTCTAAATTTTCCGCCTTCGATAATCGTAATGCGGAAAAGTTGAAGAAGAAGCGCCACTAACAGAAAGGCCACGACCGCCGTAAAAATTTTATAGCGATCCCATAATTTAGCTCGTTCCCAAAAATTACGCATGGTCATCCCTTCCCATTAAACTATAGTCGTCCTCAGATTGAAGTGCAAAATGGCCTATGGCCCAAGTAAAAATTGCTGTTGCAAATGGAATGGCGAAAAATAAATTTCCATCCATTGAGTGTACCTCCCAACCCAAGGTAATGTAGGCGACGAGAAGCACAAGTTCCAGCCCATAGCCGAAGATTAACGCCATCATCCCCAAAACGAAAGGTGATGGTTTCGGCAATATCTTTTTTGAAAAATAAAGGGCTAGATAAACGACGCCGTGCAAAATGACGAAAGCTCCGATTGCAGGCGACACCAAGCTGTCCAATAAAATAGCCGAATAAAGAGCATACACCGGCAGCAGGCGATGACCCTTCCGATACAATAAAAGCATGACGACGCCCGGCAAATAAGCCCTTAAGCATAAAGGGAAATTTTGAAACCAGGGCGATACGTAGACGACGGGCGATAAAATGGCGAAAACATAATAGACTATTTTCATCGCGCACCTGTTAAGACAAATACATCGTAGAGTTTGTGGAAATTAATGCCGCTTTTCACTTTCACGTTTTTTACCATCTTGTCCTCATCCGTACTGACTTCCGTAACGGAACCGATGTAAAGATTCGGCGCAAAATGATCGCCGATGCCGGTAGTAAACAGAGTATCGCCGACGACGAGATCGGCATAGAGATCAAAGGCATAGCCGTTCAGCGTTTGCTTTTCTCCTCTTAATACGCCGCCGTCACCGGTGCGAATGCTTCTAAAGCTGATGGCGCAGTCTTCGTCGATAATGCTTCGCACTTTGGACTGAAAGGGGCTTACTTCGGTGACATAGCCTACGATGCCCTCGATGGAGGCGTCGCTTCCTTTGCCCATGGCGGAAACCACCGTATCGCCGACCTTCACGCCATTGTGGGATCCTTTGTTAATGCTGAAACGCGAAAAATACATTCCTGACGACTTCGCCGTAATACGCGCTTCTACAGGTTTATCTTTTCGATTGTTACGAATAGCCTGAGCGTTGGAAAGGAAGGTGGAACGATTGACGATATCTTGGAGGTTTTTGTTTTCCTCTCTCAACGCGGCGAGCTCTCTTTCCATTTTTCGATTGTCGCGACGTAACGATGTTACGTGGATTAAGCTGTCGGCACTTTCGGCTACATAACCGAATGCCACGCTCACCGTATTACTTACAGGGCTGACGGCCATTAAAATGCCGATTTCCGACGCCCGTAAAACGTCATGGCCGGGCGTGGTAAAGCCCAAGAAAAGCGAGACGATAACCGCCGCTCCTCTGTATATCCAATGTTTTCGAATGGTCTTTAATGGGTTCATTCCCTACAACGCTCCACTTTCTAAAAAACTATAAAAACTGCCGTCGCCGACGATAATATGATCATTTACTTTGACGCCTAAAATATCCCCTGCTTGAGTAAGGCGCTTTGTGAGACGAATGTCCTCGTGGGAAGGGGCGGGATTTCCCGCCGGATGATTATGTACGAGAATAATCGAATGGCATTTTTTTGCAATTGCGCCTTGAAAAACATCTCTAGGGTGAACCACCGTGTAATCCAGTGTGCCTTTTGAAATTCGCTCCATATAATGAAGCTGTTTCTTTACATTGAGGCCGATAACGTGAAATTCTTCGTGTTGAAGGCCGACAAATTGCGGCGCGACAAAATCATATATCGATTTCGGCGAGGTAAACATATCGCTTTCCGACGATTTTAAGCGCATACGCCTGGCGAGCTCAACCATGCCCACGAGGCGGGCAGCTTTACTCTTTCCGATTCCTTTAATGGAGACAAAATCGTCATAGGTTCCCGCAAGTAAACTGGATAGCCCGCTTCGACCGGGATTTTGATTGCTCAGTGTATCGATTATATTTTGCGCCACTTCGATGGCGGTAATGCCGTACGTTCCCGTTCTTAGAAAAAGTGCCAATAACTCACTATCGCTCAATTTCTCAGGGCCGTAAGTCATGAGTTTTTCTTCGGGAAGCATGGATTGATCACAGGCAGACAGAGGTTTGCGCAGATTTTGATTATTTTCCAATACCTTCCCCCTTTAAATGTTCAAGAACCGCCGCCACCGGCAAACCCACCACCGTATGGGGATCGCCCTCGACGGTGATTTCAAAGGACTCCACCTCTTGAAAACCGTAAGCCCCCGCTTTATCTCCGAAAGTGTTTTTATCGAGATAAGCTTTAAGCTGCTCCTCTGAAAAATCTTCAAAATGAACGCTCGCCACATCGTAATCTACGTACTTTTCCTTGCCTAAAATGGCGTAACCGGTCAGAACATGATGCTCTCTTCCCTTTAGACGATGGAGCATACGCTCCGCATCCTTTCGATCCTTCGGCTTTCCTAAAATATCATCGTCCAGCACCACGACCGTGTCGCTTGCGAGAACCACATCTCCCTCTTTACGCTCCACACTCATGGCTTTTTGGTAGCTCAATTGCATGACGTAAATTTCAGGGGAAGAACGCCGAAGCGATAATTCATCAAAGGTCGGCGAAGCAGTTTCAAAATCGATACCGGCTTCTTTAAGCAATGCTTTTCGACGTGGCGATGTAGATGCCAATATAAGTTTCACGATGTAACCCCCATATCGATTAAGTGGCGACTCACCATAATCGCCGTGAGCCCGACAAAATATCCTGTAAAAAGTCCGAGTAACAAAAGCAATGGCAAATATGCCAAAAGCCCCATGTTGTTTACCATGATAATGGCCGTCGCCACCTGCCCCACATTGTGGAAAAAGGAACCAATAAAGCTTATGCCGATGAGCGTCGCCGATTTAATGTAGCGGTAAGCCAGAATCATGGCCACGCAAGAAAGCAACGATCCTGAAAAGCTGTAAAAGAAACCGGTAACCGCTCCCGTTACTAAAAGCAACATAAAGCTTTTTAAAAGGGCGATGGTAAATCCTTCCCTTGGTCCGAATACGACGATAGTAGTTAAAATAATGGTGTTCGATAATCCAAGGCGTGCACCGGGCATGGCAATAGGCAAAGGAATCATCGTTTCCATATACCCTACCGCCACGGCGATAGCCAAAAGAAGACCTAAGAAAACTTGTTTTTTAATCGTCATGATAACCTCTTACTTTAACAATATATCCATTTTCGGCGTATCGTCGCTTTTCACCTCGGCAATGATTCGATGCGGAAGGCAGACGATCATTTCCCCCGGCGTTTTAATTGGCGCCATACGCATGCAAATACCGTCGGGGCAATCCGCTTCTTTCATGGTGCAGCCTTTTTCACTGATCCGCAGAATATTGGTGCCACCGTGGGAATGAAATACAAAATCTTTCCCATAATTTTCAGGTGTCATGGGAATTCGTTTCGTTTCTTTACCGTCGATTTGTACGCTGATATACGTCTTGCTCGATTCTTTTTTCGGAATAAATTGCCAAGCCCCTACACCTGCCGCAATAAGTATTACAACGAGGCCGATCAACACATCTGTACGATTCATAATTCCCCCTTTATCAACCATATATTATACCATAGAAAAATTGTAGCCATGAAAAAAAGGAACGATGCAGCACACCGTTCCTTTTGATTTTTAAGAGATTCTATTTGTCACTGTCGGCAGCGACAATTTTTTCTTTTTCCGCTTGAGCTTTGGCAGCCTCAGCTTTTTTAGCTGCAGCCGCTTCCGCTTTCTTTTGGCGATCCTTTTCTTTCATTTTTTCAACCCGTTCGGGGTATTCCGTGTAAATTGCGCCGGTGGGGCACTTAGATGCACAGATACCGCAGTTGATACATTTTTCGTAATCGATCTTCGCAAGATTATCGTTTACGTGAATAGCATCTTTCGGGCAGTTGCGTTCACAGAGACCGCAAGCGATACAACCGATGCTGCAATTGGTACGAACCACTTTACCTGCATCGTGCGTAGAACATTTGACTTCTGTTTTTTGCTTGTAAGGCATTAAGCCGATAATATGTTTCGGACAGATGTCGATACATTTTTTACAAGCTACGCATTTTTCCTTGTCCACAAAGGCAATACCGTTGCGAACGTGGATCGCATCGAATTCACATACGCTTACACAGGTTCCGCCACCGAGGCAGCCGGAGGAGCAACCTTTCGATCCCTGAGCGTAATCGCCGATTAAACGGCAGTCTACGAGACCGTTGTATTCGTATTTGTTTTTCGAATGATCGCAGTCACCTTGGCAGCGAACCACGGCAACTTGTTTTTCCACACCGTCAGCTGATTGGCCCATAATTTCGCCAACAGCTTCGGCTGTTTCTTGACCACCGATGGCACATCCGTTAACGGGAGCATCCCCTGCGACGATGGCGTTGGCCATCCCTTCACAACCGGGGAAACCGCAGGCACCACAGTTGGCGCCGGGAAGTGCATCGAGAACTTGAATCACTCTCGGGTCCATTTCCACATGGAAAACTTTACTTGCAAAGGCTAACACGACGCCGAGCAACAAGCCTAAGACTCCGAGGATAACGACAGCATATATTACGTTTTGTACATCCACGACAAACGCCTCCTAAACTAATCCTTGGAATCCCATAAAGGCAATAGCCATTAAACCGGCGCTAATGAGCGCGATGGGAACACCTTGCAGCGGCTTCGGAATAGGCATGATTTCCATACGTTCACGAAGAGCACTCAGTAAAAGAAGTGCTAATGTAAAGCCGATGGAGGCGCCTAAACCATTAATAACAGTTTCAAAGAGATTGAATTCACTTTGAATGTTCAAAACGGTTACACCGAGTACCATACAGTTTGTCGTAATCAAAGGTAAGAAAACGCCCATTGCGGAGTAAAGGGAGGGAGATGATTTCTTAATGAACATCTCTACAAACTGTACCAGGGATGCAATAACCAGGATAAAGACGATTGTTTGTAAGTAGCCAAGTCCAAAGACATCTAAGACGAAGCGTTGCAATAACCAGGTAACAGCCGAAGCAATGACGACGACGAATGTAACGGCGACGCCCATGCCCGTAGCGGTTTCGGTTTTCGAGGAAACGCCTAAGAAAGGACAAATCCCCAAGAACTTTGCGAAGATGTAGTTGTTAACCAGAATAGTCGATAAAAGAATTGTAATAATTGTTGACATGCTCTACCCCCTACGCTCTTTTTGCCATAATCGCACGATAGGCAGCAATCAATAAGCCTAAAAGGATAAATGCACCGGCAGGCGATGTTAAAATGCCGATACCGGGATAGGCTTCGGGGAAGATTTGCTTGTCGAGCAAGGTACCGTGACCGAACAGCTCTCTTACAACGGCCATGGACAACATGGCGAGAAGATAACCGATACCGGTACCGAGGCCGTCGACGATGGACGGAATCAGTTTGTTTTGATAAGCGAAACCTTCTGCTTCCCCTAAGATACAGCAGTTAACTACGATTAAGGGAAGGAAGATACCTAAAGCGTTATAGATTGCGGGACTATAAGCGTGTAAAACCATTTCGACGAGCGTTACGAACGTTGCAATAACGACGATAAACGCCGGAATACGAACATTGCTGGGAATGATTTTTCTTAAGATACTAACAACTGCGTTGGAGCAAATTAATACAAAGGTAACGGCGACACCCATGGCAATAGCCGATGTAACCGATGTACTGATTGCAAGAACCGAACACAAGCCGATCATTTGCATAAAGATCGGATTGTTTTTAAAGATACTATTAGAAAATACTTTTCCTAAACCCATGACTTACCTCCTACTTTCCACTAATTTCTTTATAGGCGGGAAGGATGGAATTGACCCCTTTAAGAACGCCGGTCGACGAAACGGTGGCGCCTGAAATCAAGGGGATTTCATCTTCTGCAGAGGGTTCTTTATTACCCTTGACTTCGCCGTTTTTAAAGGACTTACCTTCAAACCCTTTGAAATAAGCGGGTTCTGTAATTTGGGTACCGATACCGGGGGTTTCGGAGTTTTGAATATTTCTGAAGCCTGCGATGGTGCCGTCATTGAGTAGGCCGATGGCATTGGTCATCGAACCGCCATAGCCCTTTGCCGTATGGTTAATACCATATCCTACGATTTCATCGCCCTTCTTAGCGACGAAAACATCTTGAATCTCTTTGTATTTTTCCACAAGAGCAGCTTTTTTAGCTTCGTCGATGGGTTCAAAGGTATCGGCCTTGTCGCCATAGATTTCTTGATAAGCTGCAACGGATTTTTCGAATTCAGCTTTAGCAATAACTTCTGCTGTAAAACCATTTACAACGGCTAAAAGTCCGGCGGCCACTGCAGAAATGACCAAAAGGACAAGGCCTGTCTTAAAATAATTTGCCATTTACTTTGCCTCCCCATATGCTTCCGTTTTGGTTAAACGTTCAATCAACGGGCTGGCTACGTTCATAAGAAGAATAGAGTAGGATACGCCTTCCGCCATATTACCTTTTGTGCGGATAAGTGCCGTGATAAGACCACAGCCGATAGCGAAAATAATCTTACCCTTTGTGCCTTGAGGCGTCGAGCTGTAATCTGTCGCCATGAAGAGGGCACCTAACATTAAGCCGCCGCCTAAAACCTCATAGGGAATGATGTCAGCCTTAATGCCGAAAACGAACAGGAAGACGATCGTCGTAAGAATGTAAATCACGGGGATCTTCCAGTCGATGACTTTGCGGATTAATAAGTAGCAAGCACCAATTAATAATAAGAGCGCCGAGGTTTCCCCAATAACACCGCCGATATTTCCGATGAACATATCTTGTAAAGAAGGTAAGGATGCAAGATCCTTTCCGGCTTTAATAATCGTTAAAGGCGTTGCAGCCGAAGCGGCGTCGACGCCGGGTACGGTGTAGGTCGCCATAATTTGCGGCCAGGAAAGCATCGCCATGGCACGACCTGCTAATGCGGGGTTTACAAAGTTGCCGCCGATACCGCCAAATGCTTCTTTAACGATAATAATCGCAAAGACCGACGAAATCGCGGGAACATACCAGGGCACGCCTGCCGGCATGTTCATGGCGAGTAAAAGACCGGTAACGATCGACGAAAGGTCGCCGATTTGGCTTTCTTTTCCGGCCAGTTTTTGGTAAATAAATTCACTGCCTACACAGCAGACCACACTGATTAAATAAATAATAAGTGCATTCATACCGAAGAA
This sequence comes from Aedoeadaptatus coxii, assembly GCF_001553115.1. Classification (GTDB taxonomy): domain Bacteria; phylum Bacillota; class Clostridia; order Tissierellales; family Peptoniphilaceae; genus Aedoeadaptatus; species Aedoeadaptatus coxii. Next base: position 258,866 of record NZ_KQ960182.1, read on the forward strand.
ATACACACTGGCAACAACTGCCGGCGCGAGGGCGATGATGACATCGCGCATAATCTTCGTTACAGATTCATTGGAACGAATATGAGGCGCTAATTGTACGAAGCGTCCATCTCCTTGTAAACTAGGAGATTTGGTTGTAACCTTGTTATCCATCTTGACCTCCTACTATTTACGAGCGTTGGCACGAACTTCGCGTTTAGCGAGTTTTACGGATTCGCTTAAATAACGTTTTGCCGGGCAAACGAAAGAACAGATACCGCATTCCATACATTGATCGGCATGGTACTCTTGGCAAAGATCGATGCGATTGCGAAGAATCGAAGCATTGATCCGCGTCGGGTTAATATTAGCCGGGCAATGATCTACGCAGCGACCGCATTGAATACAGGGACCTTCTTTTGCATCGTCGATTTCAACATCGGTAAAGGCTAAAATACCGGATGTGGTCTTGGTAATCGGTGCAGTAAAGTCGAAAATGGACTTCCCTGTCATCGGGCCGCCGCAAATAAATTCGACGACATTGTCTTTCACACCGCAGAAATCGAGAATATCTTGAACCGGTGTACCGACACGAACGAGTAGGTTCTTCGGCTTTTCAATGCCGGATCCGGAAACGGTTAAAATCCGCTCGATAGAAGGCATGCCTCTACGGATTAAATCGTAAAAAGCTTTCGATGTTTGAACATTGGTCAAGAACACACCGACATCGTTTGTAACGCCGTTTTGAGGTACAATACGTCCGCAAACAGCTTCCGATTGACGCTTGGAATCCCCTTGAGGGTATTTGGTTTGCATCGTGGCAACCTTGAGCGTCGGGTATTTCGTAGCGACCATTTCGTTCGCTTTTTGGATGGCATCGGGTTTATTTTCTTCGATTGCCAAATAAGCTTCGTCGGTCTTGTAAAGGTCTTGGAATAATTTGAGAGAATCAAATAATTCATCAGCTTGTTCGAGCATTAAGCGGTGGTCGCATGTTAAGAACGGTTCACATTCCGCACCGTTTAAGATGACAACATCCAATGCCGGATCGTCACTTTTCAGCTTAGCGTGTAACGGGAATCCGGCGCCGCCCATGCCGACGATACCCGCGTTCTTTACTAAAGATACGAGATCATCGATAGTTAAATCTTCGTAGTTTTCAATCGGTTTAATGGAAGGATCTAATTCATCTTTTCCATCATTTTCGATAACGACCATATCCGTAAACATACCGTTGGCAGCATATCCTTTTTCAATCGATACGACTTCACCCGATACACTGCTATGTACGGCCGCGGAAATAAACGCGTCGGAATTACCGACGATTTGCCCTCTCAAAACGTGATCGCCTACAGAAACCGTAGGTTTACACGGAGCACCGATGTGTTGGCTCATTGGAATACGAACCACTTTCGGTGAAGGCATTACTTCAATAGCGACTCCTTCTGACAGCTCTTTGTGTTCATCAAAATGAACACCGCCGACAGAAAAAGTGAGATTCGTCTTTGCCATTCTTTCACCCCTTGCATTTTAAAAAACGAATCGCCGTGCAAGCGTTTTGCCTGCAACAAGAAGAAAGGAACCTGCTGGTTCCCCTCTCCATGGCTTTTCAGCTTTCATCTTTATTTATCTTATCAAAAGCGGTATTAAAAATCTAGTATTTAGAAAAAATGTAAGAAAGAAATGCTTAGGGTTTTAAATTTTATTCTCTTTATACATTATAAAATAACACGGCTATTCCCGATCCTTATGGGAATAACCGTGTTATCGCTATTTTAAAATAAATTATGCTTCAATTATAAATAATTTTTCACCTCTTAATACAGCCTCCTGATCCTCGACGAAGTAACGAATGCGACCGGATTTCTCAGCGGAAAGAGGAATGCTCATTTTCATGCTTTCTAAAATTAAAACCACGCTCCCCTCCTCCACTCGTTCACCATTTTTAAATCTTATTTCTTCAATGCGACCGGGCAATGGCGATTTCATAAAATCGTCCTCCTTACGTAGCGACGAAGCTCTGAAGGAAGAATAATCTCGTCGACAAGACCATTTTCTCTTGCCGAAGGGGAAGATAAATGGGTTTCACCGATCTCCGTTCTTCCTATTTTCAAAATTTCAGATTCCAATTCAGGCGCCATAACGCCGATTTGCGCTTTTGGAAAAGCAAGGTAGGCTTTCGCTCCCATGGCGGGAGAACCCATGGCCATATAGGAGCCGCCGAGAACTTTTCCCACGGCTACCGTTAGCTTCGGAGCACGATGATTCATGTAGGCTTTCAATAATTTCCCACCGGAAAGAAGCATACCTTCCCTTTCCGATTGTGTTCCCGGTAAAAACCCGGGCGTATCGGCGAGACTCACGACGGGCAGGCGGAATCTTTCGCATAGGCTGTAAAACGACGCCATCTTATTGGCGCCTTCGGAGTCGATGACGCCGCCGGCATATGCCGGATGATTGGCGATGATCGCCACGCGGTGGCCTTCTACATAGGCAAATAGCGTCAGAACATTCGGCGCCCAGGTTTGCCAAAGTTCCATAAGGGAATCTCTATCCGCCAAACTGAGAATGACATCCTCCATCGAGAAGGAATCAATCTCGGAAAGAATTTTTATCGGCTCTTTAAAACAGCGTCGCTCCCGCTTAATATAAAGAAGCAACTTCCCCATCGCCTCTACCATTTCTTCTTCCGAATCTTTTAAAAAATCGCATCCACCTATGGCCGCAAACTCCTCGCTGTCGCCTAATTCTTTTAAACTCGCTTTTTCAAAAATAGACGCCTCGACAATTTTAGGTCCAGTTAAACAAAAATAGGACTTTTCTTTAACGGCAAATACTACATCCGCCAAGGAAGCTAAGTAAGCACTTGCACCGATGCACACTCCGTACGATAAAAAGAAGTGCGGCACCTTGACATCGTGGCCGGCTTTAAACACTTCAGCCGCCGCCAATAGAGAGCCTTGACCGTCTATAAGATCGGCCCCTGCAGAAGCGACGAGACCAATTAGGGGAACCTCCGCCCTTTCAGCCAATCGAAAGCCCTTCATAATGGCTCGCCCTTCAAAAATACCGAATGCACCGCCGTGACGCGTTTCGTCAAAACCGTAAAGGATGACGGGAATCCCCTTAATCCTCGCCGCCGCCAAACTAACTGCCGAAGGCGCGCAGGGTATCATTTCCAAACTGCCTCTATCGACTAAATCCATCATTCGTTTGATTACACGATTCATACTATCACCTATTGAAACTATACCCCTTTTTAAAAATAGAGATACAAAAAAAACCGCACCTTTCGGCACGGCTTATCTGGTGCGGGAAAAGGGACTTGAACCCTCACGCGACGAATCACACAAGATCCTGAATCTTGCCTGTCTGCCAATTCCAGCATTCCCGCAAATGAGTACCCGATCATTATAGCACAGAGAATTTTTCATGTAAACAATATGGAGGTTCAATAGAATGTAACCTTTTTTAAGATGACCGTTTCCGCTCTTTATTGAAGATCTATCGTCTTATAAACGAAAACAAAAAATCGACCCTCTCGGATCGATTGATTTGGTGCGGAGAAAGGGACTTGAACCCTCACGTGATGACTCACACATGCCCCTCAAACATGCCTGTCTGCCGATTCCAGCATCTCCGCTCAACAGTTATTCATGATAACATAATCCGAATGATTTGTAAATTGTTTTTTAACACCATATTACAAACCTCTTCGTTTTTTGAGGTGCTTTTTATTATACATGAATTTCTTAAAATGTAAAAGAGGAATCTAAAAAGATTCCCCTCCTACTTTTTAGTTGTATTCTTATGCGTTTCTTTCCTTATGACAGAGATGTCGTCGATGCCGTTATAAATGGAATAGGCGTTGGGTCGCATAAGTCCTTTTATGTTGGGTCCGCAGACGAGAACATTTTGTTTAAAGACGATGGGAACATAGGGCACGTCCTTGCGGAAGATTTTATAAACCTTGTCGATAAGCTCTTTTTGGTTTTCGGGATCTTGTTCTTCCCTCAGCTCCTTTAAGAGTTCGTTCATTTTTTCATTGCCGTAACGGCTAATATTCATACTGCCGGAAGATCCCAGCACGGCATGTAAATCGGCGACGGCTGAAAAATCCATTCCGAGAACCGCCATTTGGTAACTTCCGCTTTTTAATGACGAGGCCAGGTCCTTTGTTTGTTTCGTCTTTCCTTCTTCCTCTTTACCTTCTTCCGGAGTTTCCGTTCCCACAGTTTGCAGGCGCGCTTTCAGCCCGACTTTTTTCAAGTCATCGGCGATCATTTGAGCTTCGGTTTGCATGCGGTGGTTTAAAGGATTGGCGAGAATATGAAGCACCAAGGACCCGCCATCTTTGTTTTCCCGGTAGCCGTCGCCGTCGATATCGCGGTATCCGCCTTTTTCTAAAATGCTGACGGCGGTATCGACACTTAAATAGGATTCTTCCCGCGTAAACAAGCCACTGGAAAGTTTCGGATTAATGAAAAAGGTGGCGATGGTGCCTTGAGAAAGATAGAGACTGTCGATTATCCGTTCTTTATTCACGCTGTAATCGATGGCGCGCCGCAGATCCACGTCTTGTAAAAGAGGATCCGACGTATTAAACGCCAACACTTCGAGATTTTGTGTTTCGAAGGATTCCACCTTGCTCTTTTTATCGCTACGGAAGCGATCCCACGTATAGTCGTCGATGGCACACAGATCAACCTGCCCCGCGTCGTAAGCCTGTTGAATGGCCTTGTCGTCGGAGAAAATAATACCCACGATTTCGTCGATATAAGGCAAACTGCCGTAATAATTTTGATTTTTCTCTAAATAAAGGCGCTTATTCTTATCCCATTTTTTCAATGTGAAAGGGCCGGAGGCGACGACTTTAAAATCATCTTTTTCCAGCATCCCCTCTTCCCCGTAAATATGGGCGGGCAAAATAGGAAAGGAAAGAAGCTCCATATAATTGCCGTAACTTTTGTCGAATTCAAAATCGATGTTGCGATCGTCGAATACGATGGCGCGAGCGGCTCCTTCAATATTGGAAGTGCCCATAATGCGCCGCATGGCATCTTTATAAGTGGTGCCGTCGGGACATTTTTTTACCGCCTCAAAGGTCTCGGCAATGTCTTTCGTCGTGAGGGGCGTGCCGTCTTCCCAGTAAATATCCTTTTTTATCGTAAGGCTTATACGCTTGCCTTCGTCGGAAGTCTCAACGTGCTCCACTAAAGAGGGCACCAATCGGCCACTCCCCTCGTAGGCGAAGAGGCGATCGTAGAGCAAGTTACTTAACTGATAGTATGAGTTATTGTTTGTAAGAAGGGGGTTCAGCGTATCGAAATTCGTAAGGGGCACGGTGAGCGTTCCTCCGTCTGTATCGGTTGCCGCACCTTTTTCTTCGATTACTTTTCCCGAACCCGGTACTATGCCGCAGGATGTAAGGAGAAGGGCCGCCAAAAGGAGAACGAAAATATTAGACTTCTTCACCGCGCAACTCCTCGAGAGCCTTGTCTACCTGAGCGTAAAGCGCCATTAAATCACCGGAGTTTTCGAAAATTTTATCGGCGAGGGCACGTTTTTCTTCAGCAGGCATTTGGCTGGCTATTTTTTGTTTGGCATACGCTTCATCGATTTTATCCCGCGCCATTAAACGCTTAATGCGCACATCGGGATCCGCATCGACGAGCCAAACTTCATCGAAACGGAGGCCTTCTTCTTCCAATGCCTTGCGATTTTCGAAGAGCAAGGGCATTTCAATAAAAATCGTTCCTTTACGATCGTCGAGCATCTGCAAAATGCTTTTCACAATGGCGGGGTGCATGATGCTGTTGAGTTTCTCGCGTTTTTTTTCGTCGGCGAAAATAATTTCCCCGAGTTTTTCACGATTTAAGCTTCCGTCCTCTTCTAGGACAGTTTCTGCAAAAGCCTCGTCGATTTTATTTAATAGTTCGCTTCCCGGCTCCACTAAATAGCGGCCTACCTCGTCGGCATCGATCACCATATAATCCCAGCCCAGCAAGTAGGCGGACAGGACGCTCTTCCCCGATCCGATCGTGCCCGTAATACCAATTTTATTTAGACTCATACCAATTGTCTCCTGTTTCAACATCTACTCGCACCGGAATGGAAAGGGGCAATGCCGCTTCCATAGTTTCCACTAAGAGCTGTTTGACGCTTTCCAATTCCTCGGCCGGCGATTCCAATATCAGTTCGTCGTGAACCTGTAGCAAAAGCTTAGACTTCAGATTTTTTTCTTTTAATTTGAAATAAACCGACACCATGGCTTTTTTGATCATGTCCGCTGCCGTACCTTGAATGGGCATATTAAGGGCGATACGCTCGCCGAAAGAACGCACGCTGAAATTCTTCGCGCTAAGTTCGGGAATGTAGCGTCTGCGGTGGAATAGAGTTTCCACATAGCCCTGTTCTTTGCCGATTTCCACAATCTCTTCCATAAAATGGTGGACGCCGCTAAATTTATGCAGATAGTTGTCGATGTATTCCTTAGCTTCTTTTCTCGAAATATTTAAATCCTGAGAAAGCCCATAGTCGCTAATGCCGTAGACAATGCCGAAGTTTACCGCCTTGGCTCGAGAGCGCATAAGTTTCGTTACATCCTCTTTATCCACATGGAATACTTGGGAGGCGGTGGTGGTGTGAATGTCGGCACCCTCATTAAAGGCGGCCTGCATCACATCATCTTTCGACACATGAGCGAGAATACGCAGCTCGATTTGAGAATAGTCGGCGTCGATAAACATGTGATCTTTTTGAGCCACAAACGCCTTGCGAATGGAGCGACCCACTTCCGTTTTAATGGGAATATTTTGTAAATTCGGCTCGGTCGATGAAATTCGCCCAGTCGCCGTCACCGTTTGTTGGAATGTGGAGTGGATTTTTCCGTCGTCTGTAATTTCCGCCTTCAGCCCTTCTACATAAGTGGACTGAATTTTCGTGAGCTGACGATAATCCAAAATTAAATCCACGATTTCGTGATCATTGCTCAGTTTTTCCAAAACTTCCTGATTGGTGCTGTAGCCGGTTTTTGTCTTTTTTATGGGAGTAAGTTTTAAATCTTCAAATAAAACTTCCGAAAGCTGTTTCGGCGAATTAATATTAAATTCTCTCCCCGCTAATTCGTAAATCTTTTTCTCCAGATCATCGATTTCCACGGTTAAATGGTTTCCGATATCTTCGAGTACGGCAACATCGCAATTCATGCCTTCAAATTCCATGGACGCCAAGGTTTCCACCAAGGGCATTTCGATAGTGGAAAAGAGATCCCACATGTTAAGGTCTTTGAGCTTTTTCTCTTGCAACCCCATTACCTTAGGAAGATGGGCATGAATTTCAGAAAGATACTTTACCATTTCCTCTTCCATTTCGAGAGGCGATTTTTTATTCTTGCCCTTGCCTAAAAATTCCTCCGGAGGCGTGACGGTGTAATTTTCATAAAGCCCGATTAAATGAGACGGCGCATAATTAGATTTCGCAGGGTCCAGCAAATACTCAGCAATGGCACTGTCGAAATCCACGCCTGTAATTTCCATGTTGTCGGCAAATGCAAAGAGGAATAAATCCTTTAAATCAATGCCGCAAATGCTGATCCCCTTATCTTCGAGAAGATCTTTCATCGCCTTGAAGTCCTCAGCCGAGGGCTCTCTAACGATACTCCCTTTTTGAAGGTCGGAAAGAAGGAGATAGAGAATCTTTCCGTCTCGATAAGGCTTTTCATCGGTGATGACGTGGAGCATGACCTTATCCGCACCTTTTACGCCCTCTAAAGCTTCTTTCATAGAGACGACACTTAAGCTTTCAACAGTCGTCTCTTCGATTTCTCCGTCTTCATCGGGTAAGCGCTTCATAAGCGTAAAAAATTCATAGCGGGTGTAAAGTTCGCGGAGACTTTCCAAATCGTATTCTTTCCGCTTCAAATCTTCTAATTCGAAATCCAGGGGCATATTCGTAATAATTTCGCCCAGCTTTTTACTTAAAAAAGCCTGTTGCTCAAACTCGATCAGATTTTCTTTGCGCTTTTTGCCCGTAATGTCCTCGATGTGATCGTAAACACCTTCGAGTGAATGAAAATCCTTTAAAAGCTGGATCCCCGTCTTTTCACCGATACCGGGAACACCTGGAATATTGTCGCTGCTGTCGCCCATAAGGCCCTTCAAGTCGATTAACTGATTGGGGGTGAGCCCATATTCTTTTTGAATGCGTTCCACATCATAAACTTCGAGATTGGTGATCCCTTTTTTCGTCATAAGGGCAAATACATTCTCGTCGACAAGTTGTAAATAATCCCTATCCCCCGTGAGGAGATAGACCTTTTGCCCTGCTTGCTTCGCAAGAGATGCCACCGTACCTGCCAAATCGTCCGCTTCATATTCCGGCGAATCGACAGTTTTAATCCGCATACTCTTTAGAATTTCCATAAGATAGGGCCACTGCTGATCCAGCTCCGTCGGCGTTTTTTGCCGAGTACCCTTATATTCGTCGTAAAGTTTATGTCTAAATGTTCTGCCCTTTTGATCGAAACAAACGAGCAAATGATCGGGATTGATTTGTTCAATGGCATTTTCCATCATGGAAACGAAACCGTAAACCGCATTCGTGTAGAGGCCCCGTTTCGTTTTTAAAAGAGGGAGCGCGTAAAAAGCGCGAAAAAATAAACTGCTCCCGTCGATAATTAACATAGTATTCTGATTCATAGCTCCTCCTCTACATTATTATACACAAGACTTGAGAAAAGCTTAAAACAATCGCTGCTGATTTACTTTAAATAAGCAATATCTACCTAAAACATTTTGAAAACGAATACTTTTTTCTGATACAATATTCTCAATAAAGTACGTTTGAATTTAATATGGATTTCTATATCCAAAGAGTATCAAACAAGAAAAATATGATTATCTTTATTACCTTAAAACACAGCGCAGTTACGCTTTAAAATAGATGCTCAATTTATCTAGCGTTTACATCTAGGGGGTTCCCGTGAAAAAAAACTTTTTGTTACCACTTTTTCTAACTCTTCTCTTGTTTTTTACAATGTCTACTCCATCATATGCTCAACAAGCAATTAAACTGTGGGTTAATGGAAGATATGTTTCAACTGATGTTCCGCCTGTCATTGAAAATGGACGTACCTTAGTCCCCTTACGTGTGATCTCAGAAAACTTAGGTATTAAGGTGGAGTGGAGAGCGGATACTCGATCAGTCTATACCTATGGAGAAATAAATGGAGCACCTGATTTTTCCAATGCTTTATTATTAACAGTAGGTGATAAGAAAGTTCTAAAACCAGCGAACGAATCAGCTAAAACCGGATCGCTCTATTATAATCTAGAAGCTGCACCTTCCATTATAAACGGAAGAACTATGGTCCCTATTCGTTTCATTGCAGAGGCATATAAACTGAAAGTTGATTGGGACGCCATAAATAGAACTGTCATTGTAGGAAACGGATACACAGCACCTAAAAAACCATCTATTCCTAAGAAAAAAGTTACGAGAGAGTACAGTGTAGCTCTTAAAAAGGCTCAAGAATATCTCCAATTTATGCCTTTTTCTAAGCAAGGCTTATTCGATCAGTTAACATCCGATTATGGAGAAAAATTCCCAGCCGATGCGGCGCAATATGCAGTGGACCATGTTACAACGGATTGGAACAAAAACGCTTTACGCGCTGCAATGACATACAGAAATGAAATGCATATGTCCTCGAGGGGGATTTATGATCAATTGATTTCAAGTTATGGAGATCAATATACCGAGGTTCAAGCAAAATATGCAATAGATCATTTGCCAAACTAACTGATCTTAAAAATAATTTATTTCAAATTGAAAAAGGCAGAGAATATATGCTCTCTGCCTTTTTCTAATCCAAATATTATTTTCTAATGGTCAACACCGTATTAAGATTACGCCCGGGAGATGTAATCACTCTTCCGTTGGCGTATAGAGCGGACGATGCGCCGCCGTCTAAATTCGTCGCTTCCACGCAGCCCAGCTGAATCATAGCATTGGCCATATTCACAACCGTAGCTTTCCCGGTAACGATGACAATAGTTCCGTCGGCCTTTACGCCGATGGCGGAGCGCCCGGCGTTTTGATTGCGAATCTTGCCTTCATAATTCGACGCCGCTGTAGCCGCTACATTTTTTCCGCCCTTTACAAGCATGGGTCCTGCCGCCACGAGCGCGTCGACCGTTTCGCCGGCAAGACGTGGTTCTTGACCCAATCGGATCGTATCTTGAATGGAATCGCCGACCTTTATAACCCGCGAAATATCTGCCGGTTTCATGGCATTGGCCGCAAAGAAAATCACATAACCGTTTTGAGGAATTCCTACATTGCCGCCACTGCCGGAAGAAGTTACCTTACCGTTTATGACGATGAAATGCGTTCCTTGCGGAAGCTTCACGGCATTTCCGTAATACGAATTAAATACGGCGATGCCCGTCTTGTCATTTAAACCGGCATTGGTATACCATGCGCTGAATTTGCCGTGACCCGTATCGAAGGAATGGATTACCGTCGGCTGACCGATAATATTTTTCCCGGAGGATGTACGAACGAAAGCGCCGTCGTTGCCGATTCCCTGAATGACTTGTCCTTTACTTACAATATTCCCATAAGGCACGAAGGTGCGGTAGGCATCGAAGAAATTACCGTTGACTGCTACCAATGGTTGCGTCCGTTTTAAAATTGAGCCGAAAGGTTCGGCGCCGACTAATCGATTATTTCCCTTTTCCACGCTGAATTCTAAATTGGGATCGTTGGGAACCGTGACGATATTCAATCGCACGCCCGCCACGGTTTGACTCGTGACCGAAACATTTCCCCCTGCCGTCGCCGCAGGTTTCGGTTGAGGTGCCGCAGGCTTTGCCACCACATTGACTTTAGCGGCATCATATACGCCGATATGTACCGCACGTTTTACATTATCGTAGCCCACTTCTTTGGACAGCACTTCTCCCAAACTTCTTATTTTTAAAAAATTGTAGCCGGAAATATTACAGCTTTCCACTTCTCGAACAACACCATTGATCTTCACCTTTGCATGACCCATGATCACTTGCGCATCGGGAACTTCTATAGCCTTTGTGATTCCCTCTTCTGCAGGAGAGGACACATAATCTTCGCCAGGAACGACTTCGACAACGCGCGCATCCTTATCGTAACGAACATTAATCCTATCGCCCGTGTCACTCAAGCCTTTCACAACATCTCGTAGTTTAAAATAATTGTAGCCGCCAATATTGTAGGCTACACAATCCACCACTCGATTATTGACGACAAAAGTTTGCGTCGTCGGTTTCGCCGCCATGGCAGACGAGGGTACGCATAAAAGAGCGCCCAACAGAGCAACTGCTAACACCTTTTTCATCTTCTACCTCCTGATTGATATGATAATTTCATTATATAATAGAAAAAATAATACTCAATCTTTTTATTTCTTCACAAGTAATCGAACAAGTTTATATAGAACTACACAAAAAAACAGCCCGACTGCAACTGCAATCAGGCTGTTTTATCTTGGTGCCGGAGGCGGGATTCTGGGATATAGGCATACAAACCGCATGATATAGACATTCGAGATAAATAGTGTGCAACCAATGTGCAACGATAAACAATAAGATAGTTTTCTGTTTTCAAGCCAAACTATGAATTCAGAAATAAAAAGCTTTCTGAAATTTTTTGCAGGTCATTGCTACTCAATTTTATTCAGATATTCAATGTTTGTGATAGAATTTAGAATGATATCTGAGCAGAATACAAAAGAGCATATAATGACAATTCAATATAAACTGTAAGGAGTGAGAATATATGAAGAATAAACTTCAAGAATTAGAAATCAGAAAAAGACATTTAAATCAAAACATACAAACTATTTCAAAGCATTTTTTAAATAGTTACGAGGAAGATTTTGCTGTTCGATTCGCTCATGAATCTACAAAAATGGAAGGAAATACACTTTCAATTTTTGAAGTCAAAACCCTTCTAATAGATCAAATTACAATAGGAGGAAAGAAATTAAGAGAACTCTATGAAGTAATTAATCATCAAAAAGCTTTTGAGTATGTAAAAAAATCTATTCTAGAAAATAGAGAATTCACAGAAGAATTAATCAAAGACCTCCACCAGATCATTACGGAAAATATTTTTCCCGGAGGTATTTATCGTCAAACCAATGTACGAATCTCCGGTGCTTCTTTCATTCCTATCGATTGGACGGAAGTCAGAAATGAGATGTCATATTTTATAGTACAGTATGCAACTCGAAAGAAAGACTTATCAACGTTAGAACTAGCTGCATGGGTACATGCAGAGTTTGTAAAAATTCATCCTTTCTCTGATGGCAATGGTAGAACAGCACGATTGCTTATGAATTATATCTTAATGGCAGATGATTTCTTACCCATTAATATCTCTACAGAGAAACGAGCTGAATATTACGAAAGCCTCGATCAGTACGCTATAGATCAGAACCTTGAAAAGTTTTTATTTTTGATTTGTGAAGAGGAAGAAAAAACTATTAAGGATTATGAGATTGAATTACAGATAGAAAAATCTCGCTTCTTTGAAAGATGATTCTACTGAAATTCCTTTATAGACTTTTCTCTGTTTGCTTCGGAGGTTTTGAATGAACAATAAATTTAATATGACAGTTCCACAAAATATTGCTTTTGCCAAACGCAATTTAGTGGACAGCATTTATAATAGTGCCAGACTCGAAGGTTTAAATGTTACCTTTCCAGAAACATATACCATTCTTGAAAAAGCTAAAATGCAGAATGTAGATATTTCTACCGTCAGTACCATTCTAAATTTAAAACACGCATGGCAATTTCTTTTAAAAAACATCGAAGAACCTATCACTCTTGATTTTATTAAAGACCTTCATTATGAAATAGCAAAAGATGAAGCTCTTGCATGGGGAGAACTCCGGACAGGTCGTGTTGGTATTGGTGGGACAGATTACGTACCTCCTATCCCGAAAGAAAACGAAGCTAAAATCAAACTATCATCTTTTGAGGAAATAGATAATACGACGGAAAGAGCGATCGAACGAATGCTTTGGATGATGAAGGCTCAACTTTTCTGGGACGGTAATAAACGAACCGCTTCCCTTATTGCTAACAAAGATCTTATTTCACATGGCAATGGAATTTTAACCATTTCTGAAAAAGATATTTTGGAGTTTAATACTCTCTTGAGCGATTTCTATTCCACAGATCAAAAAGGTAAACTTAAAGAAATGATTTACGATAAGGGGATTAGCGGAGTAGAGTTAAAAGAAAAGCAACTCCCCTCTTACGACGAAATGAAAAAACGAGCTCAAGGAAAACTTCAAGCTTCAAAAGACGAAGATACACGTGAACAAAATAATTTAGAAAGATAGTCTATTTTTTCTCATGAGTCTGAAGCCAATGATTGGAAAATATATTTTCAGTCGTTGGCTTTTTCTATTCCTCACTAATATTTGATATAATCAAAGTAATCTAAATTTACCTTTTTTCACACAAAAGAATACGCAGACATTAGTGATCTGAATTTACAATTATAAGAGTACCTATGGAGCAAGATTATTTACAAGGACTCTTTGCCTATTTTCAATAGGTGACGAGTCCTTGTAAGTTACAATTCTTGTAACATAGCAAGCGAGTACCTTGGATATCCATTTTGAAAAAATAAATCTCCAAGGCTTGTTGAGGAGTTCCCCAAACCCCCGAAATAAATTTTGGATTTTCAAAATTTATGGGATAATCCCGAACCCTTATTAAACTATTTTTATGAAAGGAATTTAAGCTATGAGTGAAAAAAGATACCGAGATCAGCAGATGCTTTTAAGATTTACTTCTGAAGAAAAAGAATTCTTCGAAACCCTTTTTGAAAAAAGTCGATTTACTAATCGCAATGATTTTATTATCCACCTACTCCGCCATCGTAAAATAATTAATGTCCGACTAAATGACGGTCAGCTAAATGCTATGCACGTTTCTCTCTCCCAGATTGGAAATAATATAAATCAAATTGCTCGAAGAATAAATTCTACCAACTCAATTTACCAAGATGACATTAATGATATTTTAGAAATTAAAAACCAATTGGAAGATATTCGTACCAATCTTCATTTCCTATGTAAGACGTTTAATGTTCAGAGGACATAAGTTATGGCTATTATTGTAAAAGGTAAGCCAATTAAGTCCACGTTGCAGAAGGCAATTAATTATGTTGCAGACGCTTATAAAACTGAAAACAGTATTTTAGTTTCAGCGTATGGCACTAGTATTGATTATGGAGAAAGAGATTTTTTAGAAATCTGGAACACGAATACAAATCCACAAAAGAAAGTATTAGCAAGACACTTCAAACAGTCCTTTGCTCCGGGAGAAGTATCTCCTGAAGAAGCACACGAAATAGCCTTGGAATTTTGCGAGCGTTTTTTAAAAGGTGAGTATCAATACGTGGTGGGAACACACGTCGATACGAACTGTATTCATAACCACATTCTTTTTAATAACATACGAATGACGGATTTTAAAGCCTATAAGATTACAAAAGATATTCCTGTTATTAGGCAAATTAATGATGACATTTGTAAAGAACACGGACTATCCATTATTGATCCCGATAAAGAAAAAGAATTTCTAAACGACCACCTTCGAAACACGAGGTCATATTATGAGGATATGTGTTTAAAAAAAGGGCTGTCATGGAAAGCAAAAATTCAATCCGGGATCGATCTATGTATTGAACAAGCAACAAGCTATGACAGTTTTCTTTTATTAATCGAAGACATTGGGCTTATTTATGATGACAACGGAAAGTATTTAAAAGTTAAATTCCCGGAACAACAAAAGTTTACAAGGTGCAAGGAACAAACACTCGGAAAAGACTACACACGTGAGGCTATTCAAACTCGCATCGAACTAGAAGTGGAAATAAAAAATCAAATTGAAAACAAGCCGAAGATGTATATGCAAGATCCTAATTTTATCAAGCAAACAAAGCAAAAAATTCAGGACGATCTTCATACTATGCTCAGCGAAGAAAAGACGTTTCGTGATTTTATGGAGCGTTTTTACTCTCTAGGTTACAGTTATGATCCCGATGAAAAGGTCTATATGCTCGAAGATAATCTTCGAACTATTACTTGTCCGGAAGCTAGACTCAGTAAAAAATATCATATGGGACAAATACAAGCTGTATATCGCGAAGCCGACATCGATGTTTATAAACAACAATTCGTCGATTATAAAGTCATCAATCGAACAAAATATGCTATGGAGTCAGCTATAAAATATGCTTCATCTTACGACGAATTTTTAAACGAGATGAAGAAGAAACAATATGATTTCAAGGAGTACCGTGGCGAACTCTACCTGAAACATTCAAGCGATGAAGAATTTACGCTTATACACCCTACCACTTTTGGAACGGACTATACCAAAGAAATGATCAGTTTTAACATTCAGCATAAAACAATCGGTCAAGAAGATGTACGCATGATTCGTTTTGAAAAAGGTCTTAATCAGAATGAGATCTTAATGAGAAATATGACGATGATGAACGAGAACTATCTGCTCTTAAAAAAACATGGCATTAATAGTTTCTCAGAAATTACAGCAGTAATTAATTTCAACAACAACATTCAGAAGGAAAACAATGATCGAATTAAAGAGATCAAAGAGCTTACAGGAGGCTATTTAACGGATTTAAAATTAAAGTCTGAGCTAACGGACCTCTATAACGATAATCGTCGTTTAAAGGCTTCTGTGGCAAACCTTCATAAAATTCATGATAACTACTCACGATATTTGGAACTTAATGATCGATCAAAAGAAAGACTAGATAAAGGTACGCCTAGCCGTTAAATGATTCTCTAAGATATAAAATGTCGGAGCATTATGGGTTATAAAGTATCCATTGGGTGTTTGAAAATGTGACGAACCCGGAGCAAAAACTAATGACGGTAACGGAGAGAAAGTAGTTTAAAAAGAGCCACAGTCTTTTAAAGAAACCGACAAAGAACTTAACAGAAGATGAAAAGTTCGTTGTCGCCATCTTGTTTAAAACGAGCGATGCTATTCGTACCGCTTATATTTTAGAAGAAGGCTTTACCGTTCTATCTCATCAAAAAATCTCTGCTATGACAGCTCTAACACAGTGGATGGAAGAAGCTAAAAAAGCGGTCAAAAAAAGTGGCGATACTGCTTAAGCGCTTAGAAAAACTAGTTCAGCGAGGTTACCAGCAGCTTTAATTACCTGTAGAAAAAAGGTCGGAGCACTATAAAGTGACCCCATAAAGTTGGACTTAATCGAGTAAGCATTTCGCTTGCTCGATTTTGTTTTACATAACATTTGTTCTATGCAGATTGCATCTGTTCACGGTATTGCTTTGGACTCAAGCCTCCTAACTTTTCTTTGATTCGATCACTGTTTTATTTCTAGTGCGCATTAACCCTTCATCGCCAAAATGTCTGTAATTATTCACCCATAGTCTAAGAACAGATTTTCATTTTGGTATTTCATTGCCAAGTCACGGTAACTTGACTTCCCGGATAAATATTCCTCGACAATTTTCTTTTTCAACCTTGAATTTACAATCTAAGTGCAACAAAAAATGATTCACCGTTTTCTGGTAAAATTATGTCGACGAAAACCAATCAACCAGTAGGAACGATGAATCACTATTTTCATTTTACACTAAAAGAGCGTGAGTCGCTAAAGCATTATATGGATATTGGCCTAAATCAATCTGAAATCGCAACAAAGTTAGGACGCAACAAATCCTCAATTTGCCGTGAGATAAAGAGAAACTCTTTACAAGGAAGTTATTTACCTTGTGACGCACAGGCACTTTATGCCACTAGAAGAAAAGTATGTCGTCCTCGAAAGAAGTTAGACGATACCGTCCTTTTCCAAAAGGTAAAGTCGTTATTCTTAGAGCATCAGTGGTCTCCGGAACAGATTGCTGCCCGTTTAAAATACGAAGAGAGTGTTT
>NZ_KQ960183.1:0-88601 GCF_001553115.1 Aedoeadaptatus coxii
ATCGCAACGCCCTATTCCCTCCTCCTAAGATTCGAGAAAAAGATATTTGAAAGAATGCTTTACTTTTTCTAGAAACAATCTTCCGGAAAATCTTTAAGATGAATGGCTTGCATTTGAAAGAAATGATGTTACGAGAATCATTTCTTAAAATCTATTAAAAAATCCATTGAGGTCTTTTCCCCAATGGATTTTCTCTTTATCTCGATTGTTTTTCGTAAATGGAAATGGTGCGATCGCTCTTTCCATAATATACTTCCATACCCAGGTTTTCCGCGACGAAGCGCAGGGGTATGACGGTGCGGTCATCTCGTATGGCGGCGCCCACATCGAGGGGTACGCTCTTTCCGTTGATGTGCGCTTCCTTGCGATCGGTGGGAAGCTCCAGTGTTTTGCCCTTATAGTGGACGATGGCGGTGCGCTCTTCGGGATTCCATTGCACATCGGCGCCGTAGCTTTCCAAGACGAAGCGCAGGGGCACGAGGGTGCGACTGTTTTCGATGACGGGGGTCGTGTCCATGGTCATCTTTCTGCCGGCGACGGTGTAGGCGGTTTTTCCTACGGTCATGGCAAGTTTCGTATAGCCCGGAGAATCGACGAGGTAATAAGCACTTTGATTTCCGAAAGTAGCCTCGATGGCGGCGTAGGCGTGGCCGTCGGGTTTTAGCGTAAAGACGGCGGCGGGGGCGTTTAGCCCTTGGCCTGTCGGTTTTTTCCAACTTTCCGTATCGATGGCGGCCTGTGCGTTTTTCACATTCCAGTTCATTTGGTTGGGGTCGAGCTCGATTAAGCGTCCGTTTTTCGTTTTACCTTTCGGCGCGAGGGTGATGCGATTGCCGTTTCTCGTGGCGGCGAGGTTTAAACTTTTCATGGCCGCAGGGCTTGAAATGGTTACGGGGAGTTGGGCGGTGACGCCGTTTTTCATGGTTAAGACGATGTTGGTCTTACCCATGTTGGGCGAGAGGAAGCGACTGTAAATCCATGCGTTTTTGCCGAAAGCCGTGTCGGTTAGGCTGTAGCCGACGGAGGTAGGTTGTACGGGATGGTAATTGGAATCCCACGCTTTTTTAAGTTTGTACGTAGCAACTTCGCCGAGAACGAGGGAATTGGGCCCTGCGATTTCGCCTCCGGCGACGGCGGTGCGAGGCGCTTTGTTCATGACGCCGATGCCGTTGACGATTCGTCTTTGAGCGGCGTTGCGTTCGGGATGGGCGATGACGGTATTTTTGAAATCGCCGTGGCTTCTCGCCACCATGGTGGTGGATCCGCCACCGTCTAAATTAATGGCCTTGTCGACGCCGAAATAGGATACGGCAGCAGCCCATTCGGCGAGACGCATGCCGCCGGATTTGCGATTGCGTCCTTCCGTTGCGAGAAGGTACACGGTCTTGCCGTCTTTTGAAATGGCGGCGGCACTCCGCGCCCGCACGCCGTCGATGGAATCGGCGTCCATGGTGTAAAGTTTCGGTCGGCCGTTTTCCACGAGGAGGGCGTGGCCGCCGATTAAAAATTTCCAGTTTCTGTTAGGATTGACTCGGTAGTTTAATCGCAGGGTGCTTCCGACGGGAACGTGTTTGCGAATAAAGTCTTTGGCGCGGCCGTTGACCTGCAAAATGTATTTGCCCTTAGGCGTCGCCATGGGAAGGGGGCCATTTAACGACACTTTTTCCACCCGTCCGTTTCCCGCTACGAGGACTTCGCCGCTTCCCTTCAGGCCTCTCGTGCGCGCCGTCCAAAAGTCGTTGTAAAGTTGAATGGCGTCTTTATGAGAGTGAACTTGGGTGTGGTTAATAATGTAATCGGCTTTGTTCAGGCCACTAATGGGGTAGCTGGCGCCGTCACTTGCGTAGGCGCCGCCGGAAAAGGTAAAGGATTCGATGTGGGCTCGTCTGTTTCCGTCGACGCCGAAGCCGTACAGGCCGATGGATTGCAGAGGAGAGGATTGAAGTTTTCCGCCGACGACGGAGGGGCCGAAGGGCGCGCCTTGCTTCGTCATATTAAAGAAGTCGCCGTTAATGGCGGCGTAGGCATCGGTGCGATTGGCCATGTTTAAGACGGTATCTTTTCGCGTGTAGGTGCCGGCGCCTGCCAAAACCTCTAAGGATGCGTAGGGATTATTGAGATTCACTTGAATGACATCGACGATGTGGTTTCTGCCGCCGACGTTTACCCGCATTTCCCGACGAATGACGCCGGGGGAAATTTGAACGCGGCCGTTTTCTTTTATGGCGGCGGCTTCCGCCGGGTGAGCGGATGCCAAAAGGAATAGAACAAGGGCAAAAATAAATACGTAAGGTTTACAATGTTTCAAAACAACACCTCTTTCTTCTGACTGTCATACGTCATGGCGTCCGTCGATTTTTGAGAAGAAGCCGTTGTCCGGAGCTTCTTTAAAACCTAAATCGTAGCCCATGCGCTGCATTTCGTTGAGTTTAAAGATCATCAGATTGACGTCTACGGAAAAGGCCTTTGCCATATCGGGGTAGGAATAGCCCGCTTTCGCCATTTGATAGACCTGTTCTTCGTCTAAAAGATAATGGGCGCAAAAAATATTCGCCTCCAGTTCCCGCTCGTCGGTTAAATGGAAGAGCGTGTACTCCACTAATTCCCCGTCTTTTGCAAAATCGCGATGGAACAGATGATGGCCTAATTCGTGGGCGAAAACCATGCGCTGAATGGCTTCGTCCACTCTGTCGTTATAAAAGACGAAGGGATTTTTTAAAATCACTTTGTACATGCCCAAAAGCCGTGTACTCGTGTCCATGGGAATTAAGATCACGCCCTCTTCTTCGAGGGCCTTTTTAGGATCGGGGCCGTGGCGATTGCGAATGCGCAAAGCCTCTCGGTAAAGACGTTCGTAGCGAGACATTTACACATCGCCCTTTCCGCCCTTAGGGGCGTATTTTTTATTTTCAAGCTTCGCTCGGAAATACGCTTCCTGAATGGCCTCGAACACGGCCTGCTTGTCCTCTTCGTCTAATCGACCGCCGGCAAAAAGGCCGATAACCCCTTCCACCAATTCTTCCGCATCCTTTGCGCCCTTATGGCCGTAGCGTTCCCGCGCGTGAAGCACAAAGGCATCCTCGTCGGTTAATAAATAGGCTTTAGGCACGTTAAAAAGCTCGGCGAGCTTGTCGTAGGTTTCTTCGTAACGGGGGCGAAGGCCGCCGGTTTCATAATTTGAAATGGTCCTCAACGAAACATTCAGGGCGTCGGCCAATGCTTGCTGGGTCATTTTTTGTTCCCTGCGTAGGGATTTTATTTTTTCTCCAAAGGTCATAGTCACCTCAAACACGCAATTCAATTTCGTAAAAATTAAAATAAACCTTGATACACGCAATTAAATTGCGTAAAATAAACGCAAATAAGAATTCTAATTGCGTAAATCATAATTTGAATTGCGCCTTTTGTCAAGAAAGGTTGGCCTATGGAACGGGTAATATTACATTCGGACATGAACAGCTGCTACGCCTCCATCGAGATTCAAAAAAATCCCGCCCTTCGCGGCAAACCCGTGGTGGTTGGGGGACATGAAGAAGATCGCCACGGCATTG
Source organism: Aedoeadaptatus coxii (assembly GCF_001553115.1). Classification (GTDB taxonomy): domain Bacteria; phylum Bacillota; class Clostridia; order Tissierellales; family Peptoniphilaceae; genus Aedoeadaptatus; species Aedoeadaptatus coxii. The sequence goes on from NZ_KQ960183.1 coordinate 3,552, forward strand.
TGCTGGCGAAAAGTCAGGAGGCGAAGGCTTACGGCATTCAAACGGCGGAGCCTCTTTGGGAGGCCCATCGAAAATGCCCGAATCTTATTGTCGTGCCTCCTCATTACGACGACTATTTGGATTTTTCCCGTCGGGCGCGGAAAATTTATTACGATTATACCAATCAGGTGGAGCCTTTCGGTCTCGACGAATGTTGGCTCGATGTCACCGGATCCGTCCATCTTTTCGGAAGCGGCGAAACCATCGCCCACACCATTCGGAAGAGGATTAAAAAAGAATTGGGCATTACCGTTTCCATCGGCGTAAGCTTTACAAAGACTTTTGCGAAACTGGGAAGCGACATGAAAAAGCCCGACGCCGTAACGGTGATCCCGAAAGATCAATACCGGAGCATCGTCTATCCGCTTCCCGTGGAAAGCATGATCGGCATCGGACGGAAGACGAAGGAAAAGCTCAATCGTCTGGGTATTATTACCTTGGGAGATTTGGCGCGCACAGAACCTATGCTCCTCGGAAAGCGGCTCGGCGTCGTCGGGGTAAAGCTTTGGCAAAAAGTGTGGGGCTTCGACGACGATCCCGTGGCCGATTACGATTACCGGCCGGAAATTAAAACCGTGGGCAACGGCATCACCTTGCGGGAAGATCTCTTAAACGACGTGGAGGTGCGGCGTATTTTACAAATTCTTTCATTTAAAGTCTCTCGCCGACTTCGGGAATACGGGTTGGAGGCGGAGGGAATCGATTTGCATTTGAAAGATTCCCATTTCGTAGGCTACAGTTTTCAATCCGTCCTTCCCTACGGCGGGCAAACGTCCTTTTTGCTTCGGGACGGCGCCTTCGATTTATACCGCTCCCGTTACGACGGTCGCCTGCCTATTCGTGCCATTACCCTTCGGGCCATTCGCCTCGTGCCGGAAAAACACGCCATTCAAAGGGACATGTTTTCCGATTACGACAAGCAGAAAAAAGAAGAGGCATTGGATAAAGCTCTTCACGGCATCAAAGCCCGTTACGGCGACGGCGCCGTTACCTTCCTCGGGCTTTTAGAAGATACGAAAATGCCGCGCCTCACCACCGACATCGTCACGTTACCCCACGGGTATCAACGTTAGGGGAAGGATTATCTATTGAATAACAGGGAATAAAATAGATTGAATACATTGAATCTATTGTGATACTCCGCTAAAATAGAAGAATAGTGGGATGAAAGGAGGGTGCTCATGAAAAAGTCGCCGTACACGGGTTTGGCCTTGATTACACAAGTAGGACTCAATGTGTTGATTCCTATTTTAGGCTGTATGTTGTTCGGCCTTTGGCTCGAGAAAAAATTCAACAGCCGCGGCATCCTTTTAATCGTCTTTACTTTAATCGGCATCGCCGCCGGCATCGGCAATATTCTTAAACTCGGAAAAAATCTATGAAGGACCGATTTACGAACGAATACATTGCCATCGCCTTCGGCGTCATGCTTTTCGCCTCGGGGATGATGATCTTGCTTATAAAGAACTGGAAACCCTATGTAGGGGGCTGGGTCTTCGGCTGTCTCATCGCCATGGCGATGTTCAAATTAATGTTTTTCACGTTCTCTCGGGCGGTGGAGAAGACGGAAAGAGGTGCGTCAGTTTTTGTCGGCGTGCACTATTTTTTACGTCTCACACTTTACGCCGTCGTCCTCGCCGTTTCGGCGAAGGCGGAGTATTTAAGTTTGGCGACGACTTTCTTCGGTCTGTTGTCCATAAAATACGTGATCTTAATTAGGAACATGTTCGACTATCTTCGCAGTAAGAAAGGAGGGCGCTTTTGAAACGTGGTATTGTCTTCCATGCAGGAGGGCAGGACATCTGGCTCCACGAATCGCTGTTCACGACCTTTGTTATCGTCACAGTGCTTACGATTCTGAGCCTGTATATTCACTCAAAAATCAAAAAAGCCGATATTCACGACAAGCCCACGGGTATTTTGCACATTGTGGAAATCGCCGTCGACGCCATTAACGGCTTGACGACGCAAACCATGGGCGAGCACAATTTAGGCTTTGCGCCTTATATGCTCACCTTGGCCACCTTTTTATTTTGCGCAAACTTATCCGGCCTTTTAGGTTTTGTACCGCCTACGAGCGATTACAATGTCACCTTGGCCCTTGCGCTTATTACCTTTGTCCTGATCCACTTTTTCTCCGTTAAGACGAAGGGAATCGGAGGTTATTTAAAACAATACGCCGAACCCATCGCCATTTTAACGCCGATCAATATTTTAGGGGAGCTCGCCAACCCCATTTCATTGAGCTTCCGTCTGTTCGGCAATATTTTAAGCGGTGTGTTGATTATGGGTTTGGTATACCAAGGTCTGGGTTTGATTTCTCAATTTTTAATCCCCGTCGTCGCATGGCCACTGCACGGTTACTTCGACGTATTCAGCGGATTATTGCAAACATTCATTTTCGTCATGTTGTCGATGACTTATATCAACTCCAATATGGCGGATCCTGAAGAAATTGCCGCACGACAAGCGGCGAAGCGGTCGTAATTATAAATAAAACAGCATAGGGAGGAAACATTATGCAAATCACAAGTGAAGCGTTCATTTTAGGTTGTTCCGCCATTGGCGCGGGCTTAGCAGTTATTGCCGGTATCGGCCCCGGTATCGGTCAAGGTTACGCGGCAGGTCAAGCGGCAGCAGCCGTCGGTCGTCAACCGGAAGCGAAAGGTGACATCGTTCAAACCATGTTGCTCGGTCAAGCCGTCGCCGAAACCACCGGTATTTACGGTTTGGTTATTGCCATTATCTTATTATTTGTAAAACCCTTATTAGGATAAGCTCGGGAAACAGAATCACACGAAAGGAGTTGTCCCTATGGAAATTTTTGTCGTGCCGGATCTATGGAATGTCTTGGCACAATGGGGCGCCACCCTCATCCTGTTTCTCGTCATTCGCCATTTCGTCTATCAACCGATGAACGATTTTTTGGCGAAGCGGCAAGCGTCCATCGCCTCGGAAATCGAAGAGGCGCAAAAAGAACGCGTGGAAGCGGAACGCTTAAAGTCCGATTATGAACAAAAATTGAGAGACGCCAAAGAAGAAGGTGCCGAAATCATCGAAAGATCCCGGGAACGAGGTCGCGAACTTGAAAAGTCCGCTTCGGAAGAAGCGCAGACCCGTGCAACGGCCATGATCGAAAAGGCCAAGGCCGATATCGAACGGGAAAAGGCGAAGGCGCGCCAAGATGTGCAAAATGAAACATCGGATCTCGCCGTCATGATCGCTGAAAAACTCTTAAACGACACCATCGATGAAAAGCATAACGACGAACTGATCAATGGCTTGATCCAAGATTTGGAGAAGCGCCATGTTTGATGAAGCGATTACCAAATACAGTGTCGCCCTCTATGAAGTGGCATTGGAACAAGATGATTTTATGCTCGACGATTTGGATACGATTCGCACAGCCTATGAAAATAGCGATTTACGACTCGCCCTTATGCATCCGCGAATTTCCAACGAAAGAAAGCGCGAAATCATCGAAGGTATTTTCGCAAAAGATATTCCGGCGACCCTTTTAAACTTTCTCTACGTCCTTTCGGACAACAGGAGAAGCCATCTCGTCGCCGATATTTTAAATGCCTATGAAGATCTTTGTTACGAGGAGAGAAACATCGAGCGCATCCTCGTCTTAACGCCTTTTGAACTTACAGAAGACAAACTCCGCGCCATTGGAGATGCCTATAAAGGCGCCAGAGGCGGAGAAGTGGAAGTGCGTCAGAGAATCGATAAAAGCCTAATCGGCGGGGTGAAACTCGTCACCGATCACGGCGTCATCGACCGCTCGATTCATAGACAGCTTAACGATCTTAAGCGAACCCTTAAACACAATGCATAGAGAGGTGAGATATGAATCTGAGATCAAAAGAGATCAGCTCCGTGATTCGGGAGCAGATCAAGAATTATAATGTAGATTTGGTCATGGAAGATGTGGGCACCGTCATCGAAGTCGGCGACGGCATCGCCCGTATTTTCGGACTGCAAAACGCAAAGGCCGGCGAACTCATCGAATTCCCCGGAGGAATCTACGGCATGGTGCAAAACCTTGAAGTAGGCAATGTGGGCGTCGTCTTATTAGGTGATGCCGACATTAAAGAAGGGGATGAAGTTAAAGCTACGGGTAAAGTAGTACAAGTTCCCGTCGGCGAAGGCCTTTTAGGGCGGGTCGTCAACGCTTTGGGCGCGCCTATCGACGGCAAAGGGGATTACCCTTACGACAAGACCATGCCCATCGAAAAGATCGCCCCCGGCGTCATTACGAGAGAATCGGTGAACGTGCCCCTTCAAACGGGAACCAAAGCCATCGACGCTTTATTCCCCATCGGTCGGGGTCAACGGGAGTTGATTATCGGCGACCGCCAAACAGGTAAAACGGCCATCGCCATCGACGCCATTATCAATCAAAAAGATACCGACGTCATTTGTATTTACGTGGCCATCGGTCAAAAGACGTCGACGGTGGCGCAAATCGTCGACACATTAGAACAACACGACGCCATGGATCACACCATCGTCGTAGCGGCGACGGCGGCGGAACTTTCGCCTATTCAATACATCGCCCCCTACGCCGGCGTTACCATGGCGGAAGAATTTATGGCACAGGGTAAAGACGTGCTCATCGTCTACGACGATTTATCCAAACACGCCGTAGCCTACAGAACCATGAGTCTTCTTTTACGTCGTCCGCCGGGACGTGAAGCTTTCCCCGGCGACGTATTCTATCTGCATTCGAGATTACTCGAGCGTGCAGCGCGCATGAGCAAGGAATACGGCGGCGGATCCATTACGGCCCTGCCCATTATCGAGACACAGGCAGGGGACATTTCCGCCTATATTCCCACCAACGTCATCTCCATTACCGACGGGCAAATCTTCCTGGAAACGGATATGTTCTTTGCAGGGCAACGCCCGGCCATTAACACCGGCCTTTCCGTATCCCGTGTCGGCGGCGCGGCACAAACAAAAGCCATTAAGAAAATTTCCAGTTCGATGAAATTGGATTTGGCACAGTACCGCGACCTGGCATCCTTCGCCCAATTCGGCTCGGAGCTCGATAAAGAAACCCGCCGCACATTGGCTCAAGGGGAACGGATGATGCGCGTCTTGCGTCAACCTCAATACCAACCGATGAAGCTCGAACATCAAGTGCTCGTGCTGTACGCGGTGACCAAAGGTTATATGCTCGATGTGGACGTGGAAAAAGTTTCCGAATTTGAAAAAGATTATATCCTCTTTGTGGAAAACAACTATCACCACATCGTGGAACAATTGGAAAAAGAAAAAGACTTAACGCCGGAGATTGAAGAGGCCATTAAGGAAAGTCTCGTCGAATTTAAGAAGACGAAATAGGAGGTTTTCCAATGGCATCTACGAGAGAGATCAAGCGGCGTATACGCGGAATTAATAATATTTTACAGATAACGAAAGCCATGGAAATGGTATCGACGGCGAAACTCCGCCGCGCGCGGGTTCGCCTCGAAAGGACAAGACCTTATTTTCAAACCGTGGTAGACGATATCCAAAACATTCTCGCCATCGTAGGCGACGGCCATCCCCTGCTTAAAAAGCGGGACGAAAAAACGGCACTTTACATCGTCATTACATCGGACAAAGGTTTGGCAGGGGGATACAATGCCAATATTCAACGCTTGGCTGAAAAAACCATGGCAGACGCCCCCTCGGATTCTAAACTGATGGTCGTAGGTACGAAGGCGCGAGATTATTTTGAACGCAGAGATTATGATATTGTAGGCGCCTATATAGGATTGAGCGACGAGCCCACCTATAACGACGCACGGAGCTTGGCTTTACAAGCCGTGGAACTTTACAGAAGCGGCGAAGTGGATTCCATACGCATGATCTACACGGAATTTGAATCGACGATCAGCTATAAGCCGAAAGTATTGCAACTTCTCCCTTCGGAGGATTTAAAAGCCAAAGAAGGGCCCGTTACAAAGAGCAGCATCGAATTTGAACCGTCTCCCGAATCCGTATTGGATTACCTGATTCCCATGTATGTGGAAACGGCCATCTTCGGCGCCCTCATTGAAGCGGCGGCATCGGAACAAGGTTCCCGTCGAATGTCCATGGAAAACGCGTCGGACAATGCCAACGATATGATCGATGATCTTGAAACGAACTATAACCGCGCAAGACAAGCTGCGATTACCAGTGAAATCACCGAAATCGTCTCAGCTGCGGACGCAGTACAATAGGAAGAAGGTCTGTATGCAAGAGAATATAGGAAAAATCTGCCAGGTCATCGGACCGGTGGTAGATATTGAATTTGACCCGGAACGCTTACCGAGTCTTTTAAACGCCATTACCATCCAAAATGGCGACGAACAACTTACGGTGGAAGTGGCTCAGCATATCGGCGACGATGTGGTGCGCTGCATCGCCCTCGGCGCTACCGACGGTTTGAGAAGGGGCATGGAAGCCCTGGATACCGGCGGCGCCATTACCGTTCCCGTAGGAAAAGCGACCCTCGGGAGAATGTTTAATGTTTTAGGCGAGCCCATCGACAGCAAACCCGTTCCTTCCGATGCGGAACACATGCCCATTCACAGAAAAGCTCCGGCATTTGACGAGCAGGACACGGGCAATGAAGTGTACGAAACGGGGATTAAAGTTATCGACCTTTTATGCCCCTACGCTAAGGGCGGAAAGATCGGCCTCTTCGGCGGCGCCGGCGTCGGCAAAACCGTATTGATTCAAGAGCTTATTCACAACATCGCTCAAGAACACGGCGGCATTTCCGTCTTTACAGGGGTCGGGGAACGTACCCGTGAAGGGAACGACCTTTATTACGAAATGATCGAATCCGGCGTTATCGACAAGACCGCCCTCGTGTTCGGTCAAATGAACGAGCCGCCGGGAAGCCGTATGCGCGTCGCCTTGACGGGTCTTACCATGGCGGAATATTTTAGAGACGAAGCGGGGCAAGACGTGCTCCTCTTTATCGACAACATTTACCGCTTTACTCAAGCGGGCAGTGAGGTATCGGCCCTTCTCGGCCGCATGCCCTCGGCGGTAGGCTATCAGCCCACCCTTGCCACGGAAATGGGCGCCTTGCAAGAGCGCATTACCTCGACGAAGAAGGGATCCATCACATCGGTACAAGCGGTTTACGTCCCTGCCGACGACTTAACCGACCCGGCACCGGCCACGACCTTTAACCACTTGGATGCCACTACCGTCTTGTCTCGTGACATTGCGAGTATGGGTATTTACCCGGCGGTAGACCCCTTGGATTCCACCAGCCGTATTTTAGACCCGAACGTCGTCGGGGAAGAACATTATCAAACGGCGCGACGCGTACAGGAAGTATTGCAAGAATACAAAGATCTTCAAGATATTATCGCCGTATTGGGTCTTGAAGAACTTTCCGAAGAACAACGGACCACCGTCGCCCGCGCTCGTAAAATTCAACGTTTCCTTTCCCAACCCTTTAGCGTCGCCAGCCAGTTTACAGGCATCGACGGCAAGTACGTGCCCATCGGCGACACGGTACGGGGCTTTAAGGAAATTTTAGACGGCGTTCATGACGACATTCCCGAATCCGCCTTCTTATTCGCCGGCTCCATCGACGAAGTGTTGGAAAAAGCGAAGAAGTTGGAAAGTGAAGAAGGAGCGAAGGCATGATCGATTTACGCCTCGTAACACCCTATGCGGACGGTTTCGAGCAACAAGTCGATAAAATTATCGTCCGCGGCATTATGGGGGATATGATGCTTATGAAAGGCACCGCTCCCATCGTCACGCCTTTGGCTTACGATGCCGTTCGTATTTTCGAAAACGGCCAAGAGAAAAAAGCCGTCGTTCACGGCGGCTACGTTTCCATGCAAAACGATGTCTGCACCATTGCCACCACCGCTTTCGAGTGGACCGACGATATCGATAGGGAACGGGCCGAAGCGGCAAAGAAGCGAGCAGAGGAAGAATTAAAAGCGACGGAAAGCAAGGAGAGAATAAAAGAAGCACAACTCGCCCTTTACCGTGCGCTGGCTCGCTTGCGACACGGAAGACGTCGCTAAAGAAAGAACACGTTTACGCGTGTTCTTTTTTTGTGCCGCAAGCTGCAATTTTTAACGGAGCGCCCAAACACAATCCGTAGCATGATACAATAAAGGGCGATAGAAGTAGTAGGATAGTCCCTAATATTTTGAGGGCTTAGATTAGCCAGGAGGTCAACATGAAACACACACGCTTTTATATAAAAAATTCCCTAGTGAGCATATTGGCGCGCATGATCGTCTACGGCGTTTTATTTTTCGTGCAATTTGCCATTATATTATTTGTCAGTCGCTTTTTCAGCGAACATCGGGAAGTGCTCCAGGCGGGCATTTTTGTTCTGGATCTTTTCGTCGGTTTACATATTGTAAACGACAGACGAAACGACCCGGTGTACAAAGTTGCCTTTCTCTTTACGATTATCGTCTTGCCGGTGTTCGGCGCCTTTCTTTACATAGGGAGCAAATGGGATGTGTTCCGCCTATGGTTTTCGGAAAAATTCGAGTTTACCAAAAAGAGCAACATCAGCTATTTCAGACAAGACCCGGAAGTCATGGAAGAAACGCGCATGGAAGATCCCCTCTTTTACAACACGGCGCGGTTTTTATGGAATGAAGAAGATTACCCGGTGTATCGCAATGGGGAATGTGACTATTTTCCCTTAGGGGAAGACTATTGGCATCGCATGCTCGACGAGTTGAAAAAAGCCAAGCGCTTTATCTTTATGGAATACTTCATTATCGAGCAGGGCAAAATGTGGGACGACATTTTGGAAATTTTAAAGGAAAAGGCGGATAGCGGCGTGGAAGTGCGTTTAATGTACGACGGCACCACGGCCCTTACGAAGGTTCCCTTTACGTACCATAAAGAGATGGAAAAACTGGGTATTAAGACAAAAATTTTCAAGCCCATTCTCCCTCTATTGAGTTTGTATCAAAACCACAGGGATCACCGAAAGATCCTCGTCATCGACAATCAGGTCGCCTTTACCGGCGGCGTGAATTTAGCCGACGAATACATTAACGAGCGGGAGCTTTACGGCCATTGGAAAGATACGGGGGTCGCCCTATACGGATCGGCGGTGCGCTCCTTTACCAATATGTTTCTCTCCATGTGGGGCGTGTCGGAAAACATGCCGGAAAACTTCGAGCCCTATTTGATTCCCGCGGAATACGAATACCGCGGACGCCACACGGGCTACGTCGTGCCCTTCGGCGACGATCCCTACGGTGTGAACCGCGTTGGGAAAGAAGTTTATAACGACATCGTCAATCAGGCGACGAAATATTTGCATATTACCACGCCCTATTTGATTTTAGACGACGAGACCAAGAGCGATATTATTCACTTGGCCCACACCGGGGTGGATGTGAAGATCCTCACCCCCCATATCCCCGATAAAAAAATGGTGTTCCTCGTGACTCGGAGCTATTATAAAGATTTGATCGACAACGGCGTCAAAATTTACGAGTACACCCCCGGCTTTATCCATGCGAAAAACGTAGTGTCCGACGGAACGAAAGCTGTCGTGGGAACGATTAACTGTGATTACCGCTCCCTCTTTTTACACTTCGAATGCGGCGCGTACTTTTACGACAAAGACATGGCGGCGAAAGTGGAAGAAGATTTTCGAGATACCCTCGAGGTATCCACTCTCTTTACCCGGGAAATGTGCAATGATTTTACCATTTGGCAGCGGGCCGCAGGCCGCGTGTTGCGCGTGTTGGCGCCCATGATGTAGGAGGATGTTATGAACAGGCGATTTAACGAATTGACTTTTCGTGCGAAAAGTGCCCTTCGCCACTATCCCTTCAGCTTTGTTTTTGCCCTCTTGGCCTGTGTTTTTCAGTGCTATTGGTTCAAGACCGGTACGGTCAAGACTATTTTTGGTCAGCAACCTCTTCTTTTAAGCGGCTTGGCCATTTTAGGCTTTTTTATCAGCCTGTCGGCCACGCTTTTTGCAGATTCGCAAAGAGAAACTGAGAATAGAAAATGGAAACTCTTCGGCGGTTTATTTACCGCAGTCACCCTTTTGGCGTGCTATATTCGACTGGCGGAGCTTCAAACAATCGGCACCGCCATCTATTTATCGTGGCAATTCCTGCTTCTTCTGGCAGCGGTGGGGCTCACGGTCTTTTTTGCGGGAGTGATTCATCAGGAGCGGGATTTCAGAGTCCACGTTATCACCATGGCGGTGAATATTTTAATCAGTTACCTTTACGCCTTCGTGGTATTTTTAGGGATCAGTCTCTTACTCGCAGGCGCCGATCTTCTCTTCGGCCTCGTCGTTTTTTCAGATGCACTATTCTATGTGGTAAGTGTGTGTTTCCTGCCCCTGATGGCTCTATTCTTCTTGGCGCGCATCGGTGACGGAAACAAAGAAAAACACAAAGGCGTCCTTTCCCTCGTGGACAATGTGTTTGGAAATATTCTCGTGCCGGTCTTGTCGGCCTACGTCGCCCTTCTCTACCTTTACATCGTCAAGATCATCGCCCTTCGGGAACTGCCGACGACGAGTGTGGTTCATTTAATTCTCTGGCCCCTGGCCCTCGGCGTACTCGTGCTCTTTGTCGTCGATCACGATAGGGAACACACGGCGATTTACTATTTCAGAAAATACATGCCGCCGGCATCAATTCCCCTTTTGGCACTTATGTATTACGCATGGTTTCTGCGGGTGAGCCAATATGGCATGACGGAAAGCCGCTACATGGTCTTCTCCATAGGGCTATGGCTTACTTTCGCCATGATTCACTTTATGGTGGAGAAGCGGGAGATGCATATGGTACTCCCCATGACGTTGACGTTGATTTTTCTCGCTGCCGTCTTTGGCGGACCCATCGGGGCGCAAAGTGTCTCCTTCCGCTCTCAAAAGGGGAGGCTCGAAGATCTTCTCCTTGAAAACCGCATGCTCAAGGGCGGTAAGATCGTAGAGCCGGATAAGATTTCAAAGGCGGATCGTATGGAGATTCAAAACATCGTAGATTATCTGCGATTGAACCACGACGTCTCTGGAATTTCTTATTTTCAAGGGGCGAGTGAAGACGTTATAGATAACGTATTGGACGAGGCCGTAGATTCGGAGGATTTAAGTTTAAATTTCGGTGAGGACCACAGCTTCCACATTAAGGGATACGACCGAATGTACATGGTGGAAACCTATGACGATGAGGAAATCGCCAGGGAAGGCCTTCGCATCCGTCGCCATAAAGGCATTGTAGATATTCTCTGCCCGGGAAGTGAGGATCCCGTTCTTTCGGTAGATCTCCGCGATCTTCGGGAAAAGATTCATATTCTAAAGAGAGAAAAAGAAACCGTGGCTCCGGAGGATTTGGCCCTTACCGGAGAAAACAGTCGCTACCGCTGCAAAGTGTATTTCGATAAAACCGCATTTATCTCACACGAGGGCACGGTACCATCCGGCGACGGCGTGAGCATGTTAATTTTGCTCGAGAAGAAATAAGGAAGAATTAGGAAGGAAGCTTTGTTTGCGCGAATTTTTAGAAGCTTTTGGTATGGTATTTGTCGGCGAAATGGGGGATAAATCTCAGTTTTTAGCATTGGCCTTCGCCACCCAATACCCAATGAGAACCGTACTTTCAGGCGTAGGTTTAGGTATCGGCATCAATCACGGGTTGGCCATTTTGGCGGCCATGTTGATCGCCGGCATCTTTAAAGATGTGGGGTTTTTACAAATTGTGGCGGGGGTATTGTTTCTCTTTTTCGGCCTTTCCACTCTCTCCATTCAGTACGAGGATGAGGAAGAGGAAGTAAAGGCTACGTCCCGGGGTCCTGTGATGACCATCGCCTTCGCCTTTTTTATCGGCGAACTGGGCGATAAAACCCAACTGATGGCCATGACGCTGGCCATGAGCAGCGCCCGCCCCTTCCTTATTTTCTGCGCCACCGTCTCGTCTATGATCGTGGTGTCCTCTATGGGGATCCTCGTCGGAAAATATGTAGGGAAAAACATTCCGCAAGTGGCGGTCAGCTACCTCGCCGCCGCCCTTTTTCTATTCTTTGGCGTGAGCAAACTTTACGGCGCAGTGGATCCGGGGTTTTTACAACCGGGCTGGATCGGGTTATTCGCCCTTATACTTTCGGCGGCCGTTGTGTGGATTCTATTACAAAATAAAAAGCGGAGAAAAATGAAAGAGATCGACGGGTAATCAGTCTTTTAGCGAGAGGAGATAGTGTGGGAAAAGATTATATGCCGAAGAGCAAGAAAACCATTTATCAGGAAAAGGGCATTTTCGCCTTTAGCATGGATTCCGTCCTTCTCGCCGCCTATGGAAAGGCGAAAGGGGATATGCTGGATCTGGGATGCGGCAGCGGATTTTTGGCCATGGCGGCTTACGACGATGCGACGTCTGTAACGGCGGTGGATATAGAGCCTAAAGCCGTAGAGCTTTTGGAAAAAAGTGCAGGGGAAAACGGCATGTCTATGGAGATTCGCTGCGGCGATTTCAGAACGCTGGATCTGGGAACATATGACACGATCTGGACCAATCCCCCTTTTTATAAATCCTCTCTTCAAAATAAAAACGTCGCCGTGGCGCGGGCGAAACATTTGGACGAGGACATGCGTTGGTTTTACGAAGCATCGAAACTTTTAAAACCTAAAGGCGCCCTTTACGCCGTCGTGGACGTGGCGCACTTTCAAGATATTCTCGTAGACTTAAAGGAAGGGAATATGACCTTAACACATCTCCGCCCGGTCTATTGGCGAGAAGGGGAAGAGGCGCGGCGCATTTTATTTACGGCGGTTAAGGGCGGCGGCAGTTTTTTACATATGGCACGCCCTCTTTACATTTACGAGGTTGATGATTACACCGAGGAGGTGGCAGGATATTATGGCAGGTAAGGTTTATTTTTGCCCGACGCCTATTGGCAATTTGGAAGACATAACGCTCAGGGCGCTCAGGGTGATGAAGGAAGCGGATCTGATTTTGGCGGAAGATACTCGCCATTCCATGCCCCTTTTAAAACACTACGACATCCACACCCCTTTGGAGAGTTACCATAAATTCAACGAAGAGGAAAAAATCGGGGGCATTTTAAAACGATTGGACGAAGGGAAGGACATTGCCCTTATCAGCGACGCAGGTATGCCCGGCGTTTCCGACCCGGGGGCGGTACTGCTTTCGGCTCTTTTAAAAGAGGGCAGACCTTTTGAAGTTTTGCCCGGCCCTTCCGCCCACGTATGCGCCTCGGTGATTGCCGGCCTCGACGAAGGGCGCTACCTCTTCTGGGGCTTTTTGCCGCAAAAACACGGCGCCCGAGTGAAAACGTTGGAAGAGTTAGCGGACATTCCCGTGCCCGTGATTTTTTACGAAGCGCCTCATCGAATTCAACGTTTCGCCGAAGATGTACTGGCCGCTCTCGGCAATCGCCCTTTAATTTTCGTGCGGGAGATCTCCAAAATGTACGAGGAGCGAGTGGAGACCACGGCGGCGGATTTCCTGCAAAACATGGAGGACTTTACCATTAAAGGGGAATTTGCCGTGGTACTTATGCCCGGGGAAGGGGAAGAAGAGGAAATCGACATCGCCGCGGCCCTTCGGGAGCGAATGGACGGTGGCGAGAGCCCTTCCAAGGCGGTGAAGAGCGTGGCGAAGGCGTTGAATCTGCCGAAGAATTTAGTGTATAAGGAGAGTTTAAAGCTTTGAATCGAGAGGATCTTTACGAATTTCAAAACCAGATGCGCGCCTTAAACCGCGCGTTGAAAGAAAAATACGATCCCCTTTTCTCCATGTCGAAAAAGGATTTTAAGGGAAGCCTCACAGAAGAAATCGGCACGTTGTTTCATTTAGATCCTTTAAACGAGGAGGAGCTGAAAAACATAGGCACGGTGGCCGGGGTGGACGGCTCCGTGGTCAGAAGCGGCGGCGCCCATCCCCATTACATCGAGCTCTTTCAGGGCCTGGCACTGAGCCTGAAAGGGGAAGAAAAGCGGGTGCGGCGGGTTTATACCCCGGTGCTCACAGAAGATGACGCCATGAGCGCCGAAAAAATTCACGACCGCTATTTGGCGGAGGTGGAACTGGAAGCGGCTATTGCCATAATCGACGAAAGCGACGTAAACATTATAATGATGGACGGGGGCCTTCTACGCTATAAAATCAATTCACGGGAAAAATGGGAGGAGCTAAGGAGCCGCTGTATCTCGGAAAATATCCTTCTCGTCGGCGCCATCAAAGACATTAAGACCCGGGATATTGCCGAGCGCATGGGAAAGGCACGGGCCTTTTACGACAGAGAAATTTTAGCCGGCAAGCTGGATCGCGGCGAACTCCTGCTTCTTTCCGAGCGCGCTAAGGAAGAGGCGGGGGAAATGAGCAAAGAGGCGGCCGGGCTTACCAGCGGATTTTACCGCCCTACAGATCACTGGGAAGTGGTGGGCCTCGATGTCCTCGAGGAGCAAAAAGATCAGCTTATGACCCTGGCCAGGCTTCTCTACACGCTGACGCCGAAAAAAGGGCGGGGCGTGCCCTTCTGGATCGACGTGGTGGATAAAAGGGTGAAGGTATCCCCGACGGATCTTCAGCTTTTAATGGAAGAGAGCATGGATAGAGACATGATGGAACGATTTTTCGTATCGGAAAGGGACCGGAGAGTGTAAAAATTTGCATCGATGAAAGGAGCATGACATGAAGGGTTTTAGAAGAGCATTTTTACTTATGATACTTGCCATCGCCATTTTGTTTTCATCTGCCCCCATATGGGCGCAGGGGAATGAGCCGGTGCATGTCTACATTTTAATGGACGCCGGATCCATGTTTCCCGAGGAAACCCGTTTTGCCGGGTCCATTACCGATTTTGCCGAGCGAATCAAGAGACAGAACCCGAAAAACCGCGTGTCCGTTGTAGTCAAAAACGATACATTATCGGAAGATAGCTACGGCTATTTCTTCGGAAATTACGGCGGATTTACTCATCGCGTGAATCTTATTTTCGGAAACGGTGAACACACCTTTAAAGACAGTATCGCTCGCGTAAAGGAGCTTCAAAAAAAGGACGACCCGAGTTACCGAAAGGTACTCCTTATTATCGACAACGATTGCGATATATTGAGAACTGCCGACCGCGCCTTTGATTTCGTAAAAAGTGATTCGGACTACGGGCGCTATGAAAATCTCGTAACCCAAGGTTTTATGGATACGATGAAAGTGGCGGAGCCCTTCTGCAAAAATCAGGAAGTTTATTCTATTCGCTTTCCCATTTATAGCGGCGACGGCGGGCCGAAGGAATATGCCGCCTATACTATAAAGACCTTCGATCTGAAGAGGCGAATGGGCACGCTGATTCTTCACAGTCTCCAAAACCGAGGATTTTACGAGATGAAAGAATCGAATGTGGGTGAATTTGAGAGCGTCTTGCGTCGATTTGAAAAGAAGATCATCGAGAATAAGCGGACCCGCGTGCCGGCCCCCTACACTATCACAGAGCGCATTATATCCGGCGGCGACAATGACCGTACCTACGATGTGTCTGTCACCGTAGAGAAAAAGCCCGAGGCGGCATATCTAAAAAATCTTCGCTTCAAGCTGAGCCTCCCCGCCGGATATGAAATCGTAAGAGATAATAGAGAAGCCGGATACAGTGCGGAAAGCGAGGTAAAGCTCGACAAGATAAACGGAAAATACTCAGACATTCAGTGGAAGATTCGCTTCCGTGGCAAGATGCCGAAACCCGGTGATAAGATTACCCTCACTTACACAAACGACGATTATCTGCCGGAGCGCAGTGTAAAACAATTGGATATTCGCTCCATGGTCTTGCGAGAAAATTACTGGAGTTTCCCGAACTTCGCACATCTAAAAGACCATGTTTTTTCCAATAGCTATGTTCAATCTCTTTACGATAGTTTGCCGCCGAAAGAGCGCAAGCTTATAGACAAGGGAATGAAACACAATGCCGGCGGTAATTGCTACGGCATGGCCTTTACATCGATTTTGGCCAATGAAAACAAGCTGGATAAGGAACGATTGGGCTTAAAAGATTACGATAATCGTCCCTTAAAAAACAGCGACACCATCGCCAAAGCGACAAAAGACAGTGCCAAGGATATTATCCACCTCTACCAATCCTCCCAATTTTGGTCTGCGCCTCGGGATAAGGCCTTCCGCATAAGAAAGAATAAAACGGGTGTCCAAAAGCTGGTTCAATATATGCACGATGTGGAAAAGAACGGTGCGCCGCCTGTACTTTTTTCTTATGGCTATAAGGGGTCGGACGGAAAGCATTGGAGCCACGCTCTCGTTATGTACCACATGACAGCGAGCGATAAAACGGGTTATGATTACGTCATCGACTATTATGACTCCAATGATCCCGGCGCTTTAGGAAGCACGAAGCTTTACGTCAACTCCAAGAGCGGACAATTTATTTCCTCGACGGCCTCACTAAATGTGGGAAAAATCTCCGATATTGCTCCCCGCATCGACGCATTGGATCCCTTTAAATTAAAAGAAGTGGCCGATGAAGACAGCGTCCTCTTTATTAAGCCGGGAACGGTCTTTCAATTGGAATCTTTCGAAAGCAAAAAGCGCTGGACTATCGATACGCGGAACATGGACCGCACGGATCTTCCCTGGAGCGTTCTCGCAGGGGGCGAAGGCGATAGCTATTACGCCATTGCGCTCCCGGAAAAAGGAGCGGGGTATTGCTTAATGTCCACTGAAGGCGCGAAGCCCGTGGACGCTATGGTTTCCTACAAAGATCAACTCATGGAAGCCAAGGCGGAAGGAGCGATAGCTTTCGCCTTTAAACCTGACGGAAGCATTACCTTAGACAGTGCAAAAGGACGTGTAGAAGCGGAATTTGTACGAAACAGTAAAAAGGGAAGGGAAGAAAACTATTACGCCGTCGAGGGAACGGCAGCAGGTACCATCTCCCTGTCCCAAACCGCCGACGGATTAAAGGGCGAAGGACGCTTAGATAATGCTAAGCTGCGCTACGGCGACGGAAAGAAAAGAGAAGAATCGAAGAAAGTAGGCAACTTTACCGGCGGTTACTTCGCCGGAGCGAAGGCTACGGGCCTTCCCTTTGGGGATGTGGCGGAAAGGAGCTGGTACTATCCGGCGGTTCGCTACGTCTACGAAAAAGGGCTTATGACGGGCCTGGGTGCAGATATTTTCAGTCCGGAAACGTCCATAACTCGGGCGCAAATGGCGCAGATTATTTACAATATGGAAGGCGGACAATCGGCGAAGAACCCCTCTTCCTTTAAAGATGTTCCCGCAAACCACTGGAGCTTTAAGGCGGTGAGCTGGGCCAAGGAAAATAATATCGTGGCGGGATACGGCGACGGCAGCTTTAAGCCGAACGATCCCATTACCCGGCAAGATGCCGTGGCCATAATGTATCGTTACGCGGCGAAAAATAATGAAGCCCTCGCAACGAAGGTCAATCTTGATCGCTTTAAGGATCGAGGCGATCTTTCGGCCTACGCCGTAAAACCCATGGCGTGGGCGGTGGAAAAGGGCATTATTAACGGCGATACGAGCGGCCGCCTCAATCCGAAGAGCCCCATGAAGCGTGCGGAAATGGCGCAAATTTTAAAAAACGGAGAGAAGGTTCTCCGTTAATCGACAATAGATCGGAGAGTGTAGATGCAAATTAAAGTATTAGGCTTAACCAATCCCCGGGAGGTTACGGTAGGGAGTCGGGATCATAATTTCCGCGTGGCGGAATTTATTATGATCGACGACCCGGTGCAGGGCACGATTTTAGGGGAAGTAGTGGAGTCCCAAACCTATAATCGCTTTATCCCTATGGATATCGGCGGCGATTTCGTCGACGACGACGTCCTCGCCTCTTTAAAGCAATTGGGCTACGACATTCACAACGAAACCATTTACATCGCCAAGGTTCGCTTTTTAAGGGAAACCAACGAGCCACCCCTTACGGGAAGCGACGGCAGGGCGCCGAAGTTTTCGGAAATTCGTGATATTCTCGTGCCCACGGAGCCGAAAGACGGCCTCGTTCTCGGAAGTATTCGCAACACCGAATACCTTTACGACGAAATGGAAGACCATCTGAAAAATCTCTACGATTTATATGAAGAGGGGGCGTCTCATCCTCAACAAGACGTGCCCTATGTATTGGATCTTCGCGCCATGCACCAATACCCCCACATCGGCATTTTCGGCGGCAGCGGCAGCGGGAAATCGTTCGGTATGCGGGTCATTTTGGAAGAGCTTATGGAGCAGAAAATCCCCGGCGTTATTTTAGATCCCCACTACGAAATGGATTTTACCGAGCCTGCCCAAGGGGGTAAGAGCTACGAAAAGGGCCATCGCCGTTTTCAAATCGGAAGCGATGTAGGCATTCGCTTCGAGGATATGTCCAGCGGCGATCTGAAAAATATTTTAGACGCAAAATCCGATCTTTCCGAGGCTATGAAGGGCACGGTGGATTTGTTATTCCAAAAGGGCAATAATTTCGAGGGCTTTCAGGGTCGCATCGAAGACTTAATCGCCGGCCACGAAATCGGCGGCATCGAAAAGATCCGTGAAATGACCATGGAGGCGGGGCCTAAACAAAAGGAATGGCAGCGCATTCAAAAAGTTTTCGAGCGCTACGGCCGCTCCACGAATATTTCATCCCTCAAGGGCATTTTGTGGCGGGTCAACAGTTTGGAGCGCGACGGCCTCTTTTACGGCGATTCGACGCCGGTGGAGGAAACTATCTTCCAGGGAAAAATCGCCGTCATTCAAGGTTCGGTCAAGACCATTCAAATGTACGCCACCTACCTGATTCGCAATCTCTACAAAAAGCGCAGGGAGTATAAAGACGATCAACTTCTGCGCCCGGGTAGCGGCGAATACTTCCCGCCCTTTTTCGTTATTACCGACGAAAGCCACACCTTTGCCCCCAAGGGCATTCCCTCCCCGTCCAAGTCCGTCATCCGTGAAATTGCACAGGAAGGTCGGAAGTACGGCGTGTTTTTAATCCTCGCCACTCAACGGCCCACTCTCTTAGACGATACGGTTACTGCCCAGCTCAACTGCAAGATGATTTACAGAACCGTAAGGGCGCAGGACATCGACACCATTCGCGATGAAACGGATATTAGCAAAGAGGAATCGGCGCGGCTGCCTTATCTTCAAACGGGGGATGTGTTTATTTCGTCGTCTCATTTGGGACGCACCACCTTTGCCCGAATTCGCATGGCGCGCACCACCTCGCCTCACACGGAAAATCCCTTCGACGAACTCTTAAAGAGCAGGGGAAAAGATCTGGAAAATCTCCTCATCGCCGTCGGCGAGTTTCTCCCCATATCCGCATCGGCCAATGTACTCGCCGTGCTCACGGAACTGGAGAAAAAAGGCTTCAGCTACACGCGGGAAAGTTTGCTTTCGGCCCTGGATGATCTCGTAGACGAGGGTAAGCTTCAAAAGACGGAAGATTTCTTAGGCAACAGCCGCTACGACAAAGCATAAAATAAAAAGCATTCGACGTTTTTTATAGAATGCTTTTTCGGAGTTATAATGATACATTATTTTACAAAAGAAGAAAAATTACTTTGGATTTTATCCGCCCTGGCCATTATTTTTTCCTTTGCCCGGGGCGGAGGCGATTTTATTACCCTCGTCGCGTCTTTAATCGGCATAACCTCGATTTTATTCGACGCCAAGGGCAATCCCTTCGGCCAGATTTTAATGGTGATCTTCAGCTTGATATACGGCATTATTTCTTACAGCTACGCCTATTACGGCGAGATGATCACCTATCTGGGCATGACCATGCCCATGGCGGTGTTGGCCTTTGTCGCCTGGATGCGCCATCCCTACAAGGGGGATAAAAGTGAAGTGGAAGTGGCGACGATGACGAAGAGAGAATATAGGCAGATGACGGTATTGGCCGTAGGGGTGACTGTTTTCTTTTACTTTGTCCTCCGCTACTTCGACACGGCCAATCTTTACCCGAGTACCCTTTCGGTGACCACGAGTTTTGTCGCCGTCTACCTTACCTACAAGAGAAGCCATTATTTTTCCATTGCCTACGCCGCCAACGACGTGATCCTCATCGTGTTATGGGTTTTCGCCACATGGGACGATGTACGCTATGCATCGGTGGCGGTATGCTTCGTCGCCTTCCTCGCCAACGATCTCTACGCCTATTATTGCTGGCGGAGAATGGGCGAAAGGCAACGACGTGAATTATTAGAATAACAAGCAATAAAAAAGCGCTCGGTGGCATCGAGCGCTTTTTCTGTTAAAGAGAATTTTTGATGAGCTGCGGCTTCTTAGAAACCTAAGCGAGCCATACCTTCGTCTTGAACTTCCTTGACGGCTTTGTAAGAAATTTGCATTTTTTCTTTTTCTTCGTCGGTCAAAGGAACTTCGATGATCTTTTGGATACCGCTACGGCTCAATACACAGGGTGTACCGAGGTAGATATCGTTGCATCCGTATTCGCCGTCCATGTAAGCACCGAGGGTGATGATGGAGTGGGAATCTTCGATAATGATGCGGCAGATCTTAGCGAGTACTGTAGCGACGCCGTAATAGGTAGCACCCTTGGTGTCGATAATGCGATACGCTTTGTCGCGAACGTCGGTGTAGATTTTTTCCTTAGCTGCCTCTACATCGTCGGTTCTTTCAGCTAACCATAAGTCGATGTGGCGGCCGCCGACGGATGCGTTGGACCAAACGGGGAAAGAAGTATCGCCGTGTTCGCCCATGATGTTGGCATAAACGTCGCGAGCATCGAGGTTTAAGTAACGAGCGATTTCGTCGCTGAAACGAGCGGAGTCCAAAGAGGTACCGGAAGAAATAACACGTTCTTTCGGGAAACCGGAAATCTTTAAGACGGCATAGGTTAAAATGTCGACCGGGTTTGCAGCTACGAGGAAGATACCGTTGAAGCCGGATTCCATAATTTGTTCGACGACATCTTTAATGATGGCGAGGTTCTTGTGAACCAAGTCGAGACGGGTTTCGCCCGGTTTTTGGGGAGCGCCTGCGGTGATGACGATAATGTCGGCATCGGCGCAATCGGAATATTCTGCGGCGTAAATACGTTTTGCCGAGTTGTAGGTTAAAGCAGCGGTTAAGTCCATGGCGTCGCCACGTGCTTTGTTGCTGTTAACGTCGATTATACCGAGTTCGCGGCCGAGACCTTTAAGGGTCATGGCGAAAGCGAAAGAAGAACCGACGGAACCGTCGCCGACGAGAATTACTTTCGCATTTGGATTTTGAATCATAGTCATTTGAACTACCTCCTATTATTGGGTGTGTAAGTTTATTTCAAGACGATTATAGACCGAATTGACAGAAAATGAAAGCGAAAAAGCGAAAATTGTTCGTTTTCACAGCAAAATATAACGTCGACAAAATTACAAACGAAAAGATTGAAAGGATAATGTATTTTAACGGATTTAAAGATAATATACATAGTACGGAAAAAGCGCGATCCAAAAGCATGTGATTTCCTTGCTGAAAACGAGTTCATAATGAAACAAAAGAAAAAATCTATCCACGCCGATGGAAAAAATAAATTTCTCCGAAAAAAAGAATTATTTTTAAAAGTCTGTGCCAAATGACGAACGGTTTTTTAAAATGCCGCGACCTCGCAAAAAAACTTTTTGAAATATTGTGTAATAGCGACAGATGAGGGTAAATGAAGAATGTAAGCTCGAATTGGAAAAAGATATCGAAAAATTTTTAACTTACACGCCGTAATAGTGTTTACAAGGCGAAACTCTTGTGCTAGTATAATCTATACACGAGAGGTGTAGTATGTAGTCGCGAAAATCAAAACCACATACGTTGAGATTCTAGTTAATGAGATCGATTGCAAGGAGGAAACATGTTATACAAAACCACCGAGGCGCATGAAGCATTAAGAAAAAAAGTTCGCGAGTTTGCGGAAACTGTCGTTGCGCCGGTCGCCTTTGAACTCGACCAAGAAAACAAATTCCCTGAAGACATTGTCGCGCAAATGGCCGATTTAGGTATTATGGGCCTTCCTTATTCTGAAGAATATGGTGGAAGCGGCGACGATGTCATTTCCTACGCCATTGCCGTTGAAGAATTATCCCGCGTAGACGGCGGTGTCGGCGTTATTTTATCCGCCCACACATCCTTAGGTACTTATCCTATCGATCACTACGGCACGGAAGAACAAAAACAAAAGTATTTAGTTCCCCTTGCAAAAGGTGAAAAACTCGGCGCCTTCGGCTTGACGGAAACCAACGCAGGTTCCGACGCCGGCGAAACCGAAACCACGGCCGTTTTGGAAGGCGATCACTACATTTTAAACGGTCAAAAGATTTTCATCACCAATGCACCGGCAGCCGATACCTATGTCGTATTCGCCGTTACCACGCCGGACATCGGAACCCACGGTATCAGTGCTTTTATCGTAGAAAAAGATTTCGAAGGCTTCACCTTCTCCGATCACTACGACAAATTGGGTATCCGTTCCTCCACGACGGCGGAACTTCACTTCAATAATGTTAAAGTTCCTAAAGAAAACTTGCTCGGCAAAGAAGGCAAGGGCTTTAACATCGCCATGTCCACATTGGACGGCGGCCGCATCGGTATCGCCGCACAAGCTTTAGGTATTGCACAAGGCGCCTATGAACACGCCCTGGCTTATGCGAAAGAACGTGTTCAATTCGGCCAACCTCTTGCAGCCAACCAAGGTATTTCCTTTAAGCTCGCCGATATGTACACCAAAATCGACGCAGCACGTCTTTTAATCTATCGCGCAGCTGAAATGAAACAAAACGGCGAACGCTACAGCTTGGAAGCTGCGGAAGCTAAAATGTTCGCTTCGGATATGGCCCTCGAAGTCGTCAACGACGCCCTTCAAATTTACGGCGGCAGCGGCTACATGAAAGGCATGGAAGTCGAACGCGCCTATAGAGATGCGAAGATCACCACAATTTACGAAGGTACCAACGAAATTCAAAGAGTCGTCATTGCAGCCAACATCATCGGTAAAGCGGCAAGATCTTCCGGCGGCGGTAAAAAGAAATCGGCCAAGGGCCCCATTACCGGCGTTCGTAAGAGAGAAATTTTCGACAGCGACAATCAAGAAGAAAACGTTAAAAACCTTATTGCCGCCCTTCGAAAAGACGGTTACGATTTCAGCGTCGGCATCGACCTTCAAACACCTATTCTCGATGCGGAACGCGTCGTTTCCATGGGTAAAGGCTTTGGCGGAAACTTGGAACTTGCAGAAGATTTGGCACGTGCTTTCGGCGCCGCCATCGGTTCTTCAAGACCGGTCGCCGAAACCGATAAGATTCTCCCCATTAATCGCTATGTCGGTATGTCCGGTCAAAAATTCCGCGGCAACCTTTACGTCGCAGCCGGTATTTCCGGGGCAGGCCAACACTTAAAGGGCATTAAAGATGCGGCTACTATCGTCGCTATTAACAACGCGTCCAACGCCATGATCTTTAAAAACTGCGACTACGGTATCGTCGGCGATATCGAAGAAGTAGCGCCCCTTATTATCGAAGCCTTAGGCACCGAAGGAAAAGGCGAAGCACCTGAAATGGTGAAGATGAAACGTCAAAAACCGAGAAAGACCGCTCCGAAAGACGATATTTACGTCTGCCAAGGTTGCGGTTTCGAATACAATCCTGAAAAGGGAGACGAAGAAAGCGAAATCGAAGAGGGAACACCTTTCGATAAATTACCGGAAGAATATATTTGCCCGAAATGCGGTGAAGAAAAAGATAACTTCATCAAGGTAAGTTTCCCGGAAGATCGTACTTTTAAATAGAGAGGATCCAGGAGGTAAAGCATGTATACCGTAAGAAAAGTAACAGACGATTTATACTGGGTAGGCGCCAACGAACACCGCCTTCACCTATTTGAAAATATTCACCCCATTCCCAGAGGGGTCAGCTACAACTCCTATTTGTTGATGGACGAAAAAACCGTCCTCTTCGACACAGTGGATTGGGCTGTTTGCAGAGAATTTATTAACAATGTTCAACACGTTTTAGACGGTCGCGATTTGGATTACATCGTCATCAACCACTTGGAACCCGACCATGCGGCAAGTCTCGATGAAATCTTAATGCGCTATCCCAATGCGAAAGTGATTTCCAACGAAAGAGCCTTCATGATGATGCGCCAATTCGGATTCCACGTCGACGGCAAGGAAATCGAAGTAGCTGAAGGCGACGCCATGAGTTTCGGCAAGCACGAAATCACATGGGTAGCCGCTCCTATGGTTCACTGGCCCGAAGCCATGGTAAGTTTCGACACCACCAACGGCGTTTTATTCTCCGCCGATGCCTTCGGTACATTCGGTGCGTTGGACGGCAAACTTTTCGCCGACGAAGTCAACTTCGATCGCGATTGGCTCGACGACGCTCGCCGTTACCTGACCAACATCGTCGGCAAATACGGCCCCCACGTTCAAGACCTTCTTAAAAAAGCGGGCACCATCGACATTAAAATGATCTGCCCCTTACACGGACCGGTCTGGAGAAAAGATCTGGGCTACTTTATCGAAAAATACGACAAATGGTCTCGCTACGAACCGGAAGAAGACGGCGTACTCCTCGTTTACGCTTCCATGTACGGCAACACGGAATATGCCGCACAATGTTTGGCGACGAAACTTTGCGAACGGGGCATGACCAATGTTCATATGTACGACGTGTCCAACACCCACGTCAGCTACCTCGTATCGGAAGCCTTCCGCTTAAGCCACATCGTCTTGGCGTCGGTAACTTACAACTTGGAAATTTACCCCGTTATGCATAATTTCTTAAACGAAATTCGCATGCTCAATCTCCAAAACCGCACCGTAGGCATTATCGAAAACGGCACATGGGCACCTCAAGCAGGTTCCAGAATGGAAGAATTCCTCGACGAAAAGATGAAACTTATGGACGTCCTCGGCGGCGAAGTGACCATCTCCTCTTCCCTCACCGATTCCGGCGACAAAGAATTAGATGCATTAGCTGATTCCATTATCGAATCTTTCCAAAAAATCGAAGAAGATAAAGAAATGGCACAAGCATAAACGAATAAAGACTCGGTCTGCAAAAGCGGGCCGAGTTTTTTTATTGGGAAAGTTTCTGCCGAAAAAATAGACTCTTTCAAAATCCCTTTCCGTCGCTTCTTAGATTAAAAATAATTATGTTATAATAGCTAAGATTTGGAGGGGTTATGAAAAATAAAATTTACATTACCGGACACAAAAATCCGGACACAGACAGTATTTGCTCGGCCATCGCCCTTGCCGATTTAAAAAATAAAATGGGCTTTCATGCAGAACCTATTCGCCTCGGGAATTTAAGCCGGGAGACGGAATTTGTACTGGATTTTTTTGACGCGGAAAAGCCGCGACTCAAGACATCCATTAAGCCGCAAATTCGAGATCTGGAAATAGACGGCGCGTACTGCGTGAACCCCGATCTTTCCATGGCAGGCGCCATGGAGATTATGCAGAAAAACAATATTACCTCCCTTCCCGTAGTAAACGGCGAGGAAAATTTAATCGGCATCGTGAGCCTTTCCAATATTGCCGCGTCCTACATGGAAATTTGGGACGACACGATTATGGGGAGGTCGAACACGAGCCTGGAAAACATTAAAGACGTTTTAAAGGGCCATTGGATTCATTTGCCGGAAAAGCCCCGTCCTCTTTCGGGGAAAATGGCTATAAAGGCTATTAAAAACCAAAACCTTATCGACGAAGGCGACGTGGTTATCGTCGGAGACGACGTAGACGATCAGGAAGCTACCATTCTGAAAAACGTCGCCGTGTTGATCCTTACGATTTCCACACAATTGGACGAGCGATTGTTAAAGCTCGCCAAAGAACATAATGTTACGGTTATTTCCACGGGTCTTTCCACTTTTATGGTGGCGCGGATTTTACCTCAAGCCGTGCCCGTAGGTTACGTAATGACGAAGGAAAATCTGGTGGTCTTCCACAAAGACGATTTAATCGACGAAGTACGGGAGAAAATGACGGAATCCCGCTTCCGCTCCTATCCCGTGTTGGACGACGAAAACCGCGTCGTCGGCAGTATTTCCAGATACCATCTCATTACGGATGTGAAGAAAAAGATCATTCTCGTCGATCACAACGAACGGAACCAATCCATCGACGACTTGGATTGGGCGGAAATCGTGCAAATCGTAGACCATCACCGGGTCGCCAATGTGGCTACGTCGTCGCCGATTTATTTCCGAAATGAGCCCCTGGGCTCCACGGCGACGATTATTTCCAAAATGTTTTTCGAAAACGGCATCACCCCTTCCAGGAAAGTGGCAGGGCTTTTATGTGCCGCCATTATTTCCGACACCCTTCTTTTCCGCTCGCCCACATCTACGGCGACGGATCGCTACATTTTAAATAAAATGAGCAAAATTGCCGGTATCGACGTGGAGGATTTCGCCATGAAAATGTTTAAAGCGGGCACGAGCCTCGAGGGGAAAAAGCCGGAAGAACTTTTAAATACGGATGTGAAAAACTTTACCTTTGAGGGCAACACCGTGCGCATTTGCCAGATCTTCACCATGGATTTGGAAAGTACGGAATCGGTGGAAGGCCCGTTAAAAGCGGCCATGGAGGACTATCTTCAAAAAGAATCCATCTCCTCTTTTATCCTCATGATCACCGATATTTTCAGGGAGCTTTCCGAAGTCATCGTCGTGGGAAGTTTTAAAGAGCCCTTGGCTCGCCAATTCGGCGCGAAAATCAAGGGGGATCAATTTATGGCGGAAGGTCTCCTTTCCCGTAAAAAACAATTAGTGCCTAAAGTGGGGGCAGCTGTAAGCGAAAGCCGATAAAGAGGAGGTGAGCGGTTGAGCAAGCACACGCAAGAGGCCATGATCGACGTGTTTATGGAATTATTAAAGGAAAAATCCTTCGATAAGATCACCGTAAAAGAGATTATCGAAGTGGCGGAAATAAATCGCAATACATTCTACTATCACTACGAGGATATTTACGATCTTCTGGAAAGCGCCTTTCAAAGGGAGGGCATGAAATTTCGGGAAGATAGTCGGCCGGAAAATACTTTCGGCGAGGAATACCTGCGAACCGTCCGGTTTCTTATGGAACATAAGGAGGCCATCATCCACCTCTACCGCTCAAAAAGTAGGCGGGTCATTATAAGCTATGTGGAATCCGCCGTCAGTTCCTTTATCGGCCGCTTCGTGGAAGTTGAATCCGAAAGCACGCAACTTTCCCTCAAGGGGAAAGAGTACATTACCTACTTTTACAGCGACGCCGTTTTGGCGGCTACCCTTCGCTGGGTGGAGGGGAAGATGAAAGGTTCTCAAGAGGATTTAATGGAGACCATCGAAAACTCCTTTTACGCCACTATCGGCCCTATGATCGATGCATACATTCAAGGTCACGGAAAAAACTGAATTTTATCAGTCAAAAGAGGCAAAGTGTTCGAATTTCAGACACTTTGCCTCTTTTGTCTGTACGAATAAAGTACAGGGAGGGATATGCTTTAATTAAGCGAGGTGAGAAAATGGACCGTTTAATAAAAGTAAAAAAGATGTACAGCGCTTTTTCCGTCGGCCTGATCGCCCTCGGCGCTCTGTTTTTATTAAAACCTACCATGACCGCCGAGGTGTTTTGCAAATTGGGAGGGGTATTTTTACTTTTCTTCGGCGCGGTAAAGCTCTATAGTTATTTTTCGAGAGATTTACTGCAACTGGCCTTTCAATTTGATTTCGCCATGGGAATTTTATCGGGCCTCTTGGGCATCGTCATGCTCTTTCAAACGACGAGATTTTTAGATCTTATCGTCGTCTGCATGGGGCTCTTTATGCTGATCGACGCCCTCTTGAGAATGCAGACGGCTCTCGATGCCAGAAAGATCGGCATCAAACGTTGGCGTATGATTTTGATCTGCTCCTTCCTGGTCGCCTTAACCGGGGCCATGCTCTTTATGAAACCTTATGAAGGGCGCAGCGCCATCGTCATGCTCATGGGAATCAACTTAATCATCGACGGCATCCTTAATTTATTCGTGGTACAGAACACGGTATCGATTATGAGGAGGTAATGTAATGGCAAAACTTACACACTTATCCGCACGAACGACGGCGAGTTTAGGAATCGACGTCTTACTTAAAAAAGTCAATCGCAACGACCGCGAAGGGGAAATGCTCAAGCTCGTAGACATAATGGAAAAATTCATGGAAGGGGACGAGCTTGAACTGGATTACGACTGGATCCGCAGGCTCGTCGGAAATAAAGACACCGCCCTCAACGACTACCTAAATCGGGGCCTCGACGAATTGGATCCTCACGTCATTAAAACGACGGCCCTCAACTTAGGTTTCGAAGCCATGTTAAGCGGTACGAAGACCATGCATGCCATGCGTAAAGAACACGGCTGCAATATTCCCTGGCTTATTCTCATGGACCCGACCAGCGCCTGCAATCTTCACTGTACCGGCTGCTGGGCTGCTGAGTACGGCAATAAATTGAACTTATCGTACGACGAAATGTCCGATATTGTAAGACAGGGCAAGGAGCTGGGCATCCACTTCTACATGTTTACCGGCGGCGAGCCCCTCGTCAGACGAGACGATATTATTAAGCTTTGCAAAGAGCATAAGGACTGTGAGTTCCTCGCCTTTACAAATGGCACACTCGTCGATCAGGCTTTCTGCGACGAAATGAAGAGCGTGGGCAATTTAATGCTCGCCATCAGTTTGGAGGGCTCCCCGGAAGTGAACGACTTCCGCAGGGGAGAAGGAGTCTACGGTCGTGTTATGGACGCCATGGACCTGTTAAAAGAAAACGGACTGATCTTCGGTACTTCCATCTGCTACACCTCGAAGAACTGCGAATCCGTAACGAGCAAGGAATTTATCGATCTTATGGTAGATAAAGGCTGCCGCTACGCCCTCTATTTCCACTACATGCCCGTAGGAAACGACGCTTCCGTGGAGCTGCTCCCCACGCCGGAGCAACGACTCGCCACGAAAAACCGCATTTGCGCCATTCGCAATTTGGAGCACGGAGAAGGGCTCTTTACCATGGACTTCCAAAACGACGGGGAATATATGAACGGCTGCATCGCCGGCGGACGGAATTATTTCCACATCAACGCCAACGGGGACGCGGAGCCTTGCGTCTTTATCCACTACTCGGATTCCAACATCAGAGACCACTCCCTTTTGGAAATTCTGAAACGGCCCCTCTTTATGGCCTACCACGACAATCAACCCTTCAACGAAAACCACTTGAGACCCTGCCCCATGTTGGAAAATCCGGAAATTCTCCAGCGCATCGTCAACGAAACCGGCGTACACTCTACCGATCTTCAATCGCCTGAACCGGTAGAACATCTATGCGGCAAGTGCAAACCCTATGCCGCAAGCTGGAAACCCTCCGCCGACAAGGTGTGG
The DNA here is from genome assembly GCF_001553115.1 of Aedoeadaptatus coxii. Taxonomy (GTDB): domain Bacteria; phylum Bacillota; class Clostridia; order Tissierellales; family Peptoniphilaceae; genus Aedoeadaptatus; species Aedoeadaptatus coxii. Next base: position 32,975 of record NZ_KQ960183.1, read on the forward strand.
TACGGCGAGAGCTAATAGAAAACGGAGCCATAAGCAATAAGGTGAAGGCCTTATTGCTTATGGTTTATGTAAAAAGAAATAGGTGTTACTTTGGAATTTGAAGATATTCAAAACCGACTGACCGCCCGACTTTTGGAACAATTGGAAAATCAAAAAGTTTCCGAATTGGTGCGAAAGTCCCTTCAGCCTTATAAAGAACTTATGAGCTATTATCGTTGCGCCATGATGGAGGTAGAGACGAAGTTTGCCGTATTGAGCGAGGAACTCTCCATGCAATACGATCGCAATCCCATCGAATCCATACGCACGCGATTAAAGACCCCGGAGAGCATTCGAGAGAAGATGGTGCGAAAGGGCTATCCCTTGACGGTGGAGAGTATCGAAGAAAACCTGCACGACATTGCCGGCGTTCGGGTAATCTGTTCCTTTCCCGCCGATCTCTACGCCCTCGCCGATTCTATTTTGGAGCAGGACGATATTAAGCTCATCGAGAAAAAGGACTATATAAAAAATCCGAAACCAAACGGCTATCGAAGCTTACATCTGATCGTAGAAATTCCCATCTATCTCCACGATCACAAGAAAATGATGAAGGTGGAAGTGCAGCTGCGCACCATTTCCATGGATTGGTGGGCCAGTCTAGAGCACAAAATCCGCTATAAAAAGGGCCTTCCCAATTCGGAATTTATCGAAGAAGAACTGGTAGAGTGTGCGGAAATGAGCGCCGCCCTGGACGAGCGCATGGAAAGGCTCTACTCAATGGCATCGGAACTGATCGAGAAAGGAGATCCCGAAGGAAAATAGAAAGGAGAAGCTATGGCCAAGGGAAACAAAACAAAGGGCAACAATCAAAGGCTGCACAAGCAAGTAAAAAGGATTCAATTCGTCGCCCTTATATCGTTCGTATTGGCCCTCGTAGCTACTTTTCTCATGCATATGACGGTAGAAAGCCTCCTGTCCCATACGGAGGGAAATTCCCTCGCGGGGGGCCCTTATGCTCCTCCTCTTCGGCAATAAGAGCCTTTCCATCGTTATCCCCCTGCCTTCCCACTATCTCGCCAGCGGCATGCTCTATTCGCCTTTAAAAGTCCTGGCCATCAGCTATATGGGCCTCGCCATTACTCTGAGCATTCCCTACTTCCTCGGAAGATGGGCCGGCGGGGAGGGGATCGATTATATATTGCCTCGCTACCCGAAGATGGAGAAGGTCATCGCCATGCAGAAGAAAAACGAATTCTTCTCAAATTTTATCGTCCGCATCATCGGATGGTTTCCATATGATATACTAAGTTTTAATTCGGTGCCTGTGACACGCTCTACCCCGTTTACCTAGGGGCACCCTTATTGGGCCGTTCCATCGGCGTCGTTACCAATACCTTATTAGGCGATGTGATTTTAAATCCTCTTTCGCCGCAATTTGCACTTATGATCGCCATCAAAATCGTCGTTTCCCTGGCGGCTTTCGGCGTGGCCTATTATTTAAACAAAAGAGAAAATTAGAATCAGAAGATAAAAAAGAAAAAGGAGCGAAGGATGAAAGTTGCCATTTTAACCGATACCAACAGCGGTATTCATACACCGGATGAAGATGCAGGCCTCTTCGTCATTCCCATGCCCGTTATCGTCGGGGAGAATACCTATTACGAAGGGGAAAATTTAAACGAGGAAGAACTTTGCCGTTTTCTGGAACAAGGCGAGAAGGTTACTACGTCGCAGCCGCCCATCGGTCTTTTAATGGATAAACTGGACGGTATTTTGGGGAAAGGCTATGACGAGGTAGTCTACATTCCCATGTCAAGCAGTTTGAGCAGCTCTTGCAATTCGGCGAAGATGGTGGCGCGAGAATACGACGGGAAAGTACACGTCGTGGATAATCGCCGCATTTCCGTGACGCAAAAAGATTCCGTCATGGATGCTCTTCGTCTGGCGAAGAAAAAAACGGCGGGCAAAAAAATCCTTCGTCGATTGGAAGAAGACGGCCCGAACAGCACCATTTACCTTTCCGTATCCAGTCTCGATCAGCTGAAAAACGGCGGCAGAATTACATCCTCGGCGGCGGCCATCGCCACCGTATTAAACATAAAGCCCGTGCTTACCTTTCGCGGAGAAAAAATCGACAGCTACGGAAAAGTGCGGGGGAGTATGTACCGAGCCCAATTAAAAATGATCGACGCCCTTCATAAAGACGTGGATCGACGCTTCTCAAACGTAAAGCCTGAACACATTCGCATCGGCGTGGCGGGCTTTGGAATAGGAGAAGAGGAAAGGGATCGCTGGTTGGATCTGGCGATCAACGGATTTCCTCGGGCGCAGGTGCGCTACGATCCCCTGCCGGCGAGCATCGGCGCCCACACGGGCATTGGGGCATACGGCATCGGCATCTCCGTCGACAAATAGCATCCGCTTCGCTTGAGATAAAGAAAGTATACTAAAATTAAAAGAATTCCTACCTTTCTAATCAAAAAATGTTATAATTTACATCAATGGTAAAAACTAACAGTATTAATAAGAAAGAAGGTTGTAAAATGTTGCTGCACATGGGCTTAGACGTGGGTTCCACCACGGTGAAACTTGTGGCGCTGGACGATGAGGAGAAGATTGTATTTTCCACTTATCGGCGACATTTTTCAGATATGAAAAAAACCGTATCCGACATTATGGAAACGGTTCACGATAAATTTTCAGGCGACGACACGACGATGAACGTCACCGGCAGTGGCGGCATCGCCGTGGCGGAGCTTTTAAATATTCCCTTCGTTCAGGAAGTGGTGGCGGGTACGGAAGCCATTACCCACTACATTCCCGAAAGCGACATCGCCATCGAGCTGGGGGGAGAGGATTCTAAAATCACTTATCTTCGCGGCAGTTTGGAACAGCGGATGAACAGCATTTGTGCCGGAGGCACCGGTGCCTTTATCGATCAAATGGCGTCTTTATTAAAAACCGACGCATCGGGACTGAACGAGCTGGCGAAACATCACAAAAAAATATACCCCATCGCCTCCCGCTGCGGCGTGTTTGCGAAAACCGACGTGCAAGCGCTCATGAATCAGGGCGCCACCCACGAAGACATAGCCGTCTCCGTGTTTCAATCGGTGGTCAACCAAACCATTTCGAATTTGGCATGTGGCAGGCCCATTCGAGGGAATGTGGCATTTTTAGGCGGGCCTCTCACCTTTTTGGATCAACTGAAGGCTCGCTTTATCGAAACCCTCAATCTTTCGGAGGGTGAAATTTTTGCGCCTGAAAACGGGCAAATTTTTGTCGCATTAGGTGCCGCGTTAAAAAGCGTGGAATCGGATCCCGTCGCCGTGGACGATCTTTACGCACGGCTGGGGGAAACGAGGGAAGTACACGTAGATGAAGACGCTCTATTGGAGCCGCTTTTTAAAGACGAAGAGGAGCTTCTGGCCTTTAGAAAGCGCCACGACGGCCATGATTTACCGAGAAGAGCCATTGAAAATTATCGCGGCCCCGTTTACGTGGGCATCGACGCCGGTAGCACTACGACGAAAATGGTGGCCCTTTCCAAGGACAAAGAGGTGCTTTACGAAGCCTACGGGCCCAATAGCGGCTCGCCTCTCGACAAAGTGAAGGAATACCTCCTGGAGCTTTACGATCTCTTAAACGGCGATGCCTACATCGCTTCTTCCGGCGTCACGGGATACGGGGAAGATTTTATTAAGGCGGCGCTGAAAGTGGATTACGGGGAAGTGGAAACCATCGCCCACTTTCGCGCCGCGCAATATTTTGAGCCGGACGTGGATTTTATTTTAGATATCGGCGGCCAGGACATGAAGGCCATGAAAGTGTCCGGTGATGTGATCGAATCCATTCTCTTAAATGAAGCCTGTTCATCGGGCTGCGGCTCCTTCCTCCAAACCTTTGCCAAAGGCGTGGAATACAGCGTGGAAGATTTCGCTCACGTGGCATTGGATGCGAAGGCGCCGGTGGATCTCGGCAGCCGCTGCACCGTGTTTATGAATTCGAAAGTGAAGCAGGCGCAAAAAGAAGGGGCCACCGTGGCGGATATTTCGGCAGGTCTCGCCTATTCCGTCATTCGAAACGCCATTCAAAAAGTTATAAAAGTGCGGGATCCTAAAAAACTCGGCGAACACATCGTCGTCCAAGGGGGTACCTTCTACAGCGACGCCGTGCTCCGCGCCTTTGAAAAAATTACGGGCAGAGAAGTTGTCCGCCCGAAAATGAGCGGCACCATGGGCGCCATCGGCATGGCGCTTATCGCCATGGAAAAAGGGGAAGGGGAAAGCACTCTTTTAGATCAAAGCGCCATCGATGCCTTTACTTACACGACAAAACACACCCGCTGCGGCCAATGCGCCAATAACTGCGCCCTGGCCGTCCACCGTTTCGGCGACGGCAGCCGCTACATTACGGGCAATCGCTGCGAACGGGGAGCGGGCATTGTAAGGGGCGAGGAAGATCGCCTGCCCAATCTCTACGCTTACAAATTGAAGCGGGTCTTCGATTACGATCCCTTGCCTGAAACGGCGCCGCGGGGCACCATCGGTATTCCCCGCGTCCTCAATATGTACGAAAACTACCCCTTCTGGCACACATTCTTTACCGCCATCGGCTATCGAGTCGAACTTTCCGATATGTCCTCTCGGGAACTTTACGAGGAAGGCCTGGAATCCATTACGTCGGAAACGGCGTGTTACCCGGCGAAAATTACTCACGGCCACATCGAAAATTTGGTGAAGAAGGGGATTAAAAAAATCTTCTATCCCGCCATTTTCTACGAAGAAAAGAAATTAAAAGGTGCCGACAACACGCTGAACTGCCCGGTAGTGGCAGGTTACAGCGAAGTGATTCGAAACAATGTGGAAAGTTTGGAAAGAGAAAAAATAGATTACATCAATCCCTTCCTTTCTTTCGACAATCGGGAAAAACTGGCGGAGCGATTAGCAGAAGTATTCGCCGATGTGCCGAAAAAAGACATTCAGCGCGCCGTGACCTCGGCTTACGACGAGCAGGCTCGCTACCGCGACGATGTGCGCGCAGAAGGTAAACGTGCCATGGCATTTTTGGAAGAGACGGACACCGTGGGCATCGTCCTCGCCGGCAGACCCTATCACATCGATCCGGAGATCAACCACGGCATGGCGGAAATGATTACGGGCCTCGGGCTCCCCGTCCTTTCGGAAGATTCCATCGTCGGCGAAGAAAATTTAGACGGCAAACTTCGCGTCCTCGACCAATGGAATTACCACTCCCGTCTCTACCGCGCGGCGAAAATCGTCGGGGAAAGTGACCATCTGGAAATGGTGCAGCTGAATTCCTTCGGTTGCGGCCTGGACGCCGTTACCACCGATCAGGTCAACGAAATTCTGGAATCTTATCACAAGATCTATACGGTGTTGAAAATCGACGAGGTCAACAATTTAGGCGCGGCGAAAATTCGCCTTCGCTCTCTTATTCAGGCAGTGGAAAATCGCACAGTGGACAAAGAGCGGGAAGCCCTTTACGACGACCCCGTCGTGTTTACCGAGGACATGCGCAAAACCCACACCATTTTAATTCCTCAAATGGCGCCCATTCACTTCGCCATTTTAGAGCCTATGCTTCGCGGCGAAGGATTTAATGTGGAAGTGCTGCCTAATCTTTCCACTCACGTAGTGGACGAGGGGCTGCAATACGTGAACAACGACGCTTGCTACCCGTCTATTTTCGTCGTCGGCCAATTTATGGAAGCCGTTAAAAGCGGCCGCTACGATACGGATAATCTGACACTATTAATGAGTCAAACCGGCGGCGCCTGTCGGGCGAGCAATTACGTAGGCTTTATTCGGAAGGCGTTAAAAGACGCGGGCTACGGCCACATTCCCGTCCTTGCGGCATCCATTCAGGGAATCGAACGCCATCCGGGATTTCATTTCACCAAAAGGCAATTGGTAAGCATCGGAAAAAAAGGCGTGCAGGATCTCCTTTACGGCGACTTAATTATGCGCCTTTCCAACGCTACCCGGCCCTACGAAGTGGAAAAGGGCGCGGAAAAAGCCATTACCGATCGCTGGATCCAAAAACTCACGGCGAAAGACTTTAACTATTCCCGGAGAGAATTCCGCAAAAATGTGCGGGACATGGTGGCGGATTACAGCGCCGTGGAAGTGGACGGCAAGGTGCGCCCCAAAGTGGGCATCGTCGGGGAAATCCTGGCGAAATTCCTACCCGAGGCAAACAACCACGTGCAACGGCAATTGGAGGCGGAAGGCGCCGAAGTCGTCGTGCCTGATCTTACGGATTTCATGATCTATTCCTTTAAAAACGCGCGGATCAAAGAAAAACGCTACGGCACGTCGAAAATGGGCGGATTCCTCGCCGATCGCATGATCGATTACGTGGAAAGCTATCGTCGCATTATTCGTGAAGAACTTAAAAAGAGCCGATTTGACGGCCCTGAAAAAGTGGAAACCCTTATGAAATACGCCGAAGAATTTGTGGATCTCGGCAATCAATACGGGGAAGGCTGGCTCCTAACGGCGGAAATGGTGGAACTTATTCGCGCCGGCGCAGGCAACATCGTCTGCGTTCAACCCTTCGGCTGCTTACCCAATCACATTACGGGCAAAGGCGTGATTAAAGCCGTGAGAGAAGCGTACCCCACGGCCAATATTATCCCCATCGATTACGACGCCTCGGCATCGGCTGTAAACCAAACCAATCGGATCAAGCTGATGATGAATCAGGCGAACAAAAACAAAAATAAAAACGAAGAAATCGCCGAAGCCCATCGCTCGGCGCGGTAAAAACCCTCCTCACGGAGGGTTTTTTACTATAAGCTTCTGAACTTGCTATAAAAATTTTTCTACACTATAATCGAAATAGATAATACTTTAAAGTTTAAAAGGAGGAGTTATGAAGAAGAAATCATTGCCCGCCATAGTGGCCCTCGCCATTCTTTTAATTCTGCCTAATCTGGCGGAAGCCGCCACGCCCATTCGCCTTTGGGTTGGAGATCACTTCGTCATAAGCGATGTGAATCCCTATATCGAAAACGGAAGAACACTCGTGCCCCTTCGCTTCGTCTCCACCAGTTTAGGTTACGATGTGAAGTGGAATGGAAAAGATCGCACGGTTACCCTGAGCGTCGGCGACACGCGCATCGTCTATACCATCGATTCCACCGCCGTTCGCGTAACGGCAGCCGACAGAACTACCACGATCCATTCCGACGTGCCGGCGCGCATTAAAGACGGCCGCACCTTCGTCCCCATTCGTATCCTAAGCGAACTGGAAGCGAAGCCCATCAGTTGGGATGCGGATCGCCGCGTAGTGATTTTATCCAGCGATTATATGAAAGGGCCCATTACGGAAAAAGTCGTAAATAATGTCGGCGAACAACTTGCCGCCGCCGTAAATAAAGAGGGCGGGATCTATTTCAAAGGCACTTACGATGCGAAAACCATGCAAATTTACGTTACCCCCGTGGGGAAAAGAGTAGAAGAATATAGAGAGCTCTTTAAAACCTATCCCAGATTTACGAAAAAAGAGCAGGGCGATATGATCGTAAAAGACTTAAACTTCGCCTTGAGCCTTTCGGGTAATGTCTACGGACAAACGGGCATCGCCTACGCCGTCACGCTACTAAACCCGGTATCGCCGGAACAAGTTCTCGCAACGGGCATCGGCGGTTATCCTGCTGAAAACTTTTTTAAAGATGTAACCCAGTTTAAAAAGGCGAAATAAAACTAAAAACATCCAATAGAAAAGGCTGTGAGTTTTGCGCTCACAGCCTTTTCTATGGTTAAGGGAGAAGAAGTTTTAATTTTATCGCGTGGCCATAATGGTTTCGATTTCGTCGGGGTTGATGCCCACCATGGCCTCGCCGATGTTTTCGCTCACTTCGGCGATGACGCTGTCGTCCATGTAATGTGCCACGGCTTTTACAATGGCCTTGGCTCTTTTTTCGGGATTGTTGGATTTAAAAATGCCGCTTCCCACAAACACGCCTTCGGCGCCCAGCCGGCGCATAAGGGCGGCGTCCGCCGGGGTGGCCACGCCGCCTGCGGAAAAGTTTGCCACGGGAAGTTTGCCGTGTTCGTTCACGTAGAGGAGAAGATCGTGGCTTACACCCATTTCCTTGGCGAGGTTGTAGAGTTCGTCTTTCTTTTTATTTTGCACCATGGCGATTTCGCCCATAATGGCGCGGAGGTGATCCACAGCTTGAGACACGTCGCCTGTGCCGGCTTCCCCTTTTGTGCGAATCATGGCGGCCCCTTCTTCAATACGGCGAAGGGCTTCGGAGAGATTGCGGGCGCCGCAGACGAAAGGCGTGTTAAATGCTTTTTTGTCGATGTGGTAGGTAGTATCTGCCGGGGTAAGGACTTCGGATTCGTCGATGTAATCGATGTGGATGGCTTCTAAAATAGAAGCTTCAACGAAATGGCCGATGCGCACTTTTGCCATGACGGGAATGGAAACGGCTTCTTGAATTTCTTTAATCATCTTCGGATCGCTCATACGGCTCACGCCGCCGGCAGCGCGAATGTCGGCGGGGATGCGCTCCAGCGCCATAACGGCGACGGCTCCGGCCTCTTCTGCAATCTTCGCTTGTTCGGGGGTGGTGACGTCCATAATGACGCCACCTTTCATGGAATCGGTGAGTTGAATAAATGCTTCGTTCATGGGAACCTCCTTAAGTTAATCTAATGACATTGTAAGGGGAATTTGATATCATCAAAAGTGCCAAAACATAAAAATCGGGAGGTACCAGATGATCACCGTCAATTTTGAAGAGGGAAAAGCGCTTTACCTGCAGCTTTACGACTACATTAAAGAAGATATTATTCAGAATCGCATGGCTAAGGACACCAAACTTCCCTCGAAGCGGGATCTCGCCCATCATTTGGGGATTTCCGTGAACACGGTCTCCTCGGCATACGATGTTCTTTTAGACGAAGGGTATCTTTACGCCGTGGAGCGCGTCGGCTATTTCGTATCGCCCATCGAGTGTTTACATAAGACGCCGCGGCAGGAAAAAGCGGAGGCGAAACTTTTCGCCCCCCGTTACCGCTACGATTTCGATTTAAATAAAAACGGTATTTTCGATTTCCCCGATGTTCCCTTTCAGCGGGCCATGATGGACAGCATGAGGGAAGATTCGGAAATGAACGCTTGGGATAAGGAGGGAATCCCATCTTTGCGCCGCGCCATATGCCATTATCTCCGCGCATCTCGCGGCATCGACGCGTCGCCTGAAAATGTGATTTTATCCGCCGGCATGGAATATCTGTTTCGGATTTTGTTTTTTATTTTGCCGAAAGATTATCGTTATTTTTTGGAAAACCCGGGCTATATCGACACGAAGAAAATCTTCGAGCCCACAGGGCGTTCTCCGGGTTTTGTCACCATCGACGAAGGGGGCATCGATCCCGAAAAACTTTCCGGCAGGCGTGGAGTCTACCTCGTAAGCCCTACTCATCAATTTCCCACGGGAAGTATTTTGCGAGTGGATCGACGGGTGAAGCTTTTGAATTTTGCAAAAGCTACCGATTCTTACATCATCGAAGACGATTACGACAGCGAATATAAATACTACGGCCGCCTGATTCCGGCGCTTAAAAGTTTGGATACTACCGATCGGGTTATTTACATGTCGAATTTTTCAAAATCCCTTTCCCCGGGGCTTCGAGTGTCCTTTATGGTCTTGCCCGACGAGCTTATGGCCATGTACAGAAAAAAAGATCCCCTGGTGGCATGCCCCATTCCCAATATGGTGCAGCGCGCCCTTTCCAAATACATGGAGAGGGGCTATTTCGAGCGGCGACTTAATCGGGAGAGGAAACAGTACGACAAAAAGCGAAAGGCGGCTCTTCGCTTTTTTGAAGGAGATCCTCTCTTTGAAATCGACGACAAGCGGGCGGGGCTTCATTTTATCCTGACCTGCAAAATCCCCGTGGAGGAAAAGGAACTTTTAGAGTATTTGCGGAAGCGCGACATGAACATTTACGGCCTTTCGGATTTTTTCGAAGGGGAATACAATGCGCCCTATCCCAAACTTATTGTAGGCTTCGGCAATATGGCGCCCGAGGTAATGGAAGAAGGTTTCACCGCTTTGGTGAGGGCGTTAAAAGAACTTGCCGAGACAAAAGAGTATTAAAGAAAACAGAAGATGGGTAAAAAAGTCTGGACAAATTTTTCATAGCAGTATAGAATGAATACTCATTCATATTTTAACGGAGGGATTTTATGGCACCTATACAAACCAAGGGGAAACCCTATCAATTTTTAAACGGCGCCCAATTAAAATACATTGCCTTTTTATCCATGTTACTGGATCACGTGAACAATTCGATGATCACGCCCTATTTAACGGGATCGGGGCCTTTGCTTCACATTAGCAATCTTTTAAGTATTTTGGGCCGCATCGCTTTTCCCATTTTTATGTTTTTTCTCGTGGAAGGTTTTTTCAACACCCGTTCGAAACAGAAATATTTACGCAATCTTCTGATTTTCGCGCTGATTTCGGAAATCCCCTTCGATCTCTTTACATCGAAAGTGTTTTTCGACAAGAATTGGAACAATATGATGTTCACCTTGGCTCTTTCCTTAGTGACCATTTGGATCGTGGACATTTTAAAAGACAAAATCGCCGAGAAATCGAAAGCCGGCTGGTACGGCGCATCCATTCTCGTAGTAGCCCTTATGTGCGGCGTCGCCATGTTTTTCAGTTTGGATTACGATTACCACGCCATTATCGTGGCCTATTTGTTTTATCTCTTCAGAGATCGCCCCGTGGTGGCGGCAGGTCTCGGTTACCTTTCCATTATCAAGGAACTCTGGTCGGGCCTCGGCTTTCTCGCCACCCTTACCTATAACGGGGAGCGGGGTAAGCAGTATAAATGGTTAAATTACGCCTTTTATCCCGCCCACATTCTTATTCTCGCCATCTTGCGATTCGCCTTAAATGTATAACAATCAAAAAGGAGCACGCCTTTAAGGGCATGCTCTTTTTTTAATCGTTTTGCCGCGCCGGCTCGTACTGCGGATAATATTTCCTCGTGGAGAGGCGGCGGCGCATATAATCTAAATAGCGGGGAAGGGAGCGGTCTTTTTCGTACCATTGGGTAAATTTAAAGCCCTTCTTTAAATAGGTTTCGATAAGTTCCTTGTCCTCTTTGCTGCCGTATTTTCGAAGCACGGAAGGATCGACGAAAAGCCAAAGTCCACGTTCGTCGTGGTAATGAGGGGCGAGTGCTTTGTTCTCGATGAGATCCTCTACGGGATAGCGCATAAAATTGCAGCCTCCGGCGGTCATGTAAAATGAGGAGCGGCCTTGGCGAATATTGATTTCAAAGACCTTATACTTTTGATCCCGCACATCGTATTTCAAGTCGAAATTGGCGAATCCCCTGTAGCCGATGGCCTTTAAAAAGCGGGTGTACTGATCGTAAAGGGCGTCGTCGCCGATGGTTAAAAGGGCGTTGTAATTGCCGATTTCGTAGGGGAGACATTCGTCTAAAAGGCATTTACCCAGGCACATCATGGTGACCTCGCCCCTGCTATCCACATAAGCGTTTAGGACGAACATGGCGGAAGAATTGCCGGGGATAAAATCCTGCACGATCAACTCGCCGATGTAGCCGGCGTCGTAAATTAAATTGACTACGCGCTTTAACTCCGCGGCATCGTCGATTTTATAAAACTTCTTTTTACCCTCGAAGTGCATGTGCACAAATTCGATACTGTCGTTAGCTTTGAGGCCCACGGGGAAGGTGAAGCCTAAATCCAAATTGTCTTTCGTTTCTTTGGAAATAATCTTCGTCGCCGGGTAATCCAATCCGTATTCTTCGCAGATAGCGTAAAAGTCGATTTTATTTTCCAGCTTTTGTTGAAGATCGTAATCGATGTAATTAAAGACGAAATCCTCTTCCAACGCCTTTTTATGCTTGGCAATAAGGGCGGTGTAGCCGTCGGAGCAGGAGGTGAGGAGAAGGGGCTTTTCGCCTTGAAAACGCTCCGCCACCTTTTTTAACGTGCGCAAAAAACCTTCGTCCGTGTCGAAATCCTCGTGAACTTCCACGTCGACAATTTTCGATGCCCTCGTAAAGCGCAAAGGCTTGACGCCGTATGCGTGGGAACACACGCCGTAGGCTTCGTGGAGTGAGCGCGCCACGCCGTAAGCGTTAATATCCGTTCCTAAAATAATCGAAGTAAATTCCATTACATCCTCTCTCTTCCGCAGCGTTTAATAATAGCGTCCCCTAAAACCTGAGTGGTATCCACCACATGTTCCCTTTCGATGCCCAAAGTGGAAAGCTCCGTGCACGCTAAAATCACTACGGCATCTTCCGTGTACTTGTCGAGAAGGGCGTCCATTTCGGGGAAGCGGGTCTTGCCCAGCTCCTTTACATCGTAAATAATCCGCGTAATCGTCGCCTGCTCTTCCGCCGTCGGGTAGATCACCCAGAGATCGTGGAAAGTGGCGTAGTGATCGTAAAGCTTTGTGGCGCGCGTGCCTTCTGTTGCGAAGACGGCCACGCTCTTTGCGCCCATTTCCTTACAACGGGCGAGAGTCTCGTCGATCATGTTGATGATCTTGCCCTTCGCCATTTTCGACATGGCGTCGAAAAAATAATGGCCCGTGTTGCAGGGGAAGGCGATCAGGGGAACGTTTAAATCATTTAAAATATCGAAGTCGCCCTTGACGGCGTCGAGGAAATCTTCGTCCTTGCCGTGTAAAATTACATCCGTTCGATCGGGGAGCGTGGAGTGATTTAAAATGAGGGCGTTAATATGGTCTTGGTCTTTAGTAGCGGCCGTGTGGCGGACGATGTAATCGAATAAAACGGAGGTGGCCAAAGGCCCCATGCCGCCCACAATGCCCAGTTCGTAATTCATAGCGTCAGATCCTTTTTTATATTTTCTTTATTGTACCATAGAAGAATCCCTCGCCGAAACGTACCATTAGGTGCCGCAGAAGGTTTTGTAATGAGGAATGCCCGGCGCGGTGCGTAGCGCCTTTTGCGCCTCGCTGTGGGCGAAGGGATTTTTTAAGAGATCAAGAAACTGGAACAAAAAGTTGCTGTCACCTTCTTCCGCTTCCTGAATGGCCCGCTCCACCAAATAATTTTTCGGAATAATTGCCGGATTCGTTTTTAAACGGAGAGCTTGCCCTTCCTCGCCGGTTTTTTCCGCGAGCTTTTCGTAAAATCCACGAAAAGCGGGCGACCACTTTTCTTTTTGATCGCCGTAAGTGATGCGTAAAAAAGCCTCCGTGTAATCCAGCGTGTCGTCGTAGAGAATGGAGAGGAACTCCCGAATCATAGGTTCGTCCTCTTTGGAAATATTCTTAAAGCCCAATTTTTCGCCCATCTTTTTAACATAAGCGGTCTCAAACGTGCGGGCGTAATGGTTGAGGGCGCTTTTCTTTTTTTCGTCTGCACGGGCAGGATCTTTATCTAAAAGATTGAAAAGGGCATCCCCCAATTTATCTAAATTAAAAATGCCGATCTGCCCTTGATTTTCAAAGCGATAGCGGCCGAAGTGATCGATGGAGCTGAACACCGTCTTCGGGTCGAAGACATCTAAAAAAGCGCAGGGCCCGTAGTCGATGGTTTCTCCGGAGATCGTCATATTGTCCGTGTTCATGACGCCGTGAACAAAACCCAAAGCCATCCATTGGGCGATGAGGTTCCCCTGGCGTTCGGCGACCCGGCATAAAAAGTTGTAAGCCCTGTCCGGCGAATCGGCGAGATCGGGATCGTGACGGCGGATGGCGTAATCCAAAAGAGCTTCCACATCGCCGCCCTCCATATTCGCAATCCATTCGAAAGTGCCGACACGCAAATGGCTCGACGCCACCCGGGTCAAAACGGCGCCCTCTTCCTCTTGGCTCCGATAGACGGGCTGCCCCGTCTTTACCACGGCGAGAGCGCGGGTCGTGGGCACGCCTAAAGCGTACATGGCCTCGCTCATGATATATTCGCGGATCATGGGGCCGAGACACGCGCGCCCGTCGCCGCCCCTGGAAAAATCCGTGCGGCCGGCGCCCTTCAGCTGAATATCGCGGCGCTCGCCATTGGGCGTGATCTGCTCGCCGATTAAAATAGCGCGGCCGTCGCCTAAGATGGCAGGGTAGCCGAACTGGTGGCCCATATAGGCCATGGCGATGGACGACGCCCCCTCCGGCATCTTATTGCCGCTTAAAACATTTAGCCCCTCATTAGAAAAAAGTTCATCGGGGTCTAAACCCAACGCCTCGGCGAACGAAGGATTGGTTATAAAAAAAGAAGGCTGCGCTACCGGCGTGGGATCCACCTTGCGGAAAAAAGCACCGGGCAGCCTTTCGTAAGAATTGTCAAAATTAAACATAATATCACCGGTAAATACTTACCCTCATAAAGGTAGTTCACCCATCCATGGTATAATATGGGCAACAGAAAAGGAGGCATTATGGCAAAAAAGTATAGAGAAGGCGAGATTGTAGAGCGTCATTTTCCCAATCGTTCCGTAGTAAAAACGGAAGACGGCACAGAGATTCACGTAAAAGGCGGTTTGCCCGGACAAAAAGTAGGCGTGCGCATCACGCGCAATCGTGCAAACAATAAAAAGGGAAAAATCGTGGAAACCTTGGCGCCGTCGCCTATGGAAACTGCCCCCGATTGCCCCCACGCTTCCATTTGCGGCGGCTGTATGTATCAGACGTTGACCTACGAAAAGGAGTCGGCGCTAAAAAAAGACATGCTCGACGACCTCTATGGCCGGGACGTGCCCTATACCATGGCGCCTCAAACCTACCATTACCGCAACAAAATGGAATACACTTTCGGCGACGAGGAAAAGGGAGGACCCTTAACCCTCGGCCTTCATCATAAAAAAGGATTTTACGACATCGTCTCCACTTCAGGTTGTCTCCTGGTGCCCGAGGATATGGAAACCATTCGCGCGGAAGTGGAGCGTTATTTCCGCGAACGTAACACGCCCTTTTATCATCGCATGTGCCACGAGGGCACCCTGCGTTACCTCGTGGTGCGCCATGCCCGCGCCACGGATACGTACCTCGTGAACTTGGTGACCACGTCGGATCCTGTGGATGAAGACGATTTTGTTACATTCTTGCAAAGCTTAAACCTCAAAGGCACCATCGCCAGCATTTATCACACCATTTCAGACGATTGGGCCGACGCCATTAAACCGGAGAAAATTCTTCGCCTGGAAGGGGATGATTATTTGGAAGAGCGTCTGTTGGATTTAAACTTTCAAATCGCGCCCTTTTCTTTCTTCCAACCCAATCCCGATACGGCGAAATTAATTTACGAAAAAGCCCGCGCCCTGGCCGGTAGAGAAAAAGGCGTGGTCTACGATTTATATTCCGGCACGGGAACCATCGGTCAAATCCTCGCGCAGGAAGCGAAAGAAGTTATCGGCATCGAAATCGTGGAATCCGCCGTGGAGGATGCCAATCGCGCGGCAAAAGCCAACGGCATCGAAAACGCACGCTTCCTCGCCGGCGACGTACTGGAGCTTATCGATACCCTTACCACGCGCCCCGATCTCCTCGTCGTGGATCCGCCTCGCGACGGCATCCATCCGAAAGCCATCGACAAACTGGCCGCATTAAACGCCCCCCGCATCCTTTACATCAGCTGCAATCCCGTGACGCAAAAAAGAGACATCGAAATCCTCGAAGCGAGCGGATACAAAGTGGAACACCTGGAGGCCGTGGACCAATTCCCGAGAACGGCACACGTGGAGACTGTAGTATTGATGTCAAGAAAATAAGATAACAGGATATAAGACTGTTGAAATCAATGGCTTTTGGGGTTTTAGAAGAAATCCTAAAAGCCATTTCTCTATTAGAAAAACACCTTGTGGGAATATATTAATAGTAAAAATCTTAGGGGTGTGTAGACAGAATAGATATTTATAGGAGAGTGGACAGAATAGACATATAAAATATAAAAAAAGAGCTAGCCAAAAATAAATAGGCTAGTTCTTTTAGTTAGAAAGGAAGCTGGTCATCACTTGGAAAATCAAATCCTGAATTAGAATCATCAGTAAAATTTTTATTGTATTCACTGTGGTCGCATAAGATTCCATCTATAAAAAATATTGTTTTAGCCCCACAAGTTTCGCAGTATCTGGCATTACTTGGGTTATGATGTATTTCAACAATATCATCAAAACCATTAAAATTCTGAGTATGAATTCCTTCACAATCATTATATAAGTTAGTTCCACATATTTTGCAAAACAATGCATTATCACTAAATTCTTCATTTCCGCATTTAGGACAAATTTTTACTTTCATTGTTGATTCATCAAATTCTACACCATCATCATAAATCATATCTATCTCACCTCTTTCCTGGTTATTTTCTTTTATATGGTCTTTCATTGTAGTAGTGCTTCCACACGTTGAGCAGTAATAATCGGTTAATTTAACATTGTGATCCTTATTATTTGAACAAGTGTTAGATATGGGAACTCCACAAATTGGACAGAATTTTGCATTGCGATTAGAGTTTCTATAACCACAAATAATACACGTATCATATTTAGTAGAATCTATACCATCAGTTAAAGGTTGATATTTAAAACCAAAGGCCAAAGACTTGGAACCACAATTAACACAATAGTCTGCTTCTTTTTCATGTTCCATTCCGCATTCAGGGCAATATATACTGAGAGGATTAAATGTGTTTTTAAAAAAAGAAAGCATAGAATTAGAAAAATCTCTTAAGTCTCTTGAAATATATTGTAATCTAACTTCAGCAGCTCGGACTGTTATGCTAAATAAATCCGATAGTGTGCTAGGATTTTTCTTTTTTTCAAACACAACAACTTGTTCAGCAAGAGGTGCTGGTGATAATAGATTTCTAGCAAAATTATTTGCTTCTTTTTCAAGTTCTTCGTATTTATTCTTACTAACACCTTTTCTGGACAGAACATCAACACCATACATTTGGTGATGGCCAATAAAAATATGTCCTAGTTCATGAGCTATGGTAAATCTAATCCAGTTTTCAGTTTTATCCACGTCATTATAATAAATAATATACTTATTTGTATCGGGTCTATAACTACAGGCGCCTAAATTACTATCGAAAAAATCAATCACATCTTGTAAAGAACAGTTAGCATCATTCATATATTCAGAGTAAGTTTTTACACTGATTTCATTGCTAAAGCAATCAATAATTTTATTTAAATCAACAGGAATTTCAGAGATATCGGCATCTTCCAATAATTCATATGATTTCTCTAGGGAAATCTTATAATCTGGAGTATACCTCACTATTGCATATCTCCATCTGCACTGCCAAATTCTTCTTCAAAATGCTTCTTTAATACCTTTAACATCTCTTCTTTTTTTCCTTGATCCATGTTTCTTGCTGCTCTCTGAATAATACGAATTTCTGGTTCATCATCTATTTGCTTATTTAAGGCAAGCAGATAGTTATAGTCGATTTGTAGAACTTCAGATATAGCCTTAAGAGTGTTATTATCTGGAGTTATTTTATCGTCGTTTTCAATTCTCGAAACAGTAGAATTACTAATTTTTACTTTTTTTGCCAATTCACGCTGAGAGATGCCTAGCTCTTCACGTCTATTGGATATAACCTTTCCCAAAGTGTCTTTCATAAACTTCCTCCTTATAATAATATTATAGCACAAGTGTTGCATGCAATCAACACATGTGGTATAATTTATGTTGAATAGATGGAACGAGATAACTTCTATATTTTTTTAAGTTGAGCGTTCCATTAAATCAACAACAAGAAAGAAGTTATTTTATCACAAGCTAAAATATAAAGAAAGGAAGATGCCTATTAAAGAAATTCAAGAAGTAAAAGATGCAAATAATAAACTTATTTGTAAAATTGAAGCAGAAACTGGGATATTACAAAATATCTATAAAAAACAAGAAATTAAAGTTAGACTTGAAGTCGGACAAAGTATTGAACTAGCTAGAGGTGGATGTATCACCTTAGTTAAAAGAATAGATAAAACAGAGTACGACATAAAGAGTTACAAAAAATCAGCATAAATTTTTAAGAGCTGCAAGACGGCCTAATTTATCTTAACGGATGAATTAGGCTTTTTTTATTACAAATTATATCAAGCCTGATTAGCTATAAGGGCGTGAGATACACATATAAACTAATTTCAATCAATTTTGAAAGAAGTATATGGAGTACCTCTAGTTTCTTATAGCCTTTTTTAGGTGAAAGACAACTATGCTCCATAAACTGTAGGTAAAATTTGTATTTCTCGCTCCTTGCTATCGGGCAAGAAAGCGAGGAATATTTTGAAAATTAGAAAGACTAGATCGGACGAAAGAACCACGTATGTTTATAGGTTTGCAGATGAAACAAAAGTGGAACTAAAACCAGGAAAAGATGGGATAACAGAAGTGGACATCAAAAAACTACATGCTTTAGACGACAGTGAAGTTTACTATAACAACAAGAATCTAAGACCTGAACGAACTAAAGAAGAGAAAGCTGAAATAGATGCGTGGAAACAAGAATTTATAAGCGACTTTAAAAAGAGTCATGGATACGAACCTAATGAGGATTTGTTAAAAGGAGAAGTAGAGGAAAGATTCCCAAGGAACTATAACTTATCTCTTGATTTCGATAACGATGGGGATATTGATCCCGATAAAAGATTAATAGCAACTATTAAATCCAAAGACATGAATGAAGAATTTGAATGGTCGGAGCATATGGAAGATGTACTTTCTTTATTAACGGATAAACAGCGATTAGTAATCAAGTTGATGTTTGTGGATGGATACAAGCAGTCAGAAATTGCAGATTTAATGAATATATCTTCAGCTGCGGTTAAGAAACATTTGGATAAGGCAAAAGAAACAATCAAAAATAATTTTTAAATATTTTAGGACGAGGTTAAAAACTCGTCCTTTTTCTTTGCCTGTGATTTGTAAGGGAGATGACCCTTTCAGAAAGGAGGCAAACATGAGGCACAAAATAATCATCAATGTAACAAATGAGAAAGGACAAAAGACAAATGTCCTTAAAGGTGCAGTCGGAAAAATTCCAAACAGATTAATAAAATTTTTGTTTGGAGGCTACAGACAAATTTATCTATTAGACCCTGGGATGACAGTTGATTCAGTGGATGTTAGAGAAATCGAGAAAGGAGAAAAAAGTGTCAAGAATAAAGCTACTAATGGAAATCAAAGAAGATGCAGAGAATCTTGCATCTAGTATAGGTGTCCTTCTCACAGCTTTAGAAAGTAATGAGGAAGTTCCTAAAAAGGAAGAAAAAGTAAATCAGAACGAAAAGATTTATGAGATTGAAGATGTTAGAAAGATACTAGCCGACAAATCAAGATTAGGTCATACAGCAAAGATAAGAGAACTCTTAGAAAAGTATGGGGCTAAAAAATTATCTGAGATTGATCCAAGTAACTATAAAGACTTGGTAGCAGATGTGGAGAAGTTGTAATGAGTGCTCATGCTATTTTATCAGCATCATCTTCTAATAGATGGATTCACTGTCCACCAAGCGTTAGGCTTTCTCAAAAATATGAGGATGAGGTTAGTCCTTATGCACTTGAAGGCACCTCAGCTCATGCCCTAGCAGAATATAAACTAAAGAATTTATTAGGCATAGATGTTAAAGATCCTACTGATGATTTGGATTTTTATGATGAAGAAATGGATGAGTTAACCGAAGGATATGCATCATATGTAACAGAAGTAATAAGTAGATACGAAAGCTCAGCCGTCTTTGTTGAAGAAAGGCTTGACCTTTCAGAATATGTTAAGGAGTCCTTTGGAACTGCTGACTGTGTAGTTGTTGGAGAAAAAGAACTTCATGTAATAGATCTAAAGTATGGTTAGGGAGTTTTAGTAGATGCTAAAGAGAATTCACAACTCATGTTATATGGACTTGGTGCTTTGACTCTCTTCGATGGAATTTATGATATCGAGAAAGTAGTTCTTCATATCTATCAACCAAGAAGATGCAATATCTCAACTTATGAAATCAAGAAGATAGAACTTTATGAGTGGGGAGAAACCATACGAGAGATTGCTGAGAAAGCATATATAGGCGAAGGAGAATTCTCTTGTGGAGAATGGTGTATCTTCTGCAAAGCTAAGAATAAATGCAGGAAAAGAGCGGAAGAAAACCTAAAACTGGCACAAGAGGAATTTACCCTACCACCAGAACTATCTGACGATGAAATTGAAGAAATCCTACCAAGATTAGACGAACTGGAACAATGGGTCAAAGATATCAAGGCTTACGCTTTAGAAAAAGCAATGAAGGGCCATAGATGGAAGGACCTAAAACTTGTCGAAGGTAGGTCTAATAGGAAATACCGAGATGAAGATGAAGTTATAAACAAAGTAAAAGAACTGGGATTTAACCCCTTTGAAGAGAAGTTACTTGGCATCACAGCTATGACTAAGTTACTAGGTAAGAAAGTCTTTGATGAAAATATCACCGACTTATTAGAAAAACCAAAAGGAAAGTTAACCTTAGTAAGCATTAGAGACAAACGAGAGGAAGTAAAAATTGACAATGTTAAAGAAGAATTCGGAGGTAAATAATATGTCAAATATAAATAAAACAAAAGTAATTACAGGTGAGGTTAGATTATCTTATGCAAATGTCTGGGAACCAAAGTCAATCAATGGTGGTAAAGAAAGATACTCAGTATCTGTCATTATCCCAAAGAGCGACCAAAAGACAATTGAGAAGATTGAAAAGGCAGTAGATGCTGCTATTGATGAAGGACTTTCTAAATTCAATGGGAAAAAACCTAATAAGAAAGCTATCAAACTTCCATTAAGAGATGGTGACACAGAAAAAGATGATAAAGCATATGCTGATGCATATTTCTTAAATGCCAACTCTATGACAGCACCTCAAATTGTAGATAGAAATGTAGAACCTATTCTTGATAGAAGTGAAGTCTACTCAGGGGTTTATGCAAGGGTATCCCTTAACTTCTATGCCTACAATGTAAATGGCAATAAGGGCGTAGCGGTTGGGCTTGGAAATATTCAAAAGCTAAGAGATGGTCAACCTCTAGGAAATAGGTCTAATGCAGCAGATGACTTCGATGCTATGGACGATGATGACGAAGATTTCTTAGCATAGGAGGTAGAAATGGACTATTTAATTACAGCAATAGTTTTAGCTATTTGGTCCTTTTTATGGTATAAGCTTGGATTTTTACAAGCTCAACTAAAAGAACTAGATAGAGATATCAGAAAAATAGAAAAACAAATAAAAGAAGATAGAAAAAATAATTTAGCAGAATTAACAAAGCTTAGTGATAGCTATGAAGAAATTGTCCATAGATCTTGAGACCTATTCTTCAGTTGATTTAGGCAAAAGTGGTGTATACAAATATGCCGAGAGTGAGGATTTTGAAATCCTCCTTTTTGCCTATTCTATAGATGATGGAGAAGTTAAGGTCATAGATTTGGCAAGTGGAGAGATTATTCCTGAAGAAATATTAGCAGCACTTAGTGATGAAAGTATAGAAAAGTGGGCCTTTAATGCAAATTTTGAAAGGGTGTGTTTATCAAAATTTCTTGGAGAGAGATTAAAACCTCAAGGTTGGTACTGCACTATGATTTGGTCAGCCTATCTTGGTCTACCTCTATCGCTTGAAAAAGTAGGAGAGGTTTTAAAACTAGATAAGCAAAAGATGAATGAAGGCAAGGCTCTTATAAGATATTTTTCTATTCCATGTAAACCAACTAAGACAAATGGTATGAGGGAAAGAAATCTACCACATCACGATTTAGAAAAGTGGTCTACCTTTAAGGAATATAACCGAAGAGATGTGGAAACAGAAATGGCGATTAAGAAAAAATTATCAGCATTCTCTATGCCTCATTCAGAATGGGAAAACTACTGGACAGACCAGAACATCAATGATAGAGGGATTTTGATTGATGAAGTTTTAGTTGATTCAGCTATTAAATTTGATGAAATATTACGAGAAGAGAATATGGACAGAGCCATAGAACTAACTGGTCTTGAAAATCCAAATTCTCCCTTACAACTAAAAGAATGGCTAAATAATAAAGACTTAGAGATAGATTCATTAGCTAAAAAAGACGTAGAGTCTGCTCTTAAAAATGCTGAAGGTAATATTAAAGAGGTATTGGAACTTAGACAAGAATTATCTAAGTCTTCAGTAAGAAAATACGATGCTATGAAAAATGTAAAAGGAAAAGATAATCGAGCAAGAGGTCTGATCCAATTTTATGGGGCAAACAGAACTGGCAGATATTCAGGCAGACTTATTCAAGTTCAAAACTTAAGAAGAAATAATCTAAAAGATTTAGAACTAGCTAGGAGTCTTGTAAAAAATAGAGATTACGAAACTATGGAGATTCTATATGAATCGCCCTCTGATATTTTATCCCAACTAATAAGGACAGCCTTTATAGCAAAAGAAGGCACCAGGTTTATTATTTCAGACTTTTCAGCAATAGAGGCCCGTGTCCTTGCATGGCTTGCAGGGGAACAATGGGTACTGGATGCCTTTAAAAATGGAGAAGATATCTATTGCAGAACAGCATCGAGGATGTTTGGCGTTCCAGTTGAAAAGCATGGAGTTAATGGTCATCTTAGACAAAAAGGAAAGATAGCGACGTTAGCTTGTATTGCTGAAGGCGAGTTGGTTCTTACAGATAAGGGGTTAGTTCCTATAGAAAAACTTACAAAAGCTCATAAATTATGGGATGGAGAAAACTGGGTTTCACATGATGGAGTTATATATAAGGGGATAGGAGAAGTGATTGAATATGATGGGCTTAGAGCAACAAAAGACCATATCGTATGGATCGAGGGGCAAGAAAAGCCAATACAATTTGGAGAAGCTGCCACCAGCGGAGCACATCTCCTACAATCAGGAGATGGTAGGAGAACAATACGGGTGGGTGAAGATTATAAGCCCAGAAAAAAGATGGGCGAAAAACTGGAATTCTTGTTATGTCCTCACAAGATGTCAAGGCTGTGGAAGCATTCAATGGCAAGACAGGGGAAATTTAACAACAGGAAGGTCAAAAGGATGTCAAGCTTGCTCCCAGACAAGACAAATTCCACGATGGTTGGACAGAAGGCTAACAGCAGCAAAGCAAAGGTGTACCAACCCAAAAGATCCAGAGTTCAAAAACTATGGAGAAAGAGGAATAAAATTCAAGTTTCCATCAATTCTAGAGGCAGGTCTTTATTTAATAGAAAGATTTGGATTGCCAAAAAGAGAACTAGAAATAGACAGAATAGACAACAATGGGCATTACGAAAGAGGCAACTTAAGATTTGCGACTCGTATAGAGAATGCTTCGAACAAGAGAAATACTGTATTAACAGAATTTCATCAAAAATACTGGCCTTATGCACGAAGTGTTGTTATAAGGAAACTTTCAAAAGGATTAAGCCGAGACGAAATTATAGAAGATGCAGAATTAGCTGTATTCGAGAAAAGAAAAAATTGGAAAGGTATAGAAGCAAGACTAGACTTTATGATATACGAAATGCCGGAAAGAATAACCGTTTTACCGTATCAGGGAAATTAGTTCACAACTGTGGCTACCAAGGAGCCTTAGGTGCTCTTAAAGCAATGGGTGGTATTGAGATGGGTTTATCTGAAGATGAACTTCAATCAATAGTCGATTCTTGGAGAGAGGCTAATCCTAACATCGTAAGCTTGTGGTGGGATATAGATTCAGTCGTAAAAAGAGTTGTAAAGACTAGAAGTAAAGAAGAATATAAGAGCCTAGTTATTAGCTATGAAAAAGGCATTCTTTTTATACAACTACCCTCAAAAAGAAGACTAGCTTATCCAAAGGCAAAAATAGGGATGAATCGATTTGGTGGAGAATCAATTGTCTATGAAGGAATCGTAGTAGGAAATAAGTGGGACAAGATAGAATCTTACGGAGGAAAGTTTGTAGAAAATATTGTTCAAGCAATAGCCAGAGATATTTTAACTGAAGCTATGATGAGACTGGAGAAAAAAGGATTTAATATCGTCATGCATATTCATGATGAAGTTGTAATAGAAAGTGATTCATCTAGTATCGAAGAGATAAATGAAATCATGTCCATAGCTCCTATTTGGGCACCTGGACTTATCTTAGATGCAGATGGATTTGAAAGTGAATTTTATAAGAAAGACTAAGGAGGTTTATTCATGTTTTATGTTAAAGAAAAAATAAATGATGTCATGGAAGTAAGCATTGAAATAAATGATGAGAATGTATTTTGCACCTGTCCAAAGTGCGGAAAAGAAGTTCGAGTCGATTTAGTTGAAGTATTGGAAGAGGGGGATTTAGTTTCTACCCAAGTTTGCTGTAATACTTGTAGTGAAACAATGAGGGATATTTATGAATAAGGAACTATACAACGGGAGTGGGTGCAAGGACCCCACTCCTTATCAAACAATTAAAAATGCAGAGAAGAGATACTATCCCCTGGTATATATCTGCAGTCCATTTTCTGGAGATGTAGAAAATAATGTAATCAAGGCACAGAAGTATTCTCGCTATGCTTTAGATGAAGGAAATATTCCCATCGCACCACATCTTTTATTTCCTCAGTTTATGAGTGATGAAAGTGAGAGAAGACTTGCCATGCATTTTAATTATGTCCTTCTTGGAAAATGTGAAGAAGTATGGGTCTTTGGTGACAAGATAAGTCCTGGAATGGCTGAAGAAATAAAGATTGCTGAGAAGAGAAAAATGAAGATTCGCTATATAAAGGAGGTATCCTAATTGAAAATATACACCTCAAATTTAATAGGAGTGGAGTCAAACTGTGTTTATCCAAATGAGGTTAATGCAGTAGATGTAAGGTCTTTTGAGAAAGCTGCGAGTTTCGACCATGTAATGGCTAAGTATAAAAATTCCTATCGATCCAATGATAATTTTATAGAGTCAGAATGTGTCCCTATGGATATAGACAATGACCATTCAGAAAATCCAGATGATTGGATTTCAGCTAATGACTTAAAGAGAATATTTGATGGAGTTAAATTTGCCATAGTTTACAGCAGAAACCATAGAAAAGAAAAAAATGGAAAAGCTGCAAGACCAAGAATGCACATATATTTTCCAATTCCTAAGATTACAAATCTTGATGACTATGTAGAATTAAAAGAAAAATTGGCAGAGACTTATACTTTCTTTGATGGAAATGCTTTAGATGGAGCGAGGTTTTTCTTTGGAGTTAAGAATCCTGCCGTTGAAATAGTTAGGGGAAGGAAATATATAACTGATATTCTAAAAGATGACTTTGAGGATTTTGATAATTCTCAAGACTTGATTCAGCAAGGCTCTAGAAATTCAACTATGAACCATTTTGCTGGTAGGGTTCTAATTCGATATGGAAATACAGATGAGGCGAGAGAACTATTTGATAAAAAAGCTAGTCTTTGTTCACCACCACTTCCAGATGATGAACTGGAACAAATATGGAGGTCAGCTTGTAAGTTCTATAAAAAAGTATCAGCATGTGAAGATTATGTGCCACCTGAAGAATACAATGAAAGATATGAGGAATATAAGCCAGAGAAACTTACAGATATAGCAATGGCTGAAATCTTTACTAAGCACAACAAAAATAAAGCTATCTACACCATATCTCAAGGCTGGCTTTATTGGACGGGCAAGAAATGGGAAGATTCTGAGCTAAAAGTAATGAGTCTTTATATGGAGACTGCCAAAAAAGTTTTAGAAAATGCAAGCATTGAATTTAAAGAGACCTATCAAGAATTAGCAGATGCTGAAATGATGGGAAATAAGGAAGAAAAGGCACAAGCAAAATTAAAAGTAAATACTGCAAAAGCTTATCTCAATTTTGCTAAAAAAATGAACGACCACGGAAAAGTATCTGGAATATTAAAACTAGCTAAGTCTTTGTTAGAAGTTAAAAATGAAAAACTTGATGCAGATGCTTTTATTTTAAATACACCTGTTGGAGTTATTGATTTAAAAACAAGTGAAATAAAAGAGCATGACCCGTCTTACTATTGCACGAAGATTACTGCCCTAGCTCCAAGTAAGGATAATATGGATATGTGGATAGCTACTTTAAGGGATGTAACTGGTGGAGATGATGAGTTTATTAATTTCTTAAAGTTCCATGCAGGGTCGACATTAATAGGTCATGTTTATGAAGAAGCACTCCTTATAGCTTACGGAGATGGAGGAAATGGGAAGTCTACAGTCTTTAATTCAGAGGCTCACGTTCTTGGAGACTATGCAGGTAAAATTCCAGCTGAGTCTTTAACAACAAGAGCGAAGAATGTGAAGGTTGATCTTGCAGAGTTATGTGGTAAGAGATTTATTCTAGCCTCTGAAACAGAAGAGGGTCAAAGACTGTCAAGTTCTATGTTAAAGCAGATAGCAAGTGTTGATGATATTTCAGCAGAAAGAAAATACTATGCACCCTTTTCATTTACGCCAACGCATTCTACTATTCTCTATACAAATCATCTACCAAAGGTGGGTTCTAATGATCGAGGAACCTGGAGAAGAATTGTGGTGGCTCCATTTTCTGTTGCCATTAAAAATCCTAAGACAGACTATATAGATAAGCTTCTAGAAAAAGCAGGTGGGGCAATTCTACAGTGGATGATTGAAGGAGCAAAAGAATATATAGATGCAGGCTTTAAATATCCAAAGTGTAATGTTGTAGATGATGCTAAAAGATTATATAAGGAAGAGAATGATTGGATAAACCATTTTATTTCAGATAAATGCATAAAAGGAACAAATTATAAAGAAATGAGTGCAAGGTTATATCAAGTTTATCGTGAGTGGGCTGGTTCAAATGGAGAATACATTAGGAACAATAGAGATTTTTCACGAGCCCTTATAGCAGAAGGTTATGAAAAGAAAAGGACAAATAGGGGAATTGAATGGGGCGGTATAACCATCAATGATTTAATGGAGTCGGAAGACGACTTTTTATAAATGCATCTTAGTGTAGCATTTATAGGCTAAATAAAGATGATTGTATAGAAAAAAGTTTTTCTTAATTAATGAAAAGTGCATACACTAAACTACAAAAAGACATGACTATTTACACTTGACTTAACACTTAAATGGCTTAATATACGCATTTTGTATGGTGTGAATAGTTATAGCCTACTTTCTTTTATATATTATTTTTATTCTCTCGTGTAAAAGGTTTATATAAAGCTACACTATACAACACTTTAGAAAAATGGAGGATTTATGAATTTCTATAACTACATGATGAAAAATCACTTAAATGAAAAGTCTCCAAGAGGAGATTTAGCAAGAGATATGAAGGAAGATAGAGACTTTCCTAAAAATAAAACAGGGAAATTTAAGGGCTGGAAAAGACTGATTAAAAATTATTTAGAAAGTCAGGGTGCTTGTTATGATTGTATGATGACTTTTGAAGAAGCGTGGAAGGAGTATGAAAATTGCGAGAGAAAGAGATTGAATCTTCCCTTGTTAAAAGAGTAAAAGAGAACAAGGGTCTATGTCTTAAGTTTACATCCCCTTCAATGACGGGAATACCAGACAGGATAATACTTCTACCTAAAGGTAAAATCGGATTTGTTGAAACAAAAAGACCTGGAGGAGAACCAAGACCAATTCAGAAAAAGAGAATAAGGCAATTTAAAGATTTAGGTTTTAAGGTTTATGTTCTTGATTCAAAAGAAAACATTGATGAAATAATGAAGAGAATCGGAGGTGACTAATTGGAATATATTCCACATAAATATCAAAATTATGCTACTGAATTTATAAAAGAAAATAAAGAATCAGCACTTCTACTTGACATGGGTCTCGGCAAGACGGTTATAAGCCTAACAGCTATAAAAGATTTACTCTTTGATTCTTTTGAAATTTCTAAAGTTTTAATTATAGCACCACTAAGAGTTGCCAGAGACACTTGGAAGGAAGAAGTAGAAAAATGGTCTCACCTTGATATCTTAGAATATTCAGTAGCAATAGGAAGTGAAAAAGAAAGAATAAAAGCATTAAATAAGCAGGCAGATATTTATTTAATCAATAGGGAAAATATAGACTGGTTAATAAATAAAAGCGAACTACCATTCAACTACGACATGATCGTAATTGACGAATTATCATCTTTTAAGTCTCATAGGTCAAAGAGGTTTAGAGCATTAATGAAAGTTAGACCAAAGGTAAAAAGAATAGTTGGTCTTACTGGAACTCCATCATCTAACGGTCTAATGGATTTATGGGCTGAGTTTAGATTACTTGATATGGGTCAAAGACTTGGAAGATTTATTGGTCAGTACAGAGAAATCTATTTCAAACCTGATAAGAGAAATGGACCAATCATTTATTCCTATAAGCCACTTCCTTTTGCTGAAGATGCAATCTATGAAAAGATATCAGATATCACAGTTTCTATGAAAGCTGAAGACTATCTAAAAATGCCAGAGAAGATAAACAATGAAGTCTTTGTAAATCTATCAGATAAAGAAAGAGATATCTACGAGACCTTAAAAAAAGACTTGGTTGTTAGTATTAAGGATAAAGATATAGATGCAGTTAATGCTGCTGCACTTTCTAATAAGTTACTTCAAATGGCGTCAGGTTCTGTTTATGATGAAGATAAAAATATGATTCATATTCATGATAGAAAGCTTGATGCCTTGGAAGATTTAATAGAAAGCGCAAATGGTAAACCAGTATTAACAGCTTATTGGTATAAGTCAGATTTAAAAAGAATCAAAGAAAGATTTGATGTGAGAGAACTTAAAACAAGTGAGGACTTTAAAGAATGGAATCAAGGCAACATTCCTGTAGCTATTATTCATCCAGCATCTGCCGGTCACGGACTTAACCTACAAGCTGGAGGTTCAACCCTTATTTGGTTTTCTCTTACTTGGTCCTTAGAACTTTATGAACAAACCAATGCCAGACTTTATAGGCAAGGGCAGAAAGAAACAGTTGTGATTCATCATATCTTAGCAAAAGGAACTATTGATGAAGACGTGATGAAAGCATTAGAAAATAAGAACAAAACACAAGCTGCACTTATTGATGCAGTGAAAGCAAATCTAGAGAGTTAATGTTATAGAATGTCACTATCAAAATTTGCTAAGCTTAATATACGAGTAGGAGTTCTATGGAGAACTTACCTCAAAACTTATGGAGGTAAGAAATGAACGCAAAAGAATATTTAAAACAAGCTTTTTATTTAGACAAAAGAATTAATAGCAAGCTGGAGCAAGTTGAATCACTCAACGCTCTAGCAACAAAAGCTACATCGACTTTATCAGATATGCCTAAGAGCCTTAGTAGAGGAACATCAAAACTTGAAGATACTATCGTAAAGATTGTAGATCTCCAAGAAGAAATAAATAGGGATATAGATAAGTTGGTAGACTTGAAAGCAGAGATGGTTGGAACAATCAAACAGATTCAAAATAAGGAACTTCAAGTTATCCTTGAAAAAAGATATCTTTGTTATGAGACTTGGGAGAAGATAGCAGTTGATATGAATTACGATATTAGGCATATTCATAGGCTTCACAATCTGGGGTTAAAAGAAACTTCAAATCTAATCAAACCTTGTCATGAAATGTCATAGAATGTCACTATGGAGTTGTAGTATTATTAAAATAGCAAAAGAATAATTAATAGAGCCTTGAAGATTTAATCTTCGAGGCTTTCTTTATGGAGTGATAAAGTGCCAAGAAAACCTAAGAGACCATGTTCACATCCAGGTTGTCCAGAGTTAGTTGATGGACGATTCTGTAAGAAACATGAGAAAGAATACAACAAAAACTATGAAAAATATAAACGAGACCCTAAAACTCACAAGCGTTATGGAAAAGCGTGGAGACTTATAAGAAAAAGATATGTCAGTGAACATCCACTTTGTGAAATGTGTTTAAAAGAAAATAGAATGACAAAGGTAGAGGAAGTACATCACATACTTCCTCTTTCTCGTGGTGGAACTAATGACGAAGATAATCTTATGAGTCTTTGTAAATCTTGTCATTCAAAGATTCATGCAAAGAGTGGAGATAGATTTGGACGAGAAAAGTTTTGAGGGAGGGGGAGTCGTTATCTTAAAAGCTGATTTCCCTACCAACGGTGCCGCCCTCTCACGCACAAAAAAACGGGTTCAAAGGCCCTATTAAAGAATAATAAACTAGGAGGTGATACTATCGCTAAAGACGGAACATATAGAGGTGGAAGAAGAGTAAAAGCAGGAGGAAAACCACAGCCTGCTGTTGAAAAAATAGAAAAAGGTAAAAAAGTAGAAATACTAATGAATGATATTCCAACATTCACTCCAGAAGAAATAGATGCAGTTGACTTACCAGATGGAGCAGTTCTTGATGGAACAGATATGCCAGCACCTAGTGATTATCTATCTGCAAAACAAAAGAATGGAATACCACTAGGTGCAGATGAAATATATAAAGAGACATGGGGTTGGTTAAAACAGAGAAACTGTGAAAACTTAGTAAATCCAAGATTATTAGAATCCTACTCCCAGGCTTTTGCAAGATACATTCAATGTGAAGAGGCAATAAGTCAATTTGGACTTTTAGGAAAGCATCCTACAACTGGTGGAGTTATTGCATCTCCATTTGTACAGATGTCTAGTCAGTTTCAAAAGACAGCAAATCTTCTATGGTATGAAATTTATGACATAGTGAAAGAAAACTGTACTGAAGTTTATGAAGATTATGGAGAAGATATGATGGAAAAATTACTAAGACAGAGGAGGTAATAAATTTGTTTGAAAAAGTAAATCCAAAGCATCCAGATAAAATAGCAGATTGCATCGCTGGTGCAATTGTAGATTTAGCATATAAAGCAAAAGATAATCCTAAAATAGCAGTTGAAGTTTTGCTGGGACATGGAAATTGTCATGTAATTATAGAAACAGATTGTAATCTAAATAAAAAAGAAATTGAAACAGCGATTAAGAGGATAGCTGGAGATATCAAAGCAGATATTAAAATAGTAGAACAGGATATCCACCTATCAAATAATCAAAAAGAAAAGATAAGATGTGGTGACAATGGAATCTTTAAGGGAGTACCTATATCAGATGAAGAAAAGAAACTATCTCTAATTGCTCGTGAAATTTTTTCTAATTATCCTTACGATGGAAAATACATTCTTGATGGAGATAAACTCATCATATGCCAGTCAAATATATCTACAGAAATCTTAAAATCAATTTATCCAAAAACTATCGTGAATCCACTTGGAGATTGGACTGGAGGATTTAATGTTGATACTGGAGCGACAAATAGAAAACTCGGCTCAGATATGGGACGAGCAGTAACGGGTGGAGGCCTTCATGGTAAAGACCTATCCAAGGCCGATGTATCAGTTAATATTTATGCCCACCTAAAGGCACAAGATGAAAATAAAGAGATTGAATTATCCTGTGCAATCGGGGATGAAACTGTTGATGGTAGACCATATTCAGAAATTGTAGAAATTGCTAGAAACTACATTAACTCTATTGGTGGTTTTGAGGAATTTGCTAAGTGGGGGCTAATATGATGAAAGAAGGACTATTACAATATGAATTAAAAAATGTAGATGAACTCATCCCATATATTAATAATGCTAGAACACATACTGACGAACAAATTAATAAGGTAGCTGCATCTATAAAAGAATTTGGATTTTTAAATCCTATCTTAATTTCAGATGAGAATGTTATTACAGCAGGACATTGCAGACTTCTAGCGGCTAAGAAACTAGGACTAAATAAAGTTCCATGTATTTTAGAAAATCATCTCACAGAGGCACAAAGAAAAGCATATGTACTTGCTGATAATAAGCTAAGTCTTGATGCTGGTTGGGATGAAGAACTATTGAGAGTTGAAATTGAATCCCTAGAAGATTATGGATTTAATGTAGAGCTTACAGGATTTTCAACTGAAGAATTATCTTCGCTCTTTGACCTTGGCGTAGAGGCTGAAGAAGATGACTTTGATGTTGAAGAAGAACTTAAAAAGCCTATTTTTTCCAAGGAAGGAGATATTTGGACTCTAGGTCGACATAAAGTTATCTGTGGAGATTCTACTCTATGGGATACTTTTGAAAAGTTACTAGGCGAAACTAAGGTCAATTTAGTATGTACCGATGCACCATATTTTGTTGAATTAAAAAATAAATCGGGAACAATTAAAAATGACAACTTAAATGATAAAGAGGCCTATGAATTTTTAATGAAGGTCTTTACAAACTTTAAAGACGCAATGGCTAAGGATGCATCAATTTATGAATTCTATGCAACTATGAAAGCTAGAGTTTTCTATGATGCTTTTGAAGATGCAGGATTTAAAGTTGGTGCAGGGCTTATTTGGAAAAAACCAAGAGCTCCTTTCATGAGAACAGATTGGAAATTTAATATGGAGCCTATTATTTTTGGTTGGAGAAAAGATGGAAAGCATAACTGGTATGGAGATCAAAAACAAACAGCAGTCTTTGAATTCGATGGAATTAAAGATTCAGAAAAAGAAGGATGTGGTCATCCATCATCAAAACCAGTACCTCTCATTGCCTACCTAATTAAACAATCTACACAAACGAATGGCTTAGTCCTTGATGGATTTTTAGGAAGTGCATCTACATTAATTGCCTGTGAGGAGCTTAATCGAATCTGCTATGGAATAGAAATAGAACCTAAATTTGTTGATGTAGCAGTAAAAAGATATTTAAATCTAGTTGGTAGTGATGATGAGATAAAACTTCTAAGAGAAGGTAAAGAATACAAGTATTCGGAGGTTCTAAAAGATGAGTAACATAAAATATTATTTATCTGAAGACTCTGGTATTGCTTTAGGAGAAACTGAAGACGGTGTAATTTTCAAACTAGATGCAAATAGAGTTAATGAAATAAAAAATGTGAATTTCTATTATTGTAGACAAGGCTATGAAAATATGTACATGATGGATTCAAAAGGTAGAGTCCTACATGATTATTTATTTCCTCACATAGATGGTTTTGAGATAGATCACATTAACATGGATACTCTAGATAATAGAGCCTGTAATATAAGGTATTGCACTCATCAGCAGAATCAAATAAATCAAGGCTTGCAAAAAAATAATACTTCTGGAGTTGTTGGAGTAAGTTTCTATAAACCAAGAAATAAGTTTAGAGCAAGAATAAAAATTAGTGGCAAAGATATTCACTTGGGCTACTACGATACATTTGATGACGCTGTAAAAGCTAGAAATGTTGCCATGAAGTGTTTGTTTGGTGGTTTTGGACAATATAATAAAATTGATTTTATTCCAAAATGGATAGAAAATAAGGTTATTGAAAAATGCACACCATATGCTGATTTAGCAGCAAGTAGTGCATTTTTTGATTTTTGGGGTATTTAAGATGAATAAAGAACTAAGATTAGGTTCACTATTTGACGGCAGTGGAGGATTTCCTTTAGCTGCTATTTTTTGTGAAATAAAACCTATATGGGCATCGGAGGTTGAGCCTTTTCCAATAAGAGTTACACAGAAAAACCTACCTCAAATTAAACATTTAGGAGATATAAAAGATATCGACGGGTATGGAATTGAACCCGTTGATATTATCTCCTTTGGCAGTCCTTGTCAAGATTTATCAATTGCTGGTAAAAGGGCAGGACTTGAAGGAGAAAAATCCAACCTTTTTTATGAGGCCACAAGAGTTATAAAAGAAATGAGGTGTAAAACTAATGGTAAGTATCCAAGATACCTACTATGGGAAAATGTGCCAGGAGCCTTCTCATCTAACAAAGGAGAGGATTTTAGATGCGTCCTTGAAGAAATTACAAGAATTAAAGATTCCACAATTAAACTTCCTCGACCTTCGAGGTGGAAAAGTGCAGGAAAAATCCTGGGAGACAATTTTTCCCTTGCTTGGAGAGTCCTTGATGATAAATACTTTGGAGTACCCCAACGAAGGAGAAGAATCTTCCTTGTCGCAGATCTTGATGGAGGAAGTTCCAGAGAAATATTATTTGAGCAAAAAAGCTTGTCAGGGAATACTTCACAGGGCTGCGAGAAAGGGAAAAGAAATACCAGAGCCATTAAAGAAAGCTTTAATAGAACAATCTGTTTAAATGACCAAGGTGGAGAAAGGATGGACTTTTATTCTGATGAAAGCGGAACCTTGAGAGCAAGTGGAGGAATTGCACCATTCGTTTTTGAAAATCACAGTCAAGACTCAAGGTATAAAGGACCATTAAAAGAAACACAAACACTTGCATCAAACTTAGGACAAGGTGGAAATAACCAACCATTTGTAGTCTACGATATAAGACAAACTTCAGAAAATACTAAAAATGAAAGACATAATATTTACGAGTGTGACGTTTCAAGGACTATAGATACATCTGGAAATACGCCTACCAGGAATCAAGGAGGGGTAGCTATTGTTGAAGATACCTATTCAATGAGTAAGAACTCATATTTTACAAAAGCAGATAAAAATATATCATCACCTTTACTGGCTACTGATTATAAAGACCCACCGCTTGTAAACCAGAGACTTGTAAGGAGACTAACACCAAAAGAATGTGGAAGATTACAAGGGTTCCCAGATTACTGGTGTGATAACTTAGAAATAGAAAATCCAACAGATGAGGACTTGTCTTTTTGGAGAGAAGTTTTTGATAAGGATGCTGAAATAAAAGGTCTTAAAAAGAAGAAAACAGATAAGCAGATATTAAAATGGCTTAAAAATCCTCATACTGATTCTGCAGAATATAAAATGTGGGGCAATGGAATTGCTCTTCCATGCGCTATATATATTTTCAAAAGACTTATAAATACTGCAAATAAGACTTGATATAAATCTTGAATTAAGTGATATATGTGTGTGAGGTGATTAGATGATTTCAAGGGAAATTATACAAAAATTAAAAGAGGCGTATCCAGTAGGTACGAGAGTGAAACTAATCCAAATGGAAGATGACCAAGCACCTCCAGTTGGAACTTTAGGCACAGTTTACGGGGTGGATGCCATTGG
Organism: Aedoeadaptatus coxii; assembly: GCF_001553115.1. GTDB lineage: Bacteria > Bacillota > Clostridia > Tissierellales > Peptoniphilaceae > Aedoeadaptatus > Aedoeadaptatus coxii. The sequence continues at coordinate 67,955 of NZ_KQ960183.1, forward strand.
ATCAATCCTAGTAAAATGGGATAATGGTTCAATGTTAAATGTAATTTTCAGAGTGGATAGAATAGAAAAGATATCGAGTAAAGGTTGAAATATAGCCATTATATCCTTTAATTAACTTGACTTATTTTTGACAGTACGGTTATATGTACATACAAAAAGATAAGGAGAAAAATATGGCATACAAATACATGAAAACACAGGAAGATTTAAATGAGTTAATCGACTCTTCAGCAATTACAATGCTTGGACTTTACGAAGGAGAAAATGGAGACTTAGCTTTCCAAGATTATTTAAAAGACTACCTTGAAGATGACACAATTTATATCACAATGGGAAAAACAATTAACGAATTTTATGGAACTAGCCTTCCTGAAGACTTAAGGATAGTAAGTTTAAAATACAACAAGTTAGGAAGACTTCCAATTATAAGACTTGAGATTGGAGCGAAATGGTTTGATGACTTTATAGACAATCTCCAAAAGAATAAGAAAAGAGGAGTGAGATAAATGACAAACCAAGAATTGAAAAGGCAATGCTTTTTAGAGGCCACCAAAAGAATTAATGAAAAAAGAGATAAAGCACTTTTAGAAATTGCCAAGAAACATTCTTATGCAATAGAAGAAAGAGGAGACTTAGAAAAAAGAAACAATGATTCAGAAGACTTTTTAGAAGTTTCAGTATGGTCATTAAAAGAAATGTTAAAAGAGGCCTATGAATTAGGAAAACAAAATAATTAGAAATCAAGAAATTGAGCGAAGGCTCTTTTTCTCGTAGTGAACTAGCTAACGGCTAGTATTTTTTATGCCTATTTTTCAAGGAAGGAGGTCAAATGAAATATAAACCAACAAAATTTATGCTACCTACATCTCACTATGATAAAAATAAAGCAGACTATGCTGTCACCTTTATAGAATGCCTAAAACATACAAAAGGTAGATGGGCAGGTAAAGATTTCAAGCTTATTGACTGGCAAGAAGAAATCATTAGAGACTTGTTTGGAATTGTGAAAGATACAGGGTATCGACAATTTAATACAGCCTATATTGAAATACCAAAGAAAATGGGAAAGTCAGAACTTGCAGCTGCTGTAGCACTCCTCCTTACTTGCGGTGATGGAGAGGAAAGAGCAGAAGTTTATGGTTGTGCTGCTGATAGGCAACAAGCAACAATCGTCTTTGATGTTGCAGCTGATATGGTAAGGATGAGCCCAGCCTTATCTAAAAGAGTAAAAATTCTAGCATCTCAAAAGAGGATGATTTATAAACCTACCAATTCTTTCTATCAAGTTCTATCTGCAGAGGCTTATTCCAAACACGGATTTAATATTCATGGTGTCGTATTTGACGAACTTCACACTCAGCCAAATAGAAAATTATTTGATGTTATGACAAAAGGGTCTGGCGATGCAAGAACCCAACCTCTATATTTTCTTATAACAACTGCAGGAACAGATACAAAATCAATCTGCTATGAGACGCATCAAAAGGCAGTTGATATACTGGAAGGAAGAAAAACTGATCCAACTTTTTATCCTGTGATTTATGGAGCAGATAGAGAAGACGATTGGACAGATGAAAAAGTATGGCATAAGGCAAATCCGTCTCTTGGAATTACAGTTCCTATAGAAAAAGTAAGACAAGCTTGTGAATCGGCTAAGCAAAACCCAACTGAAGAAAATGCCTTTAGGCAACTAAGACTTAACCAATGGGTCAAGCAAGCAATTAGGTGGATGCCTATGGAAAAATGGGACCTATGTAATTTTATTGTTAATGAAGAAGAATTAAAAGGCAGAGTTTGTTATGGAGGTCTTGACCTATCAAGCACAACGGATATTACAGCCTTTGTTTTAGTCTTTCCTCCAATAGACGAAGATGATAAATATCAAATATTACCTTACTTTTGGTTACCAGAAGACAACCTCGACCTAAGAGTAAAAAGAGACCATGTAAACTATGACCTATGGGAAAAACAAGGCTATATTATGACAACAGAAGGTAATGTTGTTCATTATGGGTTTATAGAAAAATTTATAGAAGACTTAGGTGAGAAATATAACATCCGAGAAATTGCCTTTGACAGGTGGGGAGCAGTTCAGATGGTTCAAAACTTAGAAGGCATGGGTTTTACAGTAGTTCCATTTGGTCAAGGATTTAAAGATATGTCTCCACCAACTAAAGAACTAATGAAACTAACTCTCGAAAGAAAAATAGCCCATGGAGGTCATCCAGTATTAAGGTGGATGATGGATAATATCTTTATTCGAACAGATCCAGCTGGAAACATAAAGGCAGACAAAGAAAAGTCTACAGAAAAAATAGATGGAGTTATAGCTACAATTATGGCACTTGACAGGGCTATAAGGTGTGGCAATGATACAAGTGAATCTGTTTATGACGATAGGGGTCTGATTGTTTTTTAATATGGGTATATAAATAAAATAGAAACATTTTTGAGGTGATATTCATGAGGAATAGAGAAGATATTATTCGTTTATGGTTTGATATGTGTATAAAAAAACAAGACTTAGGAATTAAAGATATTTTTGCTAATGATATTGTGTATACAGAAAGTTGGGGGCCAAAGTATAATAATCGCAGTACACTCGAGTTATGGTTTAAAGAATGGAACAGTCGTGCAAAAGTTGAAACATGGGATATTGTACAATTTTTAGACTTTAAAGACCAATCAATTGTGGAATGGCATTTTAAATCAGTGATGAATAATGGGAAAATTGATGAATTTAATGGAATTTCTTTGGTTAAATGGGATTTTGATAATAAAATAATAGAATTAAAAGAATTTGGATGTAATATAGATAATTATAATCCATATGCTTATGGAGAGATTCCTAAATTTAGAAAAGAAAAGTCAAAGTGGTTTTAACATATATTCATGATATTTTTTTAGCATCTACATTAGTAGGTGCTTTTTTCATGCCTACTTTTAGGAGGTGGTAATATAAACATTTTAGATTTAATATTCAAGTCAAGAGACAAACCTAAAGACGGGGAGAGGATATCTTCATCGTCTTTTTTATTTGGAAGAACTGCAGCAGGAAGGAATGTCAACGAATTTACTGCTATGCAAATGACAGCAGTTTATTCATGCGTGAGAGTTCTTGCTGAAACCTTAGCAGGACTTCCTCTTCATCTATATAAAAGAGGAGATTCAAACTCTAAGGAAAAAGCAAAAGGCCATGCCATATATTTTCTTTTGCACGATGAACCAAATACTGAGATGACTTCATTTGTATTTAGAGAAACACTAATGACCCATCTACTACTTTGGGGTAATGCTTATGCTCAGATAATTCGTAATGGAAGAAATGAGGTTATTGGTCTCTACCCACTAATGCCAAACAAGATGACTGTTATGAGAAGTGAAGAAGGAGAAATATTTTATAAATACAATCATAAATCAGAAGAAGTTTATCTTTTAAAAGGAGATGTCCTTCATATTCCAGGACTTGGCTTTGATGGCCTTATTGGCTACTCACCAATTACCATGGCTAAAAATGCTATTGGTATGGCTATGGCTTGTGAAGATTATGGTGCATCTTTCTTCCAAAATGGAGCACAGCCAGGTGGAGTTTTAGAACACCCAGGTATTATCAAAGACCCAGAAAGAGTAAGGGAGTCATGGAATGCAGCCTTTCAAGGGCCTAAGAACGCCAACAAAGTGGCTGTACTTGAAGAAGGGATGAAATACCAACCCATAGCAATAGCACCAAGTGAAGCCCAGTTTTTAGAAACCAGAAAATTTCAGCTAAATGAGATAGCAAGAATATTCAGAATACCACCTCATATGATCGGCGACCTAGAGAGGTCATCATTTTCAAATATAGAACAGCAGTCACTTGAGTTTGTTAAATACACTCTTGACCCTTGGATTGTTCGTTGGGAGCAATCTTTGGAAAGAGCACTACTAACAAAGAAAGAAAAAGAATCCTACTTTATTAAATTTAACCTTGATGGACTTCTAAGAGGAGACTATGAATCAAGAATGAATGGATATGCTGTAGGAAGACAGAATGGTTGGATGAGTGCAAATGACATAAGAGAATTAGAAAACCTAGATAGGATATCAGCTGAAGAAGGTGGAGACTTATATCTTGTAAATGGAAATATGCTACCGCTTGATAAAGCTGGTAGTTTTTATCAGCAGAAAGGAGAAGAAATAAATCCTAATGAAGAATAATAAAATATTTTGGAACTGGAAAAAGGATTCAAATGAACTCTATATAGATGGAGTAATTGCAGAAGAGTCTTGGTTTGATGATGAAATCACACCAAGGCTCTTTTTTGAAGAATTAAAAAATAAAAGTGGAGACATAACTGTGTGGATCAACTCTCCTGGTGGAGATTGTATAGCTGCATCAAGAATTTACACCATGCTTTTAGAGCACAAGGGAAATGTGACTATTAAGATTGACGGGCTTGCAGCATCAGCAGCATCAGTCATTGCTATGGCAGGAACTGAAGTATTGATGAGTCCTACCTCACTAATGATGATTCACAACCCCTTAACTGTAGCCATTGGTGACTCAAAAGAAATGCAAAAAGCCATAGATATGTTAAAGGAAGTCAAGGAATCAATCATCAATGCTTATGAGATTAAGACAGGTTTATCAAGAGAAGAAATTTCTAATCTAATGGATGGAGAGACTTGGTTTGATAAGAACAAGGCTATTGAGATGGGTTTTTGTGATGGAACTCTCACTGACAAAAGAAAAGATGAAAAAGTCACTAATATGGTTTTTTCAAGACGAGCAGTTACAAACTCACTTTTAACAAAGATAAATAAAGAAGTAAAGACTCACTCAATGAGTGAGGTAGAAGAAAGATTAAACAAAATTAAAAACACTTGGAGGTAATTATGAATTTAAAAGAACTTTTAGAAAAGAGAACTAAGGCTTGGGATGAGGCAAAGGCATTTGCTGAATCTAAGAAAGATGAAAAGGGTCTAATGTCTGATGAAGACTTTAAGACATATGAAGAGATGGAAAGAACTATCGAGAATTATACTCGTGAAATTGAAAGAAAGAAGAGGGAAGAAGAAATGGATAAATCCTTAGAAAAACCTACTACTCAAGCACTAACAAATGAACCTGCTACTTTTAATGAAGAAGAAAAGCCAATGAGGGCAAGAAATGTCTATAAGAAATCTATGATGAAAGCATTAAGAACTAACTTTAGAGATATTTCCAATGAATTAAAAGTTGGTACAGATGAAAGTGGTGGATATTTAGTTCCAGAAGAAATGGAAACAGATATTGTAAATGGTCTTGAAGATGAAAATATTGTAAGAAAACTAGCTACAAAAGTTCAAACTTCAGGACTTCATAAAATCAATATTGCAGCTACAAAACCAGCTGCCCTATGGGTTGAAGAAGGTGGTCAACTAACCTTTGGAGATGGCACATTTGATCAAGTATCTCTTGATGCACATAAACTTCATGTTGGAATTAAAGTAACTGAAGAGCTTCTCTATGATGCAGCCTTTAATCTAGAAAAATACATCACTGAAGAATTTACTAGAGCACTAGCAAATGCTGAAGAGGATGCCTTCCTAAATGGAGATGGAGTAAATAAACCTACAGGAATTTTTGACTCTAAAAAGGGTGGAGAACTTGGCCTGACAACAAAGGCTCAAACAATTAATGCGGATGAACTAATTGATTTAGTTTACTCATTAGACAGACCTTATAGGAAGAAAGCAGCCTTCATATTAAATGATGCAACAGTTGCTCAAATTAGAAAGCTTAAAGATGTTAATGGTGCATATATTTGGCAACCATCACTTAAAGATGGAGAACCAGATAGACTTTTAGGATATCCTGCCTACACATCTGCCTTTGCTCCAAAAGCTGATAAAGGAAAACTTGCTGTAGCCTTTGGCGATTTTTCGTACTACAAGATTGGAGATAGAGGAAATAGATCTTTCCAAGACTTAAAGGAACTATTTGCTGGTAATGGCATGATTGGTTTCTTAGGCAAAGAAAGAGTTGATGGAATCCTAGTTTTAAGAGAAGCAGTTAAACTATTAAAAATTGGTGCCACTGCCTAAGGAGTAAATTATGATTACTCTTGAAGAGGCAAAATCCTATTTAAGGGTGGATTTTGATGATGAGGATGAGATGATTAATTCTCTCATCCAATCATCAATAAAACACTCCATGGATGTAGCCAGAGTTGATAGTGAAGAAGACCTTTCTAAAAATCCAAATGGAAAGATAGCTGTCCTCTATATGACTGCTTATCTTTATGAACACCGAGAAGAGGCAGATTATTCTGAATTAAACTTAACTCTAAGGGCTTTATTGTTTGGAATGAGAAAGGCTGAGTTCTAATGAGGATATCAGATTTAAATAGAAAAATAATCTTTCAAAATAAAAATGTTGAGGTGGATAGAATTGGTAACCATAAGTCAGTATGGACGGATTATCTAGAAACGTCAGCCTATATTTCTTTTCAAGGTAAAGGCGAAGAAGTTTTTCTTGGGATGGAAGTAGATAGGTCAGATATTTCTTTTACTGTGAGATTTCAAAATAGGTTAAAGAATATTAACACTTCAGAATACAGAATTCTATTTGATGATGAAATGTACAATATCATCTCAATTGACTTTATGAACTATGAAAATAGACTTATAAAGTTTAGATGTAGGAAGGTGAGTAGATGAATGTAAAAATTGAAAACCTCGCCAATGAAATAATGAAGGGCTTAGAAGAATATTCTGATATGGCAACAGATGAAGTCAAAAAGGAAGTTAAAAAAGCTGGTAGCAATATTAGAAAAGACATACAAGAAAATGCACCTGTAGGAGAAACAAAGAAATATTCTAAATCTTGGTCTGTAAAAACTATAAAAGAAACTTCAAATTCAATAGAACTTGTAGTTCACTCAAGAAATAGATATCAGCTGGCTCATCTACTTGAAAAAGGTCACGTCCTAAGACAAGGTGGAAGAGTGTCTGCTAAGCCACACATTGGGCCAGCTGAAGAGAAAGGAATCAGAGAATTGGAAGAAAATATTATGAGGAAACTAAACAATGGATAGGCTATTAAAAATAATTGAAGATATGGGACTTCCCTTTGCATATTCACATTTTGCTGAGGGAGAAAGTCCAGATCCCCCATTTATGGTCTACCTATTTCCAAAGAATAAGCACTTTGGTGCAGATGGAGTAGTTTTCTATAAAAACACCCAGATAGACTTAGAGCTTTATACTGATAAGAAAGATTTAAAATTAGAAGAAAAAATAGAAGAGATACTTGATAGAGAAAAAATCTATTATGAAAAATCTGAAGTTTGGATTGAATCAGAGAGACTCTATGAGGTTCTCTATGAATTTACTATGGAGGTAAAAAATGGCTAATAAAGTTAAATTTAATATTTGTAATGTTAATGACCTAACCCCACGAGCCTTGCGAGTGGCAGGTAGGTCAGATGTCACGCAATCCAATTCTCTGCGACTGATAAGGAGCGAAGAGAATTGTGATGGAGCTGACTCACTACAATTTATGGGAGGTAACAATTATGGCAAATAAGGTAAAGTTTAATATTTGTAATGTGCATTACGCTCTCTTTGATAAAGCCGAAGAGGGCGTTATTAAATATAAGACACCAGTACCGATGCCTGGTGCTGTTTCAATTTCACTAGATCCAAATGGAGAGCCTGAAAGCTTTTATGCAGATGGAATTGAATACTACACTATTTCAAACAATATGGGATATGACGGAGATTTGGAAATCGCTCTTATTCCAGAATCCTTTAGGACTGATGTTTTGATGGAAAAATCAGACTCCAATAAAGTTCTAATTGAGTCTTCAAACTCTGAAACTGCAAACTTTGCACTGTTATTTGAGTTTGATGGAGACCAAAAGAAAATCCGTCACGTTATGTATAACTGTTCAGCAGCAAGACCTACTCTCGAAGGAGAAACTAATGAAGAATCAAGAGAAGTTCAACCAGAAACCTTATCTATCCAAGCAAGACCACTTCCAAATGGAAATGTAAAGGCTAGAACAGGTGAAGAAACTACGAAGGAAACTTACGATGGTTGGTATAAGTCAGTCTATATGCCAACAGAAACGACAGTAACACCTTCAAGAGCAAGTGTTGGAGGTAAATAAATATGGCACTAACCAAGAAAATTCAAATTGATGGGAAAGATGTTGTTTTCCGTGCATCAGCAGCTATCCCAAGAATCTATAGACTTAAATTTGGAAGAGATATCTTCAAAGACTTGATGGAATTAGAAAAGTCCATGAAGAAAAATGATGAAGATAAATCTAACCTTGATATAGGTTCATTAGAACTATTTGAAAATATAGCCTATGTAATGGCAAAGCATGGAGACAAATCTGTTCCTGATAGTCCAGAAGAATGGTTAGATAATTTCTCAACCTTTTCAATTTACCAAATTCTACCTCAGCTAATTGAGTTGTGGGGACTTAATATAAAATCGGAAGAAGTTCCTAAAAAAAAGTAAGACCAACAGAAAGACCAATGACTACACCCTTGTTTCTATTAAGGGCAGTGGAACTTGGTCTTTCTGTTTCTGATTTATCCCTACTAACAATTGGACTTGTAAATGATATGTTTACAGAAAAGAATAACGATGAATATAAATACAAAGAAGTAGCTACGCAAGAAGATTATGATAAGTTCTAATCTTCAAGCTTAGCTACTCTTTTTTCAGCATCTTTATAGACTTTGGATTCGGCTCTTGCACCGATAATAATGACAAGAACTTCATCATCTGATTTTTCCAATTTATAAACGATCCTAAGACCTGAACTCTTAAGTTTAATTTTCATAAGACCAGCAAGCTTAGAATCAGAAAGGTTAGAAAGAGGCTTGCCATACCCACCTTCAGTATTAGGAAGAGGATTTATTAAGATCCTCTTAAGTGCTTTATCGACAATTTTTCTTTGAGATCCATCTAAGGCTTTATAGTCTTGGATGGCTTCTTTTATAAAGGATAGTTTATAGTTCATTCGATTTCGTCCTCATCAAGAGGAGAGACTTCATTTAAATCGATATGGAAGGCTTCTTCAAATTCATCTTGAGAAATTAAATCGGATTTATCCATTGATGACATCCTTGTATTGGCAAGCATAATATCTCTTGCATCTTCGAGCTCATCAATGAGTTTCGTATATTCATCAGGGGAAACAAGAATGCACTCAGGAGTGTTGTTCTTTAATACGACCTTGGAACCGTTCACTTTGACATCATCGAAAATACGTCCAGCTAGGCCTCGATTGAATTCAGAAATGGATACAGTCTTATTGGATAATTCTTTTACAAAATTCATACTTATCACCTCAAGATAAGTATAGCAGAAATCGATAAAAACATCAATAAAAACACTGATAAATATATCTTTAAAGAGGAGGTGAGATATTGGCAAATAGAATAAAAGGAATAACTGTTGAGATTGGTGGAGATACTACCAAATTACAGACTGCACTAAAACAAGTAAATACGGAGATTAAGCATACTCAATCAGAACTTCGTGATGTTAACAAACTTCTTAAACTTGATCCTGGAAACACTGAACTTATCTCACAAAAGCATAAGCTATTAGGACAGACCTTAGAAGAAACAAAGAACAAACTAACATCTTTAAAAGAGGCACAAAAACAAGCTGAACAGGCTCTTGCAGAAGGAAAGATTTCCCAAGAGCAATATGATGCCCTTAAACGTGAAATTATTGAAACAGAACAAGCCCTTAAATCTCTAGAAAGGCAAGGGGCAACCACTAATCAAACCCTTCAAAACATAGCTATTACTGGAGAAAAATGGCAAAACACAGGGCAAAATATAGAAAATGTAGGAAGAAAAATGATGCCAGTATCTCTTGCAGTAGCAGGTCTTGGGGTAGCGGCTGTAAAGACTGCATCAGATTTTGATTCGGGCATGTCCAAGGTAAAAGCGGTATCTGGTGCAACAGGGTCCGACTTTGATGCCCTAAGGGAAAAGGCTCGTGAAATGGGAGCCAAGACCAAGTTCTCAGCATCTGAAGCGGCAGAGGCTATGAACTACATGGCAATGGCTGGTTGGAAAAGTAAGGACATGATTGGTGGTATCGAAGGAATTATGAACCTTGCTGCTGCGAGTGGTGAGGATCTAGCTACTACTTCAGATATCGTGACAGATGCCCTTACAGCCTTTGGTTTAAAAGCAGAAGATTCTTCTCACTTTGCTGATGTTCTTGCTGCTGCATCATCTAATGCTAATACCAATGTTTCATTAATGGGTGAGACCTTTAAATATGCTGCACCTATTGCTGGTGCCCTTGGCTATTCAGTTGAAGATACAGCAGTAGCTATAGGTTTAATGGCTAACGCAGGAATAAAAGGTTCACAAGCAGGGACAGCCTTAAGGTCTGGACTAACAAGACTCGCATCACCAACTAAAGAAGTTATTAACGGAATGTCTATGTTGGGCTTATCTATTGAAGATGTGCAGGGCCTTTCACTTGATGAGACTTTAAGCACCTTTAGAGTAGCCTTTGCTAATTTAGATGGAACTCAAAAAGCACAAGCAGCATCCATGATATTTGGTAAAAATGCCATGTCTGGGATGTTGGCAATTATAAATGCCAGTGAGAAAGACTACAACAGTTTAAGTGATGCCATCTATAACGCTGATGGAACAGCAGAAAAAATGGCTGCTACTATGCAGGATAACCTAGCTGGTCAATTAAAAATCCTACAATCTGCCTTAGAAGAATTAGCCATATCTTTTGGAGAACTTTTGATGCCTGCTGTTAGAAAAGCAGTAGATATATTAACAAAACTGGTAAATGGACTTAATGCACTTCCAGGACCAGTAAAGGGTATTATTGCAGGTATCGGTCTTTTTATAGCTGCTCTTGGACCTGTACTTATGATTGTAGGAAAACTTATCTGGTCAATAGGAACTATTATGACCAAAGGACCTCTAATAGTAGGAGGAATTACTAAGATAGTTGGAATATTTACAGGTACACTTATACCAGCAATCACTGCAGTAGTATCAGCCATTGGTATAGTTCCTATTGCTATTGGTGCAGTAATAGCTGGACTTGTTCTTTTATGGAAGAAGTGCGACTGGTTTAGAGAAGGAATAATCTCCATATGGGAAACTATTAAGGAATCAACAGTTGCTATTTGGAATGGTATAAAAGAATTCTTCGTAAATCTATGGCAAGGGATATCTGATTCATGGACAAGTACCTGGACTGAAATCACAAGTTTTCTATCAGAATTCTGGTCTGGATTTATTGAAGGTGTTAAGACTACTTGGAAAGGCATCAAGGACTTCTTTGCCAATCTATGGAATGGACTTTCTGAAGGATGGAACAGTATATGGACATCTATAACAACTTTTCTAACTGAATCTTGGAATACCTTTATTGAAGGAGCAAAGAGTCTATGGCAAAGTTTAGGAGAATTCTTTACAAGCCTCTGGACGGGAATTCAAACTACTTTTACCAATATATGGACAGCTATTTCAACTACAACTACAGAAGTATTTACAGCAGTTGGAGAGTTTATAAAAACTACTTGGGAAGGTGTTAAGACTTTAATTTCAACAGTTCTTGATGCAATCAAAGTAAAAGTAGAGACTATTTGGAATGGACTAAAAGAGTTTTTAACAACAGTCATCACTGCAATTGGAACATTTATATCCACATCCTGGACCAATATAAAAACGACAATTGAGACTATCTTGACTTCTATTAAGACAGTCCTTGAATCAATCTGGAATGGGATAAAGACCTTTATCTCATCAACAATGAATAATATTAAGTCCTTTGTTTCATCTGCTTGGAACTCCATAAAGTCGACTATTTCATCTGCAGTGAATACTGCAAAGTCAGCCGTATCGTCTGCCTTTAATTCTATGAGATCGAGTATTTCATCGACCATGGCAAATATTCAGTCCACTATTAGAAATGGATTTAATAATGCAGTTAATCACATTAAGAATTTAGCATCTCAAGCTTATACATGGGGAGCCGATATGATTAACGGAATTGCAAGAGGGATTAGAAGTGCGATTAGCAATGTGACATCGGCTGTATCGAATGTAGCATCAACTATTAGGTCTTACCTGCACTTCTCTGTTCCAGATGTTGGTCCACTTACCGACTACGAATCATGGATGCCAGACTTTATGGAAGGTTTATCTAAGGGAATAGAAAAGAGCAGGAGACTAGTACAATCTTCAATGAAAAATGTTGCAAGTGATATGGTTTTAAGCCCAAGCATATCAGCTGTTGGCATAGGTGGATATGATAAAGAATCTGCTGTAAATGGAATTGATATAGGAAGACAAATATCTGATGCAATTGCAAACATAAATTTAAAATCTGAAAATACTGGAGATATAGTAATACCAGTTTATCTTGGAGGGACTCTCCTTGATGAAGTTATTGTCAATGCATCAATGCGTAAGAATTTAAGGAGTGGAGGTAGATAAATTGAAATATCAATCATATTTAATTATTGAAGGAGTAGATTTGCCTCTGCCAAATTCTTACGATTTGGAGTTTAGAGATATCGAGGCAGATACTGGAGGAGAGACAGAGGCAGGAACTATTCAGAGGGATATTGTTAGAAACAAAGTAGCAAGTATATCTGTAGGTTTTTCTTGCAGTCCTAAGCTTGTGAAGATATTGAGTGGTCTTGCTAACAAGTCTAATCTTAAAGTTAAATACTTAGATACAGAAAGTTTGGAACTCAAAGAGACACAAATGTATATAGACAAGTTGCAGGTCAAATTAATAAAAGATACTTCTTATAAAGGGTTGTGGGAAGTATCTTTTTCATTGGAGGAGTATTGATGTATCCAATAAGCAATGAATATAAAACAGCAATCAAAAAGAACTCTCGTAAATTCTACTGGACAGGAAACATCATATTAAAAGATGAAACAATCATTCCATTTACCAATAAAGATATTTTGAAAGGGTCTGGATACATTCATCGTTCTTGCTCTGGATCTTCTGAACTTGAAATTGGTACAGTTTATGCTGGAGAGTTTGGAATCAGTCTTTTTTCAAATATAGATAGGTATACTTTAGAGGATTCAAAGCTAGAACTTTTTTACCATCAAGAATTAGAGAATAAAAAGATAGAAACCATACCAATGGGAATCTTTGATGTTACTGAGGCAAATAGGTCTAAGAAGATTTTAGAACTAAAAGGCTATGACTATATGCTTAGATTTGATAAGAATTTCCCAGTTACAGATACCTTTGGCACAGCTTTTGAATTACTAAGTCTTTCATGTGAGAAGTGCAAGGTAGAACTAGGTATGACAGAAGATGAGGTAAAAGCTTTTGTAAATGGAGAGGAAGTTCTGGCTATTTACCAAGACCATGATATAGAAACTTACAGGGACTTTATTCACTATATAGCATCAACCCTTGGTGCTTTTGCTGGGATTAGTCGTGATGGAAAATTAATTTTAAACAAGTATGCAGAAAGCATATCAACTGAAATTAAAACAAGAGAAAGATTTTCTTCATCAATATCAGATTTTAAGACAAGATATACAGCCATCAATTCAACAAATGCAAAAACTAAAATAGCTGAATACTACTCTTTAGAAAATGATGATGGCTTAACTATGAACCTCAGCATAAATCCTTTAATGCAATTAGGGCTTCCAGAAAAAAGAAAAAGAATGTGTGAGAGTTTATTAACAGAAATTTGTAAGATTCACCACACACCTTTTGACATGGTAACCATAGGAGACCCTAGCCTTGATGTTGGAGATAGAATAGCTATTTCTTATCCAGAAGAAAAGATTGAAGGACTTATCACTGACATAGAATATAAAATAAATAGCAAGCATAGAATTCTTGGTGTAGGAAAAAATCCCTATTTATCTAAAGCTAAGAGTAAGAATGATAAAAATATAGTTGGACTTTTAAACCAGATAGAATCTGAAAAGTTAGTAGTTCATGCCTACTCAAACTATTCTGCCTTTAATCTTTCCACAACGGATACACCAATAATTCGTATAGAATTTGCCTCTAATAAAGAAACGGAGGCAATTTTTAATGCATCTATCTTGTTAAATATAATTTGTGATACCGAACAAAAAACTAGAAAGATATCCAGAGAGTTCAAGAAACAAGTAGAGGTTTTAAATAACGATGGAAAATCCTATAATCCTCTAAAGTTTGAAGAAAAAGAGGAAGTAGAAGAATTAGACTTTATTGAAAATATAGAAATACCAACAAGACTTGTTATTACTTATGTTTTCAATGATACGAAAATAGAACATCACATTCCAAAAGAAACCTACTTAAGTGGTGACCATATTCTAAATCTTTTTTACCCACTAACTAAACTGCAAGAGAAAACAATGAATAACTTCTCAGTGCTTATTAGGCTTGAATCAGGGCAAGCTATGATAGGTAAAGATAATGCTATCGCAGCTATCTCTGGTCAATCCTTAGGCTCTACAGAGGCTTGGGATGGAAAGATTAAGATTGATGAATCTTGGAAAAGAATAGAACTTAGTCATTCATTTCTTCTTAGGAAACTTAAAGCAGACTACAAAGTAGAAAGACAAATACCAACACCGATTATATTTAATGAAAAGGTAGGGAGATTTAAATATCAAGGATTAATGATTGGGAAATATAAAGAAGAGATTACTACAGAATTTAAAGATAAGGAGGAAGGAAATGCTCAAGGGTAAATCAGTCATTGAACTAACTGATGTGAGGACAAATAGGAAGGAGATATATGAAGATGAAAACTTAATAACGAATGCAGTCCCTGATTTATTAAGGCTCAATCCTATGGGGTTAATGTACCCTATGGGTGATTCGAGAATTACTCAATATGAAAAAGAAATATTTCCTATAGCAACTAAATGTTATGGTGGGATCCTTTTATTTGAGGATAAGTTAGAGGAAGATCCAAATAAAATATTTGCTCCTTCTGATAATCAAATCATAGGCTATGCATCCAATGATGTAAATTCAACGGATGCACCAAGAAGAGGTTCAGCTAATCTTAATGAATCAACCCCTCTTGAAAATGGACACAAGTTTGTCTGGGACTTTTCTACATCACAGGCAAACGGAAGAATCTCTTCATTGGCATTAACACATTATAGAGGAGGGAAACATTTTTATGGAGACACTCATGGTAAAGATCCCTTCCTATTATTAAATAAAATTAGCTTATGGAAAAACAGAGAAGTCTCGGACGCATATAACGGATGTGTTGAAATAGATGTTGAAAACAACACCTTGGTTTCAATATGGCCTTTAGACAACAAATCAATAGAATTAGTAAAACTTAAGGAACCATTTACGAGTATAGGTTTAAATGATCCAATTTACACTAAAGGATATAAAAATGAGGAAAGGATAACAATTGATGTATCAGAGTTTTTTAGTAAACTGAGTACTTGGAACGAATGTTGTTTTTATGACGGAGAAGATGGAAATTGGTATGGCTTTGGAACTTACAGAGATAAGCTAATAAGAATAAAAATAAATAAAAATGATTACTCAACGAAAATAGATGAGTGGGCATTAAATGAAATAAGATTAGGTAAATTAGGAAGTTACTATGAAAAAAATAGAAGTTACTGTCATAGATATGTATATAGCTGTATTAAAGATGGCTACCTATATTCGATAAATTCATATAGTGCGGATAAAATCTATAAAATTAATATCAATAATCCTGTAGATATTTCTGTTATAGAATTAGGTAAAGAAGTTAGGACTTCGAAATATGGGGGAGAATACTGTTACCTATACAAGTGGGGAGACTATATATTAGGTTATGAATTTGCAATTGATAAAAAAGACCAAGTTATAGTAAATAGTGTTTCTGACTATAACGGTGAGGGAATACCAAACTTAATGATGGATCCAAAGACAATCGGACCATTGGTCATTGGATTTGGAGGTTATGAGGAGAAGTTTTACAAACTTTTATTTCTTCACACCCCATACCTTGGAACAATTAATAACTTATCAAGCCCAATATTAAAAACGGCAGATAAGACAATGAAAATAACTTACACACTAACAGAGGAGGAATAAAATGAATAAGTTTTTAGAAATACTAAAAGTATGTTTTACAGCTATCGGAGGATGGTTGGGATTTTATCTTGGAAGTGTAGATGCATTTATTTACACATTACTTGCTTTTGTAATAGCCGACTATTTGACAGGAGTTTTAAGAGCAGGGGTCGAAAGAAAGCTATCCTCATCCATAGGATTTAGAGGGATAGCAAAAAAGATTATGATTTTTATAGTTGTAGGTATCGCAAACCTATGTGATGTAAATTTAATTAAAGGTGATGGAACAATGATAAGAACAGCCATCATCTTTTTTTATATAGCAAATGAAGGGCTCTCTATTTTGGAAAACTCTGTAGCACTAGGCTTGCCAGTACCAGAAAAACTAAAGGCGATTTTAAAACAATTCAAGGAGGAAAAATAAATGAGTAATAGTCCATTAGTACAAGCAAGAATTCTCTCACCTAACCATAGCGGTAGAAGAAATCAAAGAATAACAAAAATTGCTATACACCACGCAGCAGGAGTTATAAATGGTAGAAATCTTGCTGGAGTATTTGTGCCAAGGTCAAGACGAGCATCAGCTAACTACAACTTAGGATCCGATGGAGTAATTGTTTTAGGAGTAGATGAATCTAACAGAGCCTGGACAACCTCATCTTCCTGGTGTGATAACCGAGCAGTCACAATTGAAGTAGGGAACTCTACGAGAGGTCCTCAGTGGTTAGTTTCTGATTACGTTTTAAATAGACTAATTGATTTAGTTACAGACATCTGCAGAAGAAATGGAATCTATCCTTGTACCTATACTGGAGGCAAGGATGGTGTTCTTCAAAAACATGAGTGGTATTCTAATACAAATTGTCCTGGTCCATACCTAGGAAGTAAGTTTCCATATATAGCAAATGAAGTCAATAAAAGACTAAGAGGAAATAAGACTGTTAGCAAATCAATAGGTGGACTATATAGAGTTAGAAAATCTTGGTCTGATGTAAAAAGCCAGAAAGGTGCGTTTAAGAATTTAGATAATGCTAAAAGATGTGCCGATAGATTTAGATTAAAAGTATTCGATGCTAATGGTAAGATAGTATATCCAGTTGGGAAGTCAATCGATGATTTAGCAAGAGAAGTTATAAGTGGAAAATGGGGGAATGGAGAAGAAAGAAAAAGGAGATTAACTCAAGCTGGATATGATTATTATGCTATTCAGAGAAGAGTGAATCAATTAGTTTAATAAAATGATTATGGCTTAATGGATTTTTAAATTAGAAATCCATTAAGCCTTTTTTTATTTTACCATCCTATTTCAGTATTTCTTATGGCATATATTAAGACCTTAATATTACTCAAAAACACTCTCTTTGTCCTAAGGAATATAGAGGAAAGAAAATTAGGGTTAAAAATAGACCTTATTTCTTTGCCTGTGATATAGGAGGTGGAGTATGAGAGTGGAAAAGTTTGAAGGTAGAAAAGAAATTATAAAATCAGAATACACTGAAAGGGATTTAAAGGCAGAGCTTAACTTTTATCTATCAGATAAGTTTATCCAAGACCTCTTTCTTTTAGACGAAATCAGTCTTGAAGAATATAGAAAAATTAGGAGAGAAAACATTAAAAAATTCAGACCTATTCTTTCAGAATTAATGCTATAAGACTTGATAAATACTCACTTGTACGGGAATATAGCACTAGCAGAAAGGAGGTTGAATGGATGAAAAAGATAACAAAAATAGAAGCAAATCAAAAAGAAGAATCTATATTAAGAGTCGCTGCCTATGCGAGAGTATCGACAGATGAAGATGCTCAGCTTGTGAGTCTTAAAACGCAAAAAGCACACTACGAAAAGATGATATCTGAGAATGATTCATATACTTTTGCAGGTCTATACTTTGATGAAGGCATCACTGGAACAAAGAAAGAATGTAGAGACGGTCTTCTAAAAATGATAAAAGACTGTGAAGACGGAAAAATAGATTTTATCCTAACCAAATCCATCTCAAGGCTTGCAAGAAACACGACAGATTGTTTGGAAATCGTAAGAAGACTCCTTGATTTAAACATTGGTATCTATTTTGAAAAAGAAAACATTGATACCAGGACAATGGAAAGCGAGTTGATGTTATCCATACTTTCATCCCTTGCAGAAAGTGAGTCCAGGTCTATATCAGAAAATAACAAATGGTCCATAAAGAAAAGATTTCAAAATGGAACGTTTATTATATCAAGCCCACCTTATGGCTATGAGAATATAGACGGAAAGATGGTAGTGAATGAAGAAGAAGGAAAAATAATAAAAGAAATATTTGAACAGTATCTTTCAGGTAATGGAACGCACAAAATTGCAGAAGACTTAAATAAAAGAAAGATTAAAGGACAAAAAGGAGCAAGCTGGCACGGGTCGACTATAAATGGAATCTTAAAAAATGAAAAATATATAGGCGATGTCATCTACCAAAAGACCTATACAGATGATACTTACAAGAGGCATAAAAATAATGGAGAAGAAGACCAGTATAAGATTATAGATAACCATGAAGCCATTGTAAGTAGAGAGGACTTTGAGAAAGTTCAAGACCTAATAAAGATAAGGGCTATAGCAAAAGGAAATGGAGAAGACACTAAAAGATATCAAAATAGATATAGCCTATCAGGGAAAATAAAGTGTGGCGAGTGTGGATCAACATTTAAAAGAAGACATCACTATAATGGAAAAGTTAGATATATAGCTTGGACTTGTAGTGAGCACCTAAGAGATATTAATAAGTGTTCTATGAAGTTTATTAAAGACAAGGACATAAAAGTGGCTTTTATAACTTTAGTAAACAAGCTAATCTTTGGAAAAGATAGTATCTTTACACCACTTTTGAAATCATTAAAGAGAATGGACAGCAAGGGAGAAGTTGCGAAGATAAATAAAATAGAAGAAGGTTTAGAAAAACTAAAGGAAAGAAAAGAGGTTCTAAGCAAACTAATAACTTCGGGCGTTTTAGATGCAAGTATTTACACAAAAGAAAGCAGTGAAATTTCAAGTGAAGAAAGTTTTCTACTCAGGGAAAAGGAAAGAAGTAAAAAAGCTATCCTTGGAAATGATGAAGAAATAAGAGAACTTGAAAAACTAATAGGAATCTTAGATAAAAGTAAAATGATAGATCACTTTGAAGATGACTTGTTTGAAGAAATCATTGATCACATACAGGTTGTCAATAGAGAGACTCTTGATTTTCATTTAAAGTGTGGACTTGTACTTAGGGAGGAAGTGAAAAATAATGTCTAGATTATGTTATGGCTACACCATAAGAGACGGAAGACTAGAAGTTCAAGAAAAAGAAGCCGAGAATATAAGAAAAATCTTTAAAAACTATCTTGATGGAAATGCCCTTATAAAGTCGGCAGACCTGGCAGGCTTAAAGAAAAACAGCTCCAGTGTGAAAAGAATCCTTACCAATAAAAAGTACTTAGGAAACGAAATCTATCCCAAGATAATAGATAGAGAGAGCTTTGAAAAGGCAGGTCAAATGTTAAAAGAAAGGGCAGTGGCCATGGGACGAGTTTGGAAAAAGGAAGAAGAGATTATTAAAGTTCCTTGCAAGTTTAGATATAAAGAAGAAGGAATTCTACCACTAGATCCCTTTGAACGAGCAAGCCACCAGTACAATTTAATCGAGGTGATAGATGATGAATAGCAAGGTTATAGTTATACCAGCTAAGAAGAAAAAAGGAAATTCCATCAGGGAATCAGAAAAGAAGAAACTAAGAGTAGCTGCCTATGCAAGGGTATCGACGGACAGCGATGAACAGGCAACTTCTTATGACACTCAAATAGACCATTACACAAACTATATTAAGAAAAATCCAGATTGGGAATTTGCAGGAGTTTTTTCTGATGAAGGAATCAGTGGAACATATACCAAGAAAAGAGCTGGCTTTAATAAAATGATTGAAGAAGCCATGGAAGGAAATATCGACTATATAATCACAAAGTCCATATCGAGGTTTGCTAGAAATACCCTAGACTGTTTAAAGTATATTCGTAAACTAAAAGAAAACAATATCCCAGTCTATTTTGAAAAAGAAAACATCAACACCATGGATGCCAAGGGAGAAGTTCTCCTTACCATTATGGCATCTCTTGCTCAACAGGAAAGTCAGTCTTTATCACAAAATGTGAAGTTAGGATTTCAATACAGATTTCAACAAGGACAAGTCCAAGTAAATCATAATAGGTTCTTAGGCTACACAAAAGACGAAGAGGGAAAACTTGTCATTGTTCCTGAAGAAGCAAAAATTATAAAAAGGATCTACAGAGAATACTTGGAAGGAGCAAGTCTACGAGATATAAAGGTAGGACTTGAAAAAGACAAGATAGTAAATGGGGCGGGGAATAAAAAGTGGCATGTATCAAACCTCAATCAAATTTTAACCAATGAGAAATACATGGGGGATGCCCTCTTACAAAAGACTTATACAGTGGATTTTCTAAATAAGAAAAGGGTAAAAAATGATGGAATAGCACCTCAATATTATGTAGAAAATAGCCACGAAGCCATCATACCAAAAGAAATCTTCATGCGAGTCCAAGAAGAAATGGAT
>NZ_KQ960183.1:88701-100647 GCF_001553115.1 Aedoeadaptatus coxii
ATGCGAGTCCAAGAAGAAATGGATAGACGAGCTAATATGGTGAGCGGCAAAGGAAAGAGAAGAATTTATTCAAGCAAATATGCCCTTTCAAGTATTGTCTACTGCTCTAAATGCGGGGATATTTATAGGAGAATAGCATGGAACAACAGAGGGAAAAAATATACTGTTTGGAGATGCTGTACAAGAGTAACCCATGGACCAGACGCATGTGAAGCAAGAACCATAAGAGAAGAAGACCTACAAGAAGCAGTCGTAGAAGCCATCAATCAGCTTATATCTGAAAGCAGTGAATTAAAAGAAATAATTAAAGAAAATATAGAAAAAGCCATCACAGGTGATGGAAGTAGTCAGATAGAAGAAATAGACAAAGAAATGCTTGAGGTACAAGAAGAACTTTTAAAAGTAGCTAATGCAAAAAAAGACTACACAGACCTTGCAGATAGAGTGGAAGAGTTAAGAAATGAAAAAGAAAAGATACTTCTAAATATAGCGGAAGAGAAGAATGAACAAAACAGACTAAAGGAATTAGAAGAGTTTTTAGATAATCAGGAATTGGAAATAGAAAGCTACGATGAAGACTTGGTAAGGAAACTTGTAGATAAGGTAGTTGTATATGATGAGGAACTAAAGATAGTGCTCAAGTCAGGAGTTGAAGTCAATGTATGTGTATAAATATCTTGACTTTCAAATATAACATGTGCTACAATATAACTAAGTTATATTTGAAGAAAGGAGGGCAAATCGTGGCAAACGGAGATTATGAAGTAACTCATAATAGGATTCTTAATAGCGGTAAGAAAATTTTCAAAGAACAAGGATTTGAAAAGGCAAATTTAAGAGCTATTTGCAAAGAAGCAGGTGTTACTACTGGGGCGTTTTATGGTCATTTTGAGGATAAGGAAGCACTTTTTTCTGAGTTAGTTGAGCCGATTGTAAGCCAAATACGAAAATACTATGCTATGTATGAGGATGAGAGTTTTGAGACATATAAAAAGGAAGTTCCACTTGGGAAAGAAACCATTTATAAAATTTTAGACTCTAAAGCACATGGTGCTGTTAAGATGGTCTTGTATTTTTTTGAAAATAAAGATGCATTTGAGTTATTAGTGTTTGGTTCTTATGGAACAAAATACAGTAATTTTTTAGATGAACTCGTGGAAATAGAAGATAAAAATCACATCAAAATATTAAGCATGATTTATGGTGAAGATGGTGTCGGTAGTGTAATAACCGATATGGGAATTCACTTAATTAACCATGCATATTATTATGCTTTATCTGAAGTTGCTGTTCATTCTAAAAGCAGAGAAGAAGTAGAATTAAATGCCAAACTAATTTCAAAATTCTTTAATGAAGGATGGGGCAAAATACGAGGTTTGTAAAATGGAAAAATTTTTGCATCAAATATAACTTAGTTATATTAAAGATTTAATTTTATATAAATTGGCAACATGCTGTTTTATAAGCAGATAAAAAATATTATATGTATTCAAGGAGGAGAAAAATGAATTTAAAAAGTATTGTAAAAATAGCAGTATTTTCTGTTATTGGTTTTGTATTAACAATGGGATTGGGACTTTTGACAGGATCGTTTGGAATGATTCCGAGTTTGTATTTATCATCGGCACTTCCAACAATAATTGCCGCGCCAGTTTTTGTAATAATGTGTAAACAAGTCGCACAAAGAGGAACAGCATTCTTATATTTCTTATTACTCGGCGTGTTCTATGCTCTTATGGGAATGTGGCCTGTAATAGTAGTTTGTGCAATTGCAGGAATATTAGCAGAGCTTGTGATTGGTAAAAAGGAAAATTACTCAGACAAAACTATGAAAGTAGGTCTTGGTTTTGGTGCTGGTATGTTTATATATTCGCTTCATGCGATGTATTTCACATTCGTATTTGGTGTAGAAGGTCTTACAAAACAATTCCCTAAGATGTTTACAACAGACTATGCAACATTTCTTTATAATTTTTACACCCCTAAAAACATTGCAATTTGCGTAGTGATCGCAATCGTTGCATCAATTATTGGTGCTAATTTTGGAACATATATTTACAACAAATTCTTTAGCAACAGGAAGAAAAAAAGTGTTTTGTAAAGGTGAAAAAAATAATATAAACGAATACCAACTATCAGATAAAATCAACCCGCTTACTATAGTTGGGTTGATTTTACTATTTTCAGTTATTCTAACTGTTGGAGAGCAATCACAATATTTATTTTCCCTTATTTTTGTCTTAGGACTATTATTCTTATTTTCTATAAGAAAGGCATTTAGAACGATATGTTCATTGCTTATAGTATGGGGGCTTATTTATTTGCTGAAACCACACTTAGGAAATGTTTTGGTTGGTTCTATATATACAATGCTACTTATAGTGTTGAAATTTGCTCCACTTTTCATTTTGGGAAAAGTTCTGTCCTCATATAGTTCTTCGCATCTAATGGCTGCATTTAGAAAAATTGGAATTGATGGTGGAATAGGGATAGGAATTACAGTATTCTTTCGTTTTATTCCGGAAATCTCTATTAGGATGAAGGAAATAAACAATGGCATGAAAATTAGAGGATTTAAAGCAAGTATTTTCAAACCAATTAAAACATTTGAATTATATTTTGTTCCTCTTATGTATAAGTGCATAGATATAAGCGATACCTTAACTTGTTCAATCATATCAAAAGGTATTGAATATGATGGACAAAAAACAAGTTTTCATGAGGTGAGATTTACATTTATTGATATAGCAATGATGATCGGAGGAATGATTTTGTTGGGGGCGAGTTTATGGAAAATATTTTAGAGGCAGAAATCAAATCCTTTCATTATGGAGAAGATTTGATTTTGAAAGATTTAAAAATGTCTGTAAAGAAAGGCGAAATTATAGTCTTAACAGGTCTTTCAGGATGCGGAAAAACGACACTTTTAAGACTACTAAACGGGCTTATTCCGTCATTTTATGACGGTGATTTGGACGGCGAAATTAAGATTTTAGGGAAGGATATAACTACTTATAAAAAGGGAGAGTTAGCTAAATATATTGGCAATGTATTTCAAAATCCTAAGGATCAATTTTTTTGTGATGTAGTTGAAGATGAAATTGCTTTAGTAGGTGAAAATTTGGGATTAGACAGGGACACCCTAAAAGAAAAAGTTGAAAAAGCAATGGACTTGTTAGGAATAAATCATATTAGCAAAAAATCCATTTTTGAATTATCAGGGGGAGAAAGGCAAAAGGTGGCGATAGCAGGAACACTTATTTATGATACAGACATTATCTTTTTCGATGAACCTTCAAGTAGCCTTGATTACGATAGTATAAAACATTTCAGTGAAATACTTATCAGATTGAAGACGATGGGAAAGACAATAATTATAGCGGAACATAGGCTCTATTATTTAAAAGAGATTTTTAGCAGATTGATTTATATAAAAGACGGTACAATATGTGATGTTTTTCCGAATGGTAGTCTTAGTAATGATAAATGTAAGGAACTTGAGTTAAGGACACTTAATGAAAGAGAATTGATATCAGAAAAAGAACCTATTGTGGCTAAAAGCTGTATCAAAGTAAATAAAGCCTGCATTCATCAAGGCAAAAGAACTTTGATAGAAGAATTAACTTTTGAGCTTGGAGAAAGCGAAATAATGGGAGTGATTGGTTCTAATGGTATTGGGAAAAGTACTTTGGCAAAAGCATTATGTGGTTTATCTGAAAAATATTTGGATGTCAGCTATGGACAGAAACAAAGAGAAAGACTTAGAAATTCATATTGCGTGTTACAAGATGTAGATGCTCAGATTTTTTTAGACACAGTAGAAAATGAGTTGATATTTTGTAAAGATAAAAACTCGGAAAATGATTTAGAAAAGATACGAGAATATCTGAAAGATACAAACCTGTGGCATAAAAAAACCAATCATCCGCAGAAACTATCCGGTGGACAAAAACAACGACTGGCAATTATTACTTCATTTTTATCCGGTCGTAAGCTGATAATTTTGGATGAACCAACATCGGGACTTGATTATAAAAGTATGAAAATTATGTCCGATTTAATTACAGAAAAAGCAAAGGAGATTCCAATTATAATAATTACTCATGATTTAGAACTGTTATTTAAAACCTGTCATTCCGTCTTAATGCTCGGTGATAATGGTTATAAAAAAATATCTGTAAAGGGAAATGAAGCGTTAATCATGGATTTTATGGATAAAAAAGGAAATTTATTGAAGGAGGAGAATGATGTTAAATAAGGTTTTTGAGTATGCTGGTTCGCATAAGAAAACAATACATTTAGCGAGTTTTATTATGCTATTAAGTGTCATTATGGGAGTTGTGCCATTTCTATTTGCTTATCAGATTATAAATCCCTTGATTTTAGGACAAAATTTGGAATTCACAAGGTTAGTTATTTTGCTTGCCGGTATTTTGATATGTTTGGTTTTGCAAGCATTATTAGGTGGTTTGGGTCTTAATATGTCCCATAAGGCAGCATATAACACATTATTTGGACTTAGAACATCTCTACAAAAAAAGATGGAGAATCTTCCCTTAGGAGCTATTGAAGAAAAGGGAACAGGTGCTATTAAAAAGATGTTTGTAGATGATATTGGTAGTTTGGAAGTTCTTTTGGCACACTCATTGCCTGAAGGAATTGCCAATTTAATTGTGCCTGTAATGGTATATATTGCAATGTTTTTCGTTGATTGGAGACTGGCACTTATGTCTTTGGCATCCATTCCACTAAGCATTGTCGCTATGATGATTATGTATTCCGCAGGAATGAAAAAAATGGGACCATATTATATGGCGAGTGGAAAAATGAATAATACCATTATTGAATATGTGAATGGTATGGAAGTAGTAAAAGTGTTTAACAAGCAAACGGAATCATATAAAAGATTTTCTAAAGATGTTGGAGATTATAGAGATTATGCACTCGCTTGGTATAAGACTGCATGGCCATGGATGGCATTATACAGTGCCTTACTTCCATGCACGATTATATTAACATTGCCGCTTGGAGGTTACTTTGCTTACATGGGCTATGTTAGTCTTTCTGATTTGATATTGGTATTATGCCTATCTTTGAGTATTGGCTTACCACTCTTAAAGGCTTTGGGATTTTTACCAACGATGCCACAGCTTAATTATAAAATATCTGCATTGGAAGATGCTTTAAATATAGAACCATTAAAACAAGGTGAAAACAAGTTTAAAGGTATAGATCATACTATTTCCTATGACAATGTTACATTTGGTTATCAACTAAGCAAGATGGGAGAGAATGGACAACCTGAAACATACATTAAAAATGTGATTCATAATGTGAGCTTTACAGCAAAAGTTGGAGAAAAGACAGCCATTGTTGGAGAATCAGGCTCAGGTAAAAGCACCTTAGCGAAACTCTTAATTCATTACTATGATGTTTTAGAGGGAAGTATTAGCATTGGAGGACAAAATTTACAGGATATGAGTCTTAAGGCACTGAATAAAGAGATTTCTTATGTGTCTCAAGACCAATATTTATTTAATACTTCACTCTTAGAAAATATTCGTATCGGAAATTTGTCAGCTACCGATGAAGAAGTGATAGAAGCTGCAAAGAAAGCTCAGTGTATGGAATTTTTAGATAAGCTCCCAAATGGTATTTACTCTTTGGCTGGCGAGGCAGGAAAGATGTTATCAGGTGGAGAAAGGCAAAGAATATCATTAGCGAGAGCTATTTTGAAAAATGCTCCGATTGTTGTACTTGATGAGGCAACAGCCTACGCAGATCCGGAAAATGAAGAAAAAATGGAAGCAGCTATTCGTGAACTTGTAAAAGGAAAAACATTGATTGTAATTGCTCATAAACTTCCGGCAATTGTAGATGCAGACCAAATATTGGTAATGAATCATGGTCGTTTAGTTGCAAATGGAAAACATAATGACTTGTTAGAATCATCAGCAGACTACCGTAAATTATGGGATGCGACACTATTTAGTAAAGATTGGAAAATCAGCAGAAAGGAAGGTGAAATGAATGTTTAAACTAATATCAAGAATTTTAAACTTGTCAGGAAAGTATAAAAATAGAATTAAAGGGGCATTTGTTTTTGCCTTTATTGAATCTGTTTTAAGTAAAATGCCTATTTTTATTGCATTTACTGTATTGATAGGATTTTATGAAAAGACAATATCACCGAAAACATTCTTGTATGTAGGAATAGGACTTGGTTTGGTA
The DNA here is from genome assembly GCF_001553115.1 of Aedoeadaptatus coxii. Taxonomy (GTDB): domain Bacteria; phylum Bacillota; class Clostridia; order Tissierellales; family Peptoniphilaceae; genus Aedoeadaptatus; species Aedoeadaptatus coxii. Next base: position 94,933 of record NZ_KQ960183.1, read on the forward strand.
GTGTTGGTACAGGCATTGGTTCATTTTTTAAGCGATAAATTGCAAAGTGCTGCTGGCTTTCTGATTTTTGCAGATAAAAGGATGGAGCTTGGAAATCACCTTAGAAAACTTCCTATGGGATATTTCACATCAGGAAATTTAGGAAAAATCAATTCTGTTTTAAGTTCAGATATGTCATTCATTGAGGAAGTATCCATGAGTACCATAGCTAATATGATGAGTTATGTGCTTTCAACCGTTGTGCTTACTATATTCATGTTTGTTTTAGATTATAGAATAGGTCTTGTGTCTGTGTGTGTAACTCTAATAGCAACATTACTTGCAAGCAGAATGAATAAAATGTCTTTATCTGAAGCTGTTATCAGGCAAGAGCAAGGAGAGAAGCTAACAGATGCAGTTTTGTCATTTGCAGAAGGAATTAGTGTAATCAAAAGCTATAACCTTTTAGGAGACAATTCAAAGGCTCTTACAGATAGCTTTGCTTCATCAAGAGACACTTCTATAAAGTTTGAAAAGAAGATGACACCTTGGACAAGCGGATTGAACATTATTTATGGTATCGGAATTACTTTTATTTTGGCACTTGCTTTGTATCTTCATTTACAAGGAATGTTGAAACTTCCTTATGTGTTAGGACTGATACTATTTGTATTTGACTTATTCAGTCCATTAAAAACTCTTTATGGAGAAGCAAGCAGGCTAACAGTTATGAATGCTGCTTTAGATCGTATTGAAGAAGTATTAAATGAAACAGAACTACAGGATACAGGTAAAAAACATCTCTTAAAGGCTAAGTTTGGTGAGCCGGAAATTAGTTTTAATCATGTGAAATTTTCTTATGGAGAAAAAGAGGTTTTGCATGATATGAATTTTGAAATGAAAAAGAATACAATGACAGCTTTAGTTGGACAGTCCGGAGGAGGAAAATCTACAGTAGCAAATCTTTTGGCAAGATTTTGGGATGTAGACTCCGGTGAAATTTTGATTAGAGGGGTGAATATAAAGGATGTTTCGCTATCTGAATTGATGTCGGAAATTAGTATGGTTTTCCAGAGAGTGTATTTGTTTCAAGATACGATTTTTAACAATATTGCCATGGGGAAAGAAAATGCGACGAAAGAAGAAGTTATAGAAGCTGCAAAAAAAGCAAGATGCTATGATTTTATTATGGCACTTCCTGATGGATTTGACACAATGATTGGAGAAGGCGGAGCAACTCTATCCGGTGGTGAAAAACAAAGAATTTCTATTGCTCGCTGCATATTAAAAGATGCTCCTATTGTAATTCTTGACGAGGCAACAGCAAGTGTTGATGTGGACAATGAAAGCTATATACAGGAAGCAATCAGTGAATTGGTAAAGAATAAAACATTATTAGTTATCGCCCATAGATTAAATACTATTAGAGATGCCGATAGTATTATTGTAATCAAGGAAGGGAATATTGCAGAACAAGGAACCCATAATGAGCTAATTGCTTTAAATGGGATTTATAAAAATATGGTAGAGCTCCAAGAAAAAAATAAAGGACTAAAAATTATATAAAAATTGGTCTAAGAGAGGAGAAGGCAATGAAACAAGATATGAAAGAACAATTATTAACAAAAAGACCGATAGATTTACTCTTTCAGTTATCTATTCCGGCAGTTATCGGAATGATTGTTATCGGTCTGTATCCGTTAATGGACGGAATATTTGCAGGGAAAATTATAGGACAGACAGCAATGACTGCCTGTGGTGTCGCAATGCCACTTACCTTTTTCAACAGCGGTGTTTCAACTTTACTTGGTGTAGGTTCTGCATCTGTACTTTCAAGAGCAATCGGTAAAGGGGATCAAAAAACTGTAGATAAAATTATGGGTAACCTAATCTATTGGGTGATTTTCTTCTCTGTAATTATTACAGTTGGAGGAATACTTCTTGCTCCGCATTTTTTAGATATGGTCGGTGCAACGGGTGAAATCAAAGCCTATGGTATTAGATACCTTAGAGTAATTTTTATAGGTTCTCTATTTGTAAACTTCACACAGTCCGCAAACATGGTTATGCGTGGCGAAGGACTGATGAAAAAAGCTATGACGATTATGGGACTTGGAGCATTACTGAATATCATTCTCGATCCGATTTTAATGACAGTTATGGGTGAATATGCGATTGAAGGTGCTGCCCTTGCAACCATCACAGCACAATTTGTTCAGGCAGTGGCAACACTACATTATTTCTTGAAAAAGAGTAAAGTTGTTAAAATCCATAAGATAAAGTCTGATGCGGAAATTAAAAAAGAAATGTTTTCTGTCGGTTCATCCGCTATGATGATGCAGCTTTTGTTTATGATTCAACAGACTATGCTCTATAAAATGGCATTTAAGTATGGCGGAGATACCAATGGAATTTTGATGGCGGCATCACTTCGTGTATATGCCTTTTCATTTATTCCTCTTTGGGGAATGAGTCAAGGCTTACAACCTGTTGTTGGAACAAACTTTGGAGCAAAGCAGTATGACAGAGTAAGACAGGCTATGAAGGTCTTTTCTATTGGCGGTTTAGTTCTTGCAGCAATCTTTTGGATTCCGTCTTTATTGCTTTCAAGTCAAATACTATCTTTATTCGGTGTAGAAGCAAACATCATTGCACAGGGTGTTGGAAACTTTAGATTGTTCTATTCCGTATTTATTTTGTATGGAGTAATGGTTATGACTGTTACTTTCTTCCAATCAATCGGAAACGGAAAGAAAGCTGGGATAATCGTAATGCTTAGACAACTGTTTTTGTTTGTTCCTGCCATGATTTTATTGCCAATGATATTTGGAGTAAAAGCTGTTTGGTTTACACAGCCACTTGTTGATTTCATTATGATTGTTGTTGGCGTTTTCATGATGATTGGGGAACTGAATAAAATGGGGAAAGAAAAAGTTCAAGCGTAAAATTTCTTATTAGGTGTTTAGAATTTGAAACATTAGAAGGACTTAATTTATGGAAAATAGTTAGCTATAAAATGGAGGGATAGAAATGGAAAAGTCTATATATTTATTTGAAAGAATAAACCACAATAAAAATAGTCCTTTTTCCTATAAGCTTTATAGCTGTTTGTCTTTCCATATGCTCGTCTAAACAATTAAATATAATTAAAGGAAGAACAAGTTTCTTTCGTTTTAGAGGACTTCTTATGCCAAGGTGCAGGAGTCCTCCTTTTTTTGTTTTAAAACGCAGACAAAAAGAAATGGAGGAAGCATATATGCCAAAAAAATATTACCTTTATATCAACGGACAAAAGGTCAAAGTCAGTGAAGATATTTATAAAGTCTACTGGCGAGAAAGAGAACACGAAAAGTATTTGGAGCAGGTGGAAAGAAAAAATCACTTGCTCTTTTTTCATCATTGGATCATGACGGACATTTTGTAGATAATATTGTTGATGAAAGTGTTGATGTAGAAAAGATTGTTGAAACACAGATGATGATTGAAGCAGTCAGAAATACAATTTCAAGACTCAATGCAGAAGAAAGGGGCATCATTGAGCGTTTGTACTTTCAGGATGAAATTCTTTCGAGTATTACAAGAATAAAGAAAGTGAGTTATCAAGCTATACAATGGCGTAAGAATAATATATTGAAAAAACTGAAGTTGTTATTAGAAGATTTTTTAAGATAATCGACTTGTAGATAAGGGCAGATTTTCCATTATAAAGTAAAGGTGATATAGGGCTATTTTTCTTTGCTTATTAATAGTATATTATGTAATGAGAGAAGGAATTTATATCATAGATATGTTCCCACATACAAGGCTTTTGAAAAAATTACAATTTTATCCATACTGACCGATCAAGCCACGTTGAAGCAGCAATTCTGATGACGTATTGTGGTTTGGACAAGGAATAATAGGAGTCAACCACAACATGTAGTGGTTTGAGTACGAAAATTGGGTCAAAAACAGGCTAAAAAATACCGTTTTTTGACCCTTTTAAATAGGGCATTTGACAGATGACATTTGATGTTTCGGGATTAAAAATCCATAGGGTGAGGTAGATTAGCACAGAACTTTATTGAATAGAGAAATTAAAAGTGATATAATCAGTTGCATAAGGAGGAGTTAAATATGTGTACATGTATTGCAGTAGTAGATATTACTTTATCTCATTTATAATGAAAAAAATTAAAGGAGGTAAAGGTATGGGTATGTTTTCTATATTTGTTAATGAGAGATTTCATTATCAACCAAACCAAAAATAATTGGTTATAATGAGCTCTTAAGATTAGTTCATTATAACCGGCAAGGAGAAGGTTATAATGAAACAGAAAAACCCGAAAAATACGCAAAATTTCATTACATCTAAAAAGCATGTAAAGGAAATATTAAAATATACGAATATCAATAAACAAGATAAAATAATAGAAATTGGGTCAGGAAAAGGACATTTTACCAAGGAACTTGTGGAAATGAGTCAACGGGTGAATGCTATAGAGATTGATGAAGGTTTATGTCATGCCACGAAAAAAGCAGTTGAACCTTTTCAGAATATAAAAGTTATTCATGAGGATATTTTGAAGTTTAGCTTTCCTAAAAATACAGACTATAAAATATTTGGTAATATTCCCTACAATATTAGTACTGATATTGTAAAAAAGATTGCTTTTGATAGTCAAGCGAAATATAGCTACCTTATTGTAGAGAGGGGATTTGCTAAAAGGTTGCAAAATACCCAACGAGCTTTAGGTTTGCTGTTAATGGTGGAAATGGATATAAAAATTCTTAAAAAAGTGCCACGAGCATATTTTCACCCTAAGCCTAATGTAGATTCTGTATTGATTGTACTTGAAAGGCATAAACCATTTATTTTAAAGAAGGACTACAAAAAGTATAGATTTTTCGTTTATAAATGGGTAAACAGGGAATATCATGTTCTTTTTACTAAAAATCAATTAAGACAGGTGCTGAAGCATGCGAATGTTACTGATCTTGATAAATTATCCAATGAACAATTTTTGTCTGTTTTCAATAGTTACAAATTATTTCAATAAATTAAAAATAATTAAGCGTTCTCTAACTTTAAGAGAACGCTTAATCTTATTGTCCACTTAAGTGAGTTGAGCGAACGAAAGAGAGCGAAACAAAAAACCACCTGCTATGCAGGTGGAGGGATTTAGCTTTAGCTTCAAGCACCAAGAAAACCTCCTTAAAGTATAATTGTGATAGTCACATGCACAATTAAACAAGGAGGTAATCATGGATAAAAATACTTTATCGCATACAAGCTGGAGATGCAAATATCATATAGTTTTCGCACCAAAATATAGAAGACAAGTAATATATAGACAATTAAGAAAAGATATAGGAAGTATACTTCGAGAATTATGTTCAAGAAAAGGAATAACAATAATAGAAGCAGAACTATGTCCAGATCATGTTCATATGTTGGTATAAATTCCACCGAAATACTCAATATCACAAATAATGGGATATTTAAAAGGAAAAAGTTCATTAATAATATTTGATAGACACGCCAACTTAAAATATAAATATGGAAACAGACACTTTTGGTGTAGAGGATATTATGTAGATACAGTGGGAAGAAATGAAAAGAAAATAAAAGAATATATACAAAATCAATTAAAAGAAGACTATTACACAGACCAAATAAGTATAAAGGAATACTATGACCCGTTTACGGGAGAGGAAGTCAAATAAAAACAAATAAAAAAACTGCTTAAGCAGTAG
>NZ_KQ960183.1:100747-109239 GCF_001553115.1 Aedoeadaptatus coxii
CAAACTACCAGCTAAGCTGGTAGTTTTGATTACATTGAAAAATGCATTCTATTATTTTCAATTATTATGATATAACATAATTATCATTTTACTTATTTGCATATTTGCACGAAAATATAGTTATCGACGACTATTCTGATAATAGCAACTAATATAGTCAATGATAACTCAAAATTTATTGATATAGTAGGTATATGTGCAACTAATTAGGGAAGATTTTAGCTTGCCATTTCTGAAACAGCTAAAACAAGTATTGCGTAAAGAATGCGCCAGTCTTCCCATGGACTTAAAATGCTTGCTTGGGGCACACATAAAACCCCTTGAACAATCTATTGACAGAGTTGAAGGACTGTCGGAGATTCTAAGACGAAGTAATCCTAAAATGGCCCTATGCCATACAGATATTCATAATTGGAACTTGATGCAACGGGATGAGCAGTTAGTTCTAATTGACTGGGAAGGCTTGAAATTGGCTCCAGTAAAAGCTGATCTCATGTTTTTTGTTGATAAGCCATATTATGATGTATTTATGAACATATACCTGAAATTACACAAAGATTTTTTAATCAATACGGATGCTTTGTTATTCTATCATATTAGACGTAAACTAGAAGATATATGGGAGTTTATTGAACAACTTTTATATGACAATCAAGAGGATAAGGAAAGAAATGAAACTATAAAAGTTCTTGATGGTGAACTGAATAACTTAGTGTTTTGAAAAAAGAATAACGTATTATTAAGCTAAATAATATTGGAGAAGAAAATGAATAAACAAGAATTATATCAAATTGCTTTCAGTATAATTAATCATAAAAAGTTACGGAACTTTGGAACTTCAGGGCATGTTGCGTGCGCGTTGGAGACAAATAGCGGTAACATCTTTACAGGAATATGCATTGACTTGCCCTGTTCTATTGGCTTATGCGCTGAACAGTCAGCTATTGCTGAAATGGTAAAGAACAATGAAACTGCAATCAAAAGGATTATCGCTGTATTTGAAGATGGGAGTATACTTCCACCATGTGGAAGGTGCAGAGAGTTTATTGCACAGATAGATAATCAAAATATAGAGACCCAAATTGTATTACCTGAAATGGAAGAAGTGTTGCTGAAAGATTTATTACCAGAAAGGTGGGATGGCAAATGGAACTGAAAAAGATAACTAGCAGGGTCTTTTATTATCCACATCAACCAGAAACTGATAGGCCTATGTTGGCATACTTAAATGGAGATAAAATTGCACTTGCCATTGATGCAGGAAATTCAGCAGACCATGTTGATGAATTTTATAAATCCCTAGAAATCGAGGACCTAAAGAAGCCAGATTTTACTGTCATCACTCATTGGCACTGGGACCATACCTTTGGAATGCATAAAATTCACGGATTGTCCATTGCACACCATAAAACCAACGAGTTTTTGAAATAGGAAAGAGCCAAACTATCTGACAGTGCATATATAAAATTTTTGATAAATGATGATGAGTGCCTAGCTAGAGAATATGTAGATAATAAAAGAATTATTGCCGTTCTATCGGATATCCAATTTGAAAAAGAGCTTACCCTTAATCTCGGTGGAATAACCGCAATGATTTTTCATACGGTTTCACCCCATTCGGAAGATACGGTGCTTATCTATATTCCTGAGGAAAAAATATTGTTCTTGGGAGATTCAACAAGCGAGGATTTCTACAATGATGGGTATATGGATAAAGAAAAATTAATGTCATTAACAAATTTGATAGAAAGTTTCGACTGTAAGTATTGTATTTTAAGTCATGCAGAGCCTCTAACTAAATCAGATTTATTAGATTACTTAAAATCCATTCTAAAATAATAATCCATGAGGTGTATTGATATGTTCCCGTCTACCGATAGCCCCAAAAACGCAGTGGATATGTTCCCGAGAACGGACACACTCAAATGACATTCATTCTATCCTCTCAAGCCATGTGGAGACTATAGCGTTGATACAAAAGATGTAAATATAGAAATCCTGCATTTTAAGCAGTTTTATAAGCATTTTGTATTTGAAAAAAATGAAGAAGGATATGTAAAAAAGACTCAAAAAAACTACATGGATGTAAGAGTAGTTTTGAGACTAGTATGAGGAAACACAAAAAATATAATAACTCATTTTGTACTTTCTACAAGAGTAGCTTATAAGGCTGCTCTTTTTTTATTAAAGGGAGTAATATTTCGTTACATCCTTTTTCAAAAAATGGAAAACTCATAAGCAACTTTACATATTCGCTTTTATAACATATAATAAAAGCGTAAACGAGAGGAGGCGGACTATGAATATACTTAAAGAATATATACAAGAAAATTTAGTAATCACCAACAAAGAAGCAGAAGAACTTGGATATACTAGGCATAATTTATCAGAATTAACAAAAATCGGACAATTAGAAAGATTAAGACCAGGACTATATCAATTAAAAGGAAAAGTAATAGACGATTTTGTTTTAATATCATCAAATAGCAATCGAATTATATTTTCCCATCAAACAGCCCTATATCTACATGACCTATCAGATAGGACCCCAAATGTATTTCATATATCTGTACCCCAAGGCTATAATGCCAGCCATATCAAAAAGAGGTACGAAGATCTACAAGTTCACTATGTAAAAAGAGATTTATACGAACTAGGAAAGACAGAAATAAAATCACCACAAGGCAACCTTATTCCAGTTTACGATATAGATCGAACAATTTGTGACATCATAATCGACAGAGAAAAAATAGATAAGCAAATTTTTACAGAAGCCATAAAAAGATACTTTAAATCATCAAATAAAAATCTAAGACGACTCATAAAATACAGTAGATTATTTAAAATAGAAAATGAAATTAGAAAATACATGGAGGTATTATCGTGATTAATATCGAGAGTATAAAGGGCAAGATAAGAAGTCTTGCAGAGAAGAAAAATCTGAAATCACAAGAAGTTCTGCAAATATATTTCTTCGAAAGATTTTTAGAAAGGCTATCCAAATCAAATTACAAAAATAATTTTGTAATAAAAGGAGGATTCCTGATATCATCTCTAATTGGTATTGAAAATAGAACAACTATGGACATGGATACAACCATAAAAGGCATAGCCCTAAAAGAAGAGAAAATAAAAGAAGTCGTAGATGAAATTATAAATATCAATGTAGAAGATGGAATAAAATTTGAAATAAAAGACATTAGTTATATTAGGGAAGAGGACGAGTACGAGAACTTTAGAATATCACTAATAGCAAATGTTGGAAAGACCAAAAACCCGATGAAACTAGACCTAACAACAGGAGATGCAATAACACCAAAAGAGATAGAATACACCTATCCATGTATATTTACCAAAGAAGATATTAAAATAATGGCATATCCATTAGAAACAATTTTAGCTGAAAAATACGAAACCATAATCAGAAGAAATATAACAACAACACGAATGAGAGACTTCTATGACCTATACACTCTCTACAAGCTAAAAAAAGACCAGATAGATTATGAAATTTTAAAACAAGCGATAGAAAGAACTTCCGACAAAAGAGGAAGTCAGGAGATAATAAAAGACTATGAGGAAATAATCGAGGACATAAAAGAAGATTCACACCTAAGATCTTTGTGGGAAGTATATCGCAGTGAAAATAAGTATATTGGAGATTTGACCTTTGATAAGGTTGTTGATGTAGTTACAATTATTTCAAATAGGGTTAGTGAGCTGTAATATTCCAGCAGACACTGTTTGGAATATTACAGACAAGGAAATATTAAGTGATTAGAGAAGTGGAATTATTCTGCTTCTTTTTTTAAAAACTTAAATGCATTTTAATGAGAACGTTTTTATATTAAACCGACATTTAATGGTATAATATAATAAATATTAGTTTTCAATGTAGGGTATATAGAGAATTTTTAGTTATAAAAGATTATTTAAAAAACTCATTGATTTAGATATGACAAATAATGAATTGATGGAAAAGGCAAAAGTAAGTAAAAGTACATTTTATAAAATAAAAAATGGGCAAAATGTAACTACGGATGTTTTGCTTAGAATTTGTAGTGCTTTGGATTGTGATATTAAAGAAATTGTTGAATGTGTAAATATTGAAAATAGATCAAATTTGAGTGATTAATTATAGTGTGATACTCCACTGGTAAAGATAAGTATTAGATTGGCTATAAATTATTAAAGTATAGATTAAATAAAAATAGAAGGGAGAAAAAATGAGTCATAAGCATTCAAATAATATAGAAATCAATAATAAATTGCATATTTACTATATAAGTTTTGATTTACTTGATAATGGCTATGGTCAAGTAAAAGACAAATTTTATAATGAATTATTTGATGATATTCCTGCTTTTGCTTTTGGAACAGATGTAATGAATAAGAAAAAAGATGAAATAGGCTTGGTTCCAACTGTAAGAGAAGCTATGAAGAAAATATATTCTATTAAAGAAATTCAGGAAGCTAGTAGAGAATATTTGGACTCTACATCTACAGAAGATAAATATATCAAAAGAGGTGAATTTGGTGAATTATTATTATACCATCTTTTACACGAGTATTTTGGAGCAGATGCATTGATTTCTAAAATATATTTTAAAGATAGCGCTGGTAGTGTGGCACATGGATTTGATGCAGTTCATGTAGATACCAATAAAAAAATTATATGGCTAGGAGAATCCAAACTATATAAAAATTCATCTACAGCAATTAATGAACTTGCAAACGATGTAGTAAATCATTTTAATGTTAATTTTCTAGATAGTGAATTTCAAATTATTACAAATAGAATACACGACTCTAAAATTGATTGTGACGATTATATTTTAAAATTGTTGGATCCTAATACGAAAACTCTCAATAAATTAGCAGATATTAATGTATGTTTGTTTGCTGCATTTGAAAGTAATAGCTTAGTCAACTTTAATAAAGATAATTTCGAAAAAACATTAAAGGAAGAAGTAGAAAAATTAGATAAGAAAATGAATACTTTATTAAGTCAACACCCATGGGCAAATTATCTAAATGTTTATTTGTTGGCATTTCCTTTAGATGATAAGAGAGAATTTGTATCTTCTCTTCATCAAAAATTAAAAGGAGGGCAGCAAATATGAATGATAGTGTTAAATTTAATGCTGAATATTTGAAAGATTTTGAATATAATTGGAATTGTACTAAATATTATACTTCTATTATTGACAAAACTGATGCAAGGAAATTTTTGATAAATGTACTAGAAAATTGGGATCAAGTTAATGATGATGCTAAATCCATATGGTTGGATTTGATTGAAAGAGCTGGTTTTTATCCTTATTATATTGATAAAATTGAAAGCATTGAAAATTATAATCAATCTTTGCAATCTAGTGTTCGTAGTGCTTTTTTTAAATCAGATTTTTTAAATGGTATATATTTTCATGAGCAACAAAAGGAAATTGAAAGGGCAGTTAGTTTAAAGAAAAATGTTGCAGTTAGTGCTCCAACGAGTTTTGGAAAAAGTCTTCTTATTGAAGAATTCGTTGCCAGAAAACAGTATAATAACATTTTAATAATTCAACCTACACTTGCATTAATTGATGAAACAAGAAAAAACATGAGTAAATATTTAAATTATTACAACATTGTTATAAACACCAAACAAAAAGCTACTGATAGGAATATATTTATATTGACGGCAGAAAGAGTTCTTGAATATGTAGGTTTGCCTAAAATTGATTTTTTTATTGTTGACGAATTTTATAAAGTTAGTAACTTAAGAAATGATGATAGAATAGATGCTTTAAATATTTCTATAATGAAAATAATGGATTATAAACCTCAAGCCTTGTTTTTAACACCTTGTGTAAATTCACTTTCAGACAGATTTATTGAAAGATATAATGTTGTTTTTTTTAAGACAGACTATTCATTGGTTAATACTAATATAATAGAAGTTCGTAAAAATAATAGACCGCTGAAAAGTAACCAAAAAAAGAAAGAATTATTTAAATTACTTAAAGAACTAAAAGAACCAAGTATAGTGTATGTAAAATCACCAAATGAAGCGTATAAATTAGCCAATGAATATATAAATTATTTAAAACCTACTAATTTTGCTAATAGTAATTTACCAGTATTTGAATGGATGGATGAAAATATATCTGAAAAATGGAAACTTAAAAAACTTATGATGAATGGAATTGGAGCTCATAATGGGGCTTTACCTCGACATATAGTGTCTTCTGAAATTGAAATGTTTAATAATGGAATTCTGTCAATTTTGTTTGCAACTGTGTCGTTAATAGAAGGCGTGAACACTGTTGCAAAGAATATCTTAATATACAGTCAAAATAAAGGAAGTAATCCTATCGATTTTTTTGACTTTGCTAATATTAAGGGTAGAGCGGGCAGAATGGGAAAGTACTATACTGGAAATGTTTATTTATTTAATGAGGAATTGCAACCTGAAGAATTTTCGATTGATGTTCCTTTTGTTGATCAAGCTAATATATCAGATGAGATATTATTCAGCATACCTGATGAATATGTTGAAGATAAAGATAGGAGGAAACTGTTGGAATCAGAAATACCAGGAGATTTACAGGCGATAATTAGAAAAAATCTAATTTCTGTGGAAGGACAGAAGAAATTATACAATTATATTAGATTAAATATTGGTAATTTATCTTATTTAAAGTGGAGTAGAATTCCTTCATATGAAGAATTATGGAGGACACTTTATTTGGCGTATAAATATTTAGACAATAATGATAGTGAAAAGTTTGCAAAGTCTCAAGCTATAATGGCGTTGGATATTATTAATAAATCATTAAAGGAAACAATTTTTAAAAGGGAAGAATTCTTAAGAAAAAAAAGATCAAATAAGAATTTTCATGAACAAGCTATTGAAGACGTTTTAAAGTTTGTTAGAAATGATGCGAATTATAAAATTCCGAAGTTGCTTTCAGTATTGGATTCTATTCAAAAATATACTTTTGAAAAGAATAGCAATCGTAACTATGGAGATTATAGCATATTCAATTCATTATTAGAGAATGGGCAAATAGGTGAAGATTTTAGATTTTTGATAGATTTTGGAGTGCCATCATCAGGAATAAAAAAAATAGAAGTTCAATTCAAAAAAGATAATAAAACATATAATGATAATGTGGAAATAATACCATGGTTGAGCCAAAATATTAAAATTTTGAAAAATATATTACTGGACTATGAGTATGATCTATTAAAAAAAGCTTTAAATTTTTAAGCTTAGTTAAAGGGAAAGAGAGATTGTCAAAAATATTTTGGAGAGAAACAAATATATCATCTCTCCATCTCCTTACCCATATAAATTCCGTAATTTTTTCGTATCTTATAAAGCTCGTCCATAGTGGATTTTGAGGAAGAATACTCTTGCATAAGGGTGTTCTTTTTTTCTTGTAATTTATCAAGCTCAGCTAAAATATCCTTTGAATTTGGGAGCTTGGAATAGGATTTTTTAAGCTCTGAGAGAGCATTTTCATATAGGGTAATCTGAGCTTTGTACTCTTCAAAAAATGCCTTGTCAGACGGATTAGCAGTATATTCCTTGTAGCACGCTCTGTGTTTTTTAACGGTATGAACTTGTTCCATAGTGGTAGAAAGCTTCTGCATTTCCTTATCAATAGCCTTGATTTTCTCTTGTATATTTTGCCTTTCATCGGCTGTTTTTTGAATATACTCGTCAAGCTGTTTAACGGATTTAATGCCATGTTCTCTGATATAAATAACAGACTCAGCAATTGTATGAAGGTTATGTTTGGTTGCCCAATATTCGTAGCCTTTGTTTTCCTTTACCTTTGCATTGGTGTTCATGTCAATAACATTGCCGATGCGTTTTTTGACGGCGGGAGTCTTGATAAACTCTCTTTCTGTAATGCGTTCTTTTAATCTTTCTTCGGTATAATCTTCTCCGATTGTTTTAGTCCTTGTAAATCTCGCCTTATTTTTTGGCTTAAAAGCAATGTGCTTACCGTATTTGATTTCATAGCCAAGATCAGCCATCTTCTTTAAAAATTCGTCCCAGTCCTTAGACTGTTTAATCATTCTATCAATGTCAAATTGAAGTTTACTTTTCCAAGAAGTGCCATGCTTTGCCTGTTCGTTTTCATACCAAGATTTACCTTTAATATTATATTTTTTCTTATAGCTTTCGTAAAACTCGTCAATGACGGATAGATTATTTTCTTTGCACAGTTTATCACTCTGATAACGGATTTGGTGGTAGCTTTTCTTGTTAGACTGGTAGCATCTACCTGTTACCATATTTACATTATTGAAGATGATGTGATTGTGGATATGCCCCTTATCTACGTGAGTAGATAAGACAAATTCGTACCATCTTTGAGTATCTTTTTACACAGCTCCATACCAATCTGGTGAGCCAATTCAGGGCTTGTTTCTCCCGGTAAAAATGATTGAATGAGATGTCTCGCAAGAACGGTTCCTTTTGTTCCTGCGTCATT